>NZ_PYAC01000043.1:0-347440 GCF_003264475.1 Micromonospora noduli | reverse complement strand
CCGCGCCGCGCCGCGCCGCGCGAGATCCATACCGCCGGTGGTACGACCCAGAGAGGATGACCCGCTAGATCCATAATCCTCAATATGATGACCGCTATCTCGACTGCGGTGCGCTCACGAGGCGTGCCATCCTGATGCGGAGGAATGCATGGTTCGCTGGCGTACCCTCACTGGCCTGCTGGCCACCGCGTTGGCCGCGGTGACCGCGGCCAGCCTCACCCTCACCGCGCCGGCCGCCGCGGCCGACAGCCCCGTGACGCCGAACGTCGTCGGCGGCACCCGCGCCGCTCAGGGCGAGTTCCCGTTCATGGTGCGTCTCTCGATGGGCTGCGGCGGGGCGCTGTACAGCCCCCGGCTGGTGCTCACCGCGGCACACTGCGTGGGCGCGACCGGCACCAACACCAGCATCACCGCGACGCTCGGGACGGTCGACCTCCAGTCGTCCAGCCGGATCACCGTCCGGTCCAACTACGTCTACCGTGCCCCCGGCTACAACGGCGCCGGCCGCGACTGGGCGCTGATCCGGCTGGCCAGCCCCGTCACCGGGCTGAGCACGCTGCCGATCGCCAGCACCACCGCGTACGACAGCGGCACCTTCACCGTGGCCGGTTGGGGCGCCGCGCGCGAGGGCGGCGGCCAGCAGCGGTACCTGCTCAAGGCGAACGTGCCGTTCGTCAGCGACTCCACCTGCAACGCCAACTACGGCGGGGACCTCATCCCCGCCCAGGAGATCTGCGCCGGCTACGCCAGCGGCGGCACGGACACCTGCCAGGGTGACTCGGGCGGCCCGATGTTCCGCCGCGACGCCAGCAACGCCTGGATCCAGGTCGGCATCGTCAGCTGGGGCAACGGCTGCGCCCGGCCCAACTACCCGGGTGTCTACACCCAGGTGAGCTACTTCGCCTCGTCGATCGCCTCGGCCGCGGCGAGCCTCGGCGGCTGACCGTACGACGGGACGGCCAGCCAGCGCGCCGGTCGCCCCGCCACCGCTCGGGCGGCCCGGACGACACGGTCCGGGTCGCCCGTTCGTGCCGTCCCGGGTGGGCGGCGAGTGGGCCACCCGACAGATTCGGCGGGCCGTCCGTGCGCCGTCAGCCGCAGCGGCGATGATGGGCCGGTGAAGATCCTGTCCATCCAGTCGTCGGTCGCCTACGGTCACGTCGGCAACTCGGCGGCGGCCTTTCCGCTGCAACGCCTCGGGCACGAGGTCTGGCCGGTCCTGACGGTTCACTTCTCCAACCACACCGGGTACGGCGCGTGGCGGGGCCCGATGCTCCCGGCGGCAGACGTGGCGGAGGTGATCGCGGGCATCGAGGACCGCGGTGTCCTTGGCAGCGCCGACGCGGTGCTCTCCGGCTACCAGGGCGACCCGGCCATGGGCGCGGTGATCCTGGACGCGGTGGCGACTGTGAAGGCGACCAACCCGGCCGCTGTGTACTGCTGCGACCCGGTGATGGGCGACGCCGGTCGGGGCATGTTCGTCCGGCCGGGAATTCCGGAGTACCTACGGGACACCGTCGTGCCCCGTGCGGACATCATCACGCCGAACCACTTCGAGCTGGACTTCCTCGCCGGTCGCACCACGAACTCACTGGCCGAGGTGCTCGACGCGGTCGACGTGGTGCGCGCCACCGGGCCACGGCACGTCCTGGTGACCAGCGTGCTCCACGGCGACCTGCCGCCGGACTCGCTGGAGGTGGTGGCGGTCTCCGACGAGGGCGCCTGGGCGGTGACCACGCCGCTGCTGCCGATCAACCCGAACGGTGGGGGCGACGTCACAGCGGCGCTGTACCTCGCCCACCTGTGGACGACCGGCTCACCCGCGACCGCGCTGGAACGCACCATCGCCTCCGTCTACGCCGTGCTCGAGGCCACTCTCGCGGCGGGAACCCGGGAGATCCAGCTGATCGCGGCACAGGACGTCATCGCCGACCCGCCGGCACGGTTCACCGCCCGCCGGCTGCGCTGACGGCGGGTCGCGGACCGCGGACCGCGGACGGGCTGCGTTTGACGACGGTCGCTGACCGCGGACCGGTGGCGGTCAGCGACCCTCGGGAACGGCCATCTCGCCGAGCAGCGACCAGTCCTCCTGCGGCACCGTGGCGTTCACGATCCGCGGCGTCTCGGCCAGGTACTGGGGCAGGGTCTCCTGGGCCGTGCGGAAATGCGCGGACTGGACGTGGGCCCCGCCGGCCTGGTCGTCGCGAAACGCCTCGACCAGCACGTACTCCGTGGGATCGTCCACGCTGCGGGACCAGTCGAACCACAGGCAACCCGGCTCCGCCCGGGTCGCCTCGGTGAACTCGGCGGCGATCTGCGGCCACCTGTCGGCGTGCTCGGCCAGGACCCGGAACTTGGCGGTAATGAAGATCATGGCCCCAGGCTACCCAGCCGGGCGGGCGCGGGCGACGACCTCCTCGGGGGTCAACGGCGCCTTCGGGTGGTGCGTCAGGCACAGCGGGGTGCGGACCTTGACGAACGAGAACCCCTCCCCGGCCGCGTAGAACTCACCGCTGTTGAGCAGGCCGATGTCCGGCAGTCGCCCGCCCTTGGCCTCGGCGAGCTGCCGGGCCGCGTCGATCTGCGCCGGCGCGTTGAGCAGCCCGAAGAACTGCGTCGTCGCGTTGCCGGAGATCTGGTTGTGCAGACCCTTGGGCGCCTGGGTGGCGAAGACCAGCCCGAGGCCGTACTTGCGGGCCTGCGAGGCCAGCGCGATCGAGCTGGCGGTGCAGGCCGTGGTGCCGGTCGAGGGCGCGAGCGTCTGCGCCTCGTCCATCACGAACAGCCCGCCCAGCGGTCGGTCACCGGCGGGGTGCCGCTTGATCCACGCGAAGAGCGCCATCTGCAACTGGTTGACGAAGCTCTGCCGCTCCTGGTCGGAGGTGAGGCCGACAAAGCTGATCACCGACACCCGGGCCCGCCGCCCCGCCGACGGCGTCAGCAGCAGCCCCGGGTCAGCCGGCGCGCCGACCCCGCCGAAGAGCGGATCGGTGACCATCGCCGCCTTGAGCGCCTCGGCCAACTCCTCGGCGAGCTTCCCGGCGCGGGCCAGCCGACTGACGCCCTCGGGCAGATCGGTGAGGAACTCGGTGAAGCCGGGCAGGCCGACCATCCCGCTGCGCGCGTACGCCTGGAGGGCCTCGGTGAGGACGGCCTTGCCCTGCTGGGCGAGCCGGCTGGAGCGGTCCACGCCCGCCCGTGGCGCGAGTGCCTCCACGGCGGAGCGGACGGCCTGGTCGAACTCGTCGGGCCAGTCCCGCAGGGAGGTGAAGTCGGGCAGCGGCTGGAAGCTCAGCGGCCGACCGGCGGTGACCCGGGGCGTCCACACCACCACCTCGGTGTGTGCGAGGTAGTCGGCGGCACGTTCGGCGTCGCCGGGGTCCCAGCCGCCCGGCGGGTCGGGCCACGGGTCGCCGAGCCGGGCCAGGTCGTTGTTGGGGTCGAGCACGATCGCGGAGACCCCCTCGCGGGCACACTCCTCGACCAGCCGGCGGATCAGCACGGTCTTGCCCGAGCCGGACCCGGCGAACACGACCGCGTGGCGGCGCAACGACTCCAGGGGCACCGTGAAGGGGTGACCGCCGTCGACGGTCCGCCCCAGCCCAACGGCCCGACCGCCCTCGCCGACCACGAGGTCGGTCGGGTCGGCGGGTACGGACTCGGCCGCCGCGCCGGTCGACATGCCAGCGGGGACGTCGGCTTCCGACACGTTCGTCGGGTCGGATTCGGGGCCACCCGACGGTGGCTCGTCGTCGTCGGGCGTCGGCGACTGGGCACCGCCGCGCGTCCCGTCGGGCCCGGGCAGGACCGCGCGGAACAGCTCGGTGCCGCTGGCCGGACGGCGGGCCACCAGCCACTCCTGCAAGGCCGTGGACGGTTCGGCCGCCATCACCCGCAGCGCCGCGAAGACCCGCAGGTCCGCCTCCGGCACGGCACACCGCACGCCGCCTGCCGCGTCGAAGCCGGTCAACACCTCGGTCGTACGCTTCCCGGTCGGCCACGGACCGTTACGCAGCAGGATCAGCCGCCGTTGTGGCAGGTCCCGGTCCAACCCGGCGAGGGTGCAGGCGGCCTTGACCCGGGCGGTGACGGCGATGGCATTGGGGTGTGCGATCGCCCGGAAGCACCAGTGCGCCTCGTTCTCGGTGGCCTCGTCGAGCACCTCGATGAGCCGCCCGTGCAGCGCGGGCTTGCGGCCGGGCGGCGGATCGTACTTGTAGGTGGCGCCGGTCGGCGCCTGCTCGGCGATCCAGGCGGCCAGGCCGGCGGCGAGCAGCGGCGGCATGTGCTCGTCCTCGCCCTTCGGGTCGACGGCGGCCGACACGTCCGCGGCCTCGACCAGTTCGGCGAACCGCGCGTCCAACTCGTGCAGGCGGCGCTCGTCCGTCGTCGGATCGGCGGAAGCGCCACGGGCGGTGCTGACCGTCGGCGTCGAGTCGGCGCCGTCGATGAGCCGGTCCAGCTCGACCACCTCGTCGCGATCACGGCACCAGGCGATGTGGCGGTCCACCCGGCGGAGCAGGGCGCGTGGCGTCAGGGTGGGTGCGTCGGCGAAGGCGGCGGGGGCGATCGGCCAGGTGGGGTGCGGTGGTCCGAAGTACATACCCGCGAAGGCGGCGGCGAGGCGCTTCGACACGATGGCCTGCCCGATCTCCGGGGTGGGGATCCGGTCCGGCAGGGTCGCCGTACGGAAGCGGTCAGCGACCGGGGTGGGCGCCGTGCGGGTCAACAGCACCCAGGTGTCCGGCAGGCACGAGACGACGACCAGCGTGCGGCGGGTGATGTCGCGGAGCTTGAGCAGGCCGTCGGCGATCGGGCCGAGCACCCTGGCCTGGCCGTCCTCCAGCCCCTGATGCTGGTTGAGCAGTGAGGTGCTGGTCTGGGCGAACAGCGTGTCGAGCTGGTCCACGGCGATGACAGTGGGGTCCAGGGTCAGGGCCATCAGCCGGGAGATGTCCTGCACGACCTGCTGCGGGGTGCGGATCGCGGCGCTCAACCCCCACGCCGCCCGCGCGGCCGGGTCACCCGGTTCGGAGATCAGGTGGGCGTAACCGACGTCCTGTGCCTCGAAGTCGATGGCGCCGTGCAGGACGAGCGCCCGCGCGGTGTCCTGGGCGTCCCGCCCGACCTCCCGATCGCGCTCGCGCAGCGCCCAGATGAAGGTGTCGAGCTGCGCACGGGTCACCGGTCGGGCGCCGGCGACCGCGTCGCGGACCTCCACCGGCAGGCCGAGCTGGGGGGTGAGTCGACGCAGGAAGGTCTTCAACTGGGTGCCCCAGCCGACGTGGGGGCGGCCCATCCCCTCCACCAGGGCCAGGGCCACGCTCTCCCAGAACGTCTTGCCACTGACCATGTCGACCAGGAAGAAGTAGCCGCCGTCGCCCTGGATCCGTTCGCGGACCGCCCCGAGCAGGTGCGTCTTGCCGGCGCCCGCGCGGCCCTGCATGGCCACCCCGAGCGGCATGCTCGTGTCGTCGGTGCGGGCCCGCGCCACCCCGCGCAGAATCTCCGCGGCCACCTTCTCGTGCAGCTCCGGCACGTTGTGCGGGCTGGGTCGCCAGACGTCGTCGGGGGTGACCGCCGGGTTGAGACTGACCGCTTCCAGCGCGGCCCGCTGGTCGTCCGAGATCATGCCGGGCCGATCGCCAGGGCGTGGTTGTCCTCGTTCCCGATGCGGACGGCCGCAGCCCGGTCCCGTGCGGTCAGTGACTTGGTGTTCGCCACCGGGATGATGCGGACGCCCTCCCGGCCGACCATCGCCCGCAACGCCGCGTCGAGGGCGGCCCGATCGGTGTCGGCGAGCCGGTCGCGGACGTCGGCGAGGCCCACCCAGGCGCCCGGCGCGGTGGCCAGATCCCGGTACGCCGAGCGAACCAGTGCCTCCACCTCCGCCGCGGACACCGGCGCCGCAGCAGCCGGTGCAGCCGTCGTAGCGGTCTTCGTGGGTGCCGGTGCTCCGTCTCGCGGCTCGCTGGTCGCCGGGGCGGCCGTTGCCTCGGTCTGCTTGAAGAAATCGCCGTGGCTGACCCGGAGCCGGTCCAGCGAGCGGTGCAGGTTGGACAGGACGACGAACAGGGACCGGGTCGTCGAGCCACCCTGCTTCGGCGGCGCGGCGGTGTGCAGCTGACGTGCCACCCGCCAGCCCTGCTCGGTCAGCTCGTGGGCGAAGGGCCGGTGCGTCCGATCGGTGTCCACCAGGCCCAGGTCGACGAGCTTCGTGTTGTCCTTGCCGGTCAGCGTGAAACCGGCCAGCTCTTTCAGCTCGACGTTGGTGAGTCGGCGTGCCTCGACCATCAGCACCACGAGGGCGTTGATCTGGTTCGGCGTCAGGTGCGGGACGTCCGCCGGGCTCGTCATGATGTCTCATCTCCGTGGGGGTGCGTGCCGCCCGCGCGTCGCCGGGCCAGCAGCCGACGGATCCCGTCGACCACCGCCGGCGCGTCGGTGAGCACCTGCTCGTTGGTGAAGCGGAGCACGTCCAGCCCGAGGAGTTGCAGCTGCACGTCTCTCCGCCGGTCGTTGGCGAAAGCGATTCGCCCACGATGCTCCGGGCCGTCCACCTCGACCGCAAGACCCTCCGTGGGCCAAAACAGATCCAGACGGTACGCCGTGGCCAGGACGTGCCACTCGTAGGTCTGGTTCCACCGCCGGCCCCGCGCCCAGTCGTGCGGTGCGAGCGCACGTTCCAACGCCTGCTCGGCAGCGCTGTCACGGCGGGGCACGCCCGCGATCGGCGGCCAGGCCAGCACCGTCGACTCCGGCTCGGCGGCGAGCGCCGGAAGCCGTTCGGTCGTGCTGGCCAGCTCGGCGAATCGCGCCGGCACCGGCATGGGCACTGAGCGCACCCGGTCGGCGTGTCGCAGCGGTCCGCCGGCCAACCACACAGTGAAGCCACCGTGCCGCACGAGCCACTCGGCGGCGGCCACCAGCGTCCGCTCGGCGTCGGCGTCGGCGTCGGGCAGGGCCACGACGAGCACGCAGCTCTGCCGGTCGTACGCGTCGGCGATCACCCGGGCGAGCCCGGCGGCGCGTACCCCCGGGGCGAAGCGGGACCGGCCGCCGGGGTGGTGCGGGCCGCGCAGTCCTCGCTCGGCGAGGTCGGCCAGGAACGGGCCGAAGTGCCGGGAGCGTGCGGCGGTGCGGGCCGCGAGGGCCCGCACCGCCGCCACGCCGAGCGTGCCCTCGCTGTCGACATGGTCGGCCCCCGTCAGCCAGCGGGGGAACATCGCGAGGGCCGCGGTGTCCAGTTGGTCGAGCACTGTGTCCACGACGTCACCGAGAGGACGTGTCACAGTGGGCCGGTAGTGCATGATCGCGGGTGCTGCCGGTGGTAACGGGTCGAGTGCCACCCGCAACAGCTCCGGCTCGATGCCCGGCAGGTGACTGACCCGCCCCGTCGGCGGGGCAGCCCACCAGGCCCTGCTGGCGTCGCCGTTGGCCCGGACGGGGTGCGCCATGGCGGCACCCTACGACACGGGCGGGCGCGGCCGGGACCCCTCGGTAGCGAGGCGGTGCGCTCGCGGCTCAGCGCAGCCGGCGGATGTCGCCGTACGCGCGGTAGTAGCCACCGCGGCTGGACTCGCGCACCTCGGTCACCAGGTAGCGGGCGCCCGGCTCGCGAATCCCCTTGGGGAACTGCACCGACCAGTCGCGCCGGTAACCGTCGGAGAGCACCTGAATCCGCAGCCGCCCCCGGTCGTCCAGGCACTGCACGACCACGCCCGCGCCCGAGTCGCTGGTCACCTCGACGATCGTCGGCTGCACCGGCTGGGGCGCCTGGCGGGGGGCCTTGACGTCGCGTACCTCGGGCACGTTCCCGGCCTGCGCAGCGCGGATCGCCGGCTCGCTCGCGTCGATGCAGGCCAGATGCCCGCCGGTGGTGACGACGTAGAGCCGGTCGTCGTGGTACTGCATGGAGTACGCCGAGCCGCAGCCGGTGCCGAGCTTCCACAGCCGGGTGCCCGCCGCGTCGAAGCAGTAGATCGAGGACTGGCTGTCACCGGCGAAGACGTACTCGCCGCCCTCGGCGGTGGCGCAGGAGAAGACCGGGGCGTCGCACAGATAGGTGCGTTCGCGGCGGCCCGACTTGGACAGCCGCACCACCTCCCGGCTGCTGGTGCCGGCGAAGACACTGCCGTGCTCCTGCCAGCCGAAGAGCACCGAACCGGTACTGGTGTGCCACAGCTCGCTGCCGGTGCGCCACTCGTAGCCGGTCACGCCCTGCGAGTGGCCGTGGTAGATCGCGTCGTCGTCGCACCGCACCATCCAGGCCGAACGCCCCCGCCCGGGGCGACGCCACAGGAACTCGTCCTCGTGGTCGACGGCGGTGATCCCGCCGTCGGCGTCGGAGACGCCGAGGACGCCGTCGTGGATGTCCAGCCAGTAGATGTCGATCTCCGGGGCGATCGCGTACGCCACGCGGGGCACCTTGCCGGACAGGTCATAGACGTTGCCGTCGTCGCAGCCGGCGTAGATCCAGGCGTCGTCGGCGACGATGCACTTCACCCCGTCGGGAAGGCGGACCTGGCTGCGCACCTGGGCGTGGTGGTCGAGCGTGGTGATGACTCCGTGCTCGTTGCCGACCATGCAGTGCTGCCCGTCGACGAAGATGCCGAAGGCGGGGGCGCCGGAGTCGTAGCGCCAGAGCACCGGGGCGGTGCGGGCGGTGGAGCGGGTGCTCACGATCTGCCGCCGCGACACGGTGCGCTTCTGGCGGACGCCGGGGACCGCCGGCGCGTAGCCCTTGCGGACCTTCTCCCCGATCTTCTTCGCCGCAGCGGCCCGGGCGCGGGCGTTGTCCGGATAGGCACTCGCCTTCACCTGCCCCTGGTCGCCGATCCGGCCGTAGCGCACCGTCAGCGTGGCGTTGTCGACGATGACCTCGTAGAACTTGTGCGCACCGTCCACTTCGGACAGTTCGAGGTAGGTCGTCTCCTGGGACATGGGGGGCCTCCGAGGGTCAGCGAGCGGCGCGATCCGGCCGGCGCGGCGACAGTGCCCACACGTTAACGGCGCCCCCCGACAGAATCGGCTGACGCTGAGGGCTGGGCCCGTGTGACGCGTCGGTCTGGTCCGCGACTCCTGCGGTGCACGTCGAGGGCGGGCCACCCCGCCCCGGGTCAGCCCTGGCGCAGGACGCGCGCGATGGCGGTCGCGACGGCCGTGGTCAATACCCATCCCGACAAGATCAGGCCCCAGGCCACCCATCGGGCACCGCTGTCGAAGCGCCAGGTCGAGTCCTGCCCGAGGCTCACCACCGGAATCAGAAGGTCCACCGAGTAGACGAGTGAGTGGAACTGCGGTGGCTTCTCCACTGCGGCGATGGCGCTCTCGCCGATCGGCGTGAAGACGGACCACCCCAGGGCCGTCAGCCCGATCAGCCAGACCGAAGCGAGCCAGGTGCGGTAGCCGTAGCCCACGGTGGCCCACAGGATCCCCGACCATATTCTCGAGATCCCTCTGACCTCCTTTGCGCGGGCGTGTTGTTTCCGGTAACCGACGACACGCGCCTCGTGCTCCTGGCCGGCGCGCCGGTACGCCGCGATCAGTTGTTCGTACGGCTGCGGGCGGTAGTTGGTGTCACCCCTGGTGAGCCACCTGATCCTCTCGCGGACGGTGACCGGTTGGGGTGAACTCAACCGGTCGTACGCGAACCCGTCGAGCACGATGACGGCGGGCCAGGTGCTCGGGTTGTCCGTCACCACCCGGGCAGACACGTTCGTCATGTCGAGCGTCGCCGGAGGTTGTGCGAAGTCGAGTTCGACCATTCCTGCAGACGTCCCGGACAGGTCGACCAGACTCGGGTCGGCCGCTGTGTCAGCCGCACCAGGAGCAAAGGTCGCCGTGTCGAACGAGACCGTCCCCTCCACGCTGGCGAAACACAGACCGATCGCCCCGTCCGACCGAAACTCCTGGTCACATCTGATGTCCCTGGTGACCTTGAGCCCATACGCCTGCAGGCTGGTGGCGCGGTCTTTCAACCGCTTGCGTGTCGACCCCCGGTGCGGTTGGGTCAGTGCGACGCCACTCAACAGGATGGACCCACCGACCCTGGCGTTGTCGAGAATGATCCGTCCCTCGACGGTCGCGGCTCGTCGTGTGGCGTCCGCATCGAACCAGAGGCCCTCATCAATTTCCGTGCGCTCGGCCTGCAGGCACACGTCGTTTGGACTGTGCAGATCCGCGCCGCGGAAGATGGCGGCTCCGCCGATCTGGGCGCCGATCATGCGAATCTGACCCGAGACGACCGTCTTGGCGAAGGACACGTTACTTCTGACGGCCATCTGGCTCGCGCGGACCGCGTGCGAGGAACTACGGAGATCGCACTCTCGGAAGTGGAGCACGCCGTCGATCTGGGCGTAGCGCAGATCAATCGTCTCGGTGCTGACGACCCGAACCATGCTGACCGATCCTCGGACCCTCATTCCGGTGGCGTCGAGCCCGGGAATTGTCGAGTCCGTCAGTGACAGACTCAGCAGGTTGGCGTCGCAGAGCCGGGGAGCCTGGTCGAATTTGCACCAGTCGAAAGTCAGTGGGTAGCCGATGTCGAGGCCGGTCAGGACCAACTCGCCGACGATGGATGCTCCGATGAGGTGGATCGTGCGGATTTCGCCGGGCAATCCCTTGACCTGGCCGGTGACGAGCCGCTCCAGAAAATCCGCACGTACCGTCTTGTCGGCGATCGACCTCCCGTCAGCGGGCGTGCGGGTGGCGCAGACGGCCAGTATCAGCCGCTCCATTGGAAGAAAGTCCGGGATCGGGCTGTCGCTTGTGGAACGTGGCTGTGGCACATCCATTCGAACTATTCTTCTGACGACGACATGAGAGGGCAATGCCCCATCAATGCCTCAACCGTGGGCCGATCGTCCGGATGCTGTCGCCGAACGTCTGTCCGGCTCGACTCTGTGAGAGCATCTCATGCAGCCGTCATGCCGCGAAGGGAACAGACAATGGGCGTCGACCTGGATGCCATCAACCACGCCACCCGGGTGGTGCTCGACGCCGTTCACCCTGTTCGCTACGCCCACTACATCACCCCCACCAACCTGACACAGGTGCGGACGGAGTTTCTCGACGCACACAGGGCCGGCCGTGCCGTGGATCCACGTTTCGAATACCCGCCGATACCCGGTGAGCTCGCGGCCGCTCTCGACGCGGCGCGCGCCGCACCGACGGAGGCGGGGCCGTGGCGAGAGGCCCTTGAACGAGAGTTGGCGTACGCGCGGGCAGGTCTCGCGGCACTGCACTCTCGTGACCCGGAGGCGATGACGAGCTACTCGCAGAGCCAGTTCGGCGATGTTGCCGCCGCTGTCGTGGTGGACGCGTACCGGCGCCTGGGAGAGCAGCCGCCGACAGCCGACACCGAGGCGACGTGGAACTCCGACCGGGTAGCAGCCACCATGGGCCGGGTCCTTGTCGAGTTGGGCCTGGACGAGTGGACCGTCGACCACAGCGATCGCATGGCAGCGCGAATGAGTGTGGTCGGCCGGCGGCGTCAGGTGCGAGTCAAGCGGGGGGTCACTTTCACCGGTCCGACGGTGCAGCGACTGATCGTGCACGAGATCGGCACCCACGTGCTGCGCACGGCCAACGGCTTGCGGCAGCCACTGCATCTCCTGGCGCACGGGATCCCTGGGTACCTGGGGACCGAGGAGGGTCTCGCGGTCTGGCACGAGCAGCAGGCGGGGATGATCGATCCCGATGTCATGCGACGGTACGCGCTGCGGGTAATTGCCTGCGACACGGCGCTGCGGGCTGGCTTTCGAGCCGTTTTCGACGCTGTCCTGCCACATACCACCACCAACGAGGCCTTCGATCTCGCACTCCGTGTGAAGCGGGGGCTGATCGACACTTCCGCGCCTGGCGGCTACATCAAGGATCACATCTACCTGGGCGGCTTCATCGAGGTCACGAACCATCTGGACCGCCATCCGGGCGATCACGATCTGTTGATGGCCTGCAAGTGGCCGCTATCGGAGGTGCCGCTCTTGCGGACGCTTTTCGACGAGCGGTCGTCGATGTCACCGCACCATCGAGTCGATGAGGTGGTCGACCTGACTCGGGCAATTGTCGCCGAGGGTTGAGGTTCGGAGCCGCCGTTACTCCGTTTTGAGGACCTCCCACTTGTGATAGAAGGTGGATATCATCTCGAACAGCTCCCGGGCGCTCTGCGTCTCGGGAGTCTCCGGCCCTCGCAGGAACTTCAGTGACACCGAGTAGATGTTCCACTGCATCAGTGGCTCGACGAGCGCTGTGTAGAGATTCCCGGTGGCACCGATGAGGACGAAAAAGCTGACGACGGCGTTGAGGGTATCGACGATTTCCGGCCCGGCCGATGCGGGGTCGATCTGTCCGGCGTCCACCTGCTGCTGTAGGAATCCCACCCGCTCCAGCGCGGCACCGGCGTCTTCCTTTGACTCGATCGTGACCGGCACTGTGCCTCCTCGTCGGTTGTGAAAACCCGGAGTCAGATTAGATTCAACAACGTGAAAGCAGCCCGCACTGACCGTTAGCCGACACGCTCCCCTCTGGCGATGGCACTGGCCCGCCCTGGGCTGTGTCCCGAGGGCTTCGCGGTGGCATCGTCAGTCACTGATCTGGCCAGCGCAGCGCGTCGTCGCGGAGCACCGCGTGCGCGCCGACGCTCTGGTTGACGATCTGCGTCACCCGCACGTCGACCGCGATGCTGGCCAGCGCCACCGCGTCCGCGCGGCTGAGCCCATGCAGCCGCTGCATCACTGTCAGCATCGAGTCCAGCGCGGTGAACGTGGCGTCGTCGAGGGAGGCGCCGACGCCCAGGGTCAGCCACGCGTCGGGGGTACGGGCCACCGGGCCGGTGACCGGAAAGTCGTCGCGTACGTCGAAGGTCAGCGTCACCTCGTCCATCGGACATTCGATCGCGGTGCCGCCGACCTCGCCGTCACCCTGTGCGGCGTGCCCGTCGCCGACGGAGAACAGCGCGTCGTCCACCGGGATCGGCAGTAGGAGGGTGCTGCCGGCGGTGAGGTCCCGACAGTCCAGGTTGCCGCCCCAGGGGCGCGGTGGGATCGTCGAGTGAAGCCCCGGCTCCGCGGGTGGCATGCCGAGCACTCCCATGAAGGGCCGCAGCGCGATCGTGTGGCCGTGCTGGTTGCGGCCGGTCATCGTCACCGGGTCCAGCGCCCAGGCGTGCACCACCGGTTGGTCCTGCACGCCGTAGCGCTGGTTGAACCCACTCGGCCAGCCGCCGGCCACTGTGGTTCCCCAACTGCCCGGGACGACCGCGTCGATGCGTACCGCGAGGGTCTGGCCAGCGCGCGCACCGCGGACCGCGACCGGACCGATCAACGCGTGTCCGTGGTCGGGCCGGTGCTGTGCGACCCGGGGGCGGTCCCGGTTCGGTCCCCCGGGGTACGGGCCGGCGGACCACCAACAGTCCAGGGTGCGATAGGTGACGGTGTCGCCGGGGTCGATGGTGAGCACCGGCGGGAAGTCGGGGGAGAAGTGGCCGTGCAGGCTGTCGTCCCCGGGCGTGAGGGTGTGTCGCATCAGTGCAGGCTAGTGGCCACGTGCGGCGGGCAGGCAGGTGCGCGGTGGGTGCCGGGCGCACCCACCGCGCACGTCTCAACCTGGGCGATGTCAACCCGAGGTGCAGGAGCGGATCTGTGGGCGGGCGCTGCTGTTGCCGTTGGTCATCGTGGTGAAGCCGAAGGTGTTGCCGCTGCCGTTGGACCGCATGGTCATGACTGTGCCGCTGCTGTCCCAGGTGGCGGTGCCGTTCCAGATCGTGGTGACCCGCTGCGGCGAGGTGATGGCAACGACCACCGTCCACGTGCTGGCGCCGCTGACCGTCACCGACGTGTTGTACCGGTCGCCCCAGACGTTGGGGGTCGTGGCGGTCGCGGTGCAGGTGCCGCCGGAGGGCGGCGGGGTGGTGGTGGGCGGCGGGGTGGTGCCGTCCGGCGCGACGGCGCGGCCGGTGGACGGCGAGATCATGCCGGGGCACAGGTTGCGGCTGGTCAGGTTGGCCATGATCTGTCCGATGGCGTCGCGGGTGTTCTGGATCCCGTCGTGCATCAGGATGACCTGACCGGCCTGGAGTCGGCTCGCGTTGGCCACGATCTGGCTGACGCTGGCGCCGTTCCAGTCCTGGGAGTCCACGTCCCAGATCACCTGGCGCATGCCCAGTGACGACGCGACGGACTGCAACGTGGAGTTGGTCTCGCCGTACGGCGGCCGGAACAGCACCGGTCGGCTGCCGGTGGCCGACTGGATCGCCGAGCTGGTCTGGGAGAGGTCCGACTGCATCTGAGCCTGGCTCATCGAGGTCATGTGGGCGTGGTTCCAGCTGTGGTTGGCCACCCACATGCCGGCGGCCACCTGTGCCTGCGCGGCCGACCGGTTGTTCTGGACGTTCTGCCCGACGTTGAACATGGTGGCCCGTACGCCGTTGGTGCGCAGCACGTTCAGCAGCGCGCTGGTGCTGCCGGTCGGACCGTCGTCGAAGGTGAGGCCGACGTAGCCGTTGCAGGCGGCGGCGTTCGACGGGGTGGAGGTGGCCGCGAGGACGACGCCGCACATGGCGACGGCGGTGGCCAGGACGGCGAGCGCCGCGCGCAACCGCCTGGACCACAGGGCCGTGCGGGGGAAGAGCCTGCTCATCTGGTGCCCCTTCGCGCAGGCCCGGACGCGCCCGGGGGTGGGCAGCACAGTCCGGACAGGTGTGGATGAGTGGGTAGGTGGAGCGGAAACCGCAACGAAGCCGATCGCATTGACCTCAGTGGATCGGAGTATTACAGCGAGAATTCCAACGCGTCAACAAGTTCCGGAACATCCTCGGAACAACGCAGGAAGCTGCCCGGCGGTTGGTGCAGGCGTGCCTTCGGCCGGGGCGGTGCCCGCACGCCGCCTCGATCCGATCAATCGATGGGTCTACCCGTCGCATGATCCGGAAAGTGGCCGGAACTATCGATCGTCGATCTCCGGGCCCACCGTCGCGTCCGCACATCTAATAGTAAAGACTGTGAACAGAAGGTGTTACAGTCACTTCGGTCGATATCCGCTGGGGTTTCGGCCAGTGAGGTCCCTGAGAGGAGTGAGCACATGACGAGACTGCGCGCGCTGGTCGCGCTGGCGGCACTGATCGTCGCCGGTGGGCTGGTTGCGGTCATCCCGGCCACCGCCGCCTCGGCGGCGGCCTGCTCGGCATCGTGGCAGGCCTCGGCCGTCTACTGGGGAGACGCCCAGGTCTCCCACAACGGCCGCAACTACCGGGCGAAGTGGTGGACCCAGAACGAGGCGCCGCCGGGCACGACCGGCGTCTGGGAGGACCTCGGCGCGTGCGGCGGGGGCACCACGCCGCCCACCGGTGGGACCTGCACCTACCCGAACTGGGCCGCCGGGACCTGGTACGCCGCCGGAGCGATCGTGCGGTACACCAACGGTTCCTACTACATCGCCGAGCACGACAATCCGGGGTACGACCCCGTCGTCAGCACCTGGTACTGGGAGCCCTACACCTGTGGCGGTCAGCCACCGACCACCCCGCCTCCCACCAACCCGGGTGGCTTCGTGGTCACCGAGGCCCAGTTCAACCAGATGTTCCCGGGTCGCAACTCCTTCTACACGTACTCCGGGCTCGTCGCCGCGCTCAGCGCCTACCCGGCGTTCGCGCGCACCGGCAGTGCCACCGTTCAGCGCCAGGAGGCCGCGGCCTTCCTGGCGAACGTCTACCACGAGACCGGCGGGCTCGTGCACATCGTCGAGCAGAACACAGCGAACTACCCGCACTACTGCGACCCCGGCCAGCCGTACGGCTGCCCCGCCGGGCAGGCCGCCTACTACGGGCGGGGGCCGATCCAGCTCAGTTGGAACTTCAACTACAACGCCGCTGGCAACGCCCTCAACCTGCCGCTGCTGACCAACCCGTGGCTGGTGCAGACCGACGCCGCGGTGGCCTGGAAGACCGGTATCTGGTACTGGATGACCCAGAACGGGCCGGGCACCATGACCGCCCACAATGCGATGGTCAACGGCGCCGGGTTCGGTCAGACGATCCGCAGCATCAACGGCTCGATCGAGTGCAACGGCGGAAACCCCGCCCAGGTGCAGAGCCGCGTCACCAGGTACCAGCAGTTCGTCGGCATCCTCGGGGTGTCCGCCGGAGCCAACCTCTACTGCTGATCCGTGGCCGGGCCTCGGCTTACGTCCTGGACGGAGTCGAGGCCCGGCGCATCGGCGGCCGGGCCTCGGTGGGGGTCCCGGCCGTTTCGGCGCGATCAGCCCGTTGACACGGCCGTGCTGCGCCCGGAACTATCAGCGGCAGTCCACCGCCCCGATCCTCGTTGTTCACGAAGTCCAATGACAACGATGTCAGGGCCCCCCGACCCACCACCCGCTCCACTCTGCCCAGACGTTCGACGTACTCGACCCGGTTCGAGTCGAAAGGCTCCGTCCCTCATGTCGCACACCCCCCTTGCGCGCCCTCTCTCACCCCGCCTGATCGCGGCGACGACAGCCGCCCTGCTACCGCTTGGCCTGCTCGTCGCCGCGCCCCTGGCGAACGCCGCCCCCACCCCCGCACCGCCGGGCAACTTCACCTCCTCGTTCGAGTCCGCCGACCCGCAGCCCGCCACCAGCACCGTGGAGGTCGGCCCGAACGGAAAGCCGGTCCAGGCCAACCTGAGCGGCAAGGTCTCCACGCTGCCCGGCAGCCTGCTCGGCCAGGTCAGCGCCGTGACCGCAAGCGACGAGAACCAGCCGCGAGAGATCGCCGCGAACCTCAAGGACGACGATCCGTCGACCAAGTGGCTCGTGTTCGCGTCCAGCGGCTGGGTGACCTACCAGCTCGCCAAGCCGGCGACGGTGGTCCGCTACTCGCTGACCGCGGCCAATGACGCACCGACCCGCGACCCCCGGGACTTCGTCGTCCAGGGGTCGAACGACGGCAGCACCTGGACCGACCTGGACAAGCGCGCCGGCGAGAAGTTCAGCGGGCGCTTCGCCACCAACACGTACAGCTTCACCAACCCGAACGCCTACGGCTTCTACCGGCTCAACATCACCGCGAACTCCGGTGACTCGCTCGTGCAGCTCGCCGACTGGAACATCAGCGACGGCTCGGACGTCCGCCCGCCGGCCACCCCCATGGTCAGCGAGGCGACCGCCGGCCCGAACGGCGGCTACACCACGAAGCCGGACGTCGGGTTCACCGGACTGGCCGCGCTGCGCTACTCCGGCGGCGCCGAGGGCAACGGCCGGTCGTACGCGACAAACAAGCTCTTCGACGTCACCATCCCGGTCGGGCCGAAGACCCGGCTGTCGTACAAGATCTTCCCCGAGTTCACCAACGGGGACGGCCGGTACCCGTCCACCTACGCCGCCGTCGACCTGCACTTCACCGACGGCAGTTACCTGAGTGGTCGCTCGCCCGCCGACCAGCACGGCTACCCGCTCACCGGCGCCGGTCAGGGCGCCTCGAAGGTGCTCTTCGCCGACCAGTGGAACCTGGTGCAGGCCGACCTGGGCACGGTCGCGCGCGGCAAGACGATCGACCGCATCCTGCTCGCGTACGACAATCCGCAGGCCACCGGGGAGACCCGGTTCCAGGGTTGGCTCGACGACATCGAGCTGACGGCCACACCGGCGTCGATCGACGGCTCGAAGCTGACCAACTACGTCGACACCCGACGGGGCACCAACTCGACGGGCGGCTTCTCGCGCGGCAACAACCTGCCGATCACCGCCGTGCCGAACGGGTTCAACTTCTTCACCCCGGTGACCGACGCGACCTCCGACTCCTGGGAGTACGAGTACCACCGGATCAACAACGAGGCCAACCTGCCCATGCTCCAGGGCCTCGCGATCTCCCACGAGCCCAGCCCCTGGATGGGTGACCGCAACCAGATGTCCGTCATGCCGGTCGTCGGTGGCGGGCCGCTCACCGGTCAGCCCGCCGGCCGTGCGCTCGCCTTCAGCCACGACGACGAGACGGCGCAGCCGGACCTCTACCGGGTCAGGCTCCAGAACGGCCTGGTCGCGGAGATGTCGCCCACCGACCACGCCGGGATCATGCGGTTCACCTTCCCCACCGGGCAGCAGACCGGGAGCCTCGTCTTCCACAACGGCACGTTCACCATCGGCACGGACGGCACGTTCACCGGTTGGGTCGACAACGGAAGCGGCCTGTCGGCCGGTCGTAGCCGGATGTTCGTCTCCGGCGCCTTCGACCGGGCGCCGACGGCGTCCGCCGCGACCTCGGCCACCTTCGACATCTCCGGCTCGCGGGAGGTGACGATGCGTCTCGCCACGTCGTTCCTCTCCGTCGACCAGGCGCGCCGTAACCTCGATCTGGAAGTCACCGGCAAGAGCTTCGACCAGATCCACGCCGCCGCGACGGCCGCGTGGAAGGACCGGCTCGGGCGGGTCGAGGTGCGGGGCGCCAACGAGTCGCAGTTGGTCACCATGTACTCGAACCTGTACCGGCTGAACCTCTATCCGAACTCGCAGTCGGAGAACACCGGCACCGCCGCCGCGCCGCGCTGGCAGTACGCCAGCCCGGTCTCGGCGCCGACCGGCGCGTCGACCCCCACCCGGACCGGCGCGAAAATCGTCGACGGGCAGATCTACGTCAACAACGGCTTCTGGGACACCTACCGCACCGTGTGGCCCGCCTACGCGCTGCTGTACCCGGACGTCGCCGCGAAGATCTCCGACGGGTTCGTCCAGCACTACCGCGACGGCGGCTGGATCGCCCGCTGGTCGTCCCCCGGATACGCCGACCTGATGACCGGCACCAGCGCGAACGTGGCGCTGGCCCAGGCGTACCTCACCGGGGTCAAGCTGCCCGACCCGCTCGCGGCGTACGACGCGGCCGTCAAGGACGCGACCGTCGCGTCCGGGCGCAGCGCGGTCGGGCGCAAGGGCATCGAGAGCTCCCTGTTCCTCGGCTACACGCCGACGTCCACCGGAGAGTCGGTGTCCTGGGCGCTGGAGGGCTACATCAACGACTTCGGCATCGGCAACATGGGTGCGGCGCTCGCCAAGGACCCGGCCACGCCGAAGTCGGAGCGCGCCCGTCTCAAGGAGGAATCGCGGTACTTCCTGGAGCGGGCCCGCAACTACGTCCACCTCTTCGACCCGAAGACCAAGCTCTTCCAGGGCCGCGACGCCGCCGGCAACTTCCTCGCCGGTGACCCGCTGGACTGGGGTGGCGTCTACACCGAGACCAACGGGTGGAACTTCGCGTTCACCGCCCAGCAGGACGGCCAGGGCCTGATCAACCTGTACGGCGGACAGAAGGCGCTGCGGGACAAGCTCGACGCGTTCTTCACCACCCCGGAGAACGCCGACCGCCCCGGTGGGTACGGCGGCGTCATCCACGAGATGCTCGAAGCACGCGCGGTGCGGATGGGTCAGCTCGGCATGAGCAACCAGCCGTCGCACCACATCCCGTACATGTACAACGTCGCGGGCGCGCCGGCCAGGACCCAGGAGACGGTACGGGAGATCCTGCGCCGTCTCTACGTCGGCAGTGAGATCGGCCAGGGCTACCTGGGCGACGAGGACAACGGCGAGATGTCGTCGTGGTACATCCTCAGCTCGCTGGGTATCTACCCGTTGCAGGCCGGGTCGTCCGAGTGGGCGATCGGCTCCCCGCAGTTCACCCGGATGACCGTGCACCGCAGCAGCGGCGACATCGTCGTCAACGCGCCGAACAACAGCACGGCGAACGTCTACGTGCAGGGCGTGACGGTCAACGGCAAGAAGCAGCGCGGCCTGTCAGTGGACGTCGCGACGCTCGCCAAGGGCGGCACCATCGACTTCCAGATGGGCTCCAAGCCGTCGTCCTGGGGCAGCGGCAAGAACGACGCGCCGCCGTCGCTGACCAAGGGTGACGAGGCGCCGAAGCCGTTGCAGGACGTCACCGGCCCCGGTCTCGGCACCGCGACCGCGACCGGCGGTCAGGACGCGTCGAAGCTGTTCGACGACTCGTCGACCACGCAGCTGACCTTCACCTCGGCGACCCCGCAGATCACCTGGGCCTTCCGTGGTGGCAAGCAGAAGCCGAAGTACTACACGGTGACGTCCGGGGCCGGTGCCGGCGATCCGGCGGACTGGCGTCTGCAGGGCTCCAACGACGGCCTCACCTGGACCACAGTGGACTCCCGCACCGCCCAGGTGTTCCCGTGGCGCAACCAGACCCGCCCGTACTCGATCGACAAGCCGGGACGGTTCGCCCAGTTCCGCCTCGCCGTCATGAAGACCGTCGGCGCCGCGCAGACCAACCTCGCCGAGGTCGAGCTGCTCGCCGGAGGTGACCTCGACCTCGGGGGCGGCGACATCACGGTCACCGCAGCGGACGGCGTGCACGCGACCACCGGCGTACCCGTCTCGGTGCCGCTGGCCACCGTCACCGGCGGCGACGCCAGCGGCTACCAGGCCACCATCGACTGGGGTGACGGCACGCCGGTCACCGCGGGTACCGTGACGTTGAGCTCGCGGGCCGTCTACCGCATCGCCGGATCGCACACCTACGCCACACCCGGCTACCACCAGGCGAACGTCACGGTGACCGACGGCGAAAGCCAGAGCTCCGCGACGGTCGGCGTCGAGGTGGCGTACGCCCCGGCCTCCGGTCTCACCGCCGCGTTCGACAGCGTCTGCGTCGGCGACGAAGGGGTCCTGGCGGCGGACTGTGACGCCAAGTCGTGGGCGTACTCGCGGGCCGCCCTGGCGGCCGGTGGTGTGACCCAGGGCCAGCCGCTGCAGGTTCCCGGAACGGCGCTGCGGTTCACAGTGCCGGTGATCCCGGCCGGGCAGCCGGACAACGCCACCGGCAACGGGGCGACCATCGTCCTCGACCTCCCGCAGGACGCGAAGAGCATCTCGTTCATCGGCGCCGGAACGCAGGGCAACCAGAGCACCACCGGCACGGCGACGTTCAGCGACGGCAGCACGGCCAGCATTCCGATCCAGTTGAGCGACTGGACGCTGGGCGGCAACGCCAACGGCACCCCGTCCTACGGCAACGTCATCGTCGCCCGGACGGCGTACCGGTTGCAGGGCACGAGCCGCGACGGCGCCCAGCCGTTCCTCTTCGCCACCGCGCCGTACCAGATTCCGGCGGGCAGGACGCTGGTGTCGGTGACTCTGCCGACGCAGACCGGTGACCCTCGCTCGGCGGGTCGGATCCATGTGTTCGCCGTGGCCAACGACGGCACGCCCGCCCCGGCGCTGACGACCGACGCCCCGAAGAACCAGACGGCCACCGCCGGGCAGGCCCTCGCGGCGAACCTCGGTGCGGTGACCGGCGGCGTTCCCGGTACGACGGGCTACCGCGCCCGCGTCCAGTGGGGTGACGGCACGGTTCCGGACGACGTCACGATCGGCGCGTCCGGCGCGATGAGCGGCCAGCACACCTACGCGCGGGAGGGCACCTACACGGTGCGCGTCACCGCGTGGGACACGCTGTCGAGCAGCACCGGGTCCTTCACCGTGACCGTGGCTCGGAGCGGATCGCAGCCGGCGATCGCGCTGTCCGCGGCCGGCACCGTCACCACCGGTGGCGCGATCACCGTCAACGGCAGCGGCTTCGCCGCCGGTGAGCAGGTGACAGTCAGCGTCGGCACCGACCCGGGCCGGACCATGAAGGTCGCGGCCTCCGCGTCGGGAACGGTCCGCGCCTCGGTGCCGACCTCCGGTGACGCACAACCCGGCCGGTACGCCGTCACCGCGACGGGCGCGTCCTCGCGTACGCCGGCCACGGCCACCGTCCAGGTGACCGGGGAGCCGGAGGCGCGGACCTACCAGCCGCGGGTGGCGCTGTTGACGACCTCGGGCCCGCGCGGCACGTCGATCATGGTCGACGGTTCCGGATTCGCGCCGAACGAGGTGGTCACTATCGCCTTCGGGACCGGACTGGCGGTCAGCACCGTGCGCGCGAACGGTGACGGCGTCATCTCCGGCGCGACGGTCAGCGTTCCGGGTGCGGCGAAGGCGGGCGCGACCAGCGTCACGCTGAACGGCGCCACGTCGGCGACGAAGGTCTCCCGACCGTTCACCGTCACCGGCTAGCACCGAGCCGGGGACAGTACAGCCGCGTGGGGCGGGCCGTGATCACGGCCCGCCCCACGCGCTCGTCGCGCAACCCACTGTTAGCGTCGTCTGCCATGGCCGATCACGCGCTGCTCGCCTCAGGGCGCGACGCCGACGTCTACGCGCTCGACGAGTCGCGGGTGCTGCGCCGCTACCGCCAGGGCGGGGACAGCGCGCCCGAGGCGGCGTTGATGGCGTACGTCGCGGCCGCCGGCTACCCGGTGCCCGTGGTGTACGACGCCCATGGGCCCGACCTGGTGCTCGAACGACTCGACGGCGAGACTCTCCTGGTGTCGATGCTCACCGGGCGCACCGGCATCGGCGCGGCCGCCGACCTGCTCGTGGGCCTGCACGACCGCCTCCACACCCTGCCGGCCCGGGTCAGCGCCGACCCGTCGGACCGCGTCCTGCACCTCGACCTGCACCCACAGAACGTCATGGTGACCTCGCGCGGGCCGGTGGTCATCGATTGGCGCAATGCGACCGAGGGGCCGGCCGACCTGGACGTGGCCATGACCGCTCTCATCCTCGCCGAGGTGGCGGTCGGTCCGGACCCGCAGCTCGCCGATCTTGCTCGGGACGGCCTCAATGCCTTTCAACGACGCGCCGAGTCGCCCCGGGCCAGCCAACTACGGCGTGCGGTGGGTCTGCGCCGGGTCGACCCCGCGCTGTCCGCCGTCGAGAAGTCCGCCCTGGGTCGCGCCGCCGCACTGGTCCACACCCGCGTGGGCTGAGGCCCAGCCGAGCGCCCAGTCGGGCTCAGCGCGGTGGCAGCAGCGCGTCGACCAGGTCGCGCAGGGGCCCGACCAGATCCTGTTCGGTGGCGGAACTCAGCGGTTCCAGCCGGATCGACGATCGCAGCACCGCGACTCCGATGCCGGCGGCGAGGGCCATCTGGGCGCGGAGCAGGAGCTGTTCGCTGTCCGGTTCGCCCGGACGCCACCCGCGAGCCGCCGCCAGTTGTTCACTGGAACGGACCAGCACGCCGCGCCGGATCTCGTCGGCCCCCGCGTCTCCGGACGATCGCAACAGCAGTGACAGCTGGCTCGACAGGCCTGCCGCGCCGAGGTCGGCGATGTGCCGGGCGATGGCCTCGGGCACCCGGTCGGCCGGCGTCTGGCCGGTGGTTCGGCGCAGCTCGTCGCCGGCCGCCCGCAGGCACGCCTCGAACAGGCCTTCCTTGGACGTGAAGTAGCGGCTGATGAGCGCCACGTTGACGCCCGCGTCGTCGGCGATGTCCCGGACAGTGGTGGCCGCGTAGCCGTCCCGGGCGAAGCGTTGGCGAGCGGCGTCGAGCAGCAACTGCCGGGTCTCGGCCGCGTCCCGACGGCGACGCTGGGCCGGTTCGCCGGCGGTGTTGCTGGTCGCGGGGACAGGCGGTTCTGCTGTCACGACGCGTCCTCTCTGTCGCTCTGGCTCGGCGTCGGTGCCTAGTAAGTAAACATATGTTGACTTTCCGTCGACCGCAACGTCCGGCGCGGTCCGAGGGTGACGTAAACGACTGTTGACATGGGTCCCAGGCTGCGCATACTGGCTAAGTCAGCAAACGTTTACATCTAGTTCGGGGATTCCATGACCCACACCATCGAGGAGCCGACCCGCCTCGGCTCCGCGCCCGGCGCCGCCCCGCGCGCCAACAGCACCCTTCTGGTGCTGTACCTGTCGCTGGGCGGCCTGGCGTTCGCGGTGCTCCAGTCGCTGGTGGCGCCCGCGCTGTCGACCATCGGAAGGGACCTGGGCGTCTCGACCGGAGACATCAGCTGGGTGCTCACGGCGTACCTGTTGGCCGCCTCGGTGCTGACGCCCATTCTCGGACGTCTCGGTGACATGATCGGCAAGCGTCGGGTCCTCATCGGCGTCCTCGCGGCCCTGGCCGCGGGCACCCTGCTCGCCGCCCTGGCCCCCAACCTGACAGTGCTGATCGTCGCGCGGGCGCTCCAGGGAGCCGCCGGAGCGATCCTGCCGTTGTCGATCGGCATCGTCCGCGACCAACTGCCCCGGGAGAAGGTCGGCGTCACCGTCGGCCTGCTGTCGGCGATCTTCGGGGTCGGCGCCGGTGTCGGCATCGTGGCCGCGGGCCCGATCGTGGAGCACCTGTCGTGGCACTGGCTGTTCTGGCTGCCGCTGGTCCTCGTCGTCGTCGCGCTGCTCGGAGCCATCTTCGGAATGCCCGAGTCGCGGGTCCGCACGCCCGGGCGGCTCGACATGCTCGGCGCGGCCATCCTGTCGGTCTCGCTGGTCTCGCTGCTGCTGGCCGTGAGCAAGGGGCAGGGCTGGGGCTGGACCGAGCCGAAGACCATCGGCCTGTTCCTGCTCGGCGCGGTCGCGATGGTGGTGTTCGTCCGGGTCGAGCTACGCGTACGCGAGCCGCTCATCGACATGCGCCTGATGCGGATTCGCGGTGTCTGGGCCACCGACCTCGTCGCCCTGATCCTCGGCTTCGCGATGTTCGGGACGTTCGTGCTGGTGCCGACCCTGCTGCAACTTCCCGCCGCCACCGGGTACGGGTTCGGCAAGACGGTGTCCCAGGCGGGCCTGTTCCTGCTGCCCACCGTCCTGATGATGGTGGTCTTCGGTCCCCTCGCGGGCCTGCTGGACCGTCGCTTCGGTCCCAAGGTTCCGATGTTCCTCGGCACTGTCGCGGTCGTCGTCGCATTCGCGCTGCCGGCTCTCGCGCACGGCGCGACCTGGCAGGTGCTGCTCTCCGGGGTGCTCACCGGCGCCGGCATCGGCCTGGCGTTCGCGGCGATGTCCAACGCCATCATCGAGAGCGTCCCGGCGGGGCAGACCGGCGAGGCGAGCGGCGTCAACACCATCGCCCGCACCATCGGCAGCAGCATCGGCGCGGCGGTCGTGGCGGCCGTCATCACGTCGAACAGCACCCCGCAGGGGCTGCCCACCGACGCGGCGTTCACCGCCGGCTTCTGGGTGTGCGCGGGCGTCGCGGTCCTGGCCGTCTTCGCGGCACTGGCCCTGCCCTCGGCGCGTCGCCGTCACGAACAGGCCGTCGCCGCCGGTGTCGACGACCTTCCGCCCGAGCCGGTCGAGCTGCACCTGCCCCACCGGCATCACTGAGCAGGCGGCTGACAGTCGCCGAACGAGCGCAGGCCGTGTCCACTCCTGGTGGCCACGGCCTGCGCCGTTCGGTTCGACCTCAACCTGCTCGCGGCGCGCCCAGTCGGAGCTGCCAGCGCGCGCCCTGGCTGGTGAGCCGGACGACGGCCAGGGCCTCCACGTCCACCTGCCGGTACGTCGCCATCGGAAGACCGAGGGCGTGCACCACCGCGATCCGGATCACCAGTGGGTGGGTGACCGCGATGACGCGTCCACCGGCTTCCTGCTGCTCGTCCAGCCAGCTGCCGACCCGATCCCGCACGGCCGTGACGGACTCACCGCCGTGCGGCGCGGACCCCGGTGCGGACAGCCAGTCGTGCAGCGCCTGCGGCTGCGATTCAGCGATCTCCTCCAGCGACCGTCCGGACCAGTCCCCGTAGTCACAGTCGGCCAACGCGGTCTCGATCGTCGGCAGCAGGCCGAAGGCGTCGGCGGTCTGTCGGGCGGCCACCGCGGGGCTGGACAGGCAGGTGGCGTTGACGCCGAGGGGCCCGCGCCGGTCTGCGCCCGCCTGGGCCTGGGCGAGTGCGGCACGCAGGCCACCCTCGTCCAGGCCGTCGTCGGCGCCGCCGAAGCGGGCCCGGCGCAGAGCGGCGGTGTGACCGTGGGCGACCAGCCGAAGGCTGGTGCCGGTCACGTGCTCGGCAGTGCGGTGCCGGCCCGGCGACGCCGCTCGTGGTGCATCAGGGCCGCGAACAGCAGGCCGATGCCGGTCCAGAGCACGACCTGGGTGCCGAGCGAGGCCAGTCGGAAACTCCACAGCAGGGTCGCCGGGAAGTCCGCCGGAACCTCCTGGAAGGACGGCATCACCACGTACGACACTGCCGTGACCAGCAGGAACCCGCCCGTGGCCCCGGCGGCGCGCAGCCACGTCGGCGCCTGGGCACCGACCGACCGGTAGCCCAGCGAGCCGGCCCACACGGCCACCAGCCCGAGCACCACCATCAACAGGTAGGTGACGGTCCGTTGGTTGATGGTGGCCGGGTCGCCGACCGCCGGCGGGTTCGCCGGGTACTTGACGAACGGCACGATCACCGCGCCGAGCAGCGCCCCGCCGGCCAGCAGCAGACCCGACCGCCCGTCGTCGTCGCCGCGACGCCGCCGGGACAGCAGGACGTACGCCGTGGCCAGCAGGCCACCCATCGCGGCCCCGAACAGGCTGGTGGCCAGGAACAGACCGCCGCGCTGACCCGACCGGCCGACCAGGGCGTCCTCGTGATCGTGCGCACCGGCGGCGGGCTCGGCGTGCGTCGCCGCCTCCTCGATGGCGATGGCTGCCTCGACGTGCGGTTCGCCAGCGACGTACGCGAACGCCCCGGCCAGCAGGCCGGCGATCAGGCCGGCCAGCAGCCCGCGGACGAGGACGGCGAGGAACGGGGGAGCGGCGGTGGTGTTCAGTGGCACGGGACGCCCAGCAGGTGCCGGCCGTCGTGCATCAGCTCGTGCAGGTACATCCCGCTGCGCGACACCGCCCCCTGGTCGAAGGCGACGAGGTACGCCAGCAGGGTGAGCACGGCAACGGTCGCCAGAGCCGTCCACATCAGACGCGCACTGCCAGCGGGGTGCACCACCGGCTGGCTGGAAGCGGAGCTAGACATGAATACACGAACCTCCCCAGGGATGACGCGTCCCCATCGCAAGGCTGCGGACGACCGAGCGTCCTGGCTCGCGGCCCCAGTTGTGGTTGGGGACCGCTCACAGTGGCGCGACCGCGCCGGATTCACACCGGCTTCCCTCGCGTCGCCGCAGATAGTGGGTCGACGGTAGCGGTGCCGCCTCGGGCGGTCAACCCGGACCCCGGGCACCGAACGCGGCACCCATCGCTCGGTCAACGAGCCGACCGAGCCGCAGGGTGCCGGCGGATTCGTCAGACCAAAAGGCGACACTGCCGCAAGCCGGTCGTAGCGCGCGTTCCGCGACTCGTGAACACTCTGTTACCGCTAACATGGTCAACCTGCCAGATCGGCTCTGTGGCTCCGGGTCGACCCGGAGGGTTTCGATCAGCGGCGGGGCGGGGTGCAGAGTGGACGAACACACCAGGACGGGGCCGGTGACGACCGGCGAGGTTGCGCGACGACAGGGCATTGTCGACGCGCATCATCACCTCTGGGTCCGGGCGCGGCACCCACAGCCCTGGATCGACCCGCACACCATGGCCGCGATCGACGACGACTTCACGCCGGTCGAGCTCGCCCCGGCAACCCGGGCCGCCGGGGTCACCCAGACCGTGGTCGTCCAGTCCGTCGCCGTTCGGTCGGAGACGCCCGAGCTGCTCGGCATCGCGGCCGACGACCCCCTCATCGCCGGGGTCGTCGGCTGGGTCGACCTCACCGCCGCCGATGTCGACCGTCGCCTCGCCCGGCTACGCAGGGCCCGCGGCGGCGAACGGCTGGTCGGGATCCGCCACCTGGTCCAGTCCGAACCCGACCCGACCTATCTCGACCGCCCCGACGTGCGGCACGGCATCGCCGCGGTCGGTGCCGCCGGCCTCGCCTTCGACCTCCTGGTGCGCCATCATCAGCTGCCGGCGGCCGCCCGGCTCGTCCGCGACCTGCCCCAGGTGCGGTTCGTCCTGGACCACCTCGGCAAGCCCCCGCTCGGGCGCGCCGATCTCGGTGACTGGCAGCGCGACCTGCTGGCCCTCGCGGCCGAGCCCAACACGACGGCGAAGCTCTCCGGCCTGGTGACCGAGGTGGACGGCCAGCCCTGGACGGCTGCCGACCTGCGGCCCGCAGTCGAGCACGCCCTGGACGTGTTCGGCCCGGATCGGCTGATGTTCGGCTCGGACTGGCCGGTGTGCCTGCTCGCCACCTCGTACACCCGCTGGGTCACAGTCCTCAATGACCTGCTGGACCCGCTGTCCGACGACGAGCGGACCGCGATCTGGCGTCAGACCGCCAGCCGGGTCTACCGGCTGGCCCCGTTCTGAGACGGCAGCGCCTTCCCAACTGGGGACATAGCATGTTATCGATAACACGCTGACGGCGGCAGCGATGTCGATGTGGTCGGACGTATGCCTTCGGCGGTGCAAGTAACGATGGCAAAACATGCTCGCAAGACCTTGGCAACATACGTGAATGCGTGGCATGGTAACGCCTGATCGTGGGAAACATCCGACCTATCTCCAAGGGATGTGTGGCCATCTAGCCGCACCACCGTCCGAGCGGGGTCGGTCGCTCACAGGCGTTCGGCTCGTCGGCGGGTCCCCGTCGGACGCCGGCGCCGCGCTTGGGGAGGTCAGGTCCGACGATGAGTAGCGCCGAGGCAACCGCCGGCACGCAGCGCGGCGAACTCAGCGACTGGTTCCGGGAACGGATCTCCCACGCCGTCTCCGAGTTCACCGCCGCGACCGCGCTGGTCGTCCTGTTCATCGCCTTGACCTTCGCGAGTCCCTACTTCCTCACAGCGGACAACCTCTTCAACATCGGCGCCCAGACGGCGGTGATCGCCATCATCGCCACGGCCCAGACGATGGTCATCATCACAAAGGGCATCGACCTGTCCGTGGGGTCCGTCGCCGCGCTCGCCGGCGTGTTGGGCGCGATGGTCGTGCGCGACCTCGGCTTCTCGCTCTGGGCGGCGACGGCGGTCGCGATCGGCGTCGGCGCACTGGCCGGGCTGTTGAACGGCCTGCTGGTGACGGTTGCCCGGATTCCGCCGTTCATCGCGACGCTGGGGACGATGTCCGTGGGTCGGGGCCTGGTCTTCATCATCACCGGAGCGGTCGGCGTCTACGGCCTTCCCCGGTCCTTCCAACTGCTCGGCAACGGGCAGATCCTCGGCATTCCGTTCGCCGTGGTGATCACCGTCCTGGTCGCCGTCGGGGTCGCCTTCCTGCTCTCCCAGACCCGCTTCGGTCAGTACACCTACGCGATGGGCTCCAATCTGGAGGCGGCCCGCCGCTCCGGCATCCGGGTCGGGCGGCACCTGACCGGGGTGTACGTGCTGGCCGGCGTGCTGGTCGGGCTGGGCGGCATGATCGCCGCGTCCCGGGTCAACTCCGGCCAGCCCAACTACGGGATCTCGCTGGAACTCGACGTCATCGCCGCCGCCGTCATCGGCGGGGCCAGCCTGTTCGGCGGGCAGGGCCGGATCGTCGGGACCATCATCGGCGCGTTCCTCATCGCCCTGGTCCGCAACGGCGCCGTCCTGCTCGACATCAGCATCCACTACCAGCAGGTGATCGTCGGCGTGATCATCTGGGCCGCCGTCTACTTCGACCAGTACCGCCGCCGGCGGCTGGAATCACGGGGTTGACATGCCATTCCGAGAGTCCGAACGAGGAAGGACACACACCATGGCACACACCACCACCAGCCGGCGGACGCGAGGACGACTCCTGCGCACGCAGGCGATCCTGGCCGCAGCCGCGGCGACCGCCCTGCTCAGCGCCTGCGGCGGGGTCGAGGTCCGTGACGGCGGCGACGGCGCGACCAAGGACGCGAGCGGCCCGTTGAAGCTCGCCGTCGTACCCAAGGCGGTCGGGGCCGACTACTGGAACACGGTCAAGGCGGGCGCCGAGTGCGCCGCGCAGCGCGCCGGGGACGTCACCGTCCAGTGGGACGGGGTGACCACCGAGACCGACGTCGAGGGCCAGGTCAACCTGATCCAGAACTTCGTCACCAAGAAGGTCGACGGCATCGTCTACGCGGCGACCGACTCCAGCGCGCTGGCACCGGCGACCGACAAGGCACTCAGCGCCAACATCCCGGTCGCCATGATCGACTCCGGCACCAGCCCGCAGCCGTCGAACGTGCCCCTCTTCGCCACCGACAACCGCGCGTCGGCGACCGAGGCGGCGAAGCTGCTCGCCACCGAACTCGGCCCCGGCAACCACGAGGTGGCGCTCGTCGAGTTCCAGCCCGGATCGCAGACCAACACCGAGCGGGTCGACGGCTTCAAGGCCGGTCTCGCCCAGTACCCCAACCTGAAGCTGGTCGGCCAGCAGCCGAGCCGCAGTGACGTCAACGAGGCCCGACGGGTCACCGAGAACATCCTCACCGCCAACCCCAAGCTCGCCGGCGTCTTCGCGGCCAACGAGCCGAGCGTGCTCGGTGCCGCCCAGGCCATCCAGGCCGCCGGCAAGTCCGGCAAGGTGGTCATCATCGGCTGGGACGCGGCCCCGGACGAGATCGCCGGGGTGCGCAACGGCCAGATCTCCGCGCTGGTCGTGCAGAACCCGTTCAAGATGGGCTACTTCGGCGTCGACAAGATGGTCAAGCACCTTCGGGACAAGGCGCCGCTGGCGTCGGCCGACACCGGCGTCACGTTCGTCACCAAGGAGAACATCGACTCGGCGGAGATCAAGGCGGTGCTCGAGCCCAGCTGCGCCAACCCGCCGGTGCAGTGATGGGCGCGATCCCCACTGCCACCGCGGACAGCCATCAGCAACCCACCGACGCGGAACCGCCGGTCCTCGAAGCCCGCGGCATCGTCAAGCGATTCGGGCATGTGGAGGCGTTGCGTGGCGCCGACTTCACGGTCCGTCGAGGTGAGGTCGTCGCGCTGATCGGTGACAACGGCGCCGGCAAGAGCACCCTGATCAAGACCCTGTCCGGTGTGCACCCACCCGATGAGGGCGAGATCCGGGTCGGCGGCCGCCCGGTCCAGTTCTCCACTCCGGTCGATGCCCGACGGGCGGGAGTGGAGACGGTCTACCAGGACCTCGCCGTCGCCGACGACCTCAGCGTGGCCGCCAACCTGTATCTCGGCCGGGAGATCCTCCGCTCCGGACCGCTCGGCCGGCTCGGGCTGCTGGACAAGCGCGCCATGCGCCACGGCGCCGCCGCCGCCCTCGACGAACTCGGCGTACGGATCCCCCGGGTCACGACCCCGATCGCGATGCTCTCAGGTGGGCAGCGGCAGTGCGTGGCGGTGGCCCGCGCCATCATCTGGGCAACCAACGTGGTCATCCTCGACGAGCCCACCGCGGCCCTGGGTGTGGTCCAGACCGGGCGGGTGCTCGACGTCGTTCGGCGTGCCCGTGACGCCGGCATGTCGGTGGTGCTGGTGAGCCACAACATGCCGCAGGTGCTCGAGATCGCCGACCGGGTCGAGGTCCTGCGCCTCGGTCGGCGCGCCGCCCAACTCCGCGCCGACGAGGTCACCACCGACGATCTGGTCGCGGCGATGACCGGCAGCACCAACGTGGATCGGGACGAGCGGTGACGGCTGTCGTCCAGCGGGGCGCGCGCGATCCCGCCCGTCCGACGACCCGCAGCGGCGTCGGTTCGCCGCTGCGGCTGAGTCCACTGGGCTTCGGCGCCTCCCAGGGCGGCAATCTCTACCGCGCGACGTCGGACGAGCAGTTCGCCGCCGCGGTGGACACCGCGTGGGCAGGCGGCGTCCGATACTTCGACACGGCACCGCACTACGGGCTGGGCCTGTCCGAACGGCGCCTGGGCGCGGCCCTGCGCTCCCGCCCGCGCGGCGAGTACGTGGTCTCAACGAAGGTCGGCCGGCTGCTCGTGCCGTCACCGGAGACGGCGCACCGGCGTGATCCGGAGGGGTTCGACGTTCCCGCCGACCATCGCCGGGTCTGGGACTTCAGCCGCGACGGCGTACACCGTTCCCTGGAGGCCAGCCTCCGGCGCACCGGCCTGGACCGGATCGACGTGGTGTATCTGCATGACCCGGACGAGCACTGGGAGCAGGCCACGCGCGAGGCGATCCCGGCATTGGTGGAGCTGCGGGAACAGGGCGTGATCGGTGCCGTCGGGGCCGGGATGAACCAGTCCGCGATGCTGGCCCGCTTCGTGGCGGAGACCGACGTGGACGTGGTGATGTGCGCCGGCCGGTACACCCTGCTGGAGCAGGGCGCCCTGACCGACCTGCTGCCCCTCGCGCAGGCCCGCCACGTCGGCGTGGTGGTCGCCGGCGTCTACAACTCCGGGCTGCTGGCCCGGGACATGCCGCCGACCGACGCCGTCTACGACTACCAGCAGGCGCCGGCAGAGGTGATCGATCAGGCCCGCCGGATAGCGCGGGTCTGTCAGATGTACGGCGTCACGCTGCCCCAGGCGGCGTTGGCGTTCGTCCGTCGTCACCCGGCCGTGGTCTCGACGGTGGTCGGCATGCGTGACGAGGCCCAGGTGACCGAAACCCTGCGTCGATCTGCTGTCGACGTCCCGGATCAGCTCTGGACGGCGTTGTACGACGAGGGGCTGCTCGACGTGCAGCCGTGAGGATCGGCCGTCACGACCGGGCCGTCTCGATGCTGGCGTCAGCGTCGTCGGGTAACCCCTGCAACGACTCCTCCACGCCGATCAGGTGGTTGGCCATCCGGGTGCGCGCCCGCTCCGGGTCGCGCGCCACGAGGGCCTTCAGGATCGCCACGTGTTCGTCATGGGTCCGCAGGTCCGCGCCCTCCTCGTGCAGACTCCGCCAGAGCCGGCCACGGATGGTGCGCCCGGCGAAGGCTTCGATCAGGCCGACCAGCACCGGATTCTCGGCGTGCACCGCGATGATCCGGTGGAAGGCGATGTCGATCTCCATGATCCGCTCGTGGTCCGGCGGTGACTGGCCGATCAACCGGGCCGCCTCGTCGAGCAGGTCACCCGCCTGGGTCAGGGCCTCGTCGGTGATCCTGGTCGCCGCCAGGCAGGCGGCCTCGCACTCCAGCAGACGGCGAACGGTGTGGATGTGGCGGGGGTCGCCCTGGCCCTGGAAGTCCACCACGAAACCCATCGGGGCCAGCAGTTGTGGCGCGTCGAGGTTGGTGACGTAGGTGCCGTCGCCCTGGCGGATGTTGACGATGCCGAGGATCGACAGGGCTGACATCCCCTCGCGCAGGGACCCCCGCGAGACACCGAGCTGCTCGGCGAGGTCCTTCTCGATGGGCAACCGGTCCCCGGGCCTGAACTGCCCTTCGAGGATCATCCGCTTGATGCCGTTGACCACTTCGTCAGTGCGAGACATGACCGACCCCCCTAGCGGCCGGCGGGGGTGGCCTTCCCACCCGCGATCACGTACGCCGCCTCCGGAGATGACACGGTAGTCGGGTCTGTCGCCGCCCAGTAGTGGCCGTCGGGAAACCGGTAGAGCGCCACCGACTCCTGACGCATCCGGGTGGAGTAGCCGGGCTGGCTGGGCAGGACGTATCCGCTGCCGGAACCGGTGTCCCGGATGATGCAGGGATCGGTGAAGTGCTCGTGCAGGTGGTCGACGAACTCGGTGACCCGGTTGGTGAGGTCCCCCGAGATCGCGACGTAGTCGAGCACCGACACGTGTTGGACCATCTCGCACAGCCCGACACCGCCGGCGTGCGGGCACACCGGGACGTCGAACTTCGCGGCGAGCAGCAGCACGGCGACGATCTCGTTGATGCTGGCCAACCTGCCGGTGTCGAGCTGGCAGAAGTCGATGGCCTCGGCCTGGAACAGCTGCTTGAACATCACCCGGTTGTGGCAGTGTTCGCCGGTGGCGACGCCGATCGGCGCGACGGCGCGGCGGACGGCCGCGTGGCCCAGGATGTCGTCGGGGCTGGTCGGCTCCTCGATCCACAGTGGCGTGAACTGGGCGAGGGCGGTGACCCACTCGATGGCCTGACCGACGTCCCACACCTGGTTGGCGTCGATCATCAGGTTGCGATCCGGCCCGAGGATCTCCCGCGCGATCGCGCATCGGCGGATGTCGTCGTCGAGGTTGGCGCCCACCTTGAGCTTGACGTAGCCGTAGCCGGTGTCCACCGCTTCCTGACAGAGCCGGCGCAGCTTGTCGTCGCCGTAGCCGAGCCAACCCGCGGATGTGGTGTAGGCGGGGTAGCCGGTCCGGTCGAGCTCGGCGAGGCGGGCGGCCTTCGTGCCCTCCTTGGCCCGCAGGATGGCCAGTGCCTCGTCACGGGTCAGCGCGTCGGAGAGGTAGCGCAGGTCCGCGATGTCGACGAGTTGCTCGGCGGACATGTCGACGAGCAGCCGCCACAGCGGCTTGTCGGCGAGCCGGGCGACCAGGTCCCACGACGCGTTCAGCACGGCGGCCAGGGACAGGTGGACGACGCCCTTCTCGGGGCCGAGCCAGCGCAGTTGCGAGTCGGAGGTGAGGAGGCGGTAGACCGCGCCCATGTCCGCTGCCATCGTCGCCACGTCCAGGCCCACCAGAAGCTGTGCCTGGTGGACTGCCGCCGCCGCGACGATGTCGTTGCCTCGACCGATGGTGAAGGTCAGGCCGTGCCCCGCGAGTGGCGCGCCCACGCCGTCGACGCCGTCGGTGTGCAGGACGACGTAGGCCGCCGAGTAGTCGCCGTCCTTGTTCATGGCGTCTGACCCGTCAGCGGTCAGGGAGGTGGGGAAGCGGACGTCTTCGACGGTGACGGCGGTGATCTGCGGCATGCGCTCCTCGCCCGGCTAGGCTAAAGATCAGATGATCACTGGGAGTATACGGAGGGCCGCTCCGGCGCGTCAACGATGTCGATCATCGCAGGCCCACAGACATATGATGTTTGCCTCGCCGTGCCGATCCGCCTCGCCGCCCATCGTGCCGGTTGACGGGTGAAGGTGGCGGGAGTGGCGGTCCGTGGAGATTGGATGTTCCATCCCATCACGGGGCATTGACGGTGGCGTATGAGTGCGGCCTGCGCCACCCTGGCCTCGATACGTCAAATCTCTGTCGACTGTCGACACCCGCCCGGAGAGCCCGTCTCCGGTGCCGGGCGTCGGTCGGCGTGGCGTGGCCGGCCGGGGTGGTGACGGTGGTCACCGAGTCGGTGCCGACACGCCCGAGAACGACATGTGGGGTGTGACAACGGCTGCGTCCCTATATATGGTGTCGAGCGCAGCTGGTTCGGCCGCTCATCCGGGGTGGTCGAGGCAACAGGGAACCCGGTGGAAATCCGGGACTGTCCCGCAGCGGTGAGTGGGAACGACCGCCGTCAACAGCACTGGGCCACCAATCGGCCTGGGAAGCGACGGCCAGTAGGAGACCGGCGACACCGGTCGTGCCCGCGAGTCCGAAGACCTGCCAGCGCGCCGCGTACCCGTACCCGGGTGGGCGGCGGTCCGAGGCCGCGTGGGACGGCTGACGCCCCCTGACCCACGCCGGGCTGGCGTGGCGTCCGTTGGTGTCTGTCTCCTCGCGTCCGGGCCACCAGGTCTCGAACTCCGAGGAGCGAGTGGTGACAGTCACCGAGGTAGTCCCGACCAGCGGCGACGCGACAGTGCGGCGGACGCCGATGCAGGTCCGCAAGCGCGACGGCGGCACCGAACCCGTGGACGTGAACAAGATCGTCCGAGCGGTTGAACGGTGGGCCGACGACCTGACCGACGTCGACCCGATGCGGGTGGCCACCCGCACCATCAGCGGCCTCTACGACGGCGCGACCACTGCCGAACTGGACCGGCTGTCCATCCAGACCGCGGCCGAGATGATCGGTGAGGAGCCGCAGTACTCGCGCCTCGCCGCGCGGCTGCTGGCCGGTTACGTCGACAAGGAGGTGCGTCGACAGGGCATCACCTCGTTCAGCGCGGCGATCCGGGTCGGCCACGCCGAGGGCCTGATCGGTGACGACACCGCCGCGTTCGTCGCCGCGCACGCCGCGACCCTCGACCACGCCATCGACCCGGACGGCGACCGCCGGTTCGAGTACTTCGGCCTGCGCACCGTGTACGACCGCTACCTGCTGCGCCACCCCACCAGCCGACTGGTGCTGGAGACCCCCCAGTACTGGCTGCTGCGGGTGGCCTGCGGACTGTCCCGGACGGCCGACGAGGCGGTCGACTTCTACCGGCTGATGTCCAGCCTGGCCTACCTGCCCAGCTCACCGACCTTGTTCAACTCCGGCACCCGGCACACCCAGATGTCCTCCTGCTACCTGGTCGACTCCCCGCTCGACGAGCTGGACTCGATCTACCAGCGGTACGCCCAGGTCGCCAACCTGTCCAAGTTCGCCGGTGGCATCGGCATCGCGTACTCCCGGGTCCGTTCCCGGGGTGCGCTGATCCGGGGCACGAACGGGCAGTCCAACGGGATCGTGCCGTGGCTGCGCACGCTGGACGCGAGCGTCGCCGCGGTGAACCAGGGTGGCCGGCGCAAGGGCGCGGCCTGCGTCTATCTGGAGCCGTGGCACCCGGACATCGAGGAGTTCCTGCAACTGCGGGACAACACCGGCGAGGACGCCCGGCGCACCCACAACCTCAACCTGGCCAACTGGATCCCGGACGAGTTCATGCGCCGGGTCGAGGCCGACGAGCTGTGGTCGCTGTTCGACCCGCACGAGGTGCCCGAGCTGCCCGACCTGTGGGGGGAGCGGTTCGACGCCGCGTACCGGGAGGCCGAGGCGCACTGTCGCTACGTGCGGCAGGTCCCGGCACGGGAGCTGTACGGGAAGATGATGCGGACCCTCGCCCAGACCGGCAACGGATGGATGACCTTCAAGGACGCCGCCAACCGACTCTGCAACCAGACCGCCGAGCCGGGCAACGTGGTGCACCTGTCGAACCTCTGCACCGAGATCGTCGAGGTGTCCAGTGACACCGAGACCGCCGTGTGCAACCTCGGCTCGGTGAACCTCGCCGCCCACCTCACCGACGGCGGCATCGACTGGGAGCGGCTGCGCGCCACGGTGCGGACCGCGGTGACCTTCCTCGACCGGGTCATCGACATCAACTACTACCCGACCGCGCAGGCGGCGGCGAGCAACCCCCGGTGGCGGCCGGTCGGACTCGGGCTGATGGGCCTCCAGGACGTCTTCTTCGCGCTACGGCTGCCGTTCGACTCGCCGGCCGCGCGGGAGCTGTCCACCCTGATCAGCGAGGAGCTGTACCTGACCGCGCTGGAGACCTCCGCCGACCTCGCGCGCGACTTCGGCGCGCATCCGGCGTACCCGCAGACCCGGGCCGCGCGGGGACAGCTCCAGCCCGACCTGTGGGGTGTCGAGGGTACGCAGACCGCGCGGTGGGACGCGCTGCGTGAGCGGGTCGAGGCGTACGGGCTGCGCAACTCGCTGCTCGTGGCGGTCGCGCCGACAGCGACCATCGCCTCGATCGCCGGGTGCTACGAGTGCATCGAGCCGCAGGTGTCCAACCTGTTCAAGCGCGAGACTCTGTCGGGGGAGTTCCTCCAGGTCAACACCGCTCTGGTACGCGAGCTGAAGGCCCGCGGTCTGTGGACCGAGCGGATCCGTTCGGCGATCAAGCGGGCGGAGGGGTCGGTGCAGGACATCGCCGAGCTGCCGGCCGGCGTACGGGAGCTGTTCCGCACCGCGTGGGAGCTGCCGCAGCGGGCGCTGATCGACCTGGCCGCCGCCCGCGCCCCGTTCATCGACCAGTCCCAGTCGCTGAACCTGTTCCTGGCCGCGCCGACCATCGGCAAGCTCTCCTCGATGTACCTGTACGCCTGGAAGGCCGGCCTGAAGACCACCTACTACCTGCGTTCGCGCCCCGCGACGCGGATCCAGCAGGCCACCGTCAGCGCTGTCGCGCCCGCCGTCGTGGTTGACGCGGAGGCGCTGGCCTGCTCGCTGGAGAACCCCGAGTCGTGCGAGGCCTGCCAGTGACCCCCGCCGACAGCGCCACCACCACCGACGCCAGCACCACCGACACGAGGACCACGCACATGCTGCTCGACCCCGGGATGGACCTGACTCTCCGCCCGATGCGCTACCCGCACTTCTTCGACCGGTTCCGCGACGCGATCCGCAACACCTGGACCGTCGAGGAGGTTGACCTGCACGCCGACCTCGCCGACCTGGACAAGCTGTCGCCGGCCGAACGGCACCTGGTCAGCCGCCTGGTGGCGTTCTTCGCCACCGGTGACACGATCGTCGCCAACAACCTGGTGCTCAACCTCTACCAGCACGTCAACAGCCCGGAGGGTCGCCTCTACCTGTCCCGTCAGCTGTTCGAGGAGGCCGTGCACGTCCAGTTCTATCTCAACCTGCTCGACACGTACGTGCCCGACGAGACGGAGCGCTTCGAGGCCTTCGCCGCCATCGAGAACATCCCCTCGATCCGTCGCAAGGCCGAGTTCTGCTTCCGATGGATCGACTCACTGAACGACCTGCGGGAGCTGCGGTCCCGCGAGGACCGGCGGACGTTCCTGCTCAACCTGATCTGCTTCGCCGCCTGCATCGAGGGGTTGTTCTTCTACGGCGCGTTCGCGTACGTCTACTTCCTGCGCTCCCGCGGCCTGCTGCACGGCCTCGCCTCGGGCACCAACTGGGTGTTCCGCGACGAGTCCATGCACATGGCGTTCGCGTTCGACGTCGTCGACACCGTCCGTGCCGAGGAACCGGACCTGTTCGACGACGACCTCGCCGACCAGGTTCGCCGGATGCTCACCGAGGCGGTCGAGTGTGAGGTGCAGTTCGCCGAGGACCTGTTGGGCCATGGTGTGCCCGGTCTGACGTTGGCCGACATGCGGGAGTACCTCCAGCACGTCGCCGACCGCCGGCTCGCCCAGCTCGGCATCGCCCCGCACTACGGGTCGAGCAACCCGTTCGGCTTCATGGAGTTGCAGGACGTCCAGGAGCTGTCCAACTTCTTCGAGCGGCGGGTGTCGGCGTACCAGGTCGGGGTGAGCGGCACTGTCGCCTTCGACGACGATTTCTAGGCGGCAACCGATCCGGGGGCCTGGCGTCGCTTGGTGAGCCACCGCATCACGTGCAGTGGGTGCGACGCCGGGTCCGGGATCGGGTGGAAGACGTGTTCGACAGCGCCGTCGGCGACGATCAGCGTCAGCCGCTCGTAGAGCGTCATGTCGCCGGCGGTGCGGGTCGGCAGCCGCAGCGCGTCGGCCAGGGTCAGCCTCGGGTCGGGGATCAGCGGGTAGGGCAGCCGCAGTCGGTGCGCGAGTTCTCGCTGGTACCCGGTCGACTGCGCGGACAGGCCGTACACCCGCGCGGCGCCGGCCGCGCGGAGCTCGGCGTGGTGGTCGCGGAACCAGGCGGCCTGCTCGGTGCTGCCGCGCGCGCCGTGGATCTCCAGCAGCCCGTTGGGCAGGTCGACGCCCGGTCGTCCGGTCAGCGGGTAGACGAAGATGACGCTGCGGCCGGGGCCGAGCGCGCCGAGATCGACCGGGCGGCCGTCGGTGCCGTAGAAGGACAGCGCTGGCAACCTGACGCCGACCAGCGCGGTGGGGTCGGCGCCTTCGGCGGGACTGCCGGGCACGACCTGGGTCGCGGCGGCGTCCAGGCGCGCGTCCAGCGCGTCCCGCTGGGCGGTCAGCTTGCCGATCCGTTCCTGGAGGTTGGTGATGGTGCTGCGGTACGTGGCCACCGCCGCCGCGCACACGTCGGTGTCGTCGGAACCATCGGCGATCGACTCGACGAACGGCCGGGTCTCCTCGACGGTGAGGCCGAGCGCCATCAGCTCCCGGATCTGCGCCACCAGCCGCACCGCGATCGGGTCGTACTCGCGGTAGCCGTTGTTCAGCCGCCGGGGTACGACCAGCCCGGCCGACTCGTAGTACCGCAGTGCCCGGACCGTGGTTCCGGTCCGGCGTGCCAACTCACCCACCCGCATCCCGCGACCCTAAACCCGCACCCCGGGGTACGGGTCAACGTGTCCATCGTCGCGGTGTCAGGGCCGCCGTTTCCTGCCAGTCTGGCTGCGAACAGGCAGCTTGAGCAGGGAGTGTGTGATGACGGCAATCAGTCGGGTGCGTGCTCGGCAGATCCTCGACAGCAGGGGCAACCCGACAGTGGAGGCCGACGTGGTCCTCGCCGACGGGTCGACCGGCCGGGCGGCCGTGCCGTCCGGCGCGTCGACGGGGGCGAACGAGGCGGTCGAGCTGCGCGACGGGGACCGGACGCGTTTTCACGGCAAGGGCGTCAGCACGGCCGTCGCCGCGGTCAACGGCGAGATCGCCGACGCGGTGCTCGGGCTCGACGCGGAGGACCAGGCCCTGATCGACGAGACGATGATCGCTCTCGACGGTTCCAAGGACAAGGGTCGACTGGGCGCCAACGCGATCCTGGCGGTGTCCCTGGCGACGGCGAAGGCTGCGGCGTTGGCCCACCGGCAGCCGCTGTACCGCTACGTCGGTGGCGTCGGCGCCCGCCTGCTGCCGGTGCCGATGATGAACATCATCAACGGTGGCGCGCACGCCGACAATCCGCTCGACTTCCAGGAGTTCATGATCGCCCCGGTCGGAGCGCAGACGTTTGCCGAGGCGGTCCGGATGGGCGCGGAGGTCTTCCACACCCTCAGGGCGTCCCTGGCCGCCGCCGGGCACAACACCAACGTCGGTGACGAGGGCGGCTTCGCGCCGAACGTCACGGACGCCGACGAGGCGCTGCGGTTCGTGCTGCGCGCCATCGAGGACTCCGGTTACCAGCCCGGCGTCGACGTGCGGATCTGCCTCGACCCGGCCAGCTCGGAGTTCTTCCGCGCGGGCGTCTACGACTACGTCGGCGAGGGACGCCGGCGCACCGTCGAGGAGCACATCGACTACCTGCTCGACCTGGTCTCCCGGTACCCGATCAGCTCGATCGAGGATCCGATGGCCGAGGACGACATCGCCGGCTGGAAGCGACTGACCGCGGTGGCGGGGGAGCGCGTGCAGCTGGTCGGCGACGACGTCTTCTGCACCGACGTCGACCGGCTGCGCGACGGGATCGACGGCGGCTACGCCAACGCGATCCTGGTCAAGGTCAACCAGATCGGCACCCTCACCGAGACCCTGGCGACGGTGGACGCCGCGCACAAGGCGGGGTACCGGGTGGTGATGTCGCACCGATCCGGGGAGACCGAGGACACCACCATCGCCGACCTGGCTGTGGGCGTCGGCTGCGGTCAGATCAAGACCGGCTCGCTGTCGCGCTCCGACCGCACGGCCAAGTACAACCAGCTCATCCGCATCGAGGAGGAGCTGGGCGAGCGCGCCCGCTACGCCGGAGGCCGCTGAGAGGTGTGCCTCGGTCCGGTGGCGAGGTTCAGGTCGGTGAGGAGCTTCTCCACCCGGTCCCGGATCTCGTCACGGATCGGGCGCACGGCGTCGACGCCCTTGCCGGCCGGGTCGTCGAGCTTCCAGTCTTCGTAGCGTTTGCCGGGGAAGACCGGGCAGGTGTCGCCGCAGCCCATCGTCACGATGACGTCGGACGACTCCGCCGTGGCGTACTCCAGAAGTTTCGGGGTTTGGTCGGTGATGTCGATGCCGACTTCCCGCATGGCCTGCACGGCGGCGGGGTTGACGGTGTCGGCGGGGGCGGAGCCGGCGGAGCGGACCTCGACGGTGTCGCCGGCGAGGTGGCGCAGCCAGCCGGCGGCCATCTGGGAGCGGCCGGCGTTGTGGACGCAGACGAACAGGACGCTGGGCTTGTCACTCACGGCGGGTGCCTTCCGGGTTACGCGGTTGCGGAGTTCGTGGGGGTGAAGAAGCGGCGCCGCGCCCACAGGGAGACGTAGACCAGGCCGACGAGGACGGGCACCTCGATCAGGGGGCCGACGACGCCGGCGAGGGCTTGGCCGGAGGTGACGCCGAAGGTGCCGATCGCGACGGCGATGGCGAGTTCGAAGTTGTTGCCGGCGGCGGTGAACGCGAGGGTGGTGGTGCGTTGGTAGCCGAGGCCGATGGCCCGGCCGAGGGCGTAGGAGCCGGCCCACATGAGGGTGAAGTACACCAGCAGGGGCAGGGCGATGCGGACGACGTCCAGGGGTCGGCTGGTGATGGCGTCGCCTTGCAGGGCGAACAGGATCACGATGGTGAACAGCAGCCCGTAGAGGGCGGCCGGGCCGATGCGGGGCAGGAAGCGGGCCTCGTACCAGGTGCGGCCCTTGGCGCGCTCGCCGAGGCGGCGGGTGAGGTAGCCGGCGAGCAGTGGGATGCCGAGGAAGATGAGCACGTTACCGGCGATGTCCCAGGCCGAGACCGTCAGATCGGCGCCGGAGAGCCCCAGCCACTGGGGAAGTACGGAGAGGTAGAACCAGCCGAGCAGGCCGAAGGCGACGACCTGGAAGACGGAGTTGAGGGCGACCAGGACGGCGGCGGCTTCCCGGTCGCCGCAGGCGAGGTCGTTCCAGATGATGACCATGGCGATGCACCGGGCCAGGCCGACGATGATCAGCCCGGTGCGGTACGCGGGTTGGTCGGCCAGGAAGATCCAGGCCAGGGCGAACATCACGGCGGGGCCGACGAGCCAGTTGAGGACCAGCGAGGAGATCAGCAGCCGCCGGTCGCCGGTGACGGTGTCGAGTCGGTCGTAGCGGACCTTCGCCAACACCGGGTACATCATGATCAGCAGGCCGACCGCGATGGGTAGCGAGATCCCGCCGATCTGCACCGCGTCCAGGACGCTGTTAAACCCGGGGATCAGCCGACCGAGGAGCAGGCCGGCGACCATCGCCAGCCCGATCCACACGGGGAGGAACTGGTCGAGTCGGGAGAGGCGGCCGACGACGGCGCTCTCGGCCGGGTCGCTCTGCAGGGTCGTCGTCATGTCGCCGGCGCCACGGTGAGCAGTGCGGCGAGCTGGCGCAGGATGCCCGTCCGGGCGCGGTAGTAGACCCAGGTGCCCCGGCGTTCGGCGTCGACCAGCCCGGCCTCGCGCAGCGTCCTGAGGTGGTGCGAGATGGTCGGACCGGTCAGGTCGAACGCGGGGGTCAGGTCGCAGACGCAGATCTCCCCGCTCTCGGCGGAGGCGATCATCGACAGCAGTTGCAGCCGCACCGGGTCGCCGAGGGCCTTGAACGCGGGCGCGAGCACAGCGGCGGCCTCGGCCGGTACGCGTCGCTCGGCCAGCGGGACGCAGCACGACACGTCCACGGTCGGACCTGCTTGATTCGACATTCCTCTAGGTTGACACTTCTCTAATCAGTGTGCAACTGTCTGATTCGACAGACGTCGAGACAGTCCGCTGATCTCTTCCGGAAGGCAACCCGCTGATGGCCGACATCACCGTGCGCCCCATGACCGACGCCGACGCCGAGCGGGTCCTGGCGATCTATCAGGCCGGTCTGGACGCCGGCAATGCCAGCTTCGAGATCACCGCCCCGACCTGGGCGGCGTTCGACGCCGCGCGCCTGAGCGCGCACCGTTTCGTGGCCGTCGACCCCGACGGGGCCGTCCTCGGCTGGATCGCCGTCTCGCCGACCTCGACCCGCGCGGTCTACGCCGGAGTGGTCGAACACTCCGTCTACGTGGACCCGGCCGCCCAGGGCCGGGGCGTCGCCCGGCTGCTGCTGACCGCGCTGATCGCCTCCACCGAGGCAGCCGGCATCTGGACCATCCAATCCGGAGTCTTCCCGGAGAACACCGCCAGCCTGACCCTCCACCAGCGGGCCGGCTTCCGGGTCATCGGCGTACGCGAGCGCGTCGGCCGCCATCACGACCGCTGGCGCGACGTCATCCTGCTGGAACGTCGCAGCCCCACCATCACCTGACCAGCCGTGGCCCTCAAGACGGGCCACCACACCGAGGAGCCACTGATGAACGCTCTGGACGACCTTCCCACCATCGTCATCGGCGCCGGCCCGACCGGTCTCGCCGCCGCCGCGCACCTGCACGAACGCGGGCTGCCCTTCACCGTCCTCGAAGCCGGCGACACCCCGGGTGCCGCGGTACGCCAGTGGGGGCACGTGCGGGTCTTCTCGCCATGGCGTTACAACATCGACCCGGCCGCCCGTCGGCTCCTCGACGAGGCCGGCTGGGTCGCCCCCGACCCGGGGGCACTGCCCACCGGCGCGGAGCTGGTCGACGACTACCTCCGGCCCCTCGCGCAGCTGCCACAACTGAAGCCACACGTGCGGTACGGGGCACGCGTCGAGGCGATCAGCCGGCTCGGCCTCGACCGGCTGCGTACCGCCGGACGCGACACCGCACCGTTCCTGCTCCGCCTCGCCGACGGCGACGAGCTGGTCGCCCGCGCCGTCATCGACGCCTCCGGCACCTGGAGCACGCCGAACGTCCTCGGCGCGTCCGGTCTGCGCGCGCGAGGGGAGGCCGACGCGGCGGCGTACCTGGAGCACGCGCTGCCGGACGTCCTCGGCGCCGACCGGGGTCGGTTCGTCGGACGCCACACCCTGGTGGTCGGCGCCGGTCACTCGGCCGCGAACACCCTGCTGTCCCTGGCGGAGCTGGCCGCCGTCGAGCCCGGCACCGAGGTCACCTGGGCCATCCGGGCCGCCGCGCCGACGCGTACCTACGGCGGCGGGGACGCCGACGCCCTCCCGGCGCGGGGCGCGCTCGGCGTACGGCTGCGTGCGCACGTCGACGCCGGACGGATCCGGCTGCTCACCGGCTTCTCCGTGCAGACGCTCACCCCGACGGGCGGCCGGGTGAGTGTGGCCCTACGGCACGGCGACGGCAGGGTCGAGTCGATCACCGTCGACCGTGTGGTCGCGGCCACGGGCTTCCGCCCCGACCACAGCATCGCCGCCGAGCTGCGGCTGGACCTCGACCCGGTGCTGGGTGCCACCCGTGCCCTGGCACCGCTGATCGACCCCAACGAGCACTCCTGCGGCACCGTGCCGCCGCACGGCGTGGACGTACTCGCTCACCCGGAGCAGGGCTACTACGCCGTCGGTATGAAGTCCTACGGCCGGGCACCGACGTTCCTCATGGCCACCGGCTACGAGCAGGTCCGCTCCGTGGTCGCCGCGCTGGCCGGTGACTGGGCCGCCGCCCGCGACGTCCAGCTCGACCTGCCCGAAACCGGTGTGTGCAGCAGTGACTCCGCCGTCTCGGCGGGCGGCGACGACTGCTGTGGGCCGCAACCGACAGGGCGCGGACTGTCGACCGGCATCTCCGGAGGGCTGCTGTCCGCACCGATCAGCCTCATCGCCCTCGACGCCGCGCCCGCAGGAGGTTGTTGCGCCAGCTGATCACCGGTTACGACGGTGCTCCTGGAGGCTTCACCGCGATGAGCGGTATACCTGTGAGTCATATTTATGACCCACAGGTATACCGCTCGTCAGAGCGAGACGCCGGGCAGCCCGCGTAGTCGGACGGTCCCCCCGAAGTGAGACCCCCTCCTGCCGGGGGCGCGGCCGGGCGGACCACCGCCAAGGCAGGCACCGTCACCGTCGGCTGGCACAGGCGACACACGTACGCGCGGACGGGCGGGCGACGAGTCGCTCGGCGGGAATCGGCCGGGCGCACCGTTCGCACACGCCGTAGCTGCCGTCGTCAACCCGTCGCAGCGCGACGTCCAGCTCGGCCAGGCGTCGGCGGGTGGCGTCCAGGACGGCGGTGAGCTGCGCGCGTTCGAAGGCGATAGTGCTGCCCTCAGGGTCGTGCTCGTCATCGGCGTTGGACGACCGGGACGCCTCGAAAAGGCTCCGGAGGTCGCCGTCCAGGGCGGTGGCCTGGATTTGGGTCTGCTCGCGCAGCCGCAGCAGCTCCTCGCGGACCGCGCTGGAATCCCTGTTCATGGCAGTTCCACAGTACCTGGGGGATGACGGCGGTCACATCACTGGCATTCCGAGACGACCGGTCATATCGTGGTGTCTGTCAGTCAGCCGGAACCCCGGGCGAGAGGAGTGCCACGAGATGCCACGAACGAAGTCGCCGGCCTCCGCCGGGACCCGGCAACGGTTGTCCGACGCCGCGTTGGACCTGTTCCACCTGCGGGGCTACAACGGGACGAGCGTCCAGGACATCGTCGCCGCGGCCGGGGCGCCCAAGGGCACCTTCTACAACCACTTCGCCAGCAAGGAGGACCTCGCCCTCGACTCGGTGGCGAGATACTCCGCAGCGATGGGGCTGGAGATGCTCGACGAGAAGCAGGGCGGCACCCCGCTTGAGCGGATCACCGCTCATCTGAGCTACATCACCGGCCTCGGCGACACCATGGGTGACCGCGGATGCCTGCTCGGCAACTTCGCCACCGAGATCCCGGCGCACAGCGATGTCCTGCGCAACGCCGTCGACGCCGGCTTCGGCCGCTGGGTCGCCGCGCTCGCCACGGTGATCGAGCAGGCGCGGGCTGCCGGTGAACTGCACGGCGACGAACCCGCCGCTGATCTCGCCGGCTTCGTCGTCTCCAGCTACGAGGGCGCGGCAGCGCGGGCGAAGGCATCCGGTGACCCGGCCGCCCTGCGCGAGTTCTTCACCATCACCACGGCCCGGATCCTCACCTGATCCGCGTCTGGTCCCCTCGGTAACAGTCCGCGTCGTTTCATCTGACGCGGCGCGTACCCAATCCAAGACGACCGGTCGTACGCCTTCGACCGGGAAGCAGCACCCGCATTGAGGAGTGAGACATGAGCACGTACCTGATCAATCACCTGCGTATCCCGGGCGGAGTGCCGACCGAGGAGTCCCTGCGTTACCTGGAGCAGGTACAGGCCACCACCGAGGCGTACGGCGCCAGGTGGCTCGTCCTGGATGCCCAGGTGCAGGTCCTTGAGGGCAGCTGGCCCGGTTCGGTCGTGCTCATCGAGTTCCCGGACGCGGAGACCGCCATGACCTGGTACAACTCGCCCGAGTACCAGGCGATCCTGGCGCTACGCGTCGATCACACCATCAACGACCTGGTGCTGGTGGACTCCGTCGGCCCGGACTTCACTGTGGCCGGCTACGCGCGTCAGATCCGAACCCTGCTCGGCCAGTGACCAGCGCCCGCTGACCTGCCGTACCGCGATCCCCGCGCACGCCCCGCCGTGCGCGGGGATCGGCTACATGAAGTTGCGGGTGTGCAGGGCGGAGAGCGCCGCCGCCTCGTCGGGCCGGAAACCCAGGCGGACGAGGCGGCGCTGACGGCCCTGATCCATCGCGTGTTGCAGAGCCTGCACCCGGTCGAAGCCGGCGGACACGTCGTCCGGATGCCAACCACCCGCCGCGAGCAGCACCAGCGCGTCGAAGACGTCCGCGTTGAGCCCCGCCGTGTCGACCAGCGCGTCGTGGCGGCGGTGGATGGCCGCCCGCAGTCGGTCCCGCAGCAGCGGATCCAGCCGCGCCTGATGCTCCAGGTGTGCCATGCCGAACAACACGTGCCGGCGCTCGTCCTGCATGGCGAGCCAGCAGATCCGGCGGGTGACCGGGTCCGGGGCGTTCTCGTGCAGGAACGAGAGCAGGTCGACGAAGCTGCCCTCGCCGAGCACGGAGAGCAGGAACGACGCCAACGCGAAGTCCGACTCCGCGACGAGGGTGAACAGCGACTGCCGGCCGCCCGCGGATGACGTGCCCATCTCGGCGCCCCGTAGCAGCGCCCGCCGGCTGAAGACCTCCATGTGCCGGGCCTCGTCGGCCATCTGCACGGCGAGAAGCTGCACCACCTCCCGAAAGTGCGGATGGATGCGCCCCACGAAGCGGGCCGGCACGACGAGGGCGGCCTGCTCGTTCTCGACCAGGTAGGTCATCACCTGCACCACCGCTGCCTCGACGTCGGCCGGCAGCGCGAACGGGTCGTTCCACGGCACCGCGGTCTGCGGGTCCCACTGTCGGGCGGCAGCCTGCGCGTACAGGTGGGGGGCGATGTCGGCCCAGACCAAATCGCGGTCGTCCAGGTCGAACCGGGCCTCCGGACCACCGGCCTCGAGCAGCGCGCCCCGGGCGCCGAGCCCCCACCTTGCGGGTGGACGGCTGCTGAGTGCCGACGGCAGGGCCGGCCCGGCCCGCTCCGCGCCGAACCAGCGGTCGTCATCCGCCGACCCCCGGACCACCACCGCCACGAGCTCGTTCGGCTCGCCCCGATCCGGCCATTCGACCCGATGGCCCCGGCCACGACACCAGGCGGGCAGGTGTACGCGCAGCGCCGGGTCGCGCCCGGAGACCGCCAACCGGCCGCCGGGCGGCAACCCGGCCAGGGCGCGCTGCACGAGCAGGTGCGCGCCCCGGCCGAAACCCAGGTCACCCAGGTCGACAGCGGCACCCGGTGTCGCGCTCACGGCCGGTAGTCCGTGGCCGTCACCCGCCCGTCGAGGGAGTAGAAGCCGCTGGTGTCGACCGCGTCGGCGAGGGCGTCATACCCCGTGGTGCGGCCCTCCCGCCAGGCCGTCAGCCCCTCCAGGTCGAGCAGCGGACGCACCTGCGGATCGGCGTACGACATGCCGAGCAGCAGCGTGCCGAAGAGCCGGACCCCGTCGGACTCCGGCACGCGGACCGTCATGTTGCAGTGGTCGTAGCGTGCGGTCTGCGCCACGATCCGGGTGCTCTCGGGCGGTAACGTGCCCTCCTGGACGAACGCCAGGTGGTTGGCGTCGATCATGCAGGCGGCGTCGACCTCCCCGGCCACCAGGGCGCGGGCCGCGTCGCGCTCGCCGCCGATGTGGTCGCCGTGCAGGCCGACACCCACGTCGAAGCGGCGTACGTCGACAGCCACCCCGGCCGCCGCGAGGTGGTCCAGCGGAATCAGCGTCGCCTGTGGACTGTCGACCGCCCCGACGGCGACCACCCGTCCGGTGAGGTCCGCGATCTGGCGCACCGGTGAGTCCGCGCGAACCACCACGACCGAGGTGAGGTCCTGGTCGGTGTCGCGCATGGTGAGCGCGCGTACGGCCGTGCCGTTGGCGGTCGCCAGCCGCTCGGCCCGTACCCAGGCCAGGGGAGAGTTCCAGGCCGCGTCGATCCGCCCGGCGAGGAGGTCCTCGACCTGTCGCTCGTAGTGGGAGTAGAGGACGAAGTCGAAATCCAGGCCCCGCCCGCGCAGCCAGGTGCGGAAGCCCTCCCAGATGGTCACCACCTTCGGGTCGTACGCGACCGCGCCCATGAGCACGGTTGGCGCGGGCATCAGCGGTTGGCCTCGTCGAGCAGCGGCAGCCCGGTGGCGAGCCGACCGACGAAGTCGTGCAGCGCGTCGGTGGTCGGCGCCATCACCCGGGCCGCGCGGGCGTCCCGGAAACGGCGCTCAAGGCCCAGCTCCTTGCGGAAGGCGCTGCCGCCGCAGAGCTGCATCGCGCCATCGGTCACGTCGGCGACGGTCTCGCCGGCGAGCGCCTTGACCTGGAGCACCCGCAGCATCGCGTCGTCGCGGCCGGTCTCCAGTGCGGTGAGCGTGTCGCCCAGGAAGGCTCGCAGCGCGTCGGTGCGGATCATCAGCCGGGCGAGGTCGCGTCGGGTGACGGGCGCGTCGCGCAGGGCGGCGCCGGTGTGCGTGAGCGTGGTCCGGGTGAGATGCCGGCCGGCCTCGGCCACCGCGCTGTCGGCGAGACCGAGGCAGAAGGCGGCGTTGAGCACCAGGAACCAGGGCAGGACCGCACCGAGCGCGGTGTCGAGCCCGGCCCCGTCGGCCGCCATCCTCGCCGTCGCCAGAACCCTGAGTCCGTCGGCGGTCATCGGCCGGGAGCCGTTGCCCCGCAGGCCCAGCCCGTCGAAGTCGCCAGTCACGCTCAGGCCGGCGCTGTCGGCCGGCACCAGCCACAGCGTCATCGGGCCGGCGTCGCGGGTCAGCGGAAGGCTCGACCAGACGTAGCTGTTGGCCTCGCCGGCCGAGGTGACCCAGCTCTTACGGGCGTCGAGGCGGACGGTGTCGTCGTCGGCGGCTGTCGCGGTGCCGGTCGGCGACCAGAAGTGGCTGCGCGAGCCGTACTCGGAGAACGCCAACGTGGTGAGGTGATCGCCGGAGGCGATGGCCGCGCGGACGTCGTGCGGGCCGTGCGCCTCGATGACGGCGGTCGCCGCGTAGTGCATGAGCACCACCATCGCGGTGGACCCGCACTCGGCGGCCAGCCGCTCGATCACCTCGGCGACCGCCCGGATGCCGTGGCCGGCGCCGCCGACCTCGGTCGAGGAGGCCAGGCCGAGCAGGCCGGCCGCGGCGAGAGCGTCGACACCCGGGCGGGGGAAGGCCCCATCCCGGTCGACGATCGGCGCCTGTGGGCGGATCACGTCGTCGATCACCGTGCCGAGCGCGTCCGTGGGATCGGTGGCGGTCTGGGCATTGTCGACAGTGGTCGTCATGCTCGGAACCCCTCAAGGCAGGCCGATGGGACCGCCGTCGACACTATCCGAACCCGAAGACGCAGCGCGAGCGTCGGATCACCGTCTGGCGCGGGCGTTGTCCCGGTGGGGTCGGCCGTGCCCGTCGTCCCGGTCAATGCGCAGCTCGCGCTCCAACTCGGTGATGACCGCCCGCAGGTCGTCCAGCCGTTGGGTGAGCGCGATCCGGTCCACCTCGTCCGGTACGCCGTCGCCGTCCTCGTCGTACCCGGGAGCCAGCCGCTCGGTCATCTCCAACCGGCGGGCCTCCTCCATGGAGTTCACGATGACCGCGATGAGGATGTTGAGCAGCAGGTTGACGGTGATGACCACGTAGCTGACGTAGTAGAGCAGCGTCCATGGTGAGATCGCCATGCCCTGCTCGATGAGGTCCGGCAGCGTCTCCAGCGACAACAGCACGAACAGCGTCAGCAGCGATCGGCCGATGTCGCCGTACTCCTCCGGATACCTGTTGCCGAAGATCAGCCAGCCGGCCATGCCGTACACGTAGAGCGTCACCACGGCCAGGGCGAGGAACCCGGTGACGCCCGGCAGGCTGCGCCACAGCGCGGAGACGATGGTCCGCAGACCCGGTGAGAACCGGACCAGGCGGACCAGGCGGGCGACCCGGACGACCCGCAGCAGCGCCGGGTCGCCGTGCAGGCCCGGGATGAAGATCGCCGCGATCACCACGAAGTCGAAGACGTTCCAGCCGTGCCGGAAGAAGTCCTGTGGGCGCCTGCCGTAGGCGGCCAGCCGGACGGCGATCTCGACGACGAAGACGGCCCGGAAGAACAGCTCCAGCGCGTGCAGCGCGGTGCCGGCCGGGCTCAGATCGTCGTACGTCTCCAGGCCGAGAACGATGCCGTTGGCGAGGATGACCACGACGATGGCGACCTCGAAGGGCCGCGACCGGGCGAGCCGGTCGCAACGGTCGGTCCAACCCGAGCGGTGCGGCGGCGGTGTGGACGGACCACCCCGCTGGGCGGGCGCGGGTGCGTCACTCACCAGTCGGCCGGCTCGATGGGGCGCGCCGGGGCCGGGGCCCACCTCTGGCCGTCGTCGTGGCGGTGCGGCTGGTGTGCGGGCATGCCCACCAGCCTAGCCAAGATCAACGACGCTGCGCGACCACGCCGTCCGTGCAGCGTGACTCGTTCGCTGCGCGTCGGCGCCATCCGTGCGGCGACGACACAAATCGCGAACGGCGTTTCCGGTTTACAGTGGATCAGTGAGTCACACAGCCCCGAGCGGCCCCGACCGGCAGCCGATCTGGAGCAGGCCCGAGCGCGGCAGCCGCGGCCCCGCTCCGGCGCACAGCCGGGACGCCATCGTCGCGGCCGCCATCACCCTGGCCGACACCGAAGGGCTGACCGCGGTGTCGATGCGCGCCGTGGCCGCCGCGCTCGGCACCGGCGCCGGTTCCCTCTACCGCTACCTGTCGTCCCGCGACGACCTGCTGGACCTGATGACCGACCGGGCCGTGGGGGAGCTGCGCCCGTACCCGCAGGTGGAGGGCGACTGGTTGGAGACGATGGTGCTGCTGGGGCGCCGGCAGTTGGCGCTGTTCGGTGCCCACCCGTGGCTGCTCGACGTGATCCACCGGCCCTCCGGCATCGGCCCGCAGAGCCTGGCCTGGTTCGACAACTGCATCCGGATCCTGGAACCCGTGCGCTGCCCCGTCGCCGCCAAGTTCGAGACCATCGCGATGATGACCGGCGTGGTGAGCCTCTTCGCCCGCCGCGAGTCCGCCGCCGGGGCGTTCAGCTTCGCCGGAGTGGACCTCGCGGCGTACCCGCACCTGGTCGCGGCGTTCAGTCAACCCTCCGGACCGGCACCCCGGGCGGACCTCGTCGAACGGACCCTGCGCAGTCTGCTGACCGGCCTGCTGCTCGGGGATTCGACCGAGGCGGGCTGACCGCCTCCGGCGTACCGGTGGAGTCTGCCGTTCTTCGAACGCCGCCTTGTCGGCGGCGGAAGCGGGACGCGGGAACGCCCGCACCCGGGGGGTCAGGTCGCGGTGGTGAGATATCGGCGGTAGCCGTGAGCGGACTGCGCGAACCCGATGGACGCGTAGAACCGGTGGGCGTCGACACGCGCGGCGTTCGACACCAGTTGGACCTTGTAGCAACCGGCCGCCGTCGCCTCGTCGAGCGCCGCCAGCATGAGGGCCCGGGCGACGCCCCGACGGCGCCAGCCGGGCGCGACCACCACGTTCTCCACCACCATGTACGGTCGCGCGCCATGGGTGAGGTTGGGGGCGACGAGGGTGTCCAGGGTGCCCACGAAGGTGTCCCCGGCGACGGCCAGCAGGAGGCGGCGGCCGGCTTGGGCGTGCAGGTCGCGCCAGGCGGTGGCGAGCCGAGCGGTGTCCGGCCGTGCGTCGTCGGGAGCGAGTTGCCACAGCACGTCGAAGACCAGCTCGGGGTCGTCCTGCGCCACGGCGGCGCGGACGACGAAGTCGCCGCCGCTCACCGGGCCGACGCCGCAGTGTCCAGGTCGGACCGCATTGCGTGCCGACATGGTGACCCGACGGGCCGGGAGAGCTGCTCATCGACGTGCCTCACCATGCCGTCGAGGATACGTGTGGGGTTCAGCGCGTGGCGGGCGACGGCGGCTGGGCCCCGCCGCCCGCTTCGGCGATGAACCCGGTCAGGCCCGCGCGGCCCGGATGGCGTCGCGCAGCGGGGTGCTCGGCCGGCCGAGCAACCGGCTGAGGTCGTCGCTGTCGGTTGCCAGCTCGCCATTGGCGATCGAGTGGTCGAGCGCGGCGACGAAGCCGGCGGTGCCCGCGTCCAGGCCGACGTTCTCCAGGGCCGAGGCCAGCTCGGCGGCGGACATGTCCTGGTGGACGACGGTGGTGCCGGTCACCTCGGTGACGGCCTCGGCCAGCTCGTCGAAGGTGAACGCGGTGCCGCCCAGTTCGTAGACGGCGTTGCCGTCCTCCTCCCGGGTCAGCGCGGCCACGGCCGCCCCCGCGTAGTCGGCCCGGGTCGCCGCGGAGATCTTGCTGCCGCCGGTGGCGCCGAGGATCGTGCCGGACCCCAGGTACTGCGGGAGCTGGTCGGTGTAGTTCTCGGTGTACCAGCTGTTGCGCAGAACGGTGCAGGTCAGACCGGACGCGGCGAGGACCTCCTCGGTGGCCTTGTGCTCCGGGGCGAGCGGGTTCGCTGTGGTGTCGGCCCTCAGGATGCTGGTGTAGACGAGACGCTCCACCCCGGCCAGCTTGGCGGCGTCGATGACCGCGGTGTGCTGCGCGACGCGCTGACCGGGAGTGTCGCCGGAGATGAGCAGCAGGCGGCGTACGCCGGCCACGGCACCGGGCAGCGTCGACGGGTCGTCGTAGCTGGCCTTACGGATCTCGACTCCGCGTGCGGCCAGGTCGGCGGCCTTCTCCGGGCTGCGGACGATGGCGGCGATCTCGGCGGCGGGTACGCCGCTGTCGAGCAACTGCTCGATCACCAGGCGGCCCAGCCGGCCGGTGGCGCCGGTGACGGCATAGGTGGGCATGGGAACCTCCGGAGGGTGGGAACAGATAAGTAAGCACTTACGAATCTACAGCACTAACCGATAGGCAGCGTGAGATAGGCTGGTGAGGTGAGCGACATGCCGGCCCAGGACCCGGCGGGGCCTACCCAGGAATTCGTCAGCGATGTCTTCGCGCGGGGTTGCACCTCCCGTGCGGCCTTCGAGGACGTCACCTCGAAGTGGGCCTCGCTGGCCCTGTTGGCGCTCGGCGAGGGCCGCTACCGGTTCAACGCGCTGCGTCGCCGCATCGACGGGGTCAGCGAGCGGATGCTCTCCCAGACCCTGCAGACCCTCGAACGCGACGGAATGCTCACCCGCGAGGTGCTCACCGCGATCCCACCGCGCGTCGAATACTCGCTGACACCGCTCGGCGCCCGGGTCGCCGAGCAACTGCGTGGCCTCGCCGATCTGCTGGAGGCCTCGGTGCCCGAGTTGCAGACCGCCCGCGACAGCCGCGAGCGCGACCGGGGCTAGGACGCTCCCGCGCCGGCTTCGCGTCGCGCCACGACCGTCCGTGGGCTCTGGCGGATGCGCTGGCTCGCCACGACGCATCCCAGCACCACCAGCGCCGCCGCGATCGAGGCGGGGGAGACCACCTCGCCGAGCAGCAGCGCGGACCACCCCAGGGTCAGCACCGGCTGGGCGAGTTGGACCTGGCCCACCTGCGCTATGCCGCCCCGGGCCAGGCCCGCGTACCAGGCGAAGAAGCCCAGGAACATCGAGACCCCGGTGAGATAGCCGAACGCCGACCAGCCGAGAGCGTCGGCCCGGGGCGGACTGGCGGCGGCGGCAACGGCCGTGATGGGAACGGTGATGGGCAGCGCGAGCAGCAACGCCCAGCAGATCGTCCGAGCGCCGCCCAACTCGCGGGCGAGCGCGCCGCCCTCGGCGTAGCCAAGGCCGCAGAGCACGACCGCTGCGAGCAGGAACAGGTCGGGCAGGGTGAGGGCCCCGCCTACCGCGCCGCTGGCGCCAAGAAAGGCGAGCACCGCCAGCAGTCCGCCGGCGCTCACGATCCAGAACAGCGGCGGCGGGCGTTCGCCGGCCCGCAGCACCGCGAACACGGCCGTCATCGCGGGCAGCGCGGCGATGACGACAGCGCTGTGCGCGGAGGTCTGGGTGAGAAGCGCCATCGAGGTGAACAGGGGAAAGCCGACGATGACTCCGAGGGCGACGATCGGCAGCCGTTGCCACTGACCGCGGGTAGGCCGCGGTGCGCCGGTGACACGCAGGTACGCCCATGCCAGCAGCCCCGCGCCGACAGCCCGGCCGAAGGCGACGAACCAGGGGTCGAGTTGCTGCACGACGATGCGGGTGGCGGGAAGCGACAGGCTGAAGCCGAGCACGCCCAGGGCGCCGAGGCCGAGCCCGAAGATCCGATCCGCTGTTACCGTGGTTCTGGCAGTAGCGCTACTCTTGTCCCTCATGGAAAACGGTAACGCAGCTCAGCGCGTTATCCAAGATCTGCGGAGTCTCGCGGCCGCCGCCGGTCCCGGTGCGCGGCTGCCCTCGGTACGCGAGCTGACCGCCCGACATCAGGCCTCGCCGGTCACCGTCGCCGAGGCGATCCGTCAGTTGGCGGCCGAGGGGCTGATCGAGGCGCGACCCGGCCGAGGCACCTTTGTGGCCACTCCTCCGGACGAGCCGGGCGTACCCGACCTGTCCTGGCAGACCGTCGCGCTCGGGCCCCGCCGGTTCGGTCAGGATGAGATGCAGGCGCTGTTGGCGCTGACGCCCGCCGGAACGATCCCGCTGTCCGGTGGCTACCTCCACGCGGACCTACAGCCTGCGGCTGCGCTCGGCGCCGCCCTCACCCGAGCCGCCCGCCAGCCCGCGAGCTGGCAGCGTGGGCCCATCGAGGGTCGCGCGGACCTGCGCGCCTGGTTCGCCCGCGAGGCCGGGGCGGGGCTGCACGCCGAGGACATGGTGATCTGCCCCGGTGGGCAGGCCGCCCTGTCGTCGGCGTTGCGGGCGCTCACCACGCCCGGCGACGCCCTGCTCGTCGAGTCGCCGACCTACCTGGGTGCGTTGGCCGCCGCCCGCGCGGCCGGACTGCGGGTGGTGCCCGTGCCGGCTGACGCCGACGGGGTACGGCCCGACCAACTCGCCGCCGCGTTCGCCCCCACCGGCGCCCGGCTCTTCTACTGCCAGCCCTTGTACGCCAACCCGCACGGCGCGACGCTGGCGGAGCACCGTCGGGCGCAGGTCGCCGAGGCCGTACGCGACGCCGGGGCGTTCCTGATCGAGGACGACTACGCCCGTGACCTCACCATCGACGATCCGGCTCCGCCACCACTGGCCAGCGATGATCCCGACGGTCACGTCATCTACCTGCGTTCGCTGACCAAGTCGACCGCCCCCGGGCTGCGCGTCGCCGCCATCGGAGCCCGTGGCCCGGCCGGGGCGCGACTGCGCGCCGCCCGGCTGCTCGACGACTTCTTCGTCGCCGGACCACTGCAACAGGCGGCGATCGACTTCCTCACCTCTCCGGCGTGGTCGCGGCATCGCCGGGCACTGCGCACAGCCCTCCGGACGCGCCGTGACGCGTTGCTGACCGCACTACGCCGGCATCTGCCAAGCCTTGCTCCACAGTCGATCCCACGCGGCGGCATGCACCTCTGGGTGCGCCTCGCCGACGGCACCGACGACGCGGCACTGGCCGCTGCCGCGGCGGCCGAAGGCGTCGCCGTCCTTCCGGGCCGGCCCTGGTACGCGGCCGAACCCCCGGCCCCGCACCTACGCCTCACCTACGCGGCAGCCGCACCCGAACTCATGGACGAGGCCGTTCGACGCCTCGCCCGCGTCCTCCGTTGAACACTGGGCACGCCCGGCTGGGTGGCGTCGTGCGGGCGGGTCTCAGGTGTTCAGCGTCTCGCGTGGCGGCACACCGAAGCTGGCGTGGTATCGCGCGGTGAACCTGCTGTGGCTGGCGAATCCCCACCGACTGGCGATCGCCGAGACCGTCTCCTGTCTCGGATCGGCGCGTACCAGGTCGTGGTGTGCCCGGACGAGCCGGATCCGACGCAGGTAGGCCATCGGGGTGGTGCCGAGGTGACGGCGGAAGGCGAGTTGCACGGCCCGGAGGGAGACGCCGGCGGCGCCGGCGATGTCGGCAGCGCTGATGTCCCGGTCGGCGTGCTCCTCCAGAAACGTGATCGCCCGTCGCAGCGTGGCGGTGGTGGCGTCGTTCCGGTCCGCGGCGGTCGGTTCGGTGAACGCGGTGTTGGGGAAGACCGCGAGCGCCGCCGCGGCCAGCATCCGGGCGGCGTTGCCGATCACGAGCGACTGTGCCCCGGCGGCCGGGCTGTTCAACACGACGTCGCGGACGAAGCTGGTGGTGTTGCGCCACTGCTGGGCGAGGGCAGTGCTGGCGGCGCTCAGCTCGGTGAACTCGATCCGACCCGGCCGACGGGCCGGCGCGGTGGTGGCCACCTGCGCCAGCACCGACAGGTCCAGTACGCAGAGCTCCACCTCGCCGGGATGCCAGTGAACGGTGCACGGCTCCTCCGGCCTGGTGACGAGGAAGACGTCGCCGGGGCCGAACCGGTGGGCCGATCCGGCGCAGGAACGATCGCCGTGCGCGGTGCGGTTGTGAGCGATGACCAGCCCGCCGAGGGTACTGGCATCGATCTCGAGGTGCCCGGTCTGGCGGGTGGTCGCGATGGCGAAGGGGCCGGCGTCGACGCGGTGGTGGGTGAGCCGGTATCCGTTCCTGCTCTGAATACGCAGTTTCGGGTCGTACGTGGCGGACAGGAATTCCTGGATCGTCGCCGGATCACGGCTGTCGAACTCGTGGGTCTGCACTGGCGATGACGTCATCCGCTGTCTCCGTCCGGTGGAGGTGCCGCCGGGTGCTGGAACGGGTGCCGACGGCAGGTTCGGGACGTGCCGGGGTGCTCGGCGGTGACCCGGCACATCGTTGGCCGGCGGTGCGGTGGGATGGAACGTCGCGAGCGGGACGGCAGCGACCGGTTGAGCGTGTCGGATCTGGTCTGACCATTAAGCGACTGAGACGCAATATCTGTAGATGGGAATGTCACCATACGACAATCACCGACGCGCCGTCCTGCGAATCACTGTGCTGTGTCGGCAGCTCGACTTCGTTTTCCGGCTAGCGCGCCAAATGGTTCTACGTCTGCTGTCCTAGCCACCCTCGTGGCCGACAGCGAAATCTTGTTCATGATTCGTCGGAGGACGACCCGGGTCACTGCCGGGAGGCCGACCCACGGAGGGGGAAGCGTTGGACAGTACCGATCCTGACCGCGTCGTTCGGCTGGCCGTCGCCGAGGCGCTGGCCCGGGTGGCGGACGAGGACAGCCTGGGTCTGGGCGAGGGAGACGCGCTGGAGAGGCTCGGGCGTGGGCTCCGTGAGGTGCTGCGCCGCGCACTCGACGACCGGGTGCCAGTGACCACACCCGAGTTCGTCGACCTCTGCCGCGACCTGGGTCTGCACCGTGACGCCTTCGACCTGCTGGGGCACTATCTGATGACCGCTTTGCTGACCCAGCACGTCGGACCGGACGCCCTGATCCGCGTCGGGGTGCTCTTCGGCACCGTCGGGCGCTACCTGCCCGGTGCCCGTCCGGTGGCCCACCACAACGAAAGTCCCGCGGCACGGCGACGCGACGTGCGCTCGGACAACAGCGTCGTCGGTCGGTACCGCCGGACCAAGCTGCCGGAGCACCTCCCCAACCCGCCGAGCTGGACCTGCACCGGATGCGGCCGAGAGTGGCCCTGCGCCACCAAGCAGAGCCAACTGCTCGCCGAGTTCGGTGGCGCGCGCGCCTCCCTCGCGGTCTATCTCGGTTCCTGCCTCGTCGCCGCCGCTGAGGACCTGCCCACGTTGCCGCTGCCCCGGGTCCGGCTCCGATTCCTGGGCTGGCTGCCGCGCGCCCGGATCTGACCGGGCCGTCGACGGGCACCGGTCGTCCGGTGCCCTGAACCGGACAGCTCGCTGCCGATGCCGCCTGGACACTGCGCGAGCACGGGGTGACCCGCTGCTGCCCGACCCGGCGTCGCCCGCAGGTCGGGGCAGGGTGTTCATCGTGCGCACCCGCTGCGTACGGCGGTTGTTCACCGCCTTCTCCGAGGCTCCTTGATCGAAAGAGCATTCGCTTGATCGAGGAGAGGCTCTCAGGTGAGAGACAAGCATCCCGAAGAGACCGAGCACGCGCAGCTGTCCCGGCGCAAGCTGGTCAAGTACGCGGGCGTCGGCGCGACGCTGGCCGCGGCCAGCCCACTGGTCGGGGCCGGCGCGGCCTGGGCCGACGAGGACCGCCGGCCGGGTGACGACGACAAGACCGACCGGGGCAACTCCAAGAACCGGGCGTGGCGTGCGGGCGACCACCACATCCACTCCGAGTACAGCGGCGAGTTCGACACCACGAAGTCCCCGATCGTCTTCCACAAGGGCGCGGACGCGGTCTACCCGATCGTCACCAACGCCATCATGGCGAAGAACTTCGGCCTGACCTGGGCGATGTGCACCGACCACGGTGGACCGACCCACTCGAAGGTGAACATCGAGCAGGCGTACCCCGACCTGCTGCGGTCGCGCAAGCTGGTCCCCGAGGTGCTCCAGTTCTGGGGCATGGAGTTCGACGCGCCCTCGCTGGACCACCACACGCTGATGATCCCGCGCCACGAGGACGAGGCGAAGCAGCTCTTCGAGCTGGAGAGCCGGTTCGCCAAGTACGACGCGTTCCCCACCGACCCGGCCCGCGACACCGAGGCCAAGATGGTGGAGTTCCTCAAGGTCGCCCGGGGCATGCCACACAAGCCGCTGGTGATCGCCCACCACGCGTCCCGTTCGGCGCCGGGTCTCGGCGTCTACGGCCAGGACACCCCGCGAGAGTTCCGCAACGGCAACAACGCCGCGCCGGACGTCTACATCGGCTTCGAGGGCGCGCCCGGTCACCAGGCCGGCCCGCTCAACGGTGGCAAGCGGGGCGGCTACGGCAACCACCCCACCTACGGCGGCTTCGACCAGATGACCGCCCGGGTCGGCGGCCTGTGGGACTCACTGCTCGGCGAGGGCCGGCGCTGGTGGATCACCGCGACCTCGGACTCGCACGTGCACTGGACCCGGGGCGGCTCCGACTTCTGGCCGGGCGAGTACAGCAAGACCTACGTGCATGCCCGCCAGGACTACGGCGACATCATGGACGGCCTGCGCAACGGCCGGATCTGGGTCACCACCGGTGACCTGATCCGCAGCCTCGACGTCACCGCCACGTCCCAGGGCAGGACCGCCGAGGTGGGCGAGACGATCACGGTGAGCCGTCGTAGCCGTACCGATGTCGAGATCGAGATCACCTTCCGCCCGCTGGGTGGGGTGAACGCGAACGGCGACCGGCCCGAGGTCCGCAGGGTCGACCTGATCGTCGGCCAGATCACCGGCCCGAGCGCCAGCCTGGACGCCGACACCAACCCCACCACGAAGGTGGCGGCGCGGTTCGGCCCGCGGGACTGGCGTCGGCAGGGCGACAGCTACGTCATCCGGCACACCTTGCGCAATGTCGAGGCGGACACCTACGCGCGGGTGCGTGGCACCAGCACCGACGAGGCCGAGCCGCTCGCCGACGGGCTGGAGAGCCCGTGGGACGACCTGTGGTTCTACTCGAACCCGGTCTTCGTGCACGTGCGCTGACCGGGCGCGGTAGCGACATCGCGGGCCTGTCCGGCACCGCTCGACGGACGACGTCGGGCGGTACGGGCGGGCCCGCCCCGCTGCATCCAGGTCAGTCGGGCCTGCTGCGGCGGGCTCGGGGGGTGGCGGTTCGCCCGCTCCGCACCGTCGCGGCGCCGGTCCGGCGGGCAGCGGGCGCCGCCGTCGCCGAATCGGCCTGCACCTGTGTCACCACCTCGCAGAGGTCGCGCAACGGGTCCACCGCCTGGGCCGAGCAGGCGACCTTCTGAAGCAGTGAGCGCAATGTCGCCGACTCGGCTGAAGTGAGCGCCCCCAGCAGGTGCGACTCGACCTGCCGCAGTGCCAACCGCCGCTGCTCCCAGGCAGCACGGCCGGCGTCGGTGACCTCGACCAGCCGGTTGCGTCGGTCGGCCGGGTCCGCGCGCCGGGCGACGAACCCGGGCCGCTCCAGGTCGTCGATCAGGTACGTGAGGACGGTGCGGTCGATGCCGATCTCCTCGGCGATCGCGCCCTGGTTTCGGGCCGGCCCGTTGCTGGCCGCGGTGAGCAGTTGGTAGCCGCGCGGGCCACCGGGGAAGTCGGCGAGCGCGTGCTCGGCCGCCCGGACGTAGCCGCGGAAGACGATCCCGAGCATCCAGCCCAGGTCGTCGTCGAGCGGATCGGGCCGGTCCGGCCGGTGAGTGGCACCCGTCATGCCCCGACAATAGCGCAGTGACGCAGACCTTGTTGGCAGAAGATGTTCTGTGTGGCATAAGGTTACGGTTGCGACGCATCGTCCGAGGCGTCGAGTTATGGGGAGGCTCGCAGATGAGCGACTACGGCCACGACCTGGTCTTCGGCTCCTTCGTCACGCCCAGCGCTGACAATCCGGGCCGTGCGGTCGGCGTCGCCGTCCTGGCCGAGCAGGTCGGGTTGGACCTGGTCACCTTTCAGGATCACCCCTACCAGCCGGCGTTTCTCGACACCTGGACGCTGCTGAGCTTCGTGGCGGCCCGCACCAACCGGGTGCACCTGGCGGCGAACGTGACGAACCTGCCACTGCGTCCGCCGGCGGTGCTCGCGCGCAGCGTGGCCAGCCTGGACCTGCTCAGCGGTGGCCGGGTCAACCTCGGCCTCGGAGCGGGGGCGTTCTGGGATGCCATCGAGGCGATGGGCGGCCGGCGGCTGACCCCCGGCCAGGGCGTTCGAGCGCTGGAGGAGGCCATCGAGGTCGTCCGTCAGCTCTGGGACGTCGAAACGCGCGGCGGAGTGCGGGTCGACGGCGAGTTCTACCGGGTCGTCGGCGCCAAGCGTGGTCCCGCTCCGGCCCACGCGGTGCCGATCTGGCTGGGTGCGTACAAGCCCCGGATGCTCCAGCTCACCGGTCGTCGGGCCGACGGTTGGCTGCCCACGCTGGGCTACCTCCAGCCCGGTGACCTGACCAAGGGCAACGCGATCATCGACGACGCCGCGCAGCAGGCCGGCCGATCCCCGCGGGACGTGCGTCGGCTGCTCAACATCGCCGGAGAGTTCTCGACCGTCGGGCGCGGCCCGCTGAACGGGCCCGCCGAGCAGTGGGCCGAGGAACTGGCCGAACTGGCACTGGAGGAGGGCGTCGGCACCTTCATCCTGGGCAGCGACGACCCCGACGACCTGCGCCGCTTCGCCGGCGAGGTGGCCCCTGCCGTCCGCGAGCTGGTCGCCGCCGAACGTGATCGGGGCGCGACTCCGGAGCGTACGCCGGAACCGGAGCCGGAGCCGGTCGTTGCGCCGCCGGTCCGGGCGAGCCGCGCCACCGCGACCGGTAGTGCGTTCGCCGTGGTGCCGACCCTGGACGACGGCGTACGGCGAAGCGAGCAGCAGGTGTGGGACGAGTCGACCCGGCCGACCGGGCCCGCGCCCGACCCGGAGCGCACCTACACCCCGCAGGAGCAGGCCACCGGCGCGCATCTCGTGCAGATCCACGACGGCCTGCGCGCCGAGCTGGCCCAGATTCACGACCTGATCGAGCAGGTGGCGGCCGGCGAGATCGACGCCGGCGCGGCGCGGTCCCACATCAACACGATGACCATGAGGCAGAACCGGTGGACCCTCGGCGTCTACTGCGAGTCGTACTGCCGCATCGTCACCACCCACCACACGATCGAGGACCAGTCGTTCTTCCCCAGATTGCGGGCACGTGACCCCCGACTCGGCCCGGTGGTCGACCGGCTGGAGCAGGAGCATCACGTCATCCACGACGTGCTGGAGGGTGTCGACCGGGCCCTGGTCGCGTACGTCGGGTCTCCGGACGGCCTCGCCGAGCTGCGGGCCGCGGTGGACCTGCTGACCGACGCCCTCCTGTCGCACCTCAGCTACGAGGAGCGGGAGCTGGTCGAGCCGTTGGCGCGGTTGGGCATCGCCTGATCAACGCGCCGGAGGCGGTGGCTCGGGGTTGCCCCGATCCAATCTGAGAGACTACTCTCGAAACATGTCTCTCAAGAATCCGTATGGGGATTTCGAGATCAGCGAGCCGCAGGCGCTTCGGGCGTTGGCCCACCCGGTCCGGCTGGCGATCCTGGAGCACCTTCAGCGGCACGGCCCGGCCACGGCCACCGGGCTCTCGCCGCACGTCGGCGCCACACCGTCGGTGGTCAGCTGGCATCTGCGGCACCTCGCGACGTTCGGCCTGGTCCTCGACTGGGACGGTGCCACCAGCAAGCGGGAACGTTGGTGGCAGGCGGTAGCCCGAGGCTTCCGCTTCACGGTGCCGGAGGGCACCGAGGGGCAGTCCGCCAGCCAGCAGCTACGCGGCGAGATGTTCGCCCGCAACGCCGACGCACCGCAGCAGTGGCTGCTGCATGAGGAGCCCCGACTGGACCCCGAGTGGCGCACGCTGGCCGGCATGGCCGACACGCGGTTCGTGGCCACCGCCGACGAGCTGCGGCAACTGGAGGAGTCCATTGAAGAGCTGATCGCCCCGTACGTGCGGCGCAAGGAGGGGTCGGCTCCGCCCGACGCGCGGATCGTCCGGATGCTGCGCTACCTGCTGCCCGAGCCGGGGGACGAAGCCCCGGCCGAGCCCGGCGACGACGACACGGCCACGTCGTGACCGCCGCCACCGACGCCGCCACCGACACCGGGCCCCCGCCGGCCCTGCACCGTGACCGGCGGTTCCGCACCTTCTGGATCAGCGAGACGATCTCCCACTTCGGCGATCGGATCAGTGAGCTGGCCCTACCGCTGATCGCCGTCACCCTGCTCACCGCGACACCCGTGCAGGTCAGCGTCCTCACCGCGCTGATCTGGCTGCCCAACCTGCTGGGCCTGTTCCTGGGCGCCTGGGTGGACCAGCGCACCCACAAGCGGCGACTGCTGATCATCGCGGATCTGATCCGCGCCGCGGTGCTGCTCAGCTTGCCGGTGGCCTACCTGTTCGACGCGATCACCCTCACCCAGCTCTACCTGGTGGCACTGCTCACCGGCTTCGGCGCGGTGCTCTTCGCGATGGCGCGTCAGGCGTTCTTCGTCGGCCTGGTGCCGCGATCGGCGTACGTGGACGCGAACAGCAAGCTGAGCATGAGCCGCTCGCTCTCCTTCATCGCCGGCCCGGCCGTCGGCGGTGGGCTGGTCCAGGCGCTCAGCGCGCCGGTCGCGATCGTCGTCGACGCGGTCTCATTCCTCGGCTCCGCGCTGCTGCTCAGCCGCATCCCGGTGACCGAGCCCCCGCCCCCGCCGCGTCGGACGTCCACTCTCGGCCTGGTCCGCGAAGGGCTCGTGCTGGTGCTGCGGCACCCGGTGCTGCGGGCCGCCCTCGGCTGCACCAGCACTGTCAACTTCTTCACCTTCATCGCCGGCGCGCTGCTGGTGCTCTACGCCAGCCGCGAACTCGACCTGTCAGCCGGCGCGATCGGCATCGCCCTCGGTTTCGGAGCGCTCGGCGGATTCGCGGGCGCGGCGCTCGCACCTCGGATCTCACGCGCCATCGGCCTGGGCCGTACCGCCATGATCGGCGCGGTGCTCTTCCCCGCGCCGCTGGCGCTGACCGCGCTGGTGTCCGGACCGACCTGGACGAAGGTGGCCATGCTGGCGGCCATCGAGCTGGTCTCCAGCATCGGCGTGATGCTCATGGACGTGAACCTCAACGCCCTGCTCATCGCCGTGACACCCGAAGACGCGCTGGCACGCCGGGCCGGTGCCTACAGTGCCGTCAACTACGGCATCCGACCGCTCGGCGCGCTGGTCGGCGGTGCGTTGGGCACCACCATCGGGCTGCGACCCACCCTGGCCATCGCCGGCCTGGGCGGCGTGCTCGCCGTGCTGTGGTTGCTCGCGTCACCGGTGCGCCACATCCAGACCCTCGACGCCGCCTGAGGGCTGCGGCGGCGCTCGACCGCGCCGCGGTGGGCGGCACCCACCCGGACGAGCGACATACCTCAGAGTCATAAATATGCCACTGAGGTATACCGCTCGTTGGACTGATCGTGCGGCTGCCCTGTCAGCAGCTCGCTCCATGTCGGCCCGGCCCTGCGGCCCAGCCGGCGCGGGTCAGGCAGCGCGGCCCTGCCGGCCCCGGGTCAGGCGGCGCGGGTCAGGCGGCCTCGGCCAACAGGATCCGGGCCAGCTCGGCGGGCTGGGAGAACATCGGCCAGTGGCCGGTGTCCATGGTGACCAACCGCCAGTAATCGCTGGTCAGCAGTTTCGCCACAGTGTCGTTGGGCTCAGGCCCGTCGAGCAGACACTTGACGTACGTCGCCGGCAGTTCACCCAACAGCCGGGTCAGCACGGCCGGCTCGGTCAGCGTGGCCCCCGGATGCGGCGTGGAGCCCTCGATCAGCCGGGCGACCTGCTCGTCGGTGAGACCCTGACCGTCGAAGTCGGCCGCACCCAGCGGAGCCCAGTAACCGTTGTTGCCGGCGATCTGCGCCTCGAAGGCCGCCTGACCCTGCCACCAGCCGGAGGCGAACGACCCACCGTCGACCGGCACCTCGGAGTCCACGAAGACCACCCGGGCCAACCGCTCGCCGATCCGCTCGGCGGCCTGACCCACCGGAATGCCCGAGTAGCTGTGCCCCACCAGCACCACGTCGCGCAGGTCGCCGCGCTCGATCTCGTCGACGATGTCCTGCACGTGGGTCTGCTGCCCGGCGGGCACACCCCGCTTCTCGGCGAGGCCGGAGAGGGTCAACGCGTGGGTGCCGTGGCCGGCCGCCCGAAGTGGTGCCACCACCTCGTCCCATGCCGACGATCCCAGCCACGCCCCCGCCACCAGTACGAATTCAGCCATGGGCGGGACCCTAGCCGCACCCTCCGACAGCCCCGGTGCGTCAGGACCAGGTGCGGGCCTCGGCCGCGAACACCTCCGGTGGACTCTCCACCGGAAGCACACAGAGCAGGTGGCCACCGGGCGCCCGCAGGATCCGGCACTCCAGCCACTGCGCCACCTCGGTGGCACCCAGGGCCATCAACCGTTCGGTCTCAGCAGGCACGTCGTCGGTCTCGATGTCGAGGTGGAAGCGCGGCGTATCGTCGACCGCCTGGACCGCGGTGACCAGCCCTGGCAGCGCCTCGTGCAGGCCGACGAACTGCGGCTCGGCGGGATCGGACCGGGTGCTGACGCCGAGCGCCGCCGACCAGAACTCCGCCGCCCGGGCGGCCTCCGCCTTGGGAGCGTCGATCAGTAGCGCGTACACGCGGCTTCGGTGCATGCCGGCCAGGATATCGAGAATGTGAATGTGTTGCTGGACGGCGCGTGGCATCCGAGGGCCGTTGACCGCGCGGACTCAGCCGGTGGCGTCGAGGTGGGCCGCGATCTGCCTGGGCAGCGGATAGCTTCGTTCGGCCGGCAGGTGGTCCGCGGCCGCCCGCACGTCCTTGGCCCGCACCAGTTCCCGTACGCGGTGGACAGTGGGGGTGATGTCCGTGACGCTGACCGTCCAGTCGTCGACGTACCGGGCGACGGCTTCGCCGGACAGTCCGACCTGCAACGACCGGTGGGGCAACGCGCTCAGGTGCAGTGTCCGTTCCGGATCCCACTGCACCCGTACCGGGCTGGCCTTGAGTTGCCGCGACCACGTCGCCCGGTCACCGTGCAGGTCCTGGTCGTAGTGACTCAGACAGGCTCGCGCCAGCGCCCACTCGAAGCCCTCCCGCGTGATGTCGATGGACAGCACGCGCTCCTGCCCGGGCTTGGTGGCCCAACCGCAGCGGTACATCATCCACAGGAACGACGGCTTGATCCAGGTCATCCTTTCACGCTTGAAGGGGGCGACGAAGCGACCGGCGGCCACCGCCGGCAGCGCGATCTCCGGTGGGTACGCCTGGTACACGGTGATCGTGTCGGCCGAGAATCGAGCACGGATCTGGCGGGCAGGAACGGACACCATGCGATCTTCACCCATCGGACCGCACCCTCTCCACCGGGATTTCGTACCCCGGGCCGGGGGAGACGCGGTGCGGATCCGGCGGCTGCCGGATTGAGCACTCAGGCGTGGTCCCGGGCGGGCGGCCCGATCCCAACGGGCATCCGGTAGATCTGGACCGGGTATTCGACGGTCGAGATCCCGCCGTTGAGCCCGGCGGTCAGGTGCAGCTGGGCCGCCGGCATCCACAGCCGGGCATCGGCGTCGAGCCACATCGCGTCCACCCAGGCCAGTCGGGGGTCGGCGACGAGCGTCCGTAGGCCGCCGTCGGGTGCGAGGACGAGGACGCGCCGTCGTTCCAGGTCGCTGAGGTAGATGCTGCCGGCGGCGTCGATGGCCGTGCCGCCGGTGCTGGGTGTGTCACACCAGCGTTCGACCCTCCGGGCCAGCTCGTCGGCGGGCGCCAACGGGTCGTCCAACCAGCGGGTGGCGATCCGGGGCATCCCGCCGGAGGCCGGCTGGTAGTAGAGCCAGCGACCGTCCGGTGACACCTCCAGCTGGTCCACGTGCAGGCGTACCTCGGTGCCGTCCGGGTCATGCAGCGCGCGACCGTCGGCGACCACCGGGCCGCCCGCCGTGCTCGGATGCCCGTCCAGCACCCGTCTCGCCCGACCGGAGTCGAGGTCGAGCACGATGAGGCCGGCCGCCCCGGCGTCGCTGAAATACGCCACCCGGCCGTTGAATCGGACGTCGTCGACGTAGCTGCCCGGGTGCACCGCCTCGTCGAGGTGGTAGACCCGCTCCACGCGGTCGTCGTCCGGGTCGACCGCGATCAGCCGAGCACCGCCCGGCACCTGCGCGCCGCCGATCCGCGGCGAACCCGAGTCGACGATCCACAACCGACCATCCGGGCCGGCGCGCAACCCGTTGACGTGCACGAACGCCCCGCTCGGCGGCTGGTCGGCACGGTTCCACGCGGCGTCGGGGTAGGGGACACGACGGCCGTCCGGCAGCGCCTCCACCACCTGCACGCCGGGCCGATCCGCCGACGGGTAGCTCAGGAACACCCGCCCGCGCACTGTGGTCACGCCCGTGCACACCCGGTCTTCCTGGAACACCGGCGTCAACCGGTGATCCTTCTCGGTGGGCAGCGACGACATCGACCTGCTCCTCACCCGCCCGGCGGCGCCTCGGCTTCAGCCGGTAACCGACGGCTACGGCCGTCCGGCGCGGTATCCCCGGAGCGTGCCGGCCGAAACCGCCGGTCGCAGGACACCGCCGGCGCTCAACCGGCGGCAGGGTGCCCTTGGCGCTCAGCCAGTCGGCGGTGCCGGGGGGCCGACCCGGGCGGCGAGCCGCTTCGGGGCCATGACGCAGTAGCTCTCGGTGAGCAGCTCACCCACCTCCTCCCAGTCGGTGTTTCCGTCCAGGACCATGCCCATCACGTTCGGGCTCCAGTCCGGTTTGTAGAAGGGGTGCCCCGTGGCGAGGAGCCCGGCGATCTCGTCGAGTGGTGACCGGAAGGTCAGCAGGCAGGCGGGCTGGTCGACTGCGGCAGCCCGCGCGTGCACCGGCTGGCGATCGGGGTCGACGGTGAGCACATGGGCGATGGTCCGCTTGCGGATCCGCCAGCGGATGCCAACCCAGGCGGGCTCCTCGTAGGTCTCCGGCAGCCCGAGACAGATCGGCCGCAGCCGGTCGAGGACCTCGGGCGGGACGTCTCCGGGTGCGGTCACGGACAACGACGCTAACCGGTCGGTGTGACAAGTTCCGCTCCTCGAACGCCACCCAGGCCGGTGGTGCCCGCCCTGCCGATCCGCGAGGATGGGCGGGGCGACAGTGGGCCGTCGCCCCGGCCCGACCCCGTGCCCGCTGAGGAGTGCCGTGCCGTCAACCCTGCTCTCCCGCCGTGACCTCGACTTCCTGCTGCACGAGTGGCTACGGGTGTCCGAGCTCGTCGAGCGCCCCCGCTACGCCGAGCACTCCCGGGAGACCTTCGACGACGCCCTGGATCTCGCCGAGCGGGTGGCCACCGAGCAGTTCGCCCCGCACAACCGCGCCGCCGACCTGGCCGAGCCCACCTTCGACGGGCAGCGGGTGCGGCTGATCCCGCAGGTCCGCGCGGCGTTGGACAGCTTCGCCGAGACGGGTCTGCTGACCGCCGGGCTGGACGCCACTGTCGGTGGCCTGCAACTGCCGCACGCCGTCGCGGCCGCCTGCTTCACCTGGTTCCAGGCCGCCAACGTGGCCACCTCGGCCTACCCGTTCCTCACCCTGGGCAATGCCAACCTGCTGCTGGCGCACGGCAGCCCCGAGCAGGTGGACACCTACGTCCGGCCCATGCTGGACGGCCGGTTCTTCGGCACCATGTGCCTGTCCGAGCCGCACGCCGGCAGCTCGCTGGCCGACATCACCACCCGCGCCGAGCCGCAGGCGGACGGCACGTACCGGCTCTTCGGCACCAAGATGTGGATCTCCGGTGGCGACCACGAGTTGGCCGAGAACATCGTCCACCTGGTGCTGGCGCGCATTCCGGGCGCGCCGCCCGGCGTCAAGGGCATCTCGCTGTTCATCGTGCCGAAGGTGCTGGTCGGCCTGGACGGGTCGCTCGGTGAGCGCAACGACGTGGCGTTGGCCGGGCTCAACCACAAAATGGGGTTCCGGGGCACCACAAACACCCTGCTCAGCTTCGGCGACGGCGCGCACACCCCGGCCGGCCGCGCCGGAGCGGTCGGTCACCTGGTCGGCGCGCCGCATCAGGGCCTGGCGCAGATGTTCCACATGATGAACGAGGCCCGGATCGGGGTCGGGGCGGGCGCCACCGCGCTGGGTTACACCGGCTATCTCAAGAGCCTGGCGTACGCGAAGGAGAGGCCGCAGGGCCGGCCGGTCGGCGCGAAGGACCCGGCCGCCGCGCAGGTGCCGATCATCGACCACCCCGACGTACGACGGATGCTGCTGGCCCAGAAGAGCTACGTGGAGGGGGCACTGGCGCTGGTGCTCTACTGCGCGCGGTTGCTCGACGAGCAGAAGACCGCACCGGCCGAGGCCGACCGCGAGCGCGCGCACCTGCTGCTGGACGTGCTCACGCCGATCACGAAGAGTTGGCCGTCGCAGTGGTGCCTCGCCGCCAACGACCTGGCGATCCAGGTGCTCGGAGGTGCCGGCTACACCCGCGACCACGAGGTGGAGCAGCACTACCGGGACAACCGGCTCAACCCGATCCACGAGGGCACCCACGGCATCCAGGCACTGGATCTGCTGGGGCGAAAGATGATCATGCAGGGCGGCGCTGGTCTCACCCTGCTGACCACGACGATCGGTGACACGGTCGAGCGGGCCCGCAAGGTCGGGGGAGAGGCGTCCGAGTTGGCCGACCGGCTGGCCGCCGCGGTGGACCGGGTCACCGCTGTCACCCGTCGACTGTGGGCCGACGGTGACCCGGTGCTCGCGCTGGCCAACGCCAGCGCCTACCTGGAGGCCGTCGGGCACGTGGTGATCGCGTGGATGTGGTTGGAGCAGGTGCTGGCGCTGCCGGCGGAGAGCGCCGGCGACGCGTTCCACGCCGGCAAGCGGCAAGCCGCCCGCTACTTCTTCACCGTCGAGTTGCCCCGGACCGGCCCGCAGTTCGACCTGTTGGAGAGCCGGGACCGAACCACGCTCGACATGCGCCCGGACTGGTTCTGACCGGCCGCGCCGCCCGTCACCGTCGGCGGGACTGGTGGTTCATTGCCTGCCGCCCCTTGACGACGCCCCAGACGATCACGATCACCAGCGCGATCACACCGATGATGATCAGCCAGCGGGCCGCCTCGAGAATCAACCCGAGCAGGATCAGCACGCCGGCGACCACGCCGACAACCCAGAGCAGTGCACGCATGTCGACCTCCCGTAACCGGCCGCGCCTGGTGCGGCCGGCCCGGCTCCTGGTTCCCCGTCCGGCCGACACCATGCGCGATCGGCCTACCGGAGTCGATCAGGGGCCGGTACGCGCCACGTAGACGGTGTTGGCCGACTCCCCGCCGGTCAGCGGGTTGGCGAACGGCACGACATGCGCGCGTACGCTCGCGAACACCTCGGTGAGCGCGGCGGTGAACTCGGCGTCCGGCGGGTCGTCCGACCAGAGCGCGAAGACGCCCTCGGGGCGCAGCAGGGCGGCCAGGCGACGCAACCCGGCCGGCGGGTAGAACGCCGCGTGGCTGGGGTGCAGGACGTTGCGCGGGGAGTGGTCGACGTCGAGCAGCACCGCGTCGAACCGCCGGCCGGGCACCTCGGTGTCGAAGCCGGTGTCACCGGCCACCGCCGCGAAGAAGTCGGCCTGCACGAAGCGGGTCCGGGGGTCCTCGGCGAGCCCCGCCGCGAACGGCAGCAGCCCTCGTTGGTGCCAGTCGATCACGTCCTCGATCGCCTCCACCACGAACAGTGAGCGCACCCGGGGGTCGCCCAGCGCCGCGCAGGCGGTGTAGCCCAGCCCGAGACCGCCGACCACCACGTCGAGCGAGTCACCGGCCACCTCGGCGAGGCCGAGCCGGGCCAGCTCGATCTCCGCGACCGGGAAGAGGCTAGACATCAGGTACTCGTCGTCGAGCTTGACCTCGTACACCTCGACCTGGAGTGCCGGGTCCCGGCGTCGGCGCAGGCTGATCGCGCCGATCGGGGTCTCCCGCCAGGCCAGCTCTTCGAAACGCGCGCCCACGGGTGCCCTCTCGCCGCCGGATTCGTCCACGGATGGTACCGGTTGCCCCGCGACGGGCGGCCACGCAGGGTCCACGGGACATCGACGCAGCGCATATCCTGTGCCCGGCCGATCCACCGGAGGGGACTCATGCCGTCGCGGCAGGACCAGCTGCACTCCTACCAGTTCAGCGTCCAACGGGCAGTCGCCGCCCTGGTCATGCGGGAGACCGACCCCGCGCAGTCGCCGTTTCGGCGGCTGGCCGGCGCCGGTCTGGCCAGCGTCCTGGTCGCGGCGATCGGGCTCGGCGGTTTCGCCCTCTACGGCCTGTTCGCCGGCGGCGGGAAGGGGTGGCGTGACCCGGGCGCGGTGATCGTGGAGAAGGAGTCCGGCGCCCGGTTCGTCTACCGCGAGCAGAAGCTGCACCCGGTGCTCAACTACGCCTCGGCGCTGCTCATCGTCGGTGCGGACCGCTCGAAGACCGTCCTGGTGTCCCGACGCACGATCGACGGGGTGCCGCGCGGGCTGCCGTTGGGCATCGCCGACGCACCCGACTCGCTGCCCGCCCCGGGCCGGCTGGCCGCCACGGCGTGGACGGTCTGCTCGACGGTCCCGGCCGGTACGGGCGTCGAGGCGCCCCGCTCCGCGTTGCTGATCGGCACCGAGCCCGACGGCGGTCGACCGTTGGGCGATGACGCGCTGCTGCTGCGCCACCCCGACGGCGGGCTGCACCTGGTCTGGCACCAGCGCCGCTACCTCGTCCGTGATCCGAGCCGGGTGCTGGCGGCGCTCGCCACCACCCGGGCCCAGGCGGTCCGGGTGGCGCCGGCACTGCTCAACTCGCTGCCCGCCGGCACCGACCTCGCCCCACTCGACCTGCCCGCGCTGGGTCGGCCCGCCACCCGGGTGCCGGGTGCGGCGATCGGCACTGTCTATCTGGTGAGCAACTCCGGTGGCGGCAGACAGTACGCGGTGGCGCTCGACGCCGGCCTGGCCGGCATCACCGAGTTGCAGGCGGGGCTGTTGCTGGCCCGCACCGGGCAGGTCGAGCCGGTGCCGATGACGTTGGGCCGGTTCGCCGCGCTGCCCACGGTGCCCGACCTCGCCCCGACCGGCCCGAACGCCCCGCCACCGACGCCGCCCCGGCTCGCGGCCGGCGACGGCGGGGCGCTCTGCACCCGCATCGGCGACGACGGCGGGGTTGGTGAGGTGCGCTGGGGCGTACCGCTGCGGGACCTGACGGCCGTGCCCCGCACCGCGCCGACCGGCGGAGCGGTGCTGGCCGACCACGTGGTGGTGGAGCCGGGCCGCGGCGCGGTGGTCGAGGCCGCCGCGGCGCCCGGCGCGACCGGCGGCGCAGTCTCCGTGGTCACGGACCTGGGCCGACGGTACGTGCTGGCCGACCGGGAGGTGCTCCCGATGCTGGGCTACAGCGACGTGCGGCCGGTGCGGCTGCCGGCCGGGCTGGTCAGCCTGGTGCCTGCCGGCGCCACCCTCGACCCGGCCGCCGCCCGCGCCGTCGCCGCCCCGGACTGAGGGCGACCCGCGTGCCGGCGTGCCGGCGGTGAGGCGTGCCGGCGGTTAGGCGTGCCGGCGGTGATCAAGAGGTTTGCGTCAGAACGTGGCGCGAGCCTGACGCAAAGCTCTTGATCACCGGGAAGCAATGCGCGGCGGGCGGTGCTCAGTCGGCCGGGCGGCGCAGGACGGTGACCGCGAACGGGGCGTCGTCGCGCCACGGGCGCAGGTCCCAGGTGGCGAAGCGCTGCTCCACGCGCAGACCGGCGGCCACCGCGTCGGCGTCGAACGCGGTCAGCGGGTAGCCGCGCTCAGTGCCGAAGCCCACTGTCAGCACGCCATCGGGTCGCAGGTGCGCTGCCACCCGGCGCAGCACTTCCGGTTCGGTGCCGACGGCGACGAAGGCGAGCACGTTGCCGGCCAGCACCGCCGCGTCGAACGGTTCCGCCTCACCCAGCGCCGGTAGATCCAGCTCGGCGAGGTCGGCAACCAGCCACGTCGGGCCGGGATAGTCGGCGCGGGCGGCATCCACCAGCGCGGGGTCGGCGTCCACCCCGACCACCGTGTGCCCGCGCTCGGCCAGCGCGGCACCGACGCGGCCGGTGCCGCTGCCGGCGTCGAGAATGCGGGAGCCGGGCGCGACGAGGGCGTCCACCAGTCGGGCCTCGCCGGCCAGGTCCGCGCCCTCGGCCACGAGCTTGCGGAACCGGTCGATATACCACTGTGAGTGCTCAGGACCGGTGTCGGTCGCCCAGCGGGTCGGGTTGGCCATGAGGCCACCGTATCCGGGTTGGTGGGGGCCTGGCGGGCGACCCGGACGAGACGATCATCCCTTCTCCGCGCCGCTGGTCAGCCCCTCGGTGAGCAGCCGTTCGCTGGCGAAGAAGAGGATCACGATGGGCAGGGTGAGCACGACCGACCCGGCCATCAGCACCGTCTTGGGGACCTCCACCCCGTCGGCGAGCAGGGACAACCCGAGTGACACCGTCCACCGGTTGGGTTTGTCGACCAGGAACAGCAGGGCGAAGAGGAACTCGTTCCAGGCGATCATGAAGTCGTAGAGCGCGACCGCCATGATCGACGGCATCGCCAGGGGCAGGCTGACACGGCGGATGATGCCGAGCCGGCCGGCGCCGTCGATGGCGGCGGACTCCTCCAGACTGACCGGGATGGTCTCGAAGTAGTTCTTCAGCATGTAGACCGACACCGGCAACGTCTGCGAGATGTAGACCAGCACCAGACCGAACAACGAGCCGCGCAGCCCGGCCCGGGTGAAGACCACGAACAGCGGGATCGCGATGACGATCGACGGGAACAGGTAGACCGCCAGGAACAGGAAGTCCACCTGCCTCCGGCCGAAGAACCGCAGCCGGGCCACCGCGTACGCGCCGGGGATCGCGACCAGGAGAGTGAGCACGGTCGCCGCGACGGCGACCAGCCCGCTGTTGCGGATGAAGGTGAGGAAACCCTGGCCGCCGTCGTCGGTGGCCTTGAGCACCTCCGCGTACGTGGCCACTGTCAGCTCACCGAAGCCGACCACCAGCGCCCCGGGGTCGAGCAGCAGCCGCTCGATGGGGCGCACCGAGAGCACCAGCATGTAGTAGAAGGGGAAGACCGTGATCACCAGGAACACGGCGATCACCAGGCGGCGCAGCCAACGCAGGCTCACCGTCTCGACCACGTCCCGGTCCATCAGCTCACCCTCCGTCCGAAGAAGCGCAGATAGATCAGCACGAACACGATGAGTACGACGGCCAGCACGACCGCCTGCGCGGCCGCGGCCCCGATGTCGGTACGGGCGGTGAGGAACTCGTACACCCTCACGCTGACCACCTCGGTGCCGGCCGCACCGCCGGTGAGCAGGTAGACGTCGTCGAACTTGTTGAACGTCATGATGAAGCGCAGCACGCCCAGCAGGGCGATCACCGGCAGCAGTTGCGGCAGCAGGATGTGCCGGAACCGCTGGGTGGGGGTGGCGCCGTCGACCCGGGCGGCCTCCTCCAACTCGCCGGGCACCGCCTGGAGCCGGGCCAGCAGGAACAGGAAGGCGAACGGGAAGTACCGCCACGCCTCGAAGACGATCACCGTGGCCAGCGCCGTCGACTCCTGGGTGAGGAACGGCACCGGGGCGTCCCAGCCGAGCAGGCGTTGACCCCACGCGTTGACGATGCCGAGCTGGGGGTCGAGCATCACCTGCCAGACGAACGTCACGGCGACCACCGGTGCCACGTACGGCAGCAGCATGGACGCCCGGACCAGGGTGCGACCCCGGAACGGCCGGCGGACGACCAGTGCGGCCACCAGGCCGAGCAGGATCGACCCGACGGTGCCGCCGATGCTGTAGATCAGCGTGACCCACAGCGTCTCGGCGAAGCCGGGGGTGTGCAGCACCCGGTCGATGTTGTCCATGGTGAACTCGCCGAACAGGCCGGTCTTGCGCAGCGTGGCCAGCCGGACCCGCTGGAAGGCGAGCACCACTGTCCACACGATCGGGATGCCGATGACCGCGATGGTGACGAGCAGGGTCGGTGCGACCAGCGCGAGCCCGGCCCGGGACTCGCGGCGGCGCAGGGTCAACGGTCGGCGCCGGGGTGGTGCCGGCCGCTCCCTGGTGGGGGAGCGGCCGGGGCCGGGCGCGGTGGTGGTCAATTGACGCCCGCCTTGATGGCGTCCACGTCCTTCGTGGCGCGGTCGGCGGTGGCCGCCGCGTCGGACTTGCCGGAGACGAGGTCGCCCAGGACCTTGGGCACCGGCAACTCGCCGAGCATGGCGCCGACGAGTTTGCCCTGCCCCTGACTGAGGCCCCAGCGCCCGAAGGTGTCCGGGCTGCGGCGCAGCGTGGCCAGCACCTCGTCGCCGTACACGTCGGTGAGGGGCTTCTTCGCGTCCACGCCCGCCTGGCTGGTGTTCCAGGCGGTCAGGTACGCCTCCGGCTCGGCGGGGGTGCCCTTGCGCACCGGGAAGCGGCCCTCGGGCGACATGCCGAACCAGCGCGGGTAGCCGTCACCGAGCATGTACTCCACGAAGGACTTCGCCGGGTCGCTCACCGCGCCGTCGAGAACCGCCCACGAGCTGATCTCGCCGTACTGGGCCGGTTCGGCGCCGTTGGGGCCCTTGATCGCGGTGACGAACCCGCTGTTCTTGGCCAGAAACGCCGGGTCCGCCTGGCACTGCGGGCAGGTCGGCTTGGCGTCGTTGCGCAGCCCGGCCAGCTCGTCGAGGATGAACGGCGACCAGATCACCATGGCGGCCTTGCCCGCGAAGTAGGTGGCCCGGGTGGTGTCCACGTCCTGCGCGCCCTTCACCGAGCTGGTGCGGATCAGGTCACCGTAGAAGCGGAACGCCTCGACGCACTGGGGCGAATCCAGTGTCACCTTCCCCGAGTCGTCGGTGAGCTGGCAGCCGTTGGCCAACGCCAGGTGCTCGAAGGTCTGCTGGGTGAACACGTCGCTGGGGGCGGTCGCCGCGGTGATGCCGGCGACGCCGCCGGTGTTCAGTCGGGCCGCGGCGGCGGTGATCCGCTCGTACGTGTCGGGGGCGGGCAGACCGGCCGCGGCGAACAGGTCCTTGCGGTAGACGAGCAGTTGCCCCCAGCCGTCGCTGGGCACGGACAGCTGTTTGCCGTCGTCGGAGGTGAGCTCCAGCGCTCGCGGGGAGAACGTCTGCTTGCCCAGCTTGTCGACGACCTCCGCGTTCGCCGAGGTGTGCAGCAGCTCGTTGCCGGCGAGCGTACGGATGCCGGCGAGGGAGACCGACCCGACCACGTCGGGCAGGTCGCCGGCGGCGGCGTTGGCGGCGATCAGGGAGGGGAACTGGTCCTCGTTGACGGTCACGAGATCGACCTGGATCCCGGTCTTGGCGGTGAAGTCGGCGATGATCGCCTTGGTGGCGGTGACCCGGTCGGCCACGTCTTCCAGGCTCCAGACGGTGATCTTCTTGCTGTTGCTGTCTGGTTCGTCGTCGCCGCAGGCCAGCAGGGTGGACGTGGTCAGTGCCAGGATCAGGGTGGTGGCGAGTATCCGCCTCGGAGGTGCAGACATCGATGGCACTCCTCTCGAAGGGTACATCAAGGATCCAACACCTTCGATTGATCAATAGCAAGACATATCGCGATTTTTTGCTATCCTGGAGCCCAGTGCTACCGGGATGTGACACATGGGCAACTGGGTGGTCTCTCTCGCCGGGCCTCGACGGATCAGCCTCGAGCCCTGCCCGCCGGATCCGCTCGGCCCCGGCCAGGTCCGAGTCCGCACCTGTTACTCGGGCATCTCCGCCGGCACCGAGCTGACCCTCTACCGGGGCAGCAATCCCCGGCTCAGCAAGGACTGGGACGACGCCGCCCGGATGTTCGTCCCCCGACAGACGCCGGTGCCCTACCCGTTGATCGGCTTCGGCTACGAAGAGGTCGGGGAGGTCATCGAGGTCGCGCCGGAGGTCACCGACCGGCATCCGGGGCAGCTCGTCTGGGGCATCTGGGGGCACCGGGCCGAGGCCGTGCTCGCCGCCGACGCGGTCCGCGCGCTCCCCACCGGGCTGGATCCGCTCGCCGCGGTCTTCGCCCGCCCCGGCGCCATCGCGCTGACCGCCGTGCTCGCCGGTGACCTGCACCTCGGCGACTGGGTCGGCGTCTTCGGCCAGGGCGTCATCGGGCTGCTCGCCACCCGGCTCGCGGTGCTCTCCGGGGCCCGGGTGGTGGCCGTCGACCCGGTTCCCGACCGGCTGGAGTACGCCGCCCGGTACGGCGCGTACTCCACCGTGGACGCCACTGTCACCTCCGCCGCGGCCGTGCTGCGCCAGGCAACCGGCGGTCGGGGGGCCGACGTCTGTCTGGAGTTGTCCGGCGCGTACCCGGCGCTGCACGAGGCGATCCGCTCCACCGCCCACGCCGGCCGGGTCGTGGCCGCCGGCTTCTACCAGGGCCAGGCCGACGCGCTCGGCCTCGGCGAGGAGTTCCACCACAACCGCATCCAGTTGGTGGCCGCCCAGGTCTCCGGGCCCACCCCCGCGCCGAGCATGGCCGGCCGGTGGACCGGAGACCGGGTCGCGCAGACCTTCATGGACCTGGTGGCCGACCGCAGCGTCGACCCGCTGCCACTGGTCAGCCACATCGTCGACGCCAGCGCGGTCGCCGACGCCCTCGCGCTGCTCGACCGCGGCGCCGGTGACGTCCTCCAAGTCGTGCTGAGGTTCTCATGACCACCATCGCGCTGGCCTGTCAGGAACAACTCCTGCCAGGCACCAACCTGATCCAGAAGTACGCCCTCGCGGCCGCCCTCGGCTACCAGGGCATCGAGCTACGCGGCCGGGGCGACCTGGCGTTCGCTCGCCGGCTGCCCGAGCTGCGCCGGGCCCGCGCCGCCGGGGTGGTGATGCCCACCGTCTGCGTCGAGATGGACCACTTCATCGGCGACTTCGACCCCGCCCGGTCCGCCGACGCCGTCCGCAACCTGCGCTCCCAACTCTCGGTGATCGCCGAACTGGGCGGCGTCGGGGTGATGACCCCGGCCGCCTGGGGGATGTTCTCCCGACGACTGCCGCCGTTCGAGCCGCCCCGGGCCCCGGACGGCGACCGGCAGGTGCTCCTCGACGCCCTCGGCGAGCTGGGCGAACACGCCCGGGCCGAGGGTGTCACCCTCTTCCTGGAACCGCTCAACCGGTACGAGGACCACATGGTCAACCGTCTCGACGAGGCGGTGGCGCTCTGCGCCGCGCTCGGGTTGCCGTCGGTCCGGGTGGTCGCCGACACCTTCCACATGAACATCGAGGAGGACGACGTGCACCGCGCGCTGCGCGCCGCCGCGCCGTATCTCGGGCACGTACAGGTCAGCGACTCCAACCGCTACCAGCCCGGCGCCGGGCACCTGGACTGGCCGGCGCTGGTGCGGACCCTGCTGGAGCTGGACTACCGGGGCTGGCTGGCACTGGAGTGCCGGCTCCGCGGCGACCCGGTCCGGGCCCTGCAACAGGCCGCCACCGTGCTGCGACACGCGCTGCCCCGGCGGGCCGCCGCGTGAGCGCCGACGCGAGGCTGACCAGCGTTGGTGCGCCCGCTGACGCCGAGCCGACCAGCGTTGGTGCGCCCGCCGACGCCGAGCCGACCAGCGTTGGTGCGCCCGCCGACGCCGGAGCGAAGCGCGCCGACGCCGCCGGCACGGGTGGCCCGGCTGACGCGGCCGGGCTGCGTCGACTCGCTGTCGACACGCTCGACGCCAACTGGGAGCACGATCACACGGTGCCCTCGCGCACGCTCTACCCGCACCAGTGGAGCTGGGACTCCGCGTTCATCGCGATCGGGTTGGCCCAGGTCCGTCCCGACCGCGCCTGGCGGGAGCTGGCCAGCCTGTTCCGGGCGCAGTGGGCGGACGGACGGGTGCCGCACATCGTGTTCAACCCGGCGCTGCGGGTCGGCGCGTACTTTCCGGGGCCGGAGATGTGGCGTTCCGCCGACGTGCCGGGCGCGCCGATGGTGGCCACCTCCGGCCTGGTCCAGCCGCCGGTGCACGCGCTCGCCGCGTTGCTGGCGTACCGGCGGGCGCCCGACCCCACCGCCCTGGCCGCGCTGCGCCGGCTCTACCCCGCGCTGGTCGCCCAACAGCGCTACCTTGCCGACCGGCGGGACGTGGCCGGTGACGGGCTGGTCTGCATCGTGCACCCGTGGGAGTCCGGGTTGGACAACAGCCCGGCGTGGGACCAGCCGATGGCCGCGGTGCCGGCCGAGGCGGCAGTGATGCGGGCGTACCGTCGGCACGACACCACGCACGCCGACGCCGCGCACCGCCCCACGGACCTGGACTACGCGCGCTACCTGGCGATCGTCGCCGCCTACCGCGACCACGGCTACTCCGACCGCGACCTGGCCGCCGGGCACCCGTTCCTGATGGAGTGCCCGCTGTTCAACGCGGCGTTCGGGGCCGCCGAACACGCCCTCGCCGAGATCGCCGCGCTCGTCGGCGACGACCCCGGGCCGCATCGGGCCCGCGCGGCCCGCATCACCGAAGCTCTCCTGCGCCGGTTGTACGACAGGCACACCGGCACGTTCCAGCCCCGTGACCTGCGCACTGACCGCCTGGTGAGCGCCCGTACCGTGCTCGGGCTGACCCCCCTGATCCTGCCCGACCTGCCGACCCGGCAGGCCGACGCGCTGGTCGTCGAGGCCCGGTCGGCGCGTTTTGGGGTGGCCAGTCTCATGGACCGGCCGCTGCCCACCTACGACCGCACCGCACCCGACTTCGAGCCGCTGCGTTACTGGCGTGGGCCGAGCTGGCTCAACATCGGCTGGCTGGTCCGGCGTGGGCTGCTCGGGCACGGGCACCCGGAGCTGGCCGCCGGGCTGCGCCGCTCGATGATCGGTCTGGTCGCCGGGGCCGGCTGCCACGAGTACTTCCACCCGGACACCGGCGCCGGTCTGGGCTCACCGGCATTCAGTTGGACCGCCGCGCTGCTGCTCGACCTGCTCGCCGACTGAGCGCGCCGCCGGGTGGTAGCGTCCCCGATCCCGGCGGCCGTAAGGAGCAACGTGCGCGAGATCGACAAGGTGGCCTGGATCCTCGTCGAGGACGGTCGGGTGCTGAGCACCCGGTCGGTGGGCAAGGACGTCTGGTACCTGCCGGGCGGAAAGCGCGAGCCGGGCGAAACCGACCTGGAGACCCTGCGTCGGGAGATCGACGAGGAGTTGAGCGTCGAGGTCGACGTGCCCGGTGCCGTGCACCTGGGCACCTTCACCGCTCAGGCGCACGGTCACACGACCGGCATCAGCGTGCGGATGACCTGTTACCGGGCCGGCTATCGAGGACAACTGCGCCCGGCCAGCGAGATCGCCGAGATGGCCTGGCTCGGGTACGCGGACCGACACCGCACCTCGCCGGTCGACCAGATCATCTTCGACCACCTGCTGGCCGAGGGTCTGCTGGCCTAGCAGCAGTTTGTCGCGGCCGGCCAGGGGTAACCGGCCGAGCGTGACCGACGGCGACGGGTTCCCGTACTTCATCGACGCGGTGTCCCAACGGTCCGGCCTGCCGGCCGAGGAGGCCGCCGTGCTCGCCCGCGCAGTGCTCCAGACGTTGGCCGAGCGGGTGACCAGCGACGCGCCCGGCGACCTCGTCGGGCACCTTCCGAACGAGGTCGACGGCTACCTGACCGGCCCGGCCCCGGATCCGGCCGGGGCCTCCGGTCCTGCCTCGGATGCGGCCGGGACGGCCCTCCCAGCCCCGGATCCGGCCGGGGCCGTCGGCCCGGATGCCGGCGCCGAAGGCTTGACCAGCGGGGTGGGCCTGGAGGTCGGCGGTGCCGGCGCGACCCCGATGGGGGCCGGTCCGACGGAGTTCCTTCGTCGGGTGGAACAGCGTGCCGGGGTGGACCCGGCCACCGCCCGGGCCGGAACCGGCGCCGTCTTCGCGACGTTGCGGACGGCGATGACGGTACGGGAGTTCCGGGAGATGGTCGCGCGACTGCCGCGCGACGGCGGAGGTGGGGCCGCGCCCACACCTCCAGGCCCCTACATGCCCTGACCCGGCGGCCGCGGCGAGATCCACTCGCAGGACTGATCGGGCTAGGACTCCTCGGCCTGGGTCGCCCGTCGGCGACGTCGGCCACCGGCAGCTCCTCTGGCCTGCTCCTCCGCAAAATGACTCATGCCTCGGACACCTCCTCAGGCTCGGCGACCCAGGCGGAGAAGACCGGCACCCCGTGCCACGGGCCGGTGGTGCCGTCGGCCCCGGCGTCGGTGGCGACGGCCACCACCGCGTACGGGTGGCCGAAGCGCAGCTCGGCGGTGCGGGCGACGCCCTCCGGCGGCATGCTGGTCACCCCGGCCATGCCGGTCACCGCCGCCGCCTCGAAGCCGTACCTGTCGAACCGGGCCACCGCCGTCTGCCGTGCCTCGAAGCGCTCGACCGGCAGCGCGAGCGCCGTCGCGAGCGTGGTCACCGCGGCCCCGAAGCCGAGCGCCGGGGCGGTCAGGTCATGGTCGTTCCGAGCGGACCAGCAGGGCAGGACGGCATTGTGCCGCTCTTCGCGGCCATCGCGGGCCCAGGTGTGTACCCGTTCCTCGGTCAGCGTCCACAGCGGAGTCTCACCGAGCGGCAGGTCGAACAGCGAGCGGCTGCTCGCCGGTGGCGCGCCGTCGGCCGCGCCGGCGCTCAGGTCGTACGCGATGGCCAGCACCTCGGCCGGTGGCACCTGCGGCGCGGCGGCCACCGAGAGGACGACCAGCCCCGCGCCGTCGGTCGTCTGGGCGGGTGCGGCGTGCACGATCACATCACCGGCCCGCGCGGTGGACACGATGGCGCAGCGGTGGCCCCGGCTCGGGCTGCGCAGCGCTCGCCGCAGTCGACCGGCCCACGGGCTGTTGGCGCCGAGCGCGCGTGCGTCGGCGACGTCGAACGGGGTCGCCCAGGACACCCGGGTGGCCAACGCGCTGGCCAGGATGAACGCCACGTCCCAATCGACCTTCAGGGGAAACTTCTCGATCAGGCCGAGGGTGTGCTCGCGCGCCCAGGCGTCCAACCCGGCCTGATCGGGCAGTGCGCCGACAGCGGTCGTGCTGGGCAGCGCGGCCTGCCACGCCGCCGGCCCGCCGTCGCCCTGCCCCGCTCGGTGCCAGAGCGCGGTGGCGGACCCGACCAGCGGGTGCGGCGCGTCCAACAGTGTTCGGGCCACCTCGGCCGCGCTCGGCAGGTCGGTGCCCAGCGCCTGCGCAAGCTCCGCGGTGGCTCCCTCCGCGGTGGCCGGGTCGGCCGTCGTGGCAGTGACCGCGAGCAGCAGCCAGGCGCCGAGCGGGGAGGCGACGTGGTGTCCGTCGCCGGCCGTGGCGTGCAGCCGCGCGGCGTACGCGGAGAGCGGCCCGTGCAGATCGGTCCTCATACCCCCACTCTGCCCGCCGGCCCGGCTCACGACCACAGCTCGAACGGCTCGTCGATCTCCGTGCCGGCGAGAAACGGGGTGATCAGCCGGGGGAGCTGCCCGGGATAGAACCGTTCCCGACTGGCCACCACCTCCGGCAACGGCCACCAGCGGAAGCCGAAGTAGTCCTCCCGCTCGTAGTCGAGCCGGTGCGCCTCGTCCACGTCCGGACCAGGGCCGGCCAGCCGTACGGCGACGACAACCTCGTCCTGGACGTGCCGCAACTGGCGGTGCAGGAAGCTCGCCCGCCGCCGCCAGTTCGGCGCACCAACCTGGTCGGCGGTGATCACGATGCAGGTCTCTTCCCGCAGCTCCCGCACCGCCGTGTCGCGATAGGTCTCACCGGGGTCCATGCCACCGCCGGGCAGCTCCCACCAGGTGCCCAGCCGGGGGTGGTCCGGGTCGCGGGTGTGGAACAGCAACACCCGGTCGGTGCCGTCGGTGACCACGACCCGCACCGCGCGGCGCTCCAGGATCGGCAGGTCACGGGGCAGCTCGTTCATCGGGCCAGTCTGTCGTACCGCCCGCTCCGGCGGCGGGTAGGCTGCCCGCCGTGGCTGGTCTGTTGAGGAATGTCGCGGCGCGTATCTCCCGGGTCGGTGCGGTGATCCCGTCGCCCCGGCGTACCGGGCCGGCGCCCGCGCAGGTGGCCCGCCGCCGTCAGGTGAGCGCGTTGCAGCGTCGGGAGCTGACCTACGCTCCGGAGCGGGACGGTCAGGCCGACCCGGGCGAGATCGTCTGGACGTGGGTGCCGTACGAGGACGACCCCCGCCAGGGCAAGGACCGGCCGGTGCTGGTCGTCGGGCGGCACAGCCGGACCCTGTTCGGGTTGATGCTGTCCAGCCAGAGCGAGCGGGACGGGCAGCGGCACTGGTTCGCGCTCGGGCCGGGGGAGTGGGACCGCGACAACCGGCCGAGCTGGGTCCGGCTGGACCGGGTGCTCACCATGCGCGAGGACAGCATCCGCCGGGAGGGCGCCGTGTTGGACCGGCCCCGGTTCGACCGGGTCGGGCAGGCGTTGCGCGCCGGCTACGGCTGGCGCTGACCGGTAGCGAGCCGCGTCGGGCTCCAGTGGGGCAGCCCAGGCAGTGACGCACCTGGCGGTGAGGTCTATTCGCGGCTCGGGCCGACCGCGGCGCCCTTCGCGTCCGGCGGCGGGTACGGCTGGTCGGCGAGGAGTCGGGCCAGGTGCGCGGTGTTGAGCGCCAGGGCCTTCGTGGTGCGGCCTGTGGTGTCGGGCTTGGGGCCGGCGTCGCGGTAGTCCACGGTGTGCAGCGCCTCACCGACCCAGTAGGTCGCGGCGGCGGCGGCGATGGTGAACCCGACCTCGTTGAGTGCCTGCTGCACCTCGCCGATGGTGTGGTGGGCGCCGTCCTCGTTGCCGACCACGGCGACACCGGCCACCTTGCCGTAGGTGCGGAGTCGTCCCTCGGCGTCGGTCTCGGAGAGCTCGGCGTCGAGGCGTTCGAGGACCATCTTGCAGACGCTGGAGGGCTGACCGAGCCAGATCGGCGTGGCGATGATCAGCACCTGGGCTGCCATCAGCTTGGCGCGGATCGCCGGCCAACCGTCGCCGTCGCCCTCGTCAGTGGACACCCCGAAACGCACGTCGTGATCGACGACCCGGATCATTTCGCCCTCCACGCCCTGCGCGGCCAGCTCGGCGAGCACTTCCTGACCGAGCTGCTCGGCGCTCGATGGCCCAGGCGACGGCTTGAGGGTGCAGTTGAGTACGAGGGCGCGGATGGTCGCCACGTCGGGTCCTCTCGGCGGTCGTGATGCGATTACTGCCTTTTCATACCCGGACAGGACGTCTCAGAACACCCCGGCGACCGGCAAAACCGCTGGGTCGGTGGCCGGAGCGCTGGCATGGTGTCCGGATGGCGCAGGACATCGCACGGCAGGTGGCCGACCAGGTACGGACGGGCTTCGGCCTACGGCTGTCCACGATGGAGTCGATCACCTTCGGCGCGGACCAGCACGCCCGACTGTGGCTCGCTCAGGCCGCCGACGGCTCTCGGTACGCGGTCAAGCTGAGCGGTGGCGGCACCCCGGCCGGGCTGGTGGTGACGGCGTACCTGGCCGAGCAGGGGGTGCCGGGCATCGCCGCGCCGCTGCGGGCCGACGACGGGCGGCTGTCGATCGACCGCGACGGCCGCCGCCTCTCGGTGGTGCCGTGGGTCTCCGACCAGCGGGCGCTCGACGGTCCGATGACCGGCGCGCACTGGCGTGCGTACGGCGAGGTGCTGGCCGCCGTGCACGAGGTGCCGGTGACCGACGAGCTGAGCCGGCTGCTACCGGCGGGTGGTGCCGCGTACCCCTCGATCGTGACCGCGACCCGCGCGATGGCCGCGCGGCTGCGCGACCCGGACCCGCTCGACCTCGCGGATCCGCTGGTCGTGGAGCTGGCAGGGGTGTGGTCAGCGGTGGCCGACCGGCTGGGGGTGCTGACCCGCGAGGTCGAGCGCCGCGCCGTCGACCAGCGCGACCGGCCCGGTGCGAACGTCGTCTGCCACGGCGACCCGCACCTGGGCAACCTGCTGCTCGGCGCGGACGGGCAGGTGTGGTTGATCGACTGGGACGACGCGGTGCTCGCCCCTCCCGAGTGCGACCTCATGTTCGTCCTCGGTGGGGTGCTCGCCTTCGCGCCGATCACCGCCGAGCAGCAGCAGGCGGTGCTCGCCGGCTACGGCAAACCCGACGTCGACAGGGTGCGCCTGGCCTGGTTCCTCGCGGTCCGCGCGCTCGACGACCTCAGCGACTGGACCCGTCAGGCATTGGACCTCGACGCTGAGGCGGCCGACCGGGATCGGGCGGCGCGGATCGTGCGGGGGCTGGTGTCACCGGCGGGTCTGGTCACTCTCGCCCACGCGGCGTTGCGCGACAGTGACCGGCGGCCCTGAGCGGCGACCACGTCGTCTACGCCTGACAAAAAGTAAGGCAAAGAGCGGATTCGCTCTCTGCCACTTCCAACATATATCGCACCGGGGGCCTTGCGGCAAGACCCGGGTGGTGCCGCAGAATCTCCACCCGACGCCCAAATCTGGGAAAATCGGGGGATTCCATGATCGATGTCATCATTGCTGGCGGCGGACCGACCGGCTTGATGGTGGCCAGTGAGTTGCGGCTGCACGGTCTGCACGCGCTCGTGCTTGAGAAGGAAACCGAGCCGACCAGCTACGTCCGTGCGCTCGGCCTGCACGCACGCAGCATCGAGGTGATGGACCAGCGAGGTCTGCTGGAGCGGTTCCTCGCCCTCGGACAGCAGCACCCGGTCGGGGGTTTCTTCGCCGCGATTCCCAAGCCGTCGCCGGGCGGCCTGGACACCGCACACGCGTACGTCCTCGGCATTCCGCAGACCACCACCGACCGTCTCCTGAGCGAGCACGCCAGCGAGGTCGGCGTCGAGATCCGGCGCGGCAGCGAACTCGTCGGGCTGAGCCAGGACGACCACGGGGTGACCGTGCGATTGGCCGATGGCACGCAGTTGCGTACGCGCTATCTCGTCGGCTGCGACGGCGGTCGCAGCACCGTACGCGGGCTGCTCGGTGTCGGCTTTCCCGGCGAGCCCAGCAGCGTCGAGACGCTGCTGGGCGAGATGGAGGTGGGCGTGCCGCCGGAGACGGTGGCCGACGTGGTGGCCGAGGTCCGCAGGACCCAACTCCGATTCGGTCTCGGGCCCCTCGGAGACGGGGTGTACCGCGTCCTCGTCCCGGCCGAGGGGGTGGTCGAGGACCGCACGGTCCCACCGACCATCGACGACTTCAAACACCAACTGCGGGTGTACGCGGGCACCGACTTCGGTGTCCACTCACCGCGCTGGCTCTCCCGCTTCGGGGACGCCACCCGGCTGGCCGAGCGTTACCGGGTCGGCCGGGTGCTGCTGGCCGGCGACGCGGCGCACATCCACCCGCCGACCGGCGGGCAGGGGCTCAACCTCGGCATCCAGGACGCGTTCAATCTCGGCTGGAAACTGGCCGCCGAGCTCAACGGCTGGGCGCCGGAGGGGCTGCTGGACAGCTACCACAGCGAACGGCATCCGGTGGCCGCGGACGTGCTGAACAACACCCGGGCGCAGATGCTGCTGCTCTCACCCGAGCCGGGGCCGCGGTCTGTGCGCCAACTGTTGTCGGAGCTGTTGGACTTCGAGGACGTCAACCGGTACCTGATCGAGAAGATCACCGCGATCGGGGTCCGCTACGACTTCGGCGCGGGCCACGACATGCTCGGGCGCCACATGCGTGACGTACGGCTGAAGCGGGGGCGCCTCTACGAGCTGATGCACGGCGGCCGCGGCCTGCTGCTCGACCAGACCGGCCGGCTCTCGGTCGCCGGCTGGGCGGAGCGGGTCGACCACGTCGTCGACGTCAGCGAGGAGTTGGACGTGCCCGCCGTGCTGCTACGACCCGACGGTCACGTGGCGTGGGTCGGCGACGATCAGACCGACCTGCTCAGCCAACTGCCCAGGTGGTTCGGCGCGCCCGTCACCTGAACGGTCAGCGCTCGCCGAGGAACGCGCTGTCGACCAGTTGGCGGGGCGATCGGGCGCCACCGAGGCTCTTCGCCTGGTACATGGCCGCGTCGGCGCGGCTGAGCGCGTCGGTGAGCTGGGCCGGGCCGGTCACCGGGGCGAGCCCGACGGACGCGGTGACCCGGACGCTGCACCCGCTCAGCCGGATCGGCGCGGCGACCGTCTCACTGAGCCGGCGGGTCGAGTGCTCGATCCAGCGCCGGTCGACGGTGGGACTGGAGAGCAGTCCGGCGAACTCGTCGCCGCCGAGGCGGGCCACGAGGTTGTCCCCGGCGAAGCCGGCGAGCCGTTCGGCCACGCTGATCAGCACCTGGTCGCCGGCGGCGTGCCCGTACCGGTCGTTGATCTGCTTGAAGTCGTCCAGGTCGAGCACCACGGCGATCAGCGGCTGGCCGGCGGCGTCGGTGAGCAGGGCGGCTGCCAGGCGGTAGAAGGCGCGCCGATTGGGCAGCCCGGTGAGCGGGTCGTGACTGGCGGCGTGCCGTTCGGCGGCCAGCTCAGCCTGGAGGTGACCGATCTCGGCCTCGGCGCGCACCGCCCGGCGGCGTAGTTGCCAGGAGGAGAGCAGCGCGCCCGCAGCGCAGACGCCGGAGGCGACACTCATCGGATCCGGCACGAACCCTCCCATCGCCGCGACCGCCTCCAGCCTTCGGTTGACGCGGCGCGCCGCGTCGGGCCCAGTTTTGCCTGATCGTTGCCCGTGTGGGGGTAACTCAAAGTGAACGGATGGGCACCGATCATGTGCGTTATCATGCTCGCCGTCGGATGCAGATGCAATAGCAGATGCACGTGCAGAACCGTCCAATGTCGATACCGCACCCCCTCGCCGTCACCGCTCCTCCCACGGCCACCGGCGGGCTCGTAACAGAAAGACGCCCCCATGCAGCAGCCACCCAATGGCGTACCGATCCACCAGTTGCCTCCGCTGAGCTGGCAGAAGAGTCGCCGCAGCAACCCCAGCGGCAACTGCGTCGAACTGGCCGAACTGCCCGAGGGAGCGGGCATCGCGGTCCGCAACTCACGACACCCGGAAGGGCCGGCACTGATCTACACCGTCGATGAGATCGCCGCCTTCGTTCTCGGTGCGCGGGACGGAGATTTCGACCACCTGATCAACTGACCGTCCGGGGGTGGGTCGTCCCGATGACGGGACTGATTCACCGGCGCGGAGGAGTTCACCTCACTGTCGGTCCATGGCATGCTTACACGTCGGCCGGGCCGGGGCGCCCGGCTGTCGTGGGTCGGTGTCCGGAGGTCCGCACGTGACGATGGTTCCCGCCGAGGGTGGCCCGACAACCGGGCCGACCGTGCTGCGCATTCTGCTCGGCGCCCAACTGCGCCGTCTGCGGGAGTCCAGCGGGGTGACCCGGGAGGGCGCCGGCTGGGAGATCCGCTCCTCCGAATCCAAGATCAGTCGGATGGAGCTGGGTCGGGTCGGCTTCAAGGAGCGCGACGTCGCCGACCTGTTGACCCTCTACGGCGTCACCGAGGACCACGAACGCGACGCGCTGCTCAAGCTCGCGCGCGACGCGAACAGCCCCGGCTGGTGGCACCGCTACGGCGACGTTCTGCCGTCCTGGTTCCAGTCGTACCTGGGCCTGGAGGCCGCCGCCGCGCTGATCCGCAGCTACGAGGTCCAGTTCGTGCCCGGCCTCCTACAGACCCGGGAGTACGCCCGGGCGGTAGTGCTGCTCGGGCACGGCGCGGCCGGTCCGGGTGAGATCGACAGGCGCGTCTCGCTGCGGATGCAGCGCCAGCAGTTGCTCCAGCGGCAGAACCCGCCGCAGCTCTGGGCCGTGGTGGACGAGGCGGCGCTGCGCCGGCCGATCGGCGGCGCCGAGGTCATGCGCGGTCAGCTCACCGCGCTCATCGAGGCGACCAAGTCGCCCCACATCCGATTGCAGGTCATCCCGTTCGCCGCCGGTGGCCACGCCGCCGCCGGGGGCGCCTTCACCATCCTGCGCTTCGGTGACCAGGAGCTTCCGGACATCGTCTACATCGAACAGCTCACCAGCGCCATCTACCTGGACAAGCGCGACGATCTGGATTACTACGCGGTGGCCATGGAGCGGCTCTGCGTCGAGGCCGAGCCGCCGGAGCGTACGGCGGAGATCCTCGGCGGCCTGCTGGACGACCTCTACCCGGCCTGACTCCCGGCCGCGTCGGCCCTGGCCTGGTCCACGACCCTGGACAGTGGACCGGCGTCAGCCCGCCTGCCCTGACCGCTGAGGCCCCGATGGGGGACTTCCAGCCCACGTATTGACCGATGCCGACCGGCCGGGCTAGTCTCTGTATCGATACAGACTGGATCGATACAGAGAGGTGCCGGGTGAAGCCAACACTGCAAGCCGTGGCCGACGCCGTCGGCGTCTCGCGCAGCACCGTGTCCAACGCCTACAGCCGCCCCGACCAGCTCTCCGCCACCCTTCGCGAGCGGATCCTGGACGCCGCACGGCAACTCGGGTACCCGGGCCCCAACCCCACCGCGCGCTCCCTGCGCCGAGGTTTCGTCGGGTCGATCGGGGTGCTGTTCACCTCGCAACTGTCGTACGCCTTCACCGACCCGTTCGCGGTCCGCTTCCTCGCCGGTGTCGGCGCGGCGGCCGAGCGGCACGGCACCAGCATGCTGCTGGTGCCGCTGCCTCCGGCGGTGACCGACGCCCGGCGGGCGGTGGAGAACGCCGCCGTCGACGGGTTCTGCGTCTACTGCGTCGCCGACGAGGAATGGGCGTTGGACGTGATCCGCCAACGCGGGCTGCCGTTCGTCAGCACGGCCGCCCGCGACGACGCCGGCGCCGACGAACGGTTCGTCGGCATCGACGAGCGGGCTGCCGCACGCAGTGTCGCCGCGCACGTCGCAGGGCTCGGGCACCGTCGGGTGGCGCTGCTCGCCGACTCCGTGCTGCCCGACGCGCCGGCCGGCCCGCTCACAGTGGCCGGGGTCGACCAGGTGCCGCATCCGACCACCCGCGGTCGGCTCAGCGGGTTCGCCGACGCCTTCGCCGAGGTCGGTCTCGACTGGGCCGAGCTGACACTGGTCAACGTCCCCGGCAACAGTCGCCCGGCGGCAGCCGCAGCCATCGCCGGGCTGTTCGACCAGCCCGCACCGCCGACCGCCGTGCTGGCCGGCTCCGACGTCCTTGCGCTCGGTGTGCTGGACGCCCTGGCCGCGCGGCCTGCCCATGATCGTCCCAGCGTCTCGGTGACCGGCTTCGACGACGTCCCCGAGGCCGCCGCGGCCGGCCTCACCACCGTCCGGCAACCGGCTGAGGAGAAGGGCCGGATCGCCGCCGAACTGCTGCTCGACCCGCCCGCGGACGCCGCGGCCGGTCACGTGTTGCTGCCCACCGCACTCGTCGTCCGGGGCTCCACCGGACCTGTCCCGAGGAGTTGACCATGGAACTTCCCACCGGATACATCACCGCGCTCGACGTCATGAACCGGCACGTCAACTCGGCCCGACCGAACGCCCCGGTCCAGGTCGAACACCCCCGCCGGGCCCTGCTCGCCCCGACCCGGCAGGCCACCGCCCTCGCCCTGCGCCGGCTCGCCGACCGCATCCAGCCGCGACCGCTGCCCGGCACCCCGCGCTGCTCCTGACCCGCACCAATCCCATTCCGGTACGCACGGGACGAACAGTGTGGGTCCGGGCACGCAGAGTGGTCGAGTGCGGTGTTACCAGGCAGACTGGTGAAGCCATGTCACCGCTCACGCCCACTCTCCGCCTCCACGACCGCTACGTACTGCATGAGCGGATCGGTCTCGGTGGCATGTCCGAGGTGTGGCGAGGCGACGATGAGGTGCTCGGGCGGCCGGTCGCGATCAAGGTGCTCGCCGGGCAGTTCGCCACCGACCCACAGTTGCGGGCCACCATCCAACGCGAGGCCCGCGCGGCCGCCCGGCTGACCCACCCACACGTGACCCAGGTGTACGACTACGCCGAGGCGACCCTGGCCGGCGGCGTAGTGGTCCCGTACCTGGTGATGGAGCTCGTCGACGGTCACAACCTGGCCGACCGGCTGCGGACCGGGCCCCTGCCCTGGCCGGAGGCGGTCCGGGTGGCCGGGCAGATCGCCGCCGCGCTGGCCGCCGCGCACCGCATCGGCGTCGTGCACCGCGACGTCAAGCCCGGCAACGTCATGCTCACCGATACCGGCGCCAAGGTGCTCGACTTCGGCATCGCCGCGCTCGGCGGCCTCGACAGCCAGTCCGGTGAACCGCTGATGGGCACCCCCGCCTACTTCGCCCCGGAACGGCTGAAGGCCGGCCCGCCCGACCCGGCGAGCGACGTGTACGCCCTCGGCGCACTGCTCTACCGCACCCTCACCGGGCAGGCGCCACTGCCCGTGCAGAGCTGGGAGGACGCGCTGGAGGTGCACCGGCGGGGCACCCCGGTGCCGCCGCTGCGGGTGCCCGGCCTTCCCGCCGACATCGCCGAGCTGACCGTCGCCTGCCTGGCCGCCAACCCGGCCGACCGGCCGAGCGCCGCGCACCTGGCCCGCCGCTTCGGCGCCGGTCAGCCGGTCGAGCCGCCCACCGAACTGCTGCGCATCCGGCCGGCCGCCCACCCGCCCACACTGATCGACCGGTCGGTGGTGGCCCGCCCCGTCCCGGCAACCGCCGCAGCGGCCCGACGTCGGTCGCGTCGGCCCCTCGCCGCGCTCGTCGCGGCCGTGCTCGCCATGCTGATCGGCGTCGGCGTCCTGCTCGCGGAGGATCCGTTCGGCAACCCGGGCACACCCGACCCGGCCGAGATCGCCGCCGCGCCGTCGACCTCGGCACCGGCCCCCGCGCCCACGACGCACTCGCCGACGCCGACCGCACCGTCCTCGCCACCCCCCGCCGCCAGCACCGCGCCCTCGACCGTCGGGCAGCAGCTACCGGTCAGCTTCCGGGAGGTGAGCAGCGAGTTCGCCGCCGTCCTCGCCACAGCTGTCGCCCGCGGTGACGTCGAACGGAAGACCGCCGAAGATCTGCGCGACGACCTCGCCGACCTCAACCGCCGGACCAGGGACCGCGCCGAGCGTGTCGCCGACCTACGGGACCACATCGCCGAGCTGGTGCGGCGGGGCCGCCTATCAGCGCAGACGGGCGCGAAACTGGACGCTCTGCTCGCGCGGGCCGACAGCTTCTCCACCAGCCGTACGGACGACTGATACCTCTGTCGATACCGCTGGCATGATGTCCCGATGCGGACACGTCTGATCTTCGTGCGACACGGCGAGTCGGTCCACCAGCTCGAAGGAATCGTCGGTGGGCCACGTGGCTGTCGGGGCCTCACCGCCCTCGGCCACGAGCAGGCACACGACCTGGCCAACCGGCTCACCGGCGAGGTCGCCGCCGACGGGCCGGTGGCGGTCTACTCGTCCGTGCTGCGCAGGGCCGTCGAGACCGCGCAACCGATCGGCGCGGCGTTCGGCGTCCGACCCGTGGCCGACTGTGGTCTCTGCACCTGGCACACACCCCCGTACGCCGACGGCCTGCCGACCGCACTCTTCCGCACCGACCACGCGGTGGCGGGTGGCGGCGTGTTCCGACCGTTCGAGGAGGGCAACGAGAGCTGGGCTGAACTGGTGGTCCGCGTCAGCCGCGCGATCATGGAGATCGCCCACCGCCACCGGGGCTCCACAGTGGTCCTGGTCGGCCACAGCGAGACAGTCGAGGGCGCGTTCCACGCGCTGGCCGCGCAGCCGGTCTTCCGGGCGTTCGACCTGGACGTGCCCCCGGCCTCGATCACCGAATGGACCACCGACCACGACCCCGGCGGTTGGCCGCCGGCCCGCTGGACGCTGCGTCGCTTCGCCGACACCGGGGGGTGGGCTAGAGCGTGATCCAGTACCGCCGGGCTGGGCCGAGTTCGGTGTCTCGGATGTCCTCGAGGACGCCGCCGAGGCGTTCGATCGTCTTCGCCGACGCGGTGTTGTCCGCCTCGCAGGCGAGCAGCACCCGATCCAACCCGAGCGCTCGGGCCTCGCCGAGCATCCGGTCCAGTGCCCAGGTCGCCAGCCCGCGGCGGCGGGCGGACGGGCGGATGCCGTATCCGATGTGTCCGCCAACCCGCAACAGGTAGTCGTCGAGTTCGTGTCGCAGCGCGATTCCGCCGAGGACCCGGTCGTCCTCGACGATCCATCGGTACGTGCACCGCACCCGACTATCCTCCAGCGGCCCGTCTGGACCCGACCGGTCGGCCAGCCGGGTAACCCAGGTCGCGAACCCGTCCGGCGAGCGCACCTCATCGGTCGACTGCAGACCGAAACCGTCCTCGTGGAGGCCGGGACCCCACTCGTCGTGCGCCTCCAGCCAGGCGGCGTGCAGGCGGACGGCGGGCGCGACCAGCTTGGGCATGCGGCGGTGCTAGTCGGCGGCCAGGATCTGCTCGCGCAGGATCTCCGCGTGCCCGCAGTGCTGGGCGAACTCTCGCAGCACGTGCAGGTAGACCCAGCGCAGCGGCAGCGGGCCGCGCCGGTTGCCGCGAAGCAGGTCGTCGAGGCCCAGGCTGGACGTGGCGCGGCGGGAGGCTTCGCAGGCTTCCCGGTGCGCGCGCTGAACGGTGGCGATCGTGTCGCCGTCGTCGAGGATGAACGACTCGTCCGGCGTGGCCGGGATGCCGATCTCGGCGCGTGACCGGCACGTGACGGCCTCGTCGAACCAGACCTTCTCCACGAACGCGGCGTGCTTCACCAGACCCAGCAGCGTCGTCCGGGACGGCACCAACGACCGGCGCGCCTGCTCCTCGGTCAGCCCGTCCAGGTAGCCGTTGAGCGCCTTGCGGTGCTCGTCGATGAACGCCTCGAACTGTGCCTGCGCTGACTGGCCGACGACATCATCGGCGAAGGTCGGAGGAAAGGAGGTCATGCCCGAAGCATTCCAAGGTCATCGTCGACGCGCAAACACCATTGCTCAGCCGAAGGAGAGAAGAGCGCCGCGCTCGTCGAAGCGGGCGGTGCCCGCCCACGCGATCTCCCAACGGTTGCCCTCCGGGTCGGCGATGTAGCCGGAGCGCCCACCCCAGGACCGGTCGGTCGGCTCCGCCACCACCGTCGCGCCCGCCGCGACCGCCGCTTCGAACGCCGTGTCGACCTCGTCGCGGCTGTCGACGTTGCAGGCCAGGGTGACCCCCGACCAGCCACCGGCCGGCGCGGGCACGCCCGGCGCCGCCTCGGCGGCCAACTCCGGTAGTGGGAAGAGCGCGAACAGCACACCACCGAGCAGAAAGGCCGACCAGCCGTCGTCACTGGCCGGCAGCTCGGGCCAACCCAACGACCGGTAGAACGACCGCAGCGCGGCGACGTCGCGTGCTCCCAGGGTGACCACGGACAGTCGGGAGGGGACAGTGCTCATGGGCCGACCGTAACCTGGTCGCCGTCCGCCACCCGCCCGGACCGGACCACGGTGGCGTACGCGCCGACACACGGCTGGGGACCCATTCCTGGTAGGGGTTCGATCCGGTTGAGCCGGGCGGGCACCCGCAGCGCCTCGGTCTCGCGGGGCAGCGGGCCGTGCGCGAGCGTGGGCACCGCGCAGCGCGGCGTCGGGGCGAGCACGGCAAGCACCAGGTCCGGGCCGACGCGCAGTTCCCGGCCGACCCAGCCGTTCTCGGCGAAGGCATCCGTGCCCGTGTCGAGCACCAGGTTGGGCCGGTAGCGTTCCAGCGTCCCCGCCCCGGGCGGCAGCTGCCCGGCGATCCGGTCCAGGGTCGCGGTGGTGACCAGGTGGATCGGAGCGAAGTCGAAGAAGGTGCCGGGCAGCACCGACCCGAGCCGGCTCTCGTCGGCCGGGACCTCGTCGGTGAGGCCGGCGGCGAGCACCGCCTCCGGGTGCGAGCGCAGCAGGGTGGCGCCGGGCGGTACGGCGTCGACGAGGGTCACCGGGCGGCCGACCGCAGCGCTGAGCGCCGTGTCGATGTCGGGGTCCTCGACCGACAGGTGTCGGCCGTCGGGCACTGTGATCCGTACCGGATCGGTCACCCCGCCGGTCGCTCGTAGCGTGAGCAGGTCGCGCCAGCGATGGGGTTGCTTGGCGCTGGCCACCCGTCCACTGGCCCGATCCAGCAGCGCCAGCACGCGGTCACCCGCGACGCCGGTCTCGCCGATGTCGGCGGCCGAGGTCCGCTCTCCGAGCAGTGACTTCACCGGGTACCGCCGCAGCTGCACGACCCGTCCGGAGATCATTCCGTCACCCTAACCGCGCCCGCCGCCGCCCCGGTCGGGCGACGTGAGGCTGGCACTGACCGACTCGCCCGGGTCGGTGCCCGCGCGGGCGTACACCTCGCCGTCCGGCGTCCAGACGCCCGACCGCCCCGCCGCCTCGGTGTAGCCACCGCCGGTCGACCCGGCGAAGCTCGCCACCGCCACCCAGACCTGGTGCGCGGTGGTGATCCGGTGCACCCGCTGGTCTATCACGGCGGCGTCGCGGGCCGACTCCAGGACGCCCGCCGCGTACACGTCGATCCCGAGCGCGGCCGTCCGGTCCGCGTGCGCGGCCACGCCAGTGTCCTTGCAGATCGCCAGCCCCACCCGCCAACCGTCCACATCGAGCACGACCGGGGCATCGCCCGGCCGGAACCGGCGGGCCTCCGCGTCCCCCAGCCACATCTTCCGGTACGCCACCGTCGCACCGCCGCCGGTCACCGCCAGCATCGCTATGTGGTCGCCGGTGACCGGCGCACCGGCCAGGGCCAGCGCACCCGCCTCGGCGCACGCCTCGACCAGGGGCGCCAACCGCGGGTCGTCGACCGACACGACCGGCGCGTCCAACTCGTACCCGGTCAGCGACAGCTCCGGAAAGACCACCACCCGGGCGCGCGCCGCGCGGACCGCGGCGGCGTGCGCCCGCGCGTTTGCCGCGACATCCAGGGGTACGCACGGCGGCTGGACCACCGCGAGCCGCAGCGGGGTGCGGCTTTCCACACCCCCACCGGTGTGGTCGACCCGCGCGGTCGGGCGGTCGGCCCCATGGTCGACTCTCAGGATGACTTCGTAACGTGGGCGCATGATTCGAACGTCCCACGCCGTGTTCGCCACCGGAACCCCCGCCGCCGCAGCGGAACCACCACAGGACGGGATCGTCGGCTACGTCACTGACCTGGTGGAACGACTCGGCGGGCCGGGTGCCGGTCTGGCAGTGGCGTTGGAGAACCTCTTCCCGCCGATCCCCAGTGAGGTGATTCTGCCGCTGGCCGGGTTCGTCGCCGCGCAGGGACGGATGAGTCTGGTCGGTGCGATCTTCTGGACCACGCTGGGTTCGGTGGTGGGCGCGCTCGCGCTCTACCTGATCGGCGCGGCCCTGGGGCGCGACCGGATGCGCGCCATCGTCTCCCGGCTTCCGCTGGTCAAGCTCAGCGACGTGGACCGGACCGAGGCGTGGTTCCTGCGGCACGGTGTGAAGGCGGTCTTCTTCGGCCGGATGATCCCGATCTTCCGCAGCCTGATCTCCATTCCGGCCGGCGTGGAGCGGATGCCGGTGACCACGTTCCTGCTCTACACCACGCTGGGTAGCCTGATCTGGAACACCACCTTCGTGCTCGCGGGCTACCTGCTGGGCGACAACTGGCACCTCGTCGAGGGCTACGTCGGCACGCTCCAGAAAGTGGTGATCGTGGTCTGCGTGGCGGCGGCCGCCTGGTTCGTCGGGTCCCGCGTGCTGAAGGCCCGCCGCGCCGCCCGCAACCCCGAGCCGACCGAACCCGAGCAGAACGCACTGAACGGGATGCCCGACCCGGGCGGTCGCGGCACCCTCTACCGAAGCGGATCGTGGGCCTCCGACGAGCGCTAGCCAGCCCTTGTCTTCTACTTCACCCCACGCGCCACCGGGTCGCTTGCGGGCGGGTCAGACGACGCAGAGCAAGGGGGAACAGGCGTGATGCGGAAGGCGGGCGGGGTGGTGGCGGAACGGCGAACCGGCAGGTGGTGGCTCCGGCTGCCGCTCGGCGTCGCCGTCGGAATCGTGACGGCCGCCGTCGAGTTCGCCTTCCTCGCCGTCGCGACCGTCGCATCCAGCGTGCGCCCGGTAGCGCCTGCGGCCGGCCGTCGCGTTGCTGGCCTGACCGACCGGTACGGGGAGCGGCTGGTGCGGATGGAACATCGCCGCCTCGCCGGGCTGCTCGCTGCGGAGGATCTGCCCGCGCCGAACACCGTGGCGACCCGGCGGCAGCTCGGCTACCTGGCCGCCCGACTGTTACCCGGCACGCTCGGCCTGCTGGCGTACGCCGTGCTCGGCGTCGGCCTGGTGCTGGCCGGGATCGTGCTGCGCGCGGCGGTGCGCGGAGAGCTGACCCTCCTCGACGCCCTGTCCCAGGTCGGCGTCGGGGCGGTGCTGCTACTACTCAACGTTCAGGCCGTTGCCAGCATCGCCGCGCTGGACATCCGGCTGGCGCGACGACTGCTCGGGCCGGGAAGTCGGGCCGAGCTGACGCGGCGCGTCCATGAGCTGACCACCAGTCGGGCCGGGGTCATCGCCGCTGTCGACGCCGAACGGCAGCGCATCGAACGCGATCTGCATGACGGACTCCAACAGCGGCTGGTCGCCCTCGGCATGCTGCTCGGCCGGGCCCGGCGCGCCCGCGACGCCGATCGCACACACGCACTGCTCGCCCAGGCCCACGAGGATGTGCAGCGGGCCATCGAAGAGTTGCGCGAGGTGGCGTGGCGGGTCTACCCGTCAGCGCTGGACGACAGCGATCTGGGCGAGGTCCTGGCCATCGTCGCCCGCGGATCCGAGGTGCCGGTGCGGATCCGCTGCGAGCTGCCGGTCCGCCCCGAGCGGCAGGTCGAGACGGTGTTGTACTTCGTGGCCTGCGAGGCGCTCACCAACGCCGCGAAACACGCCGCCGCTACCCTGGTCACGGTCGATATCGGAGTACGGGATGGGTGGATCCGGATGCGCGTACATGACGACGGCGTCGGCGGGGCGGACCCGACCGGACGCGGGTTGTCCGGGCTCGCGCGACGGGTCGCCGCGCTGGACGGCCGGCTGCTGGTGACCAGCCCGGCCGGCGGTCCGACGACAGTGCTGGCGCAGCTGCCGTGCGACTAGTCCTCGCCGAAGACTCGACACTGCTCCGGGAGGGCCTGACGCGGCTGCTCGCCGACGAGGACCACGAGGTGCTCGCGGCGGTCGGGACCGCCGACCAGCTTGTCGAGGCGGTCGAACAATCCCGTCCCAACGTGGTCGTCACCGACGTCCGGATGCCACCCAACCACACCGATGACGGGCTACGGGCCGCCCTGGAGATCCGTCGTCGGTGGCCCGACACCGGCGTCCTCGTGCTCTCCCAGTACGTGGAGCGGCGTTACGCCGGGCGGCTGCTCGCGGACCGTCCCGAGGGAGTCGGCTACCTCCTCAAGGACCGGGTCGCCCAGGTGGACGACTTCCTCGACGCACTTGACCGGGTCGCCGCCGGAGGAACCGCCCTCGACCCGGAGGTGGTCCGTCAGGTGGTGGCCGGCTCGGACCGGCCCGACCCGTTCGGTCGGCTCACGCCCCGGGAACGGGACGTGTTGCACGAGATGGCCCAGGGGCACACGAATCTCGCCATCGCCCAGCGGCTGCATGTATCGCAGAGCGCGGTCGAGAAGCATGTCAACGCCATCTTCGACAAACTCGACCTCGCGCACACAACGGGCTACAGCCGACGAATCCTCGCAATCCTGCGCTACCTGGGCACCTGACCCGCCGAGCTCGTAGGCGGCATACGGGCCGCCCCCGGCATGGGGGATCGGAGGCCGTGCACGGGCCTCCCGGGCCCGGGACGGCGGGGATCGGAGGCCGGACACGCGGGCCAGGCCGGGGTGCAGGATCGGAGGCCGGACCGTGGGCCAGGCCGGGGTGCGGGATCGGAGGCCCGGCATGCGCGGGCCGGGACGGCATGCAGGATCGGAGGCCCGGCGTGCGCGGGTCGGGCCCAGCATGATCGACTCGGGTTTCATGATGTCGGGGTGTCCGGGCGTCCGGGATGCCCCGACTTCCGTGAACCCGAGTGGATCACGCGGGCGAGAGGCGATTCGACGCCTTGGGCCCGGTGTTGTGTGGGTGGTTTGTCCGTTGGTGGGGGTGTGTGGGTGGTGACTGGGCGCACCCGTGGGCTGGAATCATGGCTGGGTCGGGGTCGTTACATACCCTGACGATCGCAGTACCACCGACCCGCCGCCCGACCCCTGAGGGTTGGTCGCGCAGGCCGGAATGCCAGCCTCCACCCGGTCGTTACAGTCCCCATCAACGACCGACTGCGGGCACCGCCTTGATGAGGGTGCCGACGGGTGGGCCAACCCCGGAATGACCCCGGCCCCCCGGTCGTTACAGTCCCCACGAACGACCACCTGGTGCCGCCCCGATCAGGGTGCCGGTGCCCGGCAGATGGGTCGACCCCGGAATGACCCCGGCCCGCCGGTCGTTACACAGGACCCGGCGCCACGAGCCCCACGCTCGTAGGCAGCCGACCCCAAGACTTTCCCCTTTGTTAGTGCAGCGCCGGACGAGGTGCTCACACCCTGCCGCCGCCCCCCTTGGCGGTGCGGGTGTTCTACCCCCGAAGGAGCTACCCCCATGAACACGATCTTCCGTAAGAGCATGCTGTCTGTTGCTGGTCTCGCGTTCGCCGGCGGTGTCTTCGCCGGTCCGATCGCCGCCCACGCCAACCCGGTCGACGCCAAGCCCGTCGCCGCAGCTGTGCAGTCGGCAGCGCCGAAGCCCCAGGGCGAGCAGTCCCACATCAGCCTCAACGACGAGCAGACCGCCAACGTCAAGGCGATCATCGCCGCCACGAAGAAGGCCGGTCTCCCGGAGCGGGCCGCGGTCATCTCGATCGCGACGAGCCTGCAGGAGTCGAAGCTGGAGAACCTGGGCCACCTGGGCGACATGAACGACCACGACTCGCTGGGCCTGTTCCAGCAGCGCCCGTCCAGTGGTTGGGGTACGCCGGAGCAGATCACGAACCCGGAGTACTCGACGACCGCGTTCCTCAAGGGCCTGAAGCAGGTTGACGGGTGGCAGGACATGCCGCTGACCGACGCCGCGCAGACCGTGCAGGTGTCGGCCTACCCGGACGCCTACGCCCAGTGGGAGCAGCAGGCCACCGACCTGGTCGGCCAGCACTGGAACAGCTGACCCGCGACACATCGCAGAACCAGCGCACTAAGCACCACCGCACGACACCGACCGCTGGCCGGCATCCCCAACCCGGGGTGCCGGCCAGCGGCACTTCCGTTTCCGTGGGACAAGGTCGCTGGTCGCGGACGTCGCGACGCCGGCCGGGAGCGGACGCTGCGGCGCCGGGTGCCGTTTCCGTCCGGTAGGCACCTGGTCGCTGGTCGCTGGTCGCCGGTCGCCGGTCGCCGGTCGCCGGTCGCTGGTCGTTGGTCGTTGGTCGCGGACGTCGCGATGCCGGCCGGGGCGGATGCCGTGGCGCCGGGTGCCGGCCGGGGGTGGATGCCGCGATGCCGGCAGGTGCCCGTCGGAGGTAGTTGGCGGGTCGCCGGAAGCGGATGGCGGGTCGCCGGAAGCGGATGGCGCGGTCCGGTTGGTGGCTGCCAGCAGATCTTGGACAGTTTCCGTTCCGCGTGAACGGAAACTGTCCAAGATCTCGTGGGTTGCGGCCGAAGCGCGCCGCGATGGTGGGTGTCGTGGTCGCGAGTCGACCGGCGTGCAGCCAGCGAGGGAACCCGGCGGCGGGACGGCCCAAGCGGGTGCGGGAACAACGCCGGGTGCGGGCTGGTTGTGGACAGTGTCGGTGTGACTCAGTGTCCCCGGGCCTCACCTAATATCGCCCTCGCGGAATACCGTTCGGCTGGAGCCGCGTCGTGCCACTCGCCGAGAGGCGACCTGCACACCGACACCAGCGCCGCCCCCGGCCCACCGGCCGGGGGCGGCGCTGTCTGTGCTCATCCGTCAAGAGCGTCGCGGCACAATGGCCGGGTGACTGACGCACAGCCGTGGTCCGAGCAGTCGGGCGTACTCGTACTCCCCAGTGGGGCGACGGTCCGCGGACGCCGCGTCGCTGCCGCGACCTCGCCCGCCGACTTCGCCGTGCTGCTGGCACCCGGTCCGGAGCCGGCCTGGCCGCACCGGCGGATCCGGTGGCCCGATTTCTGGGTGCCGCTCGACCGCGCCGAAGCCCTCGACGTCCTACGGGAGGCGCTGCGACGGGCCCACGACGGTGAACGTGTCGAGGTGGCCTGTCGGGGTGGGGTGGGCCGTACCGGAACGGCCCTGGCCGCGCTGGCGATCCTCGACGGTCTGCCGGTCGAGCGGGCGGTGCCGTGGGTGCGGGCCGGCTACCACCCGAAGGCGGTGGAGACCCCCTGGCAGCGGCGCTGGCTGCGCCGCGTCACCTGACACTGCCGTCGGAGCGCCGCCGGCCGGACCGCCGGTGCTCGTGCGGGCCACCCGTGACGCCGCGTCGGCCGGCCGCCGCCGCTGGAACCGCCGGACCACAGCCGCTCGTGCCGGCACCTCGCCGCTGTGCTCCGGCAGGTAGCGGGGCAGTGTCAGCCCTGGCCGATCACCGCCGGGTCGTTGACGTACTCGCGGAGGTGCTTGGCGGTGAGGGTGTCGCCGGTGGCGACCAGCTCGGCCGGTGTGCCGGTGAAGACGATGCGGCCACCGTCGTGACCGGCACCGGGGCCGAGGTCGATGAGCCAGTCGGCGTGTGCCATGACCGCCTGGTGGTGCTCGATGACGATCACCGTGTTTCCGGCGTCGACCATCCGGTCGAGCAGGGCCAACAGTTGGTCCACGTCGGCCAGGTGCAGGCCCGTGGTCGGCTCGTCCAGGACGTAGGTGGTGGTCTTCTCGGCCAGGTGGATGGCGAGTTTGAGTCGTTGCCGCTCCCCGCCGGACAGGGTGGTCAGCGGCTGGCCGAGGCTGAGGTAGCCCAGCCCGACGTCGACCAACCGGCCGAGGATGAGGTGCGCCGCCCCGCTGGGGAAGAACGCGTACGCCTCGGTGACCGACATGGTCAGCACCTCGTGGATGTTCTTGCCGCGCAGCGTGTACGTGAGCACCTCGTCGGTGAAGCGCCGCCCCTCGCACCGTTCGCAGACGCTCGCCACGCCGGCCATCATCGCCAGGTCGGTGTAGATGAGGCCGATTCCCTTGCAGGTCGGGCAGGCGCCCTCGGAGTTGGCGCTGAACAGCGCGGCCTTGACCCCGTTGGCCTTGGCGAAGGCGGTGCGGATCGGGTCGAGCAGCCCGCTGTAGGTGGCCGGGTTGCTGCGTCGTGAGCCACGGATCGGGGACTGGTCGACGATGACGACCCCGGACCGGCCGCGCAGCGACCCGTGGATCAGTGAACTCTTGCCGGAGCCGGCCACGCCGGTGACCACGGTGAGGACCCCGAGCGGGATGTCCACGTCCACGTCGTGCAGGTTGTGCAGGTCGGCCTGGCGGATGGCGAGCTGCCCGGTGGGTTGGCGTACCGCCTCGCGCACTGTCACCCGGTGGTCCAGGTGCCGCCCGGTGAGCGTGTCGGAGCGGCGCAGGCCGGGGATGTCGCCGGTGAAGCAGATCCGACCACCGTCGGTGCCGGCGCCCGGTCCGAGGTCGACCACGTGGTCGGCGATGGCGATGGTCTCCGGTTTGTGTTCCACCACCAGCACGGTGTTGCCCTTGTCGCGCAGCCGCAGCAGCAGGTCGTTCATCCGGGCGATGTCGTGCGGGTGCAGGCCGACGGTGGGTTCGTCGAAGACGTACGTGACGTCGGAGAGGCTGGAGCCGAGGTGGCGGACCATCTTCACCCGTTGCGCCTCGCCGCCGGAGAGGGTCGCCGACTCACGGTCCAGGCTGAGGTAGCCCAGACCGATCTCGACCAGGGAGTCCAGCAGGTCGCGAAGGTTGGCGACGAGCGGCGCGGCCCCCGGGTCCTCGACGGTGCGGACGAACGCGGCCAGGTCGCTGATCTGCATGGCCGAGCAGTCGGCGATGTTGAGCCCGGCGATCCGTGACGACAGCGCCGCCGCGTTGAGTCGGGTGCCGCCGCAGTCGCCGCAGCTGGTGAAGGTGACCGCCCGGTCGACGAAGGCGCGGATGTGCGGTTGCATCGACTCGCGGTCCTTGGACAGGAGGAGCCGCTTGACCTTGACGGCCAGACCCTCGTACGTCCAGTTGTTGCTGCCCACCTTGATCTTGGTGGCTGGCTTGTGCAGGAAGTCCTCCCACTGTTGCGGGGTGAAGTCCTGGAGTTTGACGTCCGGGTCGAACAGGCCGGAGCCGACGATGGTCTGCCAGTACCAGGAGTCGACAGCGAAGTTGGGCACGGTGATGGCGCCGTCGTTGAGGGAGCGCTCGACGTCGACCAGTTCGTTGACGTCGAGGTCGGAGACGCGGCCCAGCCCTTCGCAGGTGGGGCACATGCCTTCGGGCAGGTTGAAGCTGAACGCCCCGGCACTGCCGACGGACGGCTGGCCGAGCCGGCTGAAGAGGATCCGCAGCATGGCGTACGCGTCGGTGGCGGTGCCGACGGTGGAGCGGGAGTTGACCCCCATCCGTTCCTGGTCGACGACGATGGCCGCGCTGAGGTTGCGCAGCGAGTCGACGTCCGGACGGTTGAGGTTCGGCATGAACGACTGGAGGAACGCGCTGTAGGTCTCGTTGATCATGCGCTGGGATTCGGCGGCGATGGTGCCGAAGACCAGCGACGACTTGCCCGACCCGGAGACACCGGTGAAGACGGTCAGCCGGCGTTTGGGGATGTCGACCGAGACGTCGGCAAGATTGTTCTCCCGCGCCCCGCGTACCTCGATCATGTCGTGGCTGTCGGCGGCGGACCATGCTGGCTGCGACATACGAACCCTTCACGGAATCGTGGCGGGACCTCGCCCCGCCGAGCACTGGCGGGTTCCATTGTCTCATTCATCCCCATGTAGAGAGTTTCGCCGAGATCCCAGCGCAGGGCTCAGCAGCACGTCCAGGAAAGTCTCAAATCACGTCGTAAGCGGTACGGTGACTCGCGTGGACGTCGCCTCGAAGGATCGGCTGCGCGCCGTGGACCTGGCGGCCACCGTCGGGATCTCGGTGCAGCAGGTGCGCAACTACGTCGAGTTGGGGGTGCTGCCCCCGGTGCGCCGCACCGCCAGCGGCTACCGGATCTTCACCAGTGAGCACGCCCGGGCGCTGACCGTCGCGCGGCGGTTGGCCGAGGGGCACGGCTGGAGCCGTACCCGGGAGATCATGGCGGCGGTGCACACGGGTGACCTGCCGGCGGCCCTGGCGGCGCTCGACGGCGGCCATGCCGAGCTGGACCGGGAACGCGCCGAGATCCGCCGGGTGCTCGGCGCCTTCGAGACCGTGCTGGCCAGCCCACCGGCGGCCCGACCCGCGCCACGCCACCGCGCCCGCATCGGAGAGGTCGCCGCCCTGGTCGGGGTCCGGACCTCGCAGCTGCGGCTGTGGGAGGAGCGCGAGCTGCTGCGGCCGGGCCGCACCCCGGGCACCAACTACCGGGTGTACGACGAGGCGGAGCTACGCGCGGCGCAGGTCATCGCGTTACTGCGCCGGGGCGCGTACCCCTTCGAGATCATCGCCGCGGTGCTGGGCGAGCTGCGGACCACCGGCAGCGCCCAACGGGTCCGCGCTGAGCTGGCCCGCCGCGAGCAGGAGCTGCACACCCGCAGCCTGCGCCGGCTGCGGGGCAGCGCCGCGCTGCACGACTACCTGCGCGGTCGCGGCGACGCGGGTTGACCGGCATCCCGTCCCGCGGGGCGATCCTCCTGACTAGGGTCGGGCACATGAGAGCTGCGCTGCTGGCGGCCACGACGTGCGCCGTCCTGCTCGCTCCGGTGCCGGTCGGTGCGACGGGAGCGTCCGCCGCGCCGACGGTGCGCTGCCCCCGGGTCCCGGTGCCGGCGGCGTCCCGTCCACCCCGGCCGTCGCCCCCACCCGCCGTCCCCGAACAACGGGTGGTCGGCGGCGCGGCGCTGGACACGGCCGGCCTGGTCGTGCCGGCCGGCGTCGCCGCGCTGCCGAGGGTCACCGCCACGTCGTGGCTGGTCGCCGACCTGGACAGCGGCCAGGTGCTCGGCGGGTGCGGCCCCCACGAGTACGGCACACCGGCGAGCGTGCAGAAGCTCCTGCTGGCGGCCACGATGCTGCCCAAGCTCGACCCGAAGCAGACGGTCACCGTCACCGAGGCGGACATGAACATCGAACCCGGCTCCTCGGCCGTGGGCCTGGTCGCGGGCGGCCGGTACACCATCGAGACCATCTGGCTCGGGTTGCTGCTCAACTCCGGCAACGAGGCCGCCAACGCGCTGGCCCGACTGGGCAGCGGGACGGACAGCGCTGCGGGCGTGCGCGCCATGAACGAGCAGGCGCACCACCTAGGCGCGCTCCAGACGCACGCGGTCACCGCGTCCGGGCTGGACGGCAAGGGGCAGTTCACCAGCGCGTACGACCTGGCGCTGATCGCCCGGGCCTGCTTCGCCGAGCCGACCTTCCGCCGGTACGCGCTGACCGAGCAGACGTCGATTCCGGCCCAGCCGGCGCAACGCACCAAGGGCTTCGAGATCCAGAACGAGAACCAGCTCATCTACCGGTATCCGGGGGCGCTCGGCGGCAAGACCGGCTTCACCGACCTGGCCCGGCACACCTACGTGGGGGCGGCGGAACGCGGCGGACGGCGGTTGGTGGTGACCCTGCTGGGCGCCGAATCGGCACCGGTGCGCGGCTGGCAGCAGGGCGCGGCCCTCCTGGACTGGGGCTTCACGCTGCCCCGGGACGCCGCCGTGGGTCGACTGGTCGAGCCCGGCGAGCTGACCGCCACCCCGTCGGCGGCGCCGTCCGTGCTGGCGGCACCCGGCGCGCCCCGACCGGCGGCGGCCAGCGGGCCCGCGCGTACCAGCTCGGAGTGGCTCTGGTCGGTGACCGCGGTGAGCGGCGCGACGGTGGTGGCGTTGTTGGGCGGCCTGCTGTGGCGGCGTCGCCGCCGGATGCCCTGACGGATCGACATCGGGCGCTACCCTCCATAGACTCCGGTCTTTCTGGCACCACCAGTCCAGGAGGATCCCTGTGCCGAGTGAACTCGAACCGCGCCCCGCAGTGGCGGCACCCCGCCGGCCGGTGCGCGCCCTGACCCGCCTCGCGGGGGTGACAGCGCTCGCCGGGGCGCTGGTGGTCGGCTCGTCCGCCACCGCGCTCGCCGCCCCGGGCCCGTCAGCCGACACGGTGCGCGTCTCCGCCGCGCCGCCCGCCGCTGCCGACGCCGCCACCCGACCACCGCGCACCACCCACGGTCCGTGCGCGTACACCGAGACCCCGGACGAGCCAGCGGCCCGGCCGGTGCCGCTGCCGCCCGACCCGCGGCGCACCCCGGCCCGGGGCAGCGTCCGGGTGACACTGGCGACCAACCACGGGCCGATCGGGCTGACACTGGACCGGGCCGCCGCGCCGTGCACTGTGCAGAGCTTCCTGCACCTGGTGAACAAGCGGTTCTACGACCGCACCCCGTGCCACCGGCTCACCGCGTACCCGACGCTGAGCGTGCTGCAGTGCGGTGACCCGTCCGGCACCGGTGAGGGCGGCCCGGGCTACCGGTACCGCGACGAGTTGCCGACCGACCTGCCGCCCGCGCCCACCGACCCGACCGGGGAGCGCCGGGTGTACGCCCGGGGTGTGCTGGCCATGGCCAACGCCGGGCCGGACACCAACGGCAGCCAGTTCTTCCTGGTCTACGCCAACTCCGCGCTGCGCCCCAACTACACGATCTTCGGCGAGGTCGACGGGGCCGGCCTGGCCACGCTGGACCGGATCGCCGCCGGGGGAGTGGCACCGACCGCCGAGGACCCGGCACCGGTCGACGGCGCGCCCGCACTGCCGGTGACCATCCGCAAGGCCGTCCGCTGGCACCACCACCACTGACCGTGCGGCGCGGTGGGTGACCGTCGGTCGCTCACCGCGTCCACCGTCGGTGACTCTCGGTCGGGCCCGGCCTCGTCGGAATTTTCGGGAACGGACCGGAACCGGTCCAACCGGTTTCCGACGCAGTTCCGGCCGTCACGCCGAGGCAGGCGACCCGGTCAGCGGGGCGGCGGTGCTGTCCCGAACGACCAATTCGGTGGCGAGTTCCACCCGGGGCGAGTCGATGCCCTCGCCCTGGGCCAGGCGCAGCACGGTCCGGGCGGCCAACCGTCCCATCTCGACCAACGGTTGGCGCACGGTGGTCAGTGGCGGTGAGGCCCAGCGGGCTTCCGGCAGGTCGTCGAACCCCACCACGCTCACGTCGTCCGGCACGCGGAGCCCCCGGCGCCGGATGGCCTCGTAGACGCCGAAGGCCATCTGGTCGCTGGAGGCGAAGATGCCGGTCGGCGGGTCGGCGAGGTCGAGCAGAGCCGTCCCGCCGGAGAACCCGGAGGCGTGGTAGAAGTCGCCCGGGTAGATCAACGCGTCGTCCACCGGCACCCCGGCGGCCTCCAGCCCGGCCCGGTAACCGTCGAGCCGGGCCCGGCTGCACAGCAGGTGCGTCGGCCCGGCCACGAAACCGATGCGCCGGTGCCCGATCGCGAGCAGGTGTTCGGTCGCGGCGAGCCCGCCGGCCCAGTTGGTGGCGCCGATCGTCGGCACGTCCATGGCCGGCACCCCGGCCGGGTCCACGACCACCACCGGCACGTTGAGGCGACGCAGCTGCGCGTGCAGCGGCGGGCTCAGGTGCGAGGTCACGAAAATGACGCCGTCGGTGGCCCGGGTGCGCAGGTTCTGCAACCACTGCCGGGCCGCGGTGGGCTGCCGGTGAATCGCGGAGACCACAGTGCCGACGCCCGCGCCGTGCCCGACATCCTCCACACCCCGGATGATCTCCACGGCCCACGGGCTGTCCAGGTCGTTGAAGACCAGGTCGACGAGACCGGCACGGCGAACGCTGCGGCTGGTGCGACGCCGGTAGCCGTGGTGGCGCAACAACTCCTCGACCCGCTCCCGGGTGTCCGGGGCCACATCGGAGCGCCCGTTGAGCACCCGTGACACGGTCGGCACCGACACCCCGGCCTCCCGTGCGATCGCGGTGATGGTCACCCTGCGTCCGTCGTCCGCGCCCACCCGCGTCTCCTTCACCGAGCCGGAAGAACGACCGTCAGGCGTCGCCCACCGTGTGTCCCGAAACGGCGTGCCCGTTCCACGCGCCATCTTGCCTCACCGATGGGGGTTGACGACATGCCAGGTCGTTCGAAGGTTCGCTTGAGTTGCGGAAAAGTTCCGGAGTTTTTCCGGTTACTTTCGGTCTGCGGACCACATCGATCCTGGGATGGTTACCCCAACCGGGCTGATAGACAGGACTCGTGCGCTACCGCCTGGCCGTCGTGCTCGCGCTCGCCGCGCTGCTCGGCGGCTGCTCGCGGCCGGAGCCCCGCCCCCCGCCGGCCACGCCGCAGCCGACGTCGGCGAGCCCCACACCCGCGCCGACCCCGTCCACCTCAGTGGCAGCCCCCCTGCCGGGGTTCGTGGTGCTGACCGACCTCGACCCGCGCATCCACGCCGACATCCGGTACGCCACACCGCACAACTTCGTCGGCCGACCGATCACCGGCTACCGCGAGCCGCTGTGCCTGCTCGCCCGGCAGGCGGCCGAGGCGTTGCGCCGCGTACAGGACGCCGCGCTGGCCGGTGGGCACAGTCTCAAGGTGTACGACTGCTACCGCCCGCAGCCGGCGGTGGACGACTTCGTCGCCTGGTCGAAGCACCCCGGTGAGCAGCAGACCAAGGCCGAGTTCTACCCGGACCTGGCCAAGAACCGGCTCTTCGCCGACGGTTACATCGGCGCGCCCACCGCGCACAGCCGCGGCAGCACAGTGGACCTGACACTGGTCGACGAGCCCGCCGCCAGCCAACCTCCCTACCGGGTCGGGCAACCGCTGGTCGCCTGCACCGCGCCGCGCGGGCAACGCTTCCCGGACAACAGCATCGACATGGGTACGGGCTTCGACTGTTTCGACTCGCGGGCGCACACCGCCGACCCCCGCATCACCGGGACGGCGCGGGACAACCGTCGGTTGTTGCAGCGTCTGATGACCGACGCCGGGTTCGTCAACTACGACCGCGAGTGGTGGCACTACAGCCTGCGCGGCGAGCCGTACCCGGACACCTTCTTCGCCGCGCCCGTCGCCCGCTCGTCGGTCGGCTGACCGTCAGGTCCAGCCCCGCGGCCCTGACCCGCGTCCCGGCACCGCGGCCGCCCGTGCCATCCGGCATGATCGTTTCAATGACCACTGAACGGATCGGCCCCCCGGTTACCGGCGACGAGCGGGAGACGCTGCGCGCGTTCCTCGACTTCCACCGCGCCACGCTGGCCCTCAAGTGCGCGGGTTTGTCCGACGAGGACCTGCGTCGGCAGTCGATGCCGCCCTCCGCGCTGTCCCTGCTCGGCCTGGTGCGACACCTGGCCGAGGTGGAGCGCGCCTGGTTCCGGCGGGTCATCGACGGCGAGGACATCGGGTTGGTCTGGTCGGAGACCGGCGACTTCCAGCAGGCGTACGACGCCACCTCGGCCACCCGGGCAGAGGCGTTCGACGCCTGGGAGCGTGAGGTCGCGCATGCCCGCCGGATCGAGCGGGCGGCCGAGTCGCTCGACGTGACCGGCCTCAACGCCCGCTCCGGAGAGACCGTGTCACTGCGGCTGGTGATGCTGCACCTGATTCACGAGTACGCCCGGCACAACGGCCACGCCGATCTTCTCCGTGAGGGCGTCGACGGCACCGTCGGCGTCTAGCCCGCGAAAGGGACGCGTCAGGTCCAGTAGAGGATTCGGCAGGCGGGCACGCGGGCGGTGAGTTCGGCGGTGAACCAGTCGCGCAGCTCGGCCATCTGCTCACGAGGGTAGACGTACTTCACCGCGCCGAACTTGCCGTGCTTGCGGGTGCGGGACTCCTCGTCCATCTCCAGCCGGGTGCGCGGGTACCAGCCGAGCAGCACCTCCTTGCTGCCCGGCGTGAACCGGTGGGTGATCAGCTCGGCGGTCAGGTCGAGGTCCGGCACCCCGTCGACCGCCGCGCGGACCTCGTCGAGCAGTTCGCCGTAGCGCTCCCGCCAGTCCGGCAGCGCGATGATCGGCGCGATGGTCAGCCCGACCGGGTAGCCGTCGAGGGCGAGCCGGCGCAGCGCGGCCAGCCGGTCCGGCACCCGGGCGGTGCCACCCTCGAACCGAACGCTTACCGGGGCGCAGTTGACGCTGAAGCGGACCCGGGTCCGGCCGGCGTGCGGCAGCCCCACGAAGGTGTCCACGTCGGCGTACTTGGTGGTCCAGCGCAGTTGCACGGGGGCGTCCCAGTCGGCGAAGTGCTGCACCGCGCGCCGCCAACTGCCGGTCAGGTGCTCCAGGGCGAGCGGGTCGGTGTAACAGGACGCCTCGAAGGTGGTGCCCTCGTCGGCGCGTCGCGCGTTGCGGCTGGTCACCGTGCCGCGCCCGGCGTACGCGGCCAGCCCGGCGAGGATGTCGTCGAGGTCCGCGTACACCCGGGTCACCGGTGGGCCGGACAGGGATCCGGCGAGGTAGCAGTACTGGCAGTGTGCAGGGCAGCCCTCGGCCAGGTCGACCCGCCAGTCCGCGCTGGGCGCGATGGGTTGCAGGACGCGCCGCGAGGGTGGGCTCACCACGATCGCCATTGTCGACTTGGCCCGGGCGTAGGTCTCCCGGTCGGTCTGCCCGCGTACCCCGGTGAGCCGGTTGGCGCGCAGGTGTTCCACCTCGATGCCGAGCGCCCGCACCCGCTCGACGATCTGTTGGCCGTGCGGGTGGTCGAGCGCGGCGGGGGTGGCCACCACCCTGCTCGGGGTCCAGCGGCGCGCCGGCCGGGCCGGCGGCGCGAGGTCGGCCAGGTCGCGGGTCGGCACCCGTTCTCCGCTGGCGTCGTGCGGCGCGGCGGGTACGTCCACGGCGAGCGGCTGGTCGACGTCGACGGCGTCCGGGCTGGTCATCCGGCCGGGGTACCCGTTGCCGTAGGAATCCCACCCGATCGGCCGCCCCACGATTGACGCCGCCCAACCGGAGCGCATAACCTTCCATCTATCTGTAAACCTTGTGAACAGATGCACATCGACGCGGCGGCGCGCGTCCCGACCGAAGGGACGATCAGGTGATCGCAGAACTCTCCTCCCGTACCAGACGGATCCTGTCGGCATTCGTCGCCCTGGTCGTCGCGTTGACCGCCGGTCTCGCGGTCAACGCCTCGCGCAGTGCGCAGGCCGCGCCGACGTTCAAGGTGCTGGCCTTCTACAACGGCACCTGGGACGCCGCGCACATCGACTTCGTCAAGGACGCCCGGGCCTGGTTCCCGCAGGCCGCCGCCCAGCACGGTTTCTCCTGGGAGGCCACAAACAACTGGGGCCTGCTGAACACCGCCAACCTGGCCCAGTACAAGGTCGTCATGTTCCTGGACGACGCGCCGCCCACCGCGCAGCGGGCCGCGTTCCAGCAGTACATGCAGAACGGCGGGGCGTGGCTGGGCTTCCACGTCAGCGCGTGGACCGACAACCCGTCGAGCTGGAGCTGGTACTACAACACCTTCCTCGGCACCGGCTCGTTCCAGACGAACACCTGGGGACCCACCCGGGTCACGATGCGCGCCGACAACCGCACCCACGCCGCCACCCGGAACCTCCCGGCGACGTTCCCGTCGTCGATCAGCGAGTGGTACTCCTGGAGCAACGACCTGCGGCAGAACCCCAACATCGACATCCTCGCCTCGGTCGACCCGTCCAGCTTCCCGGTCGGCACGGACCCCAACCAGTCCTGGTACGGCGGCTACTACCCGCTGGTCTGGAGCAACCGGCAGTACAAGATGCTCTACGCCAACTTCGGCCACAACGCGATGAACTACAGCACCAACACCGGGCTGTCCTCCACCTTCGACAGCGCGCAACAGAACCAGCTGCTGATCGACGGGCTGCACTGGCTGGCGGGCGTCGGCACCGTCCCACCGACCACGCCCCCGCCGTCCGACGGCATCTCGCCGACCGCCTGGCACACAGTGGTCAACCGGGGCAGCGGCAAGTGCGTGGACGCCCGGGCCGCGGCCAGCGCGAACGGCACCGCCATCCAGCAGTACGCGTGCAACAGCAGCACCGCGCAGCAGTACCAGTTCGCGCCGACCAGCGGCGGGTACCTGCGGGTCAACAACCGCAACAACAGCGCCCAGGTGCTCGACGTGACGAACCGGTCGACCGCCGACTCGGCGCCGATCCAGCTCTGGTCCTACAGCGGCGGAAACAACCAGCAGTGGCGGGCCGAGCCCGAGGGCGGCGGCTACTACCGCCTGGTCAACCGGTCCAGCGGAAAGTGTCTCGACGTGCCGGGAGCGTCCACGGCGGACAGCGTCCAGCTCGTCCAGTACACCTGCAACGGCACCGCGGCGCAGTCCTTCCGGCTGGTGCCGCAGTCCTAGATCCGTCCCGGTAGCCTCCCGCCATGGCGATTCCCGACCGCGTGCCGATCGCGTACGAGCCCGACTACCACACTCGCAACATCGGCCGGTACGACAAGGGTCAGTTCTTCGGCTCCGTCACCGCCACGCTGGAGGATGGTGCCGGAGCCGAAGACGACTGGTATCGCCACAAGCGCTGGTACGCGGTGCTGCACCGGTTCGACGCCGACGGCGTGCACACCGACTCGGACATCTGGTTCGCCGGCACCAGCGAAGACGAGGAAGCCTCGGTCGATCGGGCCGAGGCTCGCCTCGTCGAATGGCTCGACGCGCTGCCCGGCCGGGTCTTCGGCGACATCTCGATCGGGCTGTTCCACGTCGAGGTCGACGGGCACGTCTTCGGGCTGGTAGACGGTTCAGCGGACTACGACGGCGAGGACCACGCCGAGTTCGTTCCGGACGAACTGGGCTTCGATCCGCCCTGGGACGGCCTCTACGACACCTGAGCGGCGCGAGCGAACCGGGCGGCGACGTCCCGGATGACGGCGCGCAGCTCCGGTGGGTCGAGCACGTCGAAATCGACAGCCAGGGTGCCGAGGAAGGCGGCGAGATTGCCCAGCGACTCGCCGCCCGTGTGCAGGAGGCAGGCCCGCTCGTCGATCGCCTCCAGCAGGCCCGCCGTGGTGGGGATCCGCTGCGCCATGGTCTCGGCCGAGGCGTGCAGGCGTACCCGGGCGGGGTGTGGCCAGGCCGCGGAGCCGACGCCGCGCAGCACGTGCGCGACCGCGTCGCCACCTGGCGGCTCCCGCGGGGCGAAGCGTGGGCCGGTCGGCACCCGGGGTTGGATCCGGTCGGCGCGGAACGTCCGCCAGTCGGCCCGGTCGGTGTCCCACCCCAGCAGGTACCACCGCCGCCCGGTGTAGACCAGACGGTACGGCTCGACGTCGCGCACGCTGACCGTGCCGTCATGGCCGGCGTAGTCGAACCGCAGCCGCTCCCGGCGGTGCGCGGCCGTGGAGACGGCGGTGAGCGTGTCGGCGTCCACTGTCGGGCCACCGCCGGCGGCGGAGACCGTCGCCGAGCGCAGGGCGTCCACCCGGTGCCGCAGCCGTGACGGCAGCGACTGCTCCAGCTTGGCCAACGCCCGCAGCGAGGTCTCCTCGATGCCGGTCACCGAGCCGCCCGCCGCGGCCCGCAGCCCGACGGCCACCGCCACGGCCTCGTCGTCGTCGAGCAGCAGCGGTGGCAGCGCCGACCCGGCACCGAGCCGGTAGCCGCCGGCGACCCCTGGGTGTGACTCGATCTGGTAGCCCAGCACCCGCAGCCGCTCCACATCCGTGCGTACCGTGCGGGTGGTGACCGCGAGCCGTTCGGCCAGCTCCGCGCCGGACCACTCCCGGCGCACCTGCAGGAGAGTCAGCAACCGCAGCAGCCGCACCGAGGTCTCCACCATCCCGGTAAGTCTGCCAGCGACCACCGATGGGGTCTGGGAGCGCCGGTTATTCGGTTGCCCGACCCGACGACGGCCTGCTGAACTACCCGAAACCGCCACCAACCTCCAGGGAGCAACAATGCGCGCTGCGTCGATGTCCGACCAGAAGGGATCTGTCGCCTACCTGAAGGACCTGACGCTGCGTGAAAACCCTGAACCTCGGCATTTTGGCTCACGTCGATGCCGGTAAGACCAGCCTGACCGAGCGGCTGTTGCACGACGTTGGTGTGACCGACCAGCTCGGCCGGGTCGACGCGGGCAGCACCCAGACCGACACCCTGGCACTGGAACGGCAACGCGGGATCACCATCCGCTCGGCTGTCGTCTCCTTCGTGCTGGACGACGTGACCGTCAACCTGATCGACACGCCCGGTCACCCGGACTTCATCGCCGAGGTCGAGCGGGTGCTCGGTGTGCTCGACGGCGCGGTGCTGGTGGTCTCCGCTGTGGAGGGGGTGCAGCCGCAGACCCGGGTGCTGATGCGGACTCTGTGCCGGCTGCGCATCCCGACGCTGATCTTCATCAACAAGGTCGACCGGGCCGGAGCGGACCCCGAGAGGGTCTTCCAGGCGGTCGCGGAGAAGCTCACGCCGACCGTCGTGGCGATGGGCGCGGTGGCGATGCCGGGGACCCGTGGCGCCCACTGCACGACGTACGGCCCCACCGACCTCGCCTTCACCGACCGGCTGCTCGACCTGCTCACCGGCCAGGACGACGTGCTGCTCGCCGACTGGGTGGCGGACACGTCCTCGCTGCCGTACTCACGGCTACGCGCTGCGTTGGCGACGCGGACCGGCCGCGCGCTGGTGCAGCCCGTCTACGCCGGCTCGGCGATCACAGGTGCCGGGGTGGACGCGCTGATCGCCGGGATCACCGAGCTGCTGCCCACCGTCCAGGGTGACGCCGACGCCCCGGTCTCCGGCACCGTGTTCGCCATCGAACGGGGTCCAGCCGGAGAGAAGATCGCCCTGGTCCGGCTCTTCGCCGGCACGATCCGGATTCGCGACCGGGTCCGCGTCGGCGCGGTCGACGCGGAGCTGGTCACTGCCGTGCGAGTCGTCGCCCATGGGGCCGACGTGATGGCGTCGGCGGTCGAAGCCGGCCACATCGCCCGGTTGTGGGGCCTCAAGCACGCTCGGATCGGCGACCCGGTGGGCGTACCACCCGAACGTGCCGGCACTGACCGCCACTTCGCGCCACCCACCCTGGAGACCGTGGTGGTGCCGACGCGCCCCGCCGACCGGGTCGCGCTGCACGCCGCGCTGATCCAGCTCGCTGAGCAGGACCCGCTCATCAACCTGCGGCAGGACGACCGGCAGCACGAGATCACCGTGTCGCTCTACGGCGAGGTGCAGAAGGAGGTCATCCAGGCCACCCTTGTCGACGACTTCGGCGTGGGGGTGACGTTCCGGGAGACCAGCACGGTGCACGTGGAGCGGGTGTGCGGCGTCGGTGAGGCGGTCGAGGTGATCGCGGTGGCGCCCAACCCGTTCCTGGCCACCGTCGGGCTGCGGATCGCGCCGGCGCCGACCGGTGCCGGCGTGACCTTTCGGCTCGGCGTCGAGCTGGGTTCGATGCCACCGGCCTTCTTCACCGCCGTGGAGGAGACCGTGCGCCGAACCCTGCGCCAGGGCCTTCACGGGTGGCAGGTCCCCGACTGCGAGGTGACGATGACCCACGCCGGTTACTGGGCACGGCAGAGCCATTCCCACGGCACCTTCGACAAGAGCATGTCCAGCACGGCGGGGGACTTCCGCAATCTCACCCCGTTGGTGCTGATGGCCGCACTCGCCCGTGCCGGCACCCGGGTCCACGAGCCGGTACACCGCTTCCGGCTGGAGGTGCCGGGTGACGTCCTCGGCACGCTGCTGCCCGCGCTCACCCGGCTGGACGCGGTGCCGACCGACACCACCGGGCAGGGCGCGTCCTACCTGGTGCAGGGTGAGATCCCGGCCGGTCTGGTGCACGCGCTGGAGCGTCGCCTGCCTGCGCTGACCCGAGGGGAGAGTGTGCTGGAGACCGAGTTCGACTGCTACCGGCCGGTGCGTGGCCCCGCTCCCGTGCGGACCCGCTGGGACAACAATCCGCTGGATCGCAAGGAGTATCTGCTGGCGGTCGCGCGCCGGGTCGGCGGCCGGTAGCGGCGATATCCATTGCGGACGCCCCGCAGCCCTCCTACTGTCGTCGGTGCACCGTCAACCGAGCAACCCGGAGGGAGTACGCCATGTCGCGACGCGTCCGCACCGACGCCCGCTGGTGCCTGCTCCCTGCCAACACCCCTTTGCAGCTCACCGCCAATACCCGTGCCTACTGCCCATCGCGGCGCAACGAGCCGGGGTGGCGCGACTGACGCCGACGCTGACGCGTCCGCCGGCCGCCCATCCCACCGGGATCGGGCGGCCCTTTCGTATCCGCGCACCGCCGCTGGCGACCAAAATCTGATCATTACCGGTCACGGCACGACTGAAGGAGTCCACCATGGGATTCACCCCTCTCGCCGGTACCCGGGCACCGGTCCGGGTCTGGACCGACCCGTACGCCATCGAGCCGCAGGCCGCCAAGCAGCTGCGCAACATCGGTGCGCTGCCCTGGGTGCAGGGTGTCGCCGTGATGCCCGACGTGCACTTCGGCAAGGGCGCCACGGTCGGCTCGGTGATCGCGATGCGGCAGGCCGTCTCGCCGGCCGCGGTCGGCGTCGACATCGGCTGCGGGATGTCGGCGGTCCGTACCTCGCTGACCGCCGCCGACCTGCCGGACGACCTGGCCGGGCTGCGCTCCGCGATCGAGGCCACCATCCCGGTCGGCTTTGCCCAGCGCAAGGACTCGGTCGACACGCGTCGGATCCGGGGCCTGGAGCAGGCCGGCTGGGACGACTTCTGGGGCCGGTTCGCCAGCCTGGACCGGCGGGTGGCGCAGCTGGAGACGCGGGCGCAGCGGCAGATCGGCACCCTCGGCGGGGGCAACCACTTCATCGAGGTCTGCCTGGAGCAGGGCGGCGCCGACGAGGGGCGGGTCTGGCTGATGCTGCACTCCGGGTCCCGCAACATCGGCAAGGAGCTGGCCGAGCGGCACATCGGGGTGGCCCGGGGGCTGCCGCACAACGCTGACCTTCCGGACCGGGACCTGGCCGTGTTCCTCGCCGGGACGCCGGAGATGGACGCGTACCGGCGGGATCTCTGGTGGGCGCAGGAGTACGCGCGGCGCAACCGGGCGGTCATGCTGGCCCTGCTCTGCGGTGTGGTGCGCAAGCACTTCCCGCAGGTCGGCTACGACGAGCCGATCAGCTGCCACCACAACTACGTCTCCGAGGAGAGCTACGACGGGGTGGACGTGCTGGTGACCCGCAAGGGCGCCATCCGGGCCGGCCGGGGTGACCTGGGCATCATCCCCGGGTCGATGGGCACCGGGTCGTACATCGTGCGGGGGCGGGGAAACACTGACGCGTACTGCTCGGCGTCGCACGGGGCGGGGCGTCGGATGTCCCGGGGGCAGGCCAAGCGGACGTTCAGCACGGAGGACCTGGCCGCGCAGACCGCCGGGGTGGAGTGCCGCAAGGACGCCGGGGTGGTCGACGAGATCCCCGGCGCGTACAAGGACATCACCGAGGTGATGGCCCAGCAGGAGGACCTGGTCGAGGTGGTCGCGCACCTCAAGCAGGTGGTCTGCGTGAAGGGCTGACGCGCCGTGCGGGCCGGGGAGACCGGCCCGCACGGCCGCTGGTCAGAAGCCGACGAAGACTCGGCGCAGGTCGTCGAGGGTCACCGAGCCGGTCACCTGCACCCCGTCGGGGGTGTGCTGGGGGCCCAGCCGTCCGGTGGCCAGCCGCAGCCACGCCTCGGCCGGGGCCACCAGCTCCCCGTCGGGGCGCTCCGGCGCGTCGACGATCTCGACCTTCTCGCCCAGCCGCAGCCCGAACGTCCGCTCGGGCGCGTGCAGCCGGACCAGCACTGTGGCCTCCCGGCCGGCCAGTTCCTGGGGTCGGCTGGTCCAGGCCAGCATGCCGCCGATCTGGTCGAGCAGCAGCGCCACCGCACCCGGCGTCACCGCCGCGAAACTGTTGAACGCCACCTCGGCGTCCCACTGGTGCAGGGCGAACTCGCTGAGCCGGAACCGGGCCGCGGTGGCCACGTCGACGGGCTCCGGCAGGAAGCCGAGGTCGATCCGCATCGAGGCCCGGGTCTCGGCGTCCAGCGCCTCGTACGCCTCGACCAGCCGTTCGTTGGTGGCGAGGAACCCGGCGGCGTGCTCGGCCGGGGACATCGCGTCCCAGCGTGCCCACACGCCCCGGTTGAAGTCCCCGTCCGGGCCGGGCGCGCCGGAACGGGCGGCGTCCAGCGTCGCCAGGTTGATCTCGGCGCCGCTGCCCAGGTGGCTCAGCACCTGGGAGACCTGCCACTCGCTGGCCCCCGACGGCCGGAGCAGGTCGTCCTCCTTGAGGTCCCGTACGAGCGCGGCGAGCTCCTCGTGGCCCGCGCGCAGAGCTGTGATGATCTGGTCAGCAGGGGTCGACATGGATCTCCTCAAACGAGATTTTCGACGATGATCGGGACGCTACCGGACGTGGCCGCCGGCCGGCCCGCCCCGGGGTAGGGGCGCTCCGGACGGCGGCCACGGTGGTCAGGCTCAACCCATGTGCACGGTGTTGCCGGTCGGGATGTCCTCCTTGCGGACCTTCACCAGGACCAGGGTGGCCAGTCCGGCGAGCACGATCAGCGCCGCGCCCCAGGCGAAGGCCACCCGGTAGCCGTGCACCAGCGCCTCGACCTGGTTGACCGGGTTCGGCGCCCGTCCGACCAGATAGGCGGCGACCGCGCTGGTGTAGAAGGTGTTCAGCAGCGCGGTGCCGAGCGAGCCACCGATCTGCTGGGTGGCGTTGAGCGTCGCGCTGGCCGCGCCGGCGTCGTGCTCCGGCACCCCGACCAGGGCGAGGCTGGACAGCGGGACGAAGGTGAAGCCCAGCCCCAGGCCCAGGACGACCTGCGCGGGCAGCAGGTGGGTGAGGAACGAGGTGTTCACGTCGATCTGGGTGAGCACCAGCATGCCCAGGGCGGCGAGCGCCGAACCGGCGACCATCAGCGGCTTGGCACCCAGCCGAGGCATCAGCTGGCTGGCGCCACCCGCGGCGATCAGCACACCGGCGGTGACCGGCAGGGACGCGAGACCGGCTTCGAGGGGCTTGTACTGCAACACCACCTGGAAGTAGAAGGTCAGGAAGAGGAACGCCCCGAACAGGCCGGCGCCGATCAGCGTCGAGGTGAGGAACGCCCCGCCCCGGTTGCGGTCCAGCAGGATCCGCAGCGGCAGCAGCGGGTGGCTGGAGCGCAGCTCGATCACCACGAAGACGGCGAGCAGCACCACGCCCGCGGCGATGAAACCGAGCGTCGCGGTGGCGTCCCAGCCGTCCTCGGCCGCCTTGGTGAAGCCGTAGACCAGGGAGACCAGGCCGGCGGTCACCACGATCGCACCGGGCACGTCGTAGCGGGTGTTGCCGTGGGCCCGGCTCTCCGGCACCAGCGGCAGCGCGAAGGCGATGGCGATGGCGGCGACCGGGATGTTGACCAGCAGGCACCAGCGCCAGTCGGCGTACTCGGTGAGCACCCCGCCGAGCAGCAGTCCGACCGCCGACCCACCGCCGGCGATCGCGCCGTACACCGCGAAGGCCTTGGCCCGCTCGGTGGCCTCGGTGAACAGGACGGTGAGCAGCGCCAGCGCGGCCGGGGCGAGCAGCGCGCCGAAGGCGCCCTGCAACGCGCGGGCGGCGAAGAGCATCTCACCGGTGGTGGCCAGACCGCCCAGGGCGGAGGCGAGCGCGAAACCGGTCATGCCGACCAGGAAGGTGCGCTTGCGCCCCCAGTAGTCGGCGATGCGACCGCCGAGCAGCAGCAGACCACCGAAGGCCAGCGTGTAGGCGGTGATCACCCACTGCCGGTTCGCGTCGGTGATCCCCAGGTCGGCCTGGGCCTGCGGCAGCGCGATGTTCACGATCGTGGCGTCCAGGACGACCATCAGCTGTGAGACCGCGATGACCGCCAGCGCGATCCAGCGCCGCGGGTGCGGTGCGCCTGTCGACGCCCCGGCGTTGGGCGCGCCGGGCGCGGTCGAGGTGGTTCCGGGCATGGTGAAGCCTTCCGTGTTGCGAATATTCGGTGAATCAGGCCGGCGACGGACGGTCGTGCTGATAGCGGAGTACCGGAATCAGCACCTGGTCGACGACCTGGGTGAGGAACGCGTCATCGGCGGGTAGGCCGTGCGCGACGATGCGGGACATGGTGAGCGCGGGCGCCAGATCATGGAACAGCTCCCGCTCGCCGGCCTCCGGCGGGATCTCCCCGCGGGCGGCGGCCCGGACCAGGATGGCGGTGCTGGCCACCCGCCCGGCCGGCAGCACCTGGTGACGCACCAGCCGTTCCAGCTCGGGGTTGGTCCGCATGGCGAAGGTCAACGCCTGCATGAGGTCGCAGTCGGCCGTGCAGATCGCGGCCGTGGCCCGCAGCAACTCGATCAGGTCGCCGCGGAGGGAGCCGGTGTCCGGCGGGTTGTGCACACCCACCTGCCGGTCGCGCAGGGCGGCGACGACCAGCTCGGCCTTGCCGTCCCAACGTCGGTAGATGGTGGCCTTGCTGACGTGGGCGCGAGCGGCGACGGCGTCGATCGTCATCCGGTCGAAGCCGACCTCGCGCAGGGTGTCGATGACGACGGTGAACAGGTCGCTGTCGGTGCAGCGCGGAGCCCGGGCTGCCGGCACCCCGGCACCCGCGCCCACCTGCTGACCACCCAGCATCCCGACCCCCCGCGAAACGATGTCGTACTGACCCTAGTTCGCGGTTGGCTGATCGTGCAGGCTTTCGTGAGTTGCCTCGCACCCAGCCGACGAAACGATTGCGTTTCCAGCGGGAGTCCGGCGGATGAACGGGTGGTCAGCCGCCGGGGGCGAGGACCACCGGCACGGCCATCGTGTTGATCCGCGCGCCGTTCTCGGCGGACACCTCGTACACCTCGACCGTGCCCTTCTGCTCGCGGACCGGGCGCCAGCCGACCACGACCCGGTAGCCGCCCCGGCAGCCGCTGCCGCAACTGGCGGTGCCGAAACCGGTGGCCACCTCCCGGCCGGCGGCGTCCAGCACCCGGACACTCACCGTGGCCTCGAACACGGTGGCGGTGCCGGTGACGACGAGCGGGGCGGAGACGCGCTCGCCGGGGATCGGGCCGGTGACCACGATCGGTGGCAGCAGGTCCGCGTAGTCCGCCCGGTCGACCGGGGCCGCGCCGTCGAGGCGGACCTGACGCACGCTGGGAAACTGGGTGAGCGTCCACACCACCTGCGCCTCGCGCAGCCGACGGGTGGCCGGGTCGCCGACGGACGGCACCCGCAGCGTCGCCACGCCGTCGGCGATGCGGGTGACCTCGATGCCGGCCGGAAGCAGGGTGGTCATTCCGGTGGCGGCCTCGGCCGGGCTCGGCCCGGTGGCCAGTTCGGTCAGCGCCAGCCGGGACGTCGCGAGCGTGGCCGGCCGGGTGCGCCGGGTCGGCACGAGCATCCCGGCGCGGACGTACCACAGCTCGATGGTCACCGGCCCCGCCCGGCGCGTACCGGTGGACGCCGGTGTCGACGGAGCCGGCGGCCGATTCGTGGGTGGTGGCGTCGGTGCCGCGGCCCGGGTCGGGGTGGGTTCCGGGCGGTCGGTGGGTGCGACGCTCGGCGGCGGCGCGGTGGGCGCCGGGCCCAGGTCACCGGAGCGGGGAGTGCCGCAGCCGCCGAGCAGGAGCGCCGCGACCAGCGCCGACGCGCCCAACCCGACCGTGCCGCGGCCGGTCATCCCACACCGCCCGGCGTGCCGGCGGTACGCCCAACCGGACCCGGCTGGGCGCGGTCGTCCGGGTGCGGCACGTCACCGTGCGGGCCGGCGGGACCGTCAGCGGGCAGCTCCAGCCGGAACCGCGTGCCCTCGCCCGGTTCGCTGCGCACGCTCAGCGCGCCGCCGAGCAGCTCGGCGTGCTCCCGGGCGATGGCCAGCCCGAGCCCACTGCCCGGCCCGGAGCGGGACGGATCGACCTGGTGGAACCGGTCGAACACGCGGGGCAGATGTTCGGCCGGGATGCCCGGCCCCTCGTCGGTGACCTCGAAGACGACCAGCGGGCCCGCGCCCGCCACGCTGGCCGTGATCTCGCCACCCCCGTGCTCGACCGCGTTCGCGACCAGGTTGGCCAGCACGCGCTCCAGCCGACGCCTGTCGGTGCGCGCCACGACCGGCTCGCCGCTGACCCGCACCCGCGGCGACCAGCCGCGCGCCGCGACGATGCCGTGCAACAGCGCCAACGCGTCGACCGGCCCGATGGCCAACTGCTCCCGCCCGGCGTCCAGCCGGGAGATCTCCATCAGATCCTCGACCAACCGGCGCAACCGGACCACGTCGCCGACCAGCAGCCGGGCCGCCGGCCGGGCGTCGTCGGGCAGCTGGTCGAGGTGCTCGCGCAGCAGCGACGCCGCGGCCACCAACGCGGTCACCGGGGTACGCAGCTCGTGCGCGACGTCGGCGGTGAACCGCCGCTCGCGGGCCTGCGCGGCCGACAGCGCCGCGATCTTCGACTCCAGGGCCTCGGCCATCTCGTTGAACGTCGCCGCCCAGACGCTGAACTCGTCGCGCCCGCGTACCGGCAGGCGGGTGGCGAGCAGGCCCTCGGTCAGTGCCCGGGCGGCCCGGCTGGCCCGGCCCACCGGCTCCAACGTGCGGCGGGCCAACGCGTGACCCACTGCGGCGGCGAGCAACACCACGAGCACCCAGCCGGCCACCAGCGCTGTGCGTAGCTGACCCAGGTCGGTGGCGACGTCGTCCTCCACGGTGAGGACGTACAGCTCGGCGGTCGAGCCGGGAATCCGCCCACCGATCACCAGCAGCCGAGGACGCTCCTCCGGCGCGGAGCGCTGATAGCCGAGCCGCCCGTCCGCGACGACGGCCCGCAACCGGGTCCCCAGCACCGGGGCGTACGCGGGGTGCGAGGCGTGGGTCGGGCCGTCGACGAGCAGCACGTGCCGACCGCTGGCCTCGAAGCTGGTGAGCAGTTCGGTGCCGCGCTGCTCGGTCAGCGGCAGGAACTGCCCAGCGAGAACGAGTTGGTAGCGGGCGTCGGCGGCGGCCTCGTGCAGCGACGCGTCCAACCAGGACTGCCGCAGCAGCAGCCCGGTCCCGCCGGCGAGCAGCCCGGCCGAGACGCCGGCGACCAGGACGAACGCGATCGTCAGCCGGCGCCGCAGGCGTCCGGGGAACACCGCGCGTCCGGCCATCGCCGCCCCCCCGTCAGCCCGTCGACAGTTTGTAGCCCGCGCCGCGAACGGTCCGGATCAGCCGTGGCTGCGCCGGGTCGTCCTCGACCTTCGCGCGTAACCGCTGCACCGCCACGTCGACCAGTCGGGAGTCGCCGAGGAAGTCGTGGTTCCAGACCAGGTCCAGCAGCAGCTCCCGGGTGAAGACCTGACCGGGCCGGCGGGCCAGCTCCAGTAACAGGCGGAACTCGGTGGCGGTGAGCGCCACCTCTCGGCCGTGCCGGCGGACCACGAAGCCGCCCGGGTCGATCTCCAGGCCGCCGACCTCGATGACGGTCGAGGGGGTTGGCACGCTCACCCGGCGCAGCACCGAGCGAACCCGGGCCACCAGCTCGGGCAGGTCGAAGGGCTTGCGCAGATAGTCGTCCGCGCCGCACTCCAGCCCGACCACCACGTCGATGGTGTCGGTGCGCGCGGTCAGCATCAGGATCGGTACCTGGCTGGTCCGCCGGATCTCCCGGCAGACCTCCAGACCATCCAGGCCCGGCAGCATGATGTCGAGCACGATGAGGTCGACCGGGTGGGCGCGGAACGCGGCCAGGGCCTGCCGTCCGTCGACTGCGGTGTCGACACGGAAACCGGCGCGGCGCAGACCGAGGGCGGTGACCTCCCGGATCGAGAAGTCGTCCTCGACCACCAGCACGCGGCCCTCCATCACCCGAGGGTAGACCCGGCGCCACAGTGCGTAGTCCTGGCAGAACGGTCGACATCGGGGGCCGGCTGGCCCCCTCCAGGCACGGTCCGACCGCTACGGTCAGGTGCCTTCGGCACCCCTGAACCAGCTCACACGAAAGGGCACGACGTGAAACGTCATGGCTGCGTGATCCGACTCCGCCCCGAGCAGCGGGAAACCTACCTGCGGTTGCACGCCGCCGTCTGGCCGAGCGTGGAGAAGACGCTGCGCGAGGCGAACTTCCGCAACTACACCATCTTCCTCCACGACGATCTGCTCTTCGGCTACTACGAGTACGTGGGCGACGACTACGAGGCCGACCTGCGGCTGATCGCGGCGGACCCGCAGACGCAGGAGTGGTGGAAGGTGACCGACCCGTGTCAGGAGTCGATCGCCGAGCCCGGATCGGGGGACTGGTGGGCCCCGATGCGGGAGGTCTGGCACCTGGCCGACGAGGCGGTCGGGCAGGCACCCGAGCCGACCCAGCAGGGCTCCGGCAGCTAGCTGACACGGATGGTCGGGGCCGGCCGGCCCCGACCATCCGTGTCGACCGGCGAGAGGCAATCCCGAGGACGTTCGCAGGCCCCAGCGGGGGTGACAACTCAGCTCCCACATTGAAGACTAGCTTCATTCCGTCATGTCGATTCGTTAATATCTTGCGGAGGAAGCGTGCTCACGAGAAGGAACCTGCTGGTCGCCGCCGGTGCGGCGGTGGTCGGCGCCGTACCGCTTGCTGGCCCGGCCACGGCCGCGTTGCCGCAGCTGGACATGGAGGCGCTGATCAAGGCGGCGCAGATCGACCCGCGTCGGCCGGACACCGCGCTGACCGAGGGGGCCAAGGACAGCGTCCTGCTGGTGGAGCGCGCACTCCAGGCGAGAGGGCTGCTCTCGTCGGCGTACGTCGACGGGCATTTCGGCACCAGCACGATCACTGCGTACGCCGCGTACCAGCGGTCGCTGGGCTACACCGGTCTCGACGCGACAGGTCTGCCCGGCCCGTCGTCGTTGCGGTCGCTCGGCGAGGGCCGTTACACAGTGGTCAGAGCGATCTCGCCCGGCAGCGTGGTGACCCTGCGCGGTGTGCAGGTCAACACCCGCACCAGGTCGATGCTGTTCGAGGCCGAACGCCTGCTCGGCCGCCAGCTCGGCATCACGCAGGGCTCGTACAGCAGCGGTGTGGGCGCTTCCGCCGGCACGCACGACGGCGGCGGCGCGCTCGACCTGTCGGTCAGCGGTCTCTCCTCGGCGGTCCGGACGGACGTGTTGCGTCGACTGCGCACTGTGGGCTTTGCCGCGTGGCTGCGGACCCCGGCCCAGGGGGACTGGGGCTACCACATCCACGCCATCGCGCTCTCCGACACCGATCAGTCGACCGGTGCGCAGAACCAGGCCGGCGACTACTACCTCGGTCGTAACGGCCTCGCCAACCGGGGTGTCGATGATGGGCCGGCGGTCAGCCCGAAGCGGACCTGGGAGGAATACCAGCGCACGCTCTGAAGTCTGGTGATGCCAACGCCGAGCCCGAGGACGTGGGCTGGTGGAACGACGGCAAGGCCGACGGGTACCGCGGTGACCTCCTACGGGACCTAATGACGACCCACCCAACGGCACCGCACGCCGAGCGGCGTGCGGTGCCGCGGCCGGTCGAGCTGCGAGAATCGGTGGTCGGGCTCGTCCGCTATGTCCCGAGACTCCGTCGTCTCACGCCGAAGTCAGAACTCGTCGACAAAAATTGTGGGCGTGCTGTCGATTGGGAGCGGTTCAGTTCGTAGCCCTGGTGAGAGCCCGGCATCGCAACGGGCCGCACACCCACTGGAGGGCACGATGACCGCCACTGCGAACACGACCCGCGCCACCGCGTCGACCGTCGGTGCGGTGATCCGGACCGGTGTCGTCGCCACGGCCGCTGCGAGCGCCGCCACCATGACCGTCGCCGCCGCCGGACACCTTGCCGGGATCAGCCTCGAGCTGGGAGGCGCCCCGATCCCCGTGACCGGGTTCGGCGTGCTGACCGCAGTCTTCTCGCTGATCGGCGTGGCCATCGCCGCGTCGCTGGCACGTTTCGCCCGACGCCCCCGGCTCACGTTCGTCCGCACGACCGTGGTGCTGACGGTGCTGTCCCTGGTGCCGGACGTGATCGCCGACGCCGGGGCGGCCACCAAGGCGCTGCTGATGCTCACCCACCTCGTCGCGGCCGCGATCGTGATCCCCGCCGTCGCGTGCCGCCTGGCCGCCTGACCTGTTCCTATCCCACCGAGCTACCGGAGGACCATCATGAAGCAGTACCTGCTGTCCGTGCACTTCGTCGAGGGCGCACCGACGCCGTCCGACGAGGAGACGCAGGCCATGTTCAGGGAGACCGGCCGGATCAACGACGACATGCAGGCCGCGGGCGCCTGGGTCTTCGGCGGGGGACTCACCTCGCCGGACAGCGCCACCGTCGTCCGGGTCGAGAACGGCACCACAGCCATGAGCGACGGGCCGTTCGCCGAGACGAAGGAGCACATCGCCGGGTTCTGGGTCATCAAGTGCGCGGACCTGGACGCGGCGCTGGCCTGGGCCGAGAGGTGCGCGGCGGCCTGCGGCCCGGTCGAGGTGCGCCCCTTCGACGACCTGTCCCAGGCCTGACCGGCAGCCGGTCTCCCCGACATGGACCTGGCGAGCATCTACCGCGCGGAGTACGGCCGCTGCGTCGCCACCCTGGCCCGCCTCCTCGGCGACATCAACCTCGCCGAGGAGGCCGTCCAGGACGCCTTCACCACGGCGCTGCAGAAGTGGCAGACCCTGCCGCCGAACCCGGGGGCCTGGATCGTGACCACCGCACGCAACCGTGCCGTCGACCGTCTTCGCCGGGAGTCGACCCGCGAGGCCCGGCACGCCCAGGCCCTGCTGCTGTATCACCAGGATGAGCCCTCGGAGGTGGGACCGGTGCGCGACGACCAGCTGCGACTCATCTTCACCTGCTGTCACCCGGCGCTGGCTCCGGAGGCGCGGACGGCTCTCACCCTGCGCCTGCTGGGCGGCCTCGAAGTACCGGAGATCGCCCGTGCCTACCTGGTCCAGGAGGCGACAGTCGCCCAGCGGATCGTGCGCGCCAAGAAGAAGATCCGCGACGCCGCCATCCCGTACCGGGTGCCGGCCGAACATGAGCTGCCAGACCGGCTGCCGCCCGTCCTCGCGGTGCTCTACCTGATGTTCAACGAGGGCTACGCGTCCACCGCCGGCCCGTTGATCAGAACGGACCTGTGCGCCGAGGCGATCCGGCTGGCCCGCGAACTCGCCGCGTTGATGCCCGACGAGCCCGAGGTCCTGGGCCTGCTCGCCCTGCTGCTGCTGACCGAGGCGCGCCGCCCGGCCCGGCTCGGCCCGACCGGCGACCTGGTGCTGCTGGCCGACCAGGACCGATCACTGTGGAACCGGCCGCTCATCGCCGAGGGCCACGACCTGGTCCGCCGCTGCCTGCGCCGTAACCGGCCCGGCCCGTACCAGATCCAGGCCGCGATCAGCGCTGTACACACCGACGGTGCCGCCACCGACTGGCCGCAGGTCCTGGCGCTGTACGACCAGCTCCTCGCTCTCGCGCCGACCCCGGTCGTGGCGCTCAACCGTGCGGTCGCCGTCGCCGAGGTGCACGGGCCGGCGGTGGCCCTCGCCGCGCTGGAGGGCATCGACCTCCCGAGCTATCACCGGCTTCCCGCCACCCGGGCCGAACTGCTCGCGCGGCTCGGACGCAACGACGAGGCCATGGCCGCCTACGACCAGGCCGCGGCACTGGCCACCAACGAGACCGAGCGCGCCTACCTGCAGACCCGTCGTACCGAACTCACCCGTGAACGGAGAACATCATGACCGCTACCTACACCATCGACGTCTTTTCCAGCCTCGACGGCTTCGGAACCACCAGCGGCAACTGGGGCGGCTACTGGGGTAAGCAGGGCTCCGAACTGCTCGCACACCGCCTGTCCGTGTACAGCGCGGAGCAGCGCATGGTCTTCGGGGCCAACACGTACCGGGTGTTCGCGCAGATGCTGGCCGCGAGCACCGAGGAGTCCGATGTCCGCGACGCCTGGGTCACCCAGATGAGGAACCTCCCGGCGACCGTGGTGTCGAACACGCTGGAAGGTCCCCTCGACTGGCCGGACGCGACAGTCGTGCGCGGTGACGCGGTCGCCGTCGTCGCCCGGCTCAAGGAGGAGTCCGCCGTGCCCCTGCGATCGCACGGCAGTCTGTCGTTGAACCGGGCGCTGATGGCCGCCGGGCTGGTCGACCTCGTCCAGGTGACGCTCTTCCCGGTGATCACCGGACAGACCGGCACCGAGCCGATCTTCCAGGGAGCGGCCGACTTCGACCTGGAGTTGATCGAGAGCCGGACCCTCGACGGTCGCACCCAGGAGCTCGTCTACCGACCCACCCTGCACGTCTGAGTCACTGTTCGTCAGCGACCTGGATGATCGTCTTGCCCGGTGCGCGCTGGTGACGGGCGAACGCCGAGGCCGTTTCGTGCAGCGGCCGGACGCCGCCGACGATGGGTTTGAGCCGTCCGCTGCGCAGACGCTGGGCGAGGTCGATCAGCCGGACGCGATCAGGCTCGACGACGAAGAAGACGGCTCGCCCGTCCTTCGGCTGAACGGTGGGCGGCGCGGCGATGGTGACGACGGTGCCGCCCGGGCGTACCAGGTCGGTCGACCGCTGGAGGATCTCGCCGCCGATGACGTCGAGCACCACGTCCACCTCGCCGACCTGGTGCAGGTCGTCGGCGTCCAGGTCGACGAAGGTCTGCGCGCCGAGAGCGAGCGCGAGGTCACGGTCGTCGGCCCGGCCGGTGCCGATCACGTGGGCGCCCACCTCCCGGGCGAGTTGAACGGCGATCGAGCCGACGCCGCCCGCGGCACCGTGAATCAGGACGGTCTGGCCCGGCGCGAGGTGGGCGTGGTCGAACAGTGCCTGCCATGCGGTCAGTCCGGAGATGGGCAGCGCCGCAGCCACGGCGTGGTCGATGTCGGCCGCGAGCGGAGCGAGGTTGCGAGCCTCCACCGCCGTGTACTCGGCCAGGGATCCGTTGCGCGCCCAGTCGGTCAGCCCGAACACCCGCTGGCCCACGGTGAGCCCGGTGGTTCCGTAACCGAGTTCGACAACGACTCCGGACAGCTCGTGCCCGGGGATGCTGGGTGTCCGGTCGTGGCCGGCGCGATCGGTCCACGTCGCCGGCCAGGTGAGTTCGCCCGGGGTGAAACCGGCGGCGTGGACGCGCACGATGACGTCGTTCTCCGCGGCATGGGGGTACGGCATGTCGGTCAGGGTGAGCCCGCCGACACCCGCGTCACGGTCGCTTACGGTGATCGCTCGCATGGGCGTCCAATCAACTCGGCCAGGGCGAACCGACGATGCGTTCGACAGTCGTCACGCGCTGGAAGCCGGGAATGAAGTGTTCGAGGATGTCGGAGTTCACGGTGCCGTTCGTGGTCTCCGGGCGGTTCTTCAGCCCGTCGACGTGGGCGCGCAGGAACTCGTTCTTGAAGTCCCCGCGTGGGTGGGCGGCGAGGATGTCGCCCAGTTGATCGTGTTCCAGCCCGTCCAGACCGAGGCCGAGCACGTCGGTCAGGACGCCGAGGTACGTGGTGGCGATCTCCGGACCCATCCGATCGGGAATACCCGGCGAGGTGTGCAGCGCGATCGCCGTCCACACGGTCTCGGCGGCGGCGGTCGAGAAACCCCGGCCCAGAAGGAACGCGCGCGCGTGGTCGGCGCCGTCGATCTCGAAGCGCTGCTCGACGTCGGAGAACGGGGTCAGGAGGCCGGTGTCGTGGAACATGGCCGCGAGATAGAGCAGCTCCGGGTCCGGTGTCACGCCAAGCCTGCGAGCGTGAATCAGACCGAAGAGGAAAACCCGCCGGGAGTGGTGGTAAATGACCGGTCTGGTGGTCTCCTGGATGTGCCTGGTCGCTGCGGCTACCGCCGCCGTCTCAGGAATCTCCAACCCCCCGATGACCTCTGACATGTCCTCCGACCTTTCGGCAGTCTGCTGACGTGCTGACGTCCTCCATGCTGCCCACCGATCGTCGTACGCCGCCGCCCTCGTCCGGCCAGGAATCCCTCATATCCGGACACGGTTCACGGTCGGTAACGGCGTGCTACGAATGAGCGGTGCTGAACACCGGTCCGCATCGCGTCGCGATCTTCGTCTACGACGGGGTGACGTTATTGGATGTCGCCGGGCCGGCGGAGGTGTTCAAGGAGGCGAACCGCTTCGGCGCCGACTACCGGATCGTGCTGTTGTCGCCGACCGGCGCGGATGTCACATCAAGTCTCGGGGTCCGGATGGCGGTTGACGGTGCCGTTGCTGCCGAGCCCGCCCTCGACACGCTCCTGGTGGCCGGGTCCGACCACTTTCCGCGCGCCCAGGTGCCTGCCGACCTCGCCGACGCCGTACGCCTACCGGCGGCGGTGGCGGGGAGGGTCGCCTCGATCTGCACCGGGGCGTTCGTGCTCGCCGCCGCTGGTGTCCTCGACGGGAAGCGTGCGACCACGCACTGGCAGGTCACGCACGAGCTCGCCGCCCGCTATCCAGCGTGCCGCGTCGAGCCGGACGCGATCTACGTTCGCGACGGCACCACGTACACCTCGGCAGGGGTGACGGCCGGCATCGACCTCGCGCTCGCGATGGTCGAGGAGGACCACGGGCCCGACCTGGCGCGCGACGTCGCACGCGCCCTGGTGGTGTACATGCAGCGTGCGGGCGGCCAGTCCCAGTTCTCCGCGCCGCTGCAGGGACCGCCGCCCCGCTCGGCGGCGCTGCGGACGATCACCGACGTGGTGACGGCGAACCCGCGTGGCGAGCACTCGCTCACCGAACTCGCCAGACACCTCAACGTGAGCACCCGGCAGCTCACCCGACTCTTCCACGACGAGTTGTCCACCACGCCGGCCCGCTACGTGGAGAACATCCGCTTCGACATGGCGAGGGCGTTGCTCGATCAGGGCCACAGCGCGACGCAGGCCGCGACCCTCGCCGGTTTCCCCAGCTACGAGAGCATGCGACGGGTCTTCGCCCGGAAGCTGTCGATCAGCCCGGCCGCCTACCAACGCCGGTTCGCTACGGCGCGCCGCGCCCAGCCGGGTTAGTGCCTCGCCTGGCCGTCCGCCTCACCTCGGCGGACGGCCAAGCGGATCGGCCGGCTCCGGTCACCACTGGTGGGCGACGTCGAGCACCACCCGGCTGTGGGTGCCGGGACCGGCGAGCACGAGTACCCGGAACGGCAACCGCGCCCGTACGCCGACGGCGAAGGTGCTGTAGCCCTCGAAGCTGCCGCCGAACACCACGTCACGCAGCGTGGGGTAGCGCAGCAGGTTCCCCACGTGCTCGCCGACCGCATAGGGCACGGTGCCCAGGTGGTCGTCGTCGTACGCCGGGGCCCGCAGCGAGACCCGCAACAGCGCCCCGCCGGCGGTGTACGGCGACAACGCCAACCCTTCGCCCTCGGTCCACGTCTCGCCGTAGCCGATCGCGTAACCGTCGACCGGGCCGTTGAACTCGAACACCACCCGGTCGTAGCAGTCGTGCCGGCCGGTCCGTACGTCGACCAGCGGGGCGCCGCTCAGCGCGCCGGCCGCCTTCTCCGCGCTGCCCCAGGTGATCCCGCAGTACGCCGCTGCGGTCGTGGTGCCCGCGGCGGTGCTGCTGCCGGCGCTGGCGACCAGCCCGGCGAGGACGACCGCCAACGCGGTCAGTGCGCTCCTGATCCTCATTGTGGTTTCTCCGTTCGGTACCGGGGTCACGTCGCGGCGGCGCTGCCGGTGACCCTCTGCCGCCACCGTCGTCCGGCCCCGGCACGGGCGCTTCGCCGCGGCGTAACCGCTGGGTAACAGCGTCCACGTCGCCGGTATGACGCTTCCGCTATGCCGAACATCGACCGCCGTCACATTAATATCTACGTGCATCGATGAACCGGTGGCCGACGGCCGCCGGACGACCGCAGGGGAGTACCCGATGTTCCGAGGACAACTGAGACGCGCGGCGCTGGCCATGCTGGCGGCGATCCTGGCGGCGGCCGGGATGCAGCTCGCCACCGGTACGCCGGCCGCCGCCGTCCGGACCGTCTACTACGACGCGAGCCGGACCGGCGAGTTCCGCACCAACTTCGACCAGGCGGCGCAGATCTGGAACAGCCGGGTCAGCAACGTCCGACTCCTGGCCGGCACCCCGGCCAGCATCACCATCTACGTCGACGACGGCTGGCCCCGCGCGCAGCCGACCGGTCTCGGCTCGGGCCGAATCTGGATGGGCCGCACGGCCGTCAACCAGGGTTACGACCGCACCCGCATCGCCACCCACGAAGTCGGCCACATCCTGGGCCTGCCGGACCGGCGCACCGGCCTCTGCTCCGATCTGATGTCCGGCAGCAGCGCACCGGTCTCCTGCCGCAACGCGAACCCCAGCGCCGCCGAGGCGAGCCGGGTGAACTCGCTGTTCGCCGGCACCCTGGCCGCGCCGGCCAGCACGACGTACACCTGGAACGGCGCCTCGGACATCAGCCCGCTGGTGGTCGGCGGCCGACCGGCCACGGAGAACTACCCCTTCATGGTGTACGTCTCCGGCTGCACCGGCACGCTGATCAAGGGCAACTGGGCGGTCACCGCCAAGCACTGTTCGACGCCGTCCTCGGTGCGGGTGGGCAGCATCAACCGTTCCAGCGGCGGGACCGTGGTGCGGGTGACCCGGGCGGTGAACCACCCGAGCGTCGACGTCAAGTTGCTGCAACTGGCCAGCTCGGTCACGTACGCGCCGGCCCCGATCCCGAGCACCTCCGGCGCGGTCGGTACCGCCACCCGGATCATCGGCTGGGGCCAGACCTGCGCCCCGCGGGGCTGCGGTTCGGCCCCGGCGGTGGCCAATGAACTCGACACGTCCATCGTGGCCGACAGCCGGTGCTCCGGCATCAACGGTCCGTACGAGATCTGCACCAACAACACCAACGGCAACTCCGGCGCCTGCTACGGCGACTCGGGTGGTCCGCAGGTGCGCCGGGTCAACGGAGTGTGGAACCTGATCGGCGCCACGAGCCGGGCCGGCAACAACAACTCCACCTGCGCCACCGGTCCGTCCATCTACGTCGACCTGCCGTCGATCCGACCGTGGATCTCCACTCAGGTCGGTGGCCTGCCGGTCTGACCATCAGCGACATTCGCGGGCGGGGGCGAGCGCCAGAGGCGTCCCCGCCCCGGTGTGCCGGTGTCACCCACGCGATCCCACGATGCGGTACGGTGCGTGGCATATCGGCACATCGGAGGTGGCGTCATGCCTACCGTCGTCGTTCTCGCGCTGACTCTCGCCCTCGCACCCGCGCCGTCCCCGTCGGCCACCACCAATCCGCTCGGTGACATAGTCGGCGGCGTCGGCCGGATCGTCGACGATCTGCTCGGTGGCGACACGCCGAGTGCCGCTCCGACGCCGAGTGACACCCCCACCGGGGCGGCCACGCCGAGTCGGCCACCGGTCGCCGGTCGGCCCAGCCCGGCGGAACCCATCACGATCCCCAAGCCAGCCCGGTCGGCGGGCGGTGGTGGTGTCCCCGCACCCGCAGCATCCGATCGCCGCACCGCCGGGGAGGGCACCGGCACCCGCGAGGCCGCCGTGCCGCCGCGTGACGGCGACACCCCCGCGCCGACCGTCCCGCCGGCGCTCGCCAGCCCCACCCGCAATGCCTGGCCACCCGCGTCGTACCTGCTGGTCGTGGCGGTCCTCGCGGTGCTGGCGCTGTTGCTCCTGCGCCGCCGGGCCCCGGTTCCTGCCGTCGCCGCGCCCCGGCCGGACCCCGGACCCGTACCGGATTCCGGCCCGGAGCCGGATTCCGGCCCGGTGCCCGACAACGTCAGCCGATTGCCGACCAGTCTCAACGCCATCTACGAGATGGGCCGGCAGGACGAGCGACTCGAACAGGAGCGCCGTCGGCAAACCTGAGGGCACGCCGTCCTCACGACGCCGAGTACGCGCCCTCACGCCGGGGGATCGCGTCGTCGTACGCCCCGACCGGCCCGCTGTAGCGGGCCTTTCCCTTCGGGTACGGCCAGGCGTTCGCGGTGCAGCCGTGCAGGCCCAGTGTCTGCTGCTGCATCACCGGTGCCGGTCGGCCCCGTCCGGGGCACCGCTCGTGGCCGTACCCGAGTTTGTGCCCCACCTCGTGGTTGACCATGTACTGCCGGTAGGTCTCCACTGTCGCGCCGTAACCCGGTACCCCCTTGACCCAGCGCGCCACGTTGAGCACCACCCGGCCACCGTTGCGACAGGAGGTGTAGGCGTCCGGCACGTCCTGGCAGAGGGTGTCGCGGGTGCCGGGGGTCGCCAGGTAGATGGTGAAGTCGGTCGGTTCGCCGGCACCGACCCGGCGCAACCGCCACGCCCCGCCCGCCGTCCACCCGCGTGGGTCGTTCAACGTCGTGGTGATTGCCGTGGCGATGTCCTTCGCCGGCAGGCCCCGGATGTCGCGCTCCACGGCGACCCGGTAGCGCAGCAACCGGCCGGCCGTCGCGCGCCCGGGGGTCGTCTCGCCGGGCGCCACCGACCAGCGGTTACCGCCGGTGGCGGGGTAGCTGACCGGGATGACGGGCGCGGAACTGGGTCGGACCTCGGCGGCCCCGGTCGGCCGACCGACAGGTGTCGCCGGTCCATCGGGCAGCGGCCCGGCGGCGACCGGGTCGGTGGCGGGTTGCCCGGCGGCGGGCAGGCCGCACCCGGTGAGCAGCGCCACCACCAGCAGCGACGCCATCGAGGCGCGACCCCATCGGCGGGTAGCCTTCGTCGACATGTCTCTCCCCTCGCGCGTCGCTCGGCGGCGGCGCGGAGGAGAAGACGGGTGACAGTGGCGAAAAGTTGATGTGACCCAGGGCTCAACCTTTTGCCGACCTCGCCCGTCTCTAGCTCTGTGGCACGGGGAGGGTTCGCGGTGGCGCGGGGTGACGCGGATTTCGTCGAGTTCGCGCGGGCGGCGTCCGCGCGACTGGTGCACGCCGCGTTCCTGATGACCGGTGACCACCATCAGGCCGAGGACGCCGCGCAGACCGCACTGGTGCGCACCTACGCGTCGTGGTCGCGGATCCACGACGACGACGCCTACGGGTACGCCCGCCGCACGCTGGTCAACCATCTGGTCGACGGGTGGCGACGGCCGATGCGGGAGTACCCGACCGACGCGGTGCCGGAGCAACGGCGTGGCGATGTGGCCGACGACGTGGCCACCCGGCGCTGGTTGATCACCATCCTCGGTGCGCTGAGTCCCCGGGAGCGCGCCATCGTCGTCCTGCGCTACTACTTCGACCTGCCGGAGGCGCAGGTGGCCCGGGAACTCTCCGTATCCGTCGGCACGGTCAAGAGCACCAGCTCGCGAGCGTTGGAGAAGTTGCGCACCGCCGCGCCCCGCACGGCCGATGAGGAGGCGCGCCGATGAGCGAGCTGGACCGGCTCCGCCACGCCATGCGGGCGACCGAGCGCCCCGACGCCGTGCTCGACCTGACCACCGTGATGCGCGAGGGGCGTCGGCTGCGTACCCGTCGGCGCGTCGCCGGAGCCGGGGCGGCGTCGCTCGCGACCGGCCTGGCCGCCGTGGTCGTGGTGGTGGCGGTCGGCGCGTCCGGGCCCGGCGATCCGGCGCCGACCGAGCACCCACCGCCGGTCGCCGTCGCTCCACCGTCGGTCGGTGTCTCGCCGTGGGCGGAGAAGTCGCTGGGCTCCACGCCACCGCCGACGGTGGGCCGCGACGAGCCGCCACCGAAGCCGCTGGGCCAGATCGTGGACAGCGGGGTGCGGCACGGCGCCGAGCGTCGGGTCTACTACTTCGTCCCGGTGTCCGTGCCCGGCGAACCCGAGGTGTCCATCGGACTGGCCGCCGGTCGCCAAGCTCCGGACGGCTCGTTGAGCACCGACATCCTGGTCAACGACGTGGAGGGTAGCGACCGCAGCGCCGGGTTCCACCAGATCGGCTACGACGAGCGCTTCGCCGCGCCGGTGCCCACCTTCGGTTACTTCGTCGGCCCCGCCAAGCGGATCATCGGCACCGTCGACGGTCGGCAGGTCGACGCCCGAGTGGCGCCATGGAGCGGCGACAAGCAGGTGCTGATCTTCTGGTTCGACCCGGCGCGGCTCACTCCGGGGGAGCGGCTGGACGGCATCATCGCCCGCGACGCCAGCGGCCGCCGACTCTGACGCGCCGCCGGCGATCAGGCCAGTCGACGCTCGATGGTCACAGTCGTCCCCTCGGCGGTGGAGACCAGCCGCACGTCGCCGTAGGCGTTCATCAGCAGCGCGCCGCGCCCCCGGTCCATCGCCGGCCGGCGGTCCCGCCAGGTGCCGAAATCTCGTACCGAGATCCGGACCAGACCGCCACCCACCTGGACGCGCACCCGCACCTCCGGGCGGCTGGGCCGCTGCGCGTGCTCGACGGCGTTGTTCATGGCCTCCGAGGCGGCGAGCAGGAGATCTTCCAGCACGTCCGGGTCGACGTCCAGCTCGCCCAGTGAGCCCCGGACGTCCCGACGCATCGCGGCGGCGGAGGTGGGTGCGGACGGGTACGTCCATCCGACGTCCAGGAGGTCACCCAGCCCGTCCGGGTCGGCCGGCCCCTCCACGACCACGGACGCGTCGCGGACGGGTTCGACCACCGGGGTCGGCGGAACGGGCCCGACCGGGGCAGGTCGGGCCGACGGCGCAGGGACAGTGCCCGTCGTCGGGTCGCTGCCGATCACCGCGGCGGGGGAACGGTCGCGGGCTCGGCGGATGCTGGCCCGGATCCGGGCGATCAACTCGGCCGCGGCGAACGGTTTGACCAGGTAGTCGTCGGCGCCCAGGCTCAGGCCCTCCACGCTGGCCTCCCCACCGGCGCGGGCGGAGAGCACCAGCACCGGCATCGTCCGGGTCGTCGGGTCGGCGCGTAGCCGGCGCACCAGGTCGAAGCCGTCCAGCACCGGCATCATCACGTCGGTCAGGACCAGGTCTGGTGGATCACGGTGGATCTCGTCGAGGGCCTGCCGGCCGTCGGTGACGGCCCGCACCCGCCAGCCCTGCCCGGCGAGCAGCCGGGTGAGGTACGCCCGCATGTCGGCGTTGTCGTCGGCGAGCAGGATCCGGGCGCCGGCCAGCTCGTCCGTGGCCGGCCCGGACGCGGGATCGGGCTCGGTCAGCACGTCGTCCGCTTCGGTGAGCCAGCCCATCGCCTCCTCGACGGCGGCGCGGGCCGCGTCACCCCGCCCGTCCACCGCCGGCCCGGTGACCGCTGTGCGATGCGCCGCCGACCAGGGCAGCGTCACGGTGAACCTGCTGCCGACGCCCACCTGGCTGATCACGCGCACGTCGCCGCCCTCCAGCCGGGCCAACTCGTGCACCAGGGCCAGGCCGATGCCGGTGCCCTCGTGACTGCGCGAGCGCGCGCCCCGCACCCGGTGGAAGCGTTCGAAGAGTTTTGGCAGGTCCCGTTCCGCGATGCCGATGCCGGTGTCCGCGACGGTGAGGCGCACCTCCTCGTCGTCGGCGTCGAGGGTGACCCGGATGCGGCCGATGAACGTGTACTTCAGCGCGTTGGAGAGCAGGTTCGTGACGATGCGTTCCCAGTTGACCGGGTCGACAGCGACCGGCCGGGGCAGCGGTGGGCAGCTCACCTCGAGAGTCAGCCCGGCCCGCTCGACGGCGGCCCGGAACACCCCGGCGAGCTCGGCGGTCAGCGCGGCCAGGTCGACCACCCGGGCGTCGCTGCGCGCGCGCCCGGCCTCCAGGCTGGAGAAGGTGAGCAGGCTGTTGACCAGCGTCAACAGCCGGGTGGCGTTACGCCAGCCGGTCTCCACCCGCTCCCGCTGCACCGCCGGCAACGGGGCGGTGGCGTCGGTGAGGGCGTCGGTCAGCGGGCCGAGGATGAGGGTCAACGGGGTGCGGAACTCATGGCTGACGTTGGCGAAGAAGTCGGTTTTGACCCGGTCCAGTTCCGCCATCGCCTCGATCCGGCGCCGCTCCTCCTCGTACTCCTGGGCGTTGCGCAACGCCACGGAGATCTGCTGGGCGAGCAGTTGGTGGAAGGAGCGGTACCCCTCGTCGAGCCCTCGGCTGGGGCTGACTCCGGCGAGCAGGACGCCGAGCGGCTGATCCTCGTCGGCGGAGGGCAGCGGCAGCGCCAGCGCGGTGCGGACCGGATCGTTCCACGGGCCGGCGGGCAGCGGCAGCAGGTCGGCGACGTGGGTCACCTGGGTCGCCCGGCCCTCGGCGGCGTCCGCCAGCCCCCAGGCGTACGCGGGCGGGCCCGGGTCGGTCAGCTCGACGGCGTCCGGCAGGGCCCGGGCGTGCCCCTGGTCGCCGCCGGTGCAGGCGACCCGGCGCAGCGCCGTGCCGTCGCGCAGGTAGATGGCGGCGAACGGCACGTCCAGGGGGTGGCCGTCGATCACGTCGATCAGCCGAGCGCCGGTGGCGTCCACGTCGACGGTGCGTCCGTCGCCGAGCACTGACAGGTCGCGCAGGAGACGGAGCCGACGTTCGCCGACCACCTGTTGGGTGACCTCGCTACACACGGTCAGTACGCCGACGGTGCTGCCGTCGTCGTCGCGGGCCGGGGCGTGCGAGACGCTGAAGTACGCCTCCTCGCGGTAGCCGGCCCGCTCCAGCAGCAGTTGCAGCGCGGGGACCCAGCTGGCCACGCCGGTCGCCATGGCCTCCTCGATCAGCGGGGCGAGCACGTGCCAGCCCTCGGCCAGCGTCACCCGGACGTCGTCGCCGAGCGCGGCGGGGTGCTTGTCGCCGATCAGCGCCGAGTACGCGTCGTTGTAGAGCTGGGAGTAGCTCTCGCCCCAGAGCAGCAGCATGGGATACCGGGAGGAGAGCACCATCCGGACGGCGGCGCGAAGGCTCTGCGGCCATCCGCCGACCGGGCCCAGCGGGGTGCCGGCCCAGTCCAGCTGTGCCATCAACCGCCCGGTGTCGCCGCCGCCGACGAACAGGTCAATGCTGGGTCGCGTCACGCTCGATCCGACCCCATCGCAAGCCCCCGTTCCGGGCCCGACGACCCCTGCCGCGTTACCTACCCATCCTGACACCTCTACTCACCTGTGCCGACGCCGGTACCCACCGTCGAACCGGCGGCGGTTCGGGACGAACGACCGATGCTCAAGAAATAGATATCTGTCAGTGTCTCGGGTATCTCTCTCCAACCCCGAGGAGCCCCCATGAGAGGCAGAACGCTGAGCGCGGGAATCGCGCTCGCCGTGTTCGCCGGAATGACGGTGCCGCTGGCCGCCCAACCGGCGACCGCGTCACCTCCGACCGCCACGACGGTGACCCGGCCGATCGCCGCGTCCGCCGCCGCGTTGGCCGCGCCGGACATCTCCATCACCAACGTCCAGGCGCACCTGACCCAGTTCAACGCCATCGCCACCAGCAACGGTGGCAACCGACGGGCCGGCTCCGCCGGCTACACCGCCTCGCTCAACTACGTCAAGACCAGGCTCCAGTCGGCCGGTTACACCGTCAGCGAGCAGTACTGCTCCAGCTGCCGGTACCCCTCGAACAACCTCATCGCCGAGTGGCCCGGCGGCCCGGCCGACCAGGTGGTCATGTTCGGCGCGCACCTGGACGGCGTCTCGGCCGGCCCGGGCATCAACGACAACGCCACCGGCTCGTCGACCCTGCTGGAGAACGCCCTCGTCCTGGCCGCGCAGAACCCGACAGTGACCAAACGGGTGCGGTTCGCCTGGTGGACCGACGAGGAGCAGGGGCTCAACGGCTCCCGGTTCTACGTCAACTCGCTCAGCGCCACCCAGCGCGGTTACATCAAGGGTTACTACAACTTCGACATGGTCGGCTCGACCAACGGCGGGTACTTCATCAACCGGGTCACCTCGACCACGGCGGCGCCGCTGAAGGCGTACTGGGACTCGTTGGGCCTGCAACCGGAGGAGAACGTCGAGGGCCAGGGCCGCTCCGACGACTACTACTTCCAGCAGGCCGGCATCCCCACCTCGGGCTACGCCGCCGGCGCCAGCGCCCGCAAGACCAGCGCCCAGGCCGCCAAGTGGGGCGGCACCGCCAACTCCGCGTACGACCCGTGTTACCACCGGTCCTGCGACACCACCGCCAACGTCAGCGCCACAGTGCTGAACCGGGCGGCCGACGGTGTCGCGTACGCGCTGTGGCAGCTCGCCGTGGGCGGCGGCACCCCGACCTGCACCGGCGGCCAGGTGGTCGCAAACGGTGGCTTCGAGAGCGGCAGCACGCCGTGGACCGCGTCCTCCGGCGTGATCACCAACGCCAGCGGCCAGCCGGCCCGGACCGGGTCGTACAAGGCGTGGCTCAACGGGTTCGGCACCACCCGCACCGAGAGCCTGTCGCAGTCGGTGACCCTGCCGGCCGGCTGCTCCACGTACACGCTGTCGTTCTGGCTGCACATCGACACCGCCGAGACCACCAGCTCCACGGCGTACGACCGGCTCACAGTGCAGGCGGGTTCGACCACCCTCGCGACGTACTCGAATCTCAACGCCGCGACCGGTTACGTGCAGCGCAGCCTCAACGTGGGCGCGTTCGCCGGGCAGACGGTGACGCTGCGGTTCACCGGCACCGAGGACTCGTCGTTGCAGACCACCTTCGTGATCGATGACGTGACGTTGCAGGCGAGCTGACCGCGTACCCGGGAAGGGGCCGCCACCGGTTCTTCCGGTGGCGGCCCGTCGCGTGGTGGGTCAGGGGAGCTGTGGGTAGAGCGCGGCGACGCCGCCGGCCAGCCCGGCCTGCACCTGGCGGCTGAGGTCGTCGGCGAGGATCTCGTACGCGTCGGCCTCGACGCCGTCGACGCCGATGCGGGCGATCGCCGCCGGGTCCGACTTCGGGCCGGTGATGTCCGCGGCCATGTCGGTGTCCAGGTATCCGACGTGCAGGCCGGCGACCCGGACGCCCCGGTCGGCCAGTTGGACGCGCAGCACGTTGGTCATCGCCCACTCGGCGGACTTGGCGGCGCTGTAGGCAGCGTGGGTCGGGGAGCCGAACCAGGACAGGACCGAGAGCACGTTGAGGATCGTTCCGCCGCCGTTGCCGGCGATGACCGGCGCGAACGCCCGGATCGTCGACAGGGTGCCGATGTAGTGGGTCTCCAGCTCCAGCCGGACGAGGTCCAGGTCGCCGTCGAGGAGGTCGGTCCGGGTGTCGATGCCCGCGTTGTTGATCAGCAGGTTCACGCCGCCGGCCAGCTCGGCGGCGGCGGCCACCGAGGCGGGGTCGGTGATGTCGAGGCGGACCGGCGTCACGCCGGGTAGGTCGACGCTGTCGGGGTTGCGGGCGCCGGCGTAGACGGTGGCGCCCCGGGCGAGGAGTTCGGCGGCCAGGTGCCGGCCGAGGCCACGGTTGGCGCCGGTGACGAGGGCGGTGCTTCCAGCGATCTTCATGGCCGTCACGTTAGCCGACCTGACTTCTGTTGAGCAAAGTCAGCCATCTCACGGGGTTGGCCGGCCGGATCGGGAATACGACCCGGACGCGCTCACACCCCGACCCGTGACGACTCGTATCCTTTCCGCGAACCTTCGCACGAGCCGAGATGGGAGACGGTGTGAGCAACCAGGCCGAAACGTTGGAATTCCAGGCCGAGGCGCGTCAGCTCCTCCAGTTGGTGGTCCACTCGATCTATTCGAACAAGGACGTCTTCCTGCGGGAACTCATCTCGAACGCGTCCGACGCACTGGACAAGCTCCGGCTGGCCACCCTCGTCGACAAGGACCTCGTCGCCGACACCGACGACCTGCACGTCGCCCTGGAGATCGACCGCGACGCCCGCACCCTCACCGTGCGCGACAACGGCATCGGAATGACCCGCGACGAGGTCGTCCAGCTGATCGGCACGATCGCCAAGTCGGGCACCGCCGAGCTGCTGCGCCAACTGCGCGAGTCCGCCGACGCCCACGCCAAGCAGGACCTCATCGGCCAGTTCGGCGTCGGCTTCTACGCCGCGTTCATGGTCGCCGACCGGGTCACCCTGCTGACCCGCAAGGCCGGCGAGACCGGCGGCACCCGCTGGGAGTCCACCGGCGAGGGCACGTACTCGATCGAGGCGGTCGACGAGGCGCCGCAGGGCACCACTGTGACGCTGCACCTCAAGCCGGCCGACACCGAGGACAACCTGCACGACTACACGGCCGAGTGGACCGTCCGCGAGATCGTCAAGCGCTACTCCGACTTCATCGCCTGGCCGATCCGGATGAGCGTCGAACGCCAGGGCGCCGACGGTGAGGCCGCCACCCGCGAGGTGCAGACCCTCAACTCGATGAAGGCGCTCTGGGCGCGGCCCCGCGACGAGGTCGACGCCGCCGAGTACAACGAGTTCTACAAGCACGTCAGCCACGACTGGGCCGACCCGCTCGAGGTCGTGCACATGAAGGGCGAGGGCACCTTCGAGTACGAGGCGCTGCTCTTCCTGCCCAGCCACGCCCCACTGGACCTGTTCTCCCCGCAGGGCCGCCGTGGCGTCCAGCTCTACGTCAAGCGCGTCTTCATCATGGACGACTGCGAGGCGCTGGTCCCGACCTACCTGCGCTTCGTCAAGGGCGTGGTCGACGCGCACGACCTGTCGCTGAACATCTCCCGGGAGATCCTCCAGCAGGACCGGCAGATCCAGATCGTCCGCCGCCGCCTGGTCAAGAAGGTCCTCGCCACGGTCAAGGACCTCAAGGCCAACCACGCCGAGCGCTACCGCACCTTCTGGACCGAGTTCGGCGCGGTGGTCAAGGAAGGGCTGATCGACGACACCGACAACCGCGACACCCTGCTGGACATCCTGTCGGTGGCGTCCACCAACGACCCGGCCGAACCCACCGACCTGGCCGGCTACGTGTCGCGGATGAAGGACGGCCAGAGCGACATCTGGTACGCCACCGGCGAGTCCCGGGCCGCCATCGAGAACTCTCCGCACCTGGAGGCGTTCCGGGCCAAGGGGCACGAGGTGCTGCTCCTCACCGACCAGGTCGACGAGGTGTGGGTCGAGCGGGTCGGCACGTACGACGGTCGGCCACTGCGCTCGATCGCCAAGGGTGAGATCGACCTGGACACCGACGAGGAGAAGCAGCAGGCCGAGGCCGAGCGCGAGCAGCAGCGACAGGAGTTCGCCGGGCTGCTCGACTGGCTGGGGACCACCCTCACCGACAGCGTCCGGGAGGTCCGCCTGTCGTCGCGGCTGACCACCTCACCGGCCTGCGTCGTCGGCGACGCCCACGACCTCACTCCGACCCTGGAGAAGATGTACCGGGCGATGGGGCACGAGATCCCCACGACCAAGCGGATCCTGGAGATCAACCCCGGTCACCCGCTGGTGTCCGGGCTGCGCAAGGCCCATGAGCAGGGCACAGACACCGCCGCCCTGACCGAGACCGCCGAGCTGCTCTACGGCCTGGCGGTGCTCGCCGAAGGCGGTGAGCTGACCGACCCGGCCCGCTTCACCCGGACGCTCGCCGACCGGCTGGCCCGCACCCTGTAGGTGTACCTCTTCGGCTGTGGGCTCCCGGATCACCGGAAGCCCACAGCCCGCCGTGGACGTTCGGGCGTACGAGGCGCCCGGGCATCGGGAGTTGCTGCGGCGCAAAGTGGCCTGGCTCTGCCACGACAGCTGAACGCTCGGCCGGACAACCGGCCGAGCGTTCGCCTGTGCGGTGCGGATCAGTTCAGATGTTGGTGGCCCGTCACGCCGCGGAGGCGGTCTTCGCCCCTCGGTGCGACGCTGCGGGGCCGGCGTTCCAGCCCCAGCGCGCAGCTGGCACCGCTGCGTCGCGGCGCCCGTCCGTGTCGACGTCCTCGCTGTCAGTGCCGTCGATGGTCACCTCGACGGAGCTGGGAGTGCTGCGCGCCAGTCGCAGCGAGTGCTCGGCGCCGGTGCGGGCCGCGCACGGCCAGGACTGCCCGGCGCACTGGAGGTTGCGGCACTGGCCCTCGTCGTCCGGCTCGTGTGCGCTCAGCACGTCGATTGCCAACTGCCACAGCAGCGGGTCGGTCACGTCGTGCGGACGCTCGGCGGTGCGACTCGGTCGGTTGCTGGTGTCGTCGGACATGGTGGGCCCCCCTCGTCAGGCTGTACCCCCCAAGGGTCACCCGTCAGCCGCCGGCTAAACCGCCGACCTGCTGTGATGTGTCTCTGATCGCAGCTCGGTCGTGGACGCCGCACGCTTATCGGTCAGTCCGGCAGAAGTGGCATCTCCACGCCCGGCTCCCGGCCGAGCAATATCGCCCGCGTGAGCGCTGCTGATCCGAACCGGTCGCGGACCGCGTCGACCGCAGCGTCCAGATGGGACCCTGGGTCCGGCTGGAACGGCAGCTCAGGCTGGACCGGGTTGTCGTCGAGGTTGCCCACGGAGACACCGATCAGGGTGATGCCACGGCGATCGATCTCGGGCAGCGCCGCGCGTAGCAGCGCACGCGCGGCGGCGAGCAGTGGCGTCGTGTCCGCCGTCGCCTTACCCACCGTGTGCGAGCGGGTCGCCCGGGTGTAGTCGCCGAAGCGCAGCCGCAACACCACGGTGCGGCCGGACCGCCCGGCCGTCCGCATCCGCCGGCTGACCCGGTCCACCAGGCCGGCGAGGATGGCGTCCAGTTCCGTCGAAGCGTGCGGGCTGCGACTCAGCGCGTGCTGCGCGCCCATCGAACCGCGCCGCCGCCCCACCTGCACCGCCCGGGGGTCGCGATTGTGCGCCAGCGCGTGCAGGTGCCGGCCGGCGCCCGCACCGAGCAGCGACACCAGCGCCGCCTCACCGAGGCGGGCCACCTCCCCGACGGTACGGATCCGGCGTTCGCGCAGCTTCGCGGCCGTGACCGGGCCGACGCCCCAGAGCCGTTCCACCGGCAGCGGGTGCAGGAACGCCAGCTCGGCGTCCGGTGCGACGACCAGCAGGCCGTCCGGTTTCGCCACGCCGCTGGCCACCTTGGCCAGGAACTTCGTGCGGGCCACCCCCACCGTGATCGGCAGGTGGACCCGGTCGCGGACCTCCCGGCGCAGTCGTTCGGCGATCTCGGCCGGTGGCCCGACCAGCCGCCGCAGACCACCCACGTCGAGGAACGCCTCGTCGATGGAGAGCCCCTCGACCAGCGGTGTGGTCTGCCGGAAGATCTCGAAGACCGCGCGGCTCGCCGCCGTGTACGCCGACATCCGCGGCGGCACGACGATCGCGTCCGGGCACAGCCTTCGCGCCTGCTGGCCGCCCATCGCGCTGCGGACGCCCCGCGCCTTCGCCTCGTAGCTGGCCGCGAGCACCACGCCGCCACCGACGATCACCGGCCGCCCACGCAGGCGCGGGTCGTCGCGCTGCTCGACCGACGCGTAGAACGCGTCCAGGTCGGCGTGCAGGATGCTGGCGCCGGGCGACACGTACACATGTTCGCATGGCGTCCGGCGAGTGCGGCAGTGAGCTGGGGGAACGTCCGATCAGTCGAGGCAGAACTCGTTGCCCTCGGGGTCGGCCATGATGAGATGACCGGCGCCCAACGGGGGAGCGGGCTCGTGCCGACTGAGCCGCTTGGCACCATGCGAGACGAGCCGTTCGGCTTCGGCCTCCAGGGCCGCCATCCGCTCGTCACCCTCCAGCCCGGGGGCCGCGCGTACGTCGAGGTGGACGCGGTTCTTCACCTGCTTGTGCTCCGGCACCCGCTGAAAGAACAGCCGTGGCCGCGTGCCCTCGGGGTCGACCACCGCCGACGCGTCGTTGCGGTTCTCCGGCGGCACACCCATCGCCTCCAGCGCCTGGTCCCACGACTCGAAGTCTCCGGGTGGCGCCTGCACCTGGTAACCGAGCGCCTCGGCCCAGAACGTGGCCAACCGCGCCGGGTCGGCGCAGTCGAACGTGATCTGGACGTCGCGGGTCACGGCGGATCCCTGCTTCCTGTTCTGATCGGTCATGATCCCAGCCTCTCGCGGATAGCGGACAGGGTTGTTCCGCTATCCGTGCAACGATCGACGGGTGACCGTCGAGGCGACGACCGAGCGGGTGCTGCGCCTGCTGGCGCTGCTGCAACGACGACTGTCCTGGACGGCCGCCGAACTCGCCGCCGAGCTGGGGGTCACCGGCCGGTGCGTGCGCCGCGACGTGCAGCGTCTGCGGACGCTCGGCTACCCGGTGCGCGCGGTGTCGGGCGTCGGCGGTGGCTACCAACTCGGTGCGGGCACCCGGCTGCCGCCGTTGCTTCTCGACGACGAGGAGGCGATCGCCACGGCGGTGTCCCTGCGCCTCGCCTCCGGGGGCACGATCGCCGGGGCGAGCGAGGCGGCGCTGCGGGCACTCGCGAAGCTCGACCAGGTGATGCCGTCGCGGCTCCGCGCCGAGGTACGGGCGGTGCACGGCTCCACCGACACCCTCATCGGCCCGGTCGCCGAGATCGACGCGGAGCTGCTGGTGACACTCGCCCGGGCCTGTCGGGACGGGGTACGCGTTCGATTCCACTATCCCGGCCAAGACGCTGGTGAGCGGGAACGGACGGTCGAGCCGATCCGGATGGTCACGACCGGCCGCCGCTGGTATCTGATGGCCTGGGACGTCGACCGCGCCGACTGGCGGACGTTCCGGCTGGATCGGATGCGGGCTGCCGTGGCGACGACCTGGCGTTTCCCGGCGCGCCAGCACCCGGATCCGGTCGCCTTCGTGCAGCGGGCCGTGACCGGGGCGCCGTACCGCTACCTCGCCCGGGTGCGGGTGCACGCCCCACCGGAGCGGTTGCGGGAGGTGGTCCCACCACAGGTGGGGCGGGTCGAGGACGACCGCGACGGATGGTCCGTGCTGGTCGTCGGCGGCGACAACCTGGACTGGCTCGCCGCGCACCTCGCCCGCCTGGATCACGAGATGGAGGTGCTGGAGCCTCCGGAGCTGCGCGAGGCCGCAGGCCGGCTCGCCCGTCGCCTGGCGGTGCTGGCCGGTGCGACGTCGGAGCCCGGCGCGCGGTGACGCAGCGTGTAGTGGCGCAGCGACACCGGGCTGCCGTCGGGTGCGGCCCATGGTGCCGTGGTGGTGCCGACGCACCGCCATCCTGCGCGCTCGTACAGCGCGGCGGCCGCGGTGCCATCGGCGGCCAACTCCAGCACCAGATCCGTTGCGCGTTTGTCCGCCCACTGGCGGGCCCGGTTCAGCAGCGCGCTGCCCAGCGCCAACCCACGGGCTTTTGGCACCACGAAGAGACGAGCCACCTCGGCCGTCGGCCGGCCGGGCGGCCCGTCCACCTTCTCGGGGATCCGATGCACCGCCACGTGTCCGACAACGGCCGCGTCGGCATCAACGGCGACCCAGGCTCGCGCCGGGTGCGGCTCGCGCAGCCAGCGGTGCGGGTCGGCGGGCCAGTTCAGCGGGTACCCGTCGGCCCGGTGAACCACGGCGAGCGCCGCGACGCAGCCGTCCAGGTCGGTGGCGCGCCGCCGACGGATAGCGGGTCGGTTCACAGGTCGTCGAACGGGCCGGCGTAGCGGAACTCGCCCTGGATCGACTCGCGCCACGCGTGCAACGGGCGAGCCATGAAGTACTGCGGCCCCCACGGCTGCGGAGGGGTGACGCCCAGTTCGACGGCCGGCCGGAACCCGAAGCGCGGGTAGTAGTCGGGATGCCCGAGCAGCACCACCAGCGGTTCGTCCCGCGCGTCGGCCGCGCCGAGCACGGCGTGCATCAACGCACTGCCGACCCCCCGCCGCTGCCAGTCGGGCAGCACGCCCAGCGGCCCCAGCCCGAGCGCCACCGGCGCACCACCCACCCGGCCGCGGGTGGCCACCACGTGACCGACGACCTGGCCGTCCGAATCGGTCGCCACCAGGGAGTACGCGGGCAGCCAGCCCTCGTCGGCGCGCAGCGCGTCGACGAGGGTCGCCTCGACCGGTACGCCGTCACCGCCGTCGGCCTTGGCGAAGGCTGCGGAGTGCACCGCCCGAATGGCGTCGACGTCAGCGGGTGTCTCGCGTCTGATCAGCACCGCGCCACCATACGGGTGCCCTCGGCAGCGGCTCCACGCGTTATCCCGTCAAAGCCGGACGACGCGGCGTCCTCGGCCCGCCCCACCCGAGGCGCTGGCGGCGATCGTCAGGATGTCCGCGAGGTGTCGCGGCAGGCCACGCGCCCAGCACCGCACCGCCGAGCAATGCCGGAGCGGCGCGGGCCGGTCGGTCGCTGAGCCGGGGCTGTTGCCGCATCGGCGGCGGCTGGAGGGCATGTCGCGAAAACGGGCTATACCTCTGAGTCATATTTATGACTCACAGGTATATCGCTCATCAGCGAATATGCCTCCCGGTCGGGGTGGCTGGCGTGCCGGAGCCTGGGCCCGGTCGGTGGCTGGCGTGCCGGAGCCTGGGCCCGGTCGGTGGCTGGCGTGCCGGAGCCTGGGCCCGGTCGGTGGCTGGCGTGCCGGAGCCTGGGCCCGGTCGGTGGCTGGCGTGCCGGAGCCTGGGCCCGGTCGGTGGCTGGCGTGCCGGAGCCTGGGCCCGGTCGGTGGCCGGGGTGGCTTAGCGGCCAGGCCTGGTTCGAGCCAGGCCGGGCCAGGTCGGGCGCGATCTCAGCCGACGGCGGTGGCGGAGGGTGGGGCGCTGCCGCCCTGGGGTGCCTCCGGGATCATCAGCCGGATGATCTCCGCCTGGTCGGCGGGCGAGGGCAGTCCCCATTCGGGCCGGTAGCCGTACACCTGGTGCAGTGGGGTGGAGCCGGTGCGGCCGTCCAGGATCTCCACGGCGTCGGTGCCGATCAGGCCGGGGTGTTCGACGCCGCAGGCCTCGGCGACCTTGGTCAGGTCGCGGCGCAGCGTCCGCAGGTAGTTGGCCGCCCGGACCGATTTCAACGTCGGGTCCAGGCCCCGGGCGAGCCACGTGTTCTGGGTGGCGACGCCGGTGGGGCAGGTGTCGGTGTGGCACTTCTGCGCCTGGATGCAGCCGATCGCCAGCATCGCCTCCCGACCGACGTTGACCAGGTCGCAGCCGAGCGCGAACGCCACGATGGCGTTGTCCGGCAGGCCGAGCTTGCCGCCGCCGACGAAGACCACCTGTTCGTGCAGATCGTGCTCGGCGAAGATCTTGTATACCCGGGAGAAGCCCTGTTGGAACGGGAGTGACACCGAGTCGGTGAAGATCAGTGGCGCGGCCCCGGTGCCGCCCTCGCCGCCGTCGATCGTCACGAAGTCCACACCCCGGCCGGTGTCCCGCATCAGGGTGGCCAACTCCTGCCAGAAGACCAGGTCACCGACCGCCGACTTGATGCCGACCGGCAGTCCTGTCTCGGCGGCCAGCAACTCCACCCAGTCGAGCAGGCTGTCGCAGTCGGAGAACTCGGCGTGCCGGGACGGGCTGACGCAGTCCTGACCGGCCGGGATGCCCCGGGTGGCGGCGATCTCGGCGGACACCTTCGCCCCGGGCAGCAGCCCACCGAGGCTCGGCTTGGCGCCCTGGCTCAGCTTGATCTCCAGTGCCCGCACCGGTGCGCCGGCGACCAGGTCCTTCAGGCGGTCGAGGCTGAACCGGCCGTGCTCGTCGCGGCAGCCGAAGTACGCGGTGCCGAGTTGGAAGACCAGCTCACCACCGTTGCGGTGGTACGGCGACAGGCCGCCCTCGCCGGTGTTCTGCAGGCAGCCGGCGAGCGCCGCCCCCTTGTTGAGCGCGGTGATGGCGTTGCCGGAGAGCGAGCCGAAGCTCATCCCGGAGATGTTGACGACCGACTCGGGTCGGAACGCCCGGGCGCGTCCCCGTGCCGCGCCGAGCACCTTCGCGCAGGGCAACCGCACGTCGTGCCCGGCGGTCGGTGACGACGGCGGCACGGCACGACCGAACGTGCGGTGCTTGATGATCGGGTACCCGGGGGTGTACTCGATGTCGTTGTCAGTGCCGAAACCGAAGTAGTTGTTCTCCTGCTTGGCCGACGCGTACACCCAGCGGCGCTGGTCGCGGGTGAACGGTCGCTCCTCGTTGTTGCCGGCCACGATGTACTGCCGTAGCTCCGGCCCGATCGTCTCCAACAGGTAGCGGGCCCGGCCGAGGACCGGAAAGTTGCGCAGCAACGCGTGGTCGCGCTGGATCAGATCCCGCGCGGCGAGGGCCGCGACGGCGGCGGCGACAGCGGGTACGGCTCGACGGGCCCAGGTCATGCCCGGGACTCTTTCCGCCCGGGCGGCGGATCAAACCGGTGAGCTGGCTCGTGGCGGTGCGGGCGTGGGCCGCGCACCGCCACCACGCGCTCAGCGGTGCCGGAACGACTCGCGGACCGATCCGCCAACGACGGTGCACCACGTGCTCGTGCTGAGCTTGCCGTTGCGGGGCAGACCGTGCAGCGCCTGAAGGTCCTGCACCGCCCTCCGGGTGGCGTGGTCGTACGCCCCGGTGACGGTGACTGCGTACCCCTTGGTGGCGAGGATTTCCTGCACGGCCGTGACCGGCGCTCCGGCGGCGTGCTGGTCCAGCTCCGGCGCGAGGGTCTCCCAGGTCGGCGTGGTGAGTGTGGCGTCCACGTCCACCGCGATGCCGTTGCGGGCCTGCCAGTCCTGCACTGCCGCGACGGTCGCGGCGTCGAACGTGCCGCTGACGGTCACCGGGTAGCCCCGGTGGGCGAGCAGGTGCTGCACCACCCGGACCGAGGGGGAGTTGACGAAACGCCACAGGTCCGGCCAGCGACGCGCCGGCACGTCACCGAGCCTGGTGCCCAGGGCGGCGTGCACCCGCCGCCGCAGCTCGGGGAACTGCCGATAGAAGGCCGCGCCCGGGCACTGGGTGGTGCGGAAGTCCCAGTGGCCGAAGATGTCGTGCGCGTGCAGCCCGTACTGCCGGCAGATCGCGACGCAGAGCTTGACCAGCGAGTCGGTCAACGCCTCGGGTGGCGTCTCGGTGACGTAGGTGCCCTCGTTCTCGATGCCGATGGCCCGGCCGTTCTCACCTGGACAGTGCGCCGAGATCATCTGCCGGTCGCCGGCTTCCAGGCGCTCCAGGCTGCCCCGGCGGCCCTCCAGCACGTACCCGCCACGGCTCACCGTGAAGTGCTGGCCGGTGTCCGACCAGCCGTTGCCGTCCATGTGCAGGTCCTGGCAGTCGTGGGCCAGCTTGACCGCCTGCTCGCGGGAGTAGTCGGTGACGTTCGGGAACGCCATGTGGTGCACGATGATCTTGTTGGTGGCGATGGCGCTCACCGACAGCGGGTCCTTCGGCGGGCGGGCGGCCCACTCGTCACAGCTGATAATCCAGTCCAGGTCGGTGCCCGGCGCGGCGTGCGCCGCGCCCGGGAAGGCGAGTTCGCTCCCGACGACGGCGACCGTTGCGGCGCCGAGACCGGCCCGCAGCAGCGTCCGGCGATCCACTTCGGAATGGTCGACGTGCATTGCATCTCCTCCTGCGGCCGACGGCGGGGGGATGAAAAGTAGCTCCAGTGGCCGCACGTACTCCGGAGAATATTGCCAAGACTCGTCCGCGCGCTAGAGGGCGCCCACCCCTGACGGGCAGCCCGAAAACCGGTCGGCCGAAAGATCAACGTTCGGCTAACCTGGCCGCTGACTCGGGGGTGGAAGATGAAACTTGGTGAGGCGCTGACCGAACGCGCCGAGGCGGCACGACGGGTCGAGCAGCTGCGGGCCCGGATCAACGGCAGCGCCCGGTACCAGGAGGGCGAGCTGCCTCCGGAGGACGCCGCGGTGCTCATGACGGAGTTGGACCAGGTTCTCGACAACCTGGAGACGCTGATCCGGCGCATCAACCGGACCAACGCCACGGTGCCGGTCGACGACCTGGGCACGCTCACCGACGCGTTGGCCCGGCGGGACGTCCTGCGACTGCGGCACGCGGCCGTCACGGCGGCCGCCGACGCCGCAGCCGGCAGCGGGCGTGGTCACCTGGCCCGGCAGCTCCGCTCCGAGCTGAAGATGCTCGCCGCGTTGCCGGTCGCCGAGCTTCGGGAACGCGCCGACGGGCTCGCCGGGCAGCTGCGCGAGCTCGAGGTGCGGATTCAGCGCACCAACTGGGAGGCTGACCTGCTGGACTGAGTGACTCCAGCAGCGATGTGGAGCAGGTAGCCGTCGTGGAGGCGTGTACACACAGGGCCGGGCTGCAATCCCGGCACCCTTCTTGGCGCGCGGTGGGCAGCGCGGGGTTCGACTCCCCACGCACGACGCAGCCCAGCACCGAGGACAGGTAACACCGCAACACGCACACCTCATCACCACGTACAGATCCTCGACGGCGAGGGCGGGTTCGGGGCACTCCACATCCGCGCGGCCGCGTGCTGTTCGCTCACCAGCACCCGGTCGTGAGGGCGGCCCTGCCTGGTCGGCGTTTCCGCGCGTCGGGTCGGGGGTAGGTCGGGGCTGACCGTTCCGGCTGCCCCACTTAAGGAATGACCAGATGAGTGACAACGTCAGCGACGCGGTGGGCGACGCTCTCCGCTCGGTGATGCTCTTCCTGCCCAAGGCCGTCGCCTTCCTGGCGATCCTGGTGGCCGGATGGCTGATCGCCAAGGCCGTACTGAAGATCGTGGAGAAGGTCCTCGAACGGGTCGGCTTCGACCGCGCCGTCGAACGCGGCGGCATCCGCCGTGCGTTGAGCCGCTCCCGGTACGACGCCAGTGACATCGTCGCGAAGCTCGTCTACTACGCGGTGCTGCTGTTCACCCTTCAGCTCGCCTTCGGCATCTGGGGCCCGAACCCGATCTCCGACCTGCTCGGCGCGGTGATCTCGTGGCTGCCCCGCGCCTTCGTCGCGATCGTCATCGTCGTGGTCGCCGCCGCCATCGCCAACGCGGTCAAGGACATCATCAGTGGCGCGCTCGGCGGCCTGTCGTACGGCCGGGTGCTGGCCACCATCGCCTCGGTGTTCATCCTCGGCCTCGGTGTCATCGCGGCGCTGAACCAGATCGGTGTGGCCACCGCGGTCACCACTCCCGTGCTGATCGCCGTGCTGGCCACGATCGGCGGCATCCTCGTCGTCGGTGTCGGCGGCGGTCTGATCCGTCCGATGCAGAGTCGGTGGGAGTCGTGGCTGACCCGCGCCGAGCAGGAGTCGCAGCTGATCGCCGAGCACGCCCAGGCGTACCGGGCCGGTCGCCGCGACGCCGAGGCCGAGCTGGCCCGCCGGTCGGCCACCACCAGCGGCGCGGAGGCCACCCAGGTGGTGCCCCGGCCCGCCGACGCCGACGCCACCCAGGTGGTGACCCGGCCCACCGACCCGGAGGCCACACAGGTCGTCCACTTCCCGGTCAGCTCCGACGCCACCCAGGTGGTCAATCGCAGCGCCGTCGACGACGTTACGCCGACGCCGGCCCGGCCCTCCGCGACCGACGACACGACCCAGGTGGTCAGCGGCTCGACCGACTCAGACGTCACGCAGGTGGTGGGCGCCGGCGCCGACCCCGACGCCACCCAGGTGGTCACGGGCGGCACCGATCGCTCGGTGCCCGGGCAGCGCACCAGCGACGACAGTGAGACCACCACTGTCATTCCGCCGGTCGACCGGCGCTGACACCAGCGGTACGGCGGCGGGGCGGGATCGATCTGATCCCGCCCCGCCCCTCGTCGTGCGCCCCGCCTCGCTCACCCGCCCCGCCTCGCTCACCCGGCACGGTCGCGCTTCCCGGCACGCCGAAAGCGCTGGCCGCGGCCGCGTCGGTTGTCTAGCATCGCGGGCATGACCTGGCGACATTGATCCAGCAGCGTCGGCCGATCCCGTGGGCCACCACGGGCACCGCACGTCCGGTGTCCGTCTCCACTCCCACGGGAAGGCCCCATGACCCCCATCGCTTCGCGTGTGCCCGAGCCGGCGGTCCGTCAGTTGACGGCGACCCTCTACGGGTACGCGTTCCTCAGTGACCTCGTCCTGCTCTACCCGCTGTACGTGGTGTTCTTCGCCGACACCGGGCTGTCGGTGGGGCAGATCGCGTCGCTCTTCGTCATCTGGTCCGCCGCCGGCATCCTGTTCGAGGTGCCCTCCGGCGCCTGGGCCGACGTGCTGTCCCGCCGGCTGCTGCTGTGCCTCGCCCCGCTGGTGGCCGCAGCCGGTTTCGCGCTCTGGGTGCTGCTGCCGTCGTACCCGGCCTTCGCAGTCGGCTTCCTGCTCTGGGGCGCCGGTGGCGCACTGGTCTCCGGTGCGCTGGAGGCGTTGGTCTGGACCGAGTTGGACCGGCTCGGCGCTGTCGGCCGGTACGCCCGGGTGCTCGGGCGGGCGCGGACGGCGGGCGTGCTGGGCGTGGTGGTCTCCGGAGTGCTCGCCGGCCCGGTGCTCGCCGTCGGCGGGTACCCGGTGGTCGGCGCGGCCAGCGTGCTCGCCTGCCTGCTCGCCACGATCGTCGCCACCCGCTTCCCGGAACACCGCGCGCCCGCCGCCGTACGCGTTCCGGTCGCGGAGCCGGCGATGGCCGCCCGGCCGGTGGGCGCCGCACCATCCCGGCCGGACGAGCTGGACACCGCCCCGCCCGCGAGCCCGGACGACGATGGTGACCTGGGGTGGTGGGACACGCTGCGGGCCGGAGTGTCACAGGTCCGCACCCGTCCGCCGGTACGGGCGGCCGTGCTGCTGGTGGCCGTGGTCGCCGCCGACTGGGGTGCTCTGGACGAGTACACCCCGCTGCTCGCCCTGGACACCGGCGTCGGGGCGCAGGCCGTGCCCCTGTTGTTGCTGCTGCTCTGGGCCGGAGTGACAGTCGGCGGGCTGCTCGCCCCGGCGGGGGAGCGGCTGGGCAGCCGAGGCTACGCCGCGCTGCTGGGGCTGGTCGGCGTCGCGCTGGCCGCGGGTGCCCTGCTCCGGCATCCGGCGGGGTTCATCCTGCTCGCGGTGGCCTTCGGCGCCGCGCAGTTGGCCACCGTGCTGGCCGACGCGCGGCTCCAGGCCCGGATCACCGGCACCAGCCGCGCCACCGTCACCTCCCTGGCCGGGATGGCCACCGACGTGCTGATCATCGTGACGTACGCCGGCTACGGTCTGCTCGCCACGGCGGCCGGCAACGCGGTGGCGTTCGCGCTGACCGCCGGGGCGTACCTCGTGGTGGCGCTGGTGCTGCTGACCCGTCGGCGCCGGACGGCCGTGCCCGCCGGCGTGGCCGCGGTCGTGTCGGGCGGCCCGGACTGACCGGGGCCCGGCGGCGGCCTTTTCGGGCCGCCGCCGGGCCGCACTGTCAGCGGGCCAGGTGCAGGAACGACCACTGGTGGCCGTCGAGGTCGCGGAAGCCACGCATGTACATCGGCCCGTTGGCCATTCCCGGCCCGAGCGACTCCCCACCGGCGACCGCCGCCTGGTCGACCAGTTCGTCGACCTGCCCCCGGCTCGACGCCGACAGCCCGACGATGACCTCCCGGCTGGTCGCCGTGTCCGTCGTGGCGACCCCGGTGTACGCCTCGAAGCCCGAGCGGAGGTGCAGCACCAGCCGGGTGGTGTCGGAGACGGTGAGCACCATGCTGTCGCCGTCCGGCTCGGCCTGGTCGCTGGTGAAGCCGATCGCCCGGTAGAACTCGGTGGCGGTGGTCAGGTCGCGCACCGGCAGGTTGATGAATGTCATGGTCATCGGTGGTCTCCGTCCGTTTCGAACAACACCTTCAGTGCGGCGAGCCGGTCCCGCCAGTACGCCTTGAGCTCCGCGGCCTGCTCGGCTCCGGTCAGCTTCTCGTGCAGGACGTTGACCCGGGCCTTTGACTCGCCGACAGCGTCGATGCCGACCACGATCCGGGTGGGGCCACCGGCCCAGTCGGCCCGGAAGATGCGCGGCGCGGTGGCGGTGCGGACGCGCACCTCGACGTCGGGCAGCCAGCGGGCGCGTGCCGTCTCGTCGGCGAACGCCTCGAACAACCGCAGCGCCGGCACGGCCACCGTCCGGCTCGCGCTGGCCTCGAAGCCACCGCCGCGTCGTTGACCCGGCGCACGCAGGCCGCGTGACTGCTCGTACCCGACGGTGATGGTCTGCGCCCACCAGCCCGGCACCTCGTGTTCGGTGGCCAGGTGACGGGCGATCCGGGTGTGCGTCCACTCGGTGGCGGACGCGGCGTCGAGCACTGCGAACCACTCGTCCCAGCCGCGGCCGGTCCGGGCGCGGATCAGATCGTCGGCGATCCGCTCGGTCTGCGCCACGGCAGCCGCGGCGGTCGGTTCGGTAGGCGCTGGCGGGGACGCGGCGGTGGACGCCGGCTCGGCGGCCCGATTGATCAGGTGCCGGCGGGCGGTGGTGTAACTCTCGCCGGTCTTCTCCATCCGGGCTCGAACCCGGGCCTTGAACGATCTCTGGGTGGTCATCACATGCTCCCGGTCAACGGCACGGTCACCGGGACTCACGCTCCCGCCGACCCCGCCGGAGTGGGGCATGTGGCACCACGTCCCGAGGGCTCAAGGCCCCCTTTGCCTCCGCGTTGCCGGCGGCGTGAGCGCCGGGAGGGAGGTGCGGCGTAGGACTACGCCGACGTCATCCTACGCCCAAACAGCCGTCAGGGTTGGTCACCGTCGAGGTAGACCCACCGGCCGTTCTCGCGGACGAACCGGCTGTGTTCGGTCAACGTGCCGGGCCGGCCCGCGTCCCGGTAGTGGGCGTGGAAGGTCACCGTGCCGGCGGTGTCGAGCAGGCCGCCCCGCTCGGTCTCCACGATCTCCAGTCGGGTCCACCGCTGCCCCGGGTCGAGCTCCAGGGAGGCGGGCCGGGTCGAGGAGTGCCAGCTGCGCAGCAGGTAACCGGAGTCGCCGAGGGCGAAGGCGCTGAACCGGGAGCGCATCAACGCCTCGGCCGTCGCCGGGGCGTCGCCGCCGTGCGCCGGCGCGCAGCAGTCCGCGTACGCCCGGCCGGAGCCGCACGGGCACACCCGTCCCGTCGTCGCATTCGCCCGCCGACGTCCCGCACCCTTACCCACGTCGCTAATCCTGCCGCACCCGACCTAGTCGAGCGGCACCGGCAGCGGCACCGGCCGCTTGGCCACCCGGTCGTCGCCCGACGAGCGGCCGCGTAGGTGCCGGGCGATCCAGGGCAGCAGGTGCCGGCGGGTCCAGGCCAGCTCGGCGCCGAACACCTCGCCGCGGCGGCGCCGGGGTGCCGGCGGCAACGGCCGCGTCCAGGAGTCGTCGAACCCGGGCAGACCCGCCGTGTACGCCAGTGCGGCGGCGATGCGCTCGTGCCCGGCGCTGTTGGCGTGCAGCCGGTCGTCGCTCCACAGCCGGGGATCGGAGGAGACCGGGTGCGCGCCCAGGTCGAGGAGGGTGGCGCCGGTCCGTGCGGTGGCGGCTCGCAGCGCCTCGTTGAGCGCCAGCATGCGACCACGGAGCGGCCGGGCCAGCGGCATGACGGGTGCCGGATCCGGCATCGTGAAGGTCAGCACGGTGGCCCCCTGCCCGACCAGTGCCTGCTGCATCGCCGCCACATCCCCGGCGACCTGGTCCGCGTCGAAGGAGGGGCGCAGCACGTCGTTCATGCCGGCGACCACGGTGGCCAGGTCGGGGGCCAGGTCGAGGGCGGGCTGGAGCTGCTCGGCCCGGATCAGCGCGGTGGTCCGGCCACGGATGGCCAGGTTCGCGTATTCCAGACCCCCCTGGGCACGGGCCACCGCCAGGGCGAACCGGTCGGCCCAGCCCCGGTAGCCGCCGGCGCCGTCCGGGTCGTCGAGCCCTTCGGTGGTGCTGTCGCCGATCGCCACGTACCGCTGCCACATCACCCGCGCGAGGTTAGCGCTCCGTCAACCCAGGCGGGCCGCCGGTCGGTCGAGAACGACAGTTGACGATCGCTCCTAGACTCGCGACATGACGCGAGCCCCTGCGGTGCCACTGGCCCCGAACGTCTGGCGTATCCCGACGGTGGGCCGCTCGGCCGTCAACTCGTACGCCTTCGTCGACGACGACGGCAGTGTCACGCTTGTCGACTGCGGGCTGGCCAAGGCGCCGGCCCGGATCGTGCGCGGGCTCGCGGCGATCGGCAAGGCGCCGGCGGACGTCACCCGGATCGTGCTCACCCACGCGCACCCCGATCACGCCGGCGGAGCGGCGGAGCTGGCCCGCCGCACCGGCGCGCCGGTCGCGGCGCACGCCGCCGACCTGCCGTACGCCCAGGCGGGTCGCGCGCCGGTCAGCGACCCGACAGTGACCGGCGGGCGGCTCTTCGCCCGGCTCAACAGCGGCCGGTTTCCGGCAGTCGAGGTGGCGCAGCCGCTGGCCGACGGGGACCTGCTCGACGTCGGTGGTGGCCTGCGGGTGGTGCACACCCCCGGGCACTCGCCCGGGCATGTGTCGCTGCTGCACGAGCCGACCCGCCTGCTGATCACCGGGGACGCGTTGTTCAACGTGCTCGGCGTCCGGTGGCCGATGAAGTGGCTGTGCAGCGACTTCCAGATGACCCGGGAGACCGCGCACGTCCTCGGCGAGTTGGATTACGACCTGGCGGCCTTCACCCATGGCCCCGAGCTGACCGACAAACCCCGCGACCACATCCGCGCCTTCCTCTCCGCGCGCCGCTGAGCAGCCCGTCGGCGGGGGTTCACAGCCAGCCGGAGCGGCGGAAGAGCCGGTACAGGAACAGGGCCGCCGCCGCCATCAGGGTGAGGGCCCCGGCGTAGCCGTAGCGCCAGGCCAGCTCGGGCATGTGATTGAAGTTCATGCCGTAGATGCCGGCGATGCCGGTCTGGGTGGCCGCGATGGCAGCCCAGGCGGCGATCTTGCGCATGTCGTTGTTCTGCTCGACGGCGAGCTGCGCCAGTCGCGACTGGACGATCGAGGTGAGCAGGTCGTCGTACGCGGCGACCCGATCCACCGCCCGACTCAGCCGGCCGTCGACGTCGACGAACCAGCGGTGCAGGGCGCGGGGCGGGCCGTCGGGTTCGAGCAGCGTACGCATCGGTGCCTGCAATGGCAGGACCGCCCGCTTGAACTCCACCACCTCGCGTTTGAGCTGGTAGATGTGCTGGATGTCGGTCGTGCGGTCGCGGGCGAACACCGCCTCCTCGACGCGCTCCAGGTCCCGTTCCACGTGCCCGGCCACCTCCAGGTAGGAGTCGACCATGCGGGCGCAGACCGCGTACGCCACCGCCCACGGTCCGGCGGCCAGCAGCGTGGGGCGGCGCTCGATGTCGGCGCGGACGCTGCGCAGCGCCCCGGCGGCGCCGTGCCGCACAGTGATGGCGAAACGGTCGCCGAGCAGCACCATGACGTCCCCGGTGTCGATCACCTCGGAGGTGTCGGTCAGCTCGTCGTGCTCCACGTACCCGGCCGTGCGCAGGACCAGCAGCGTGACCGGCCCGTGGCGCTGCACTGTGGGTCGGTGCCCGTCGGCGAGCGCCTGTTCGACGGTCAGCTCGTCGAGGCCGAAGGTCTGCCCGACCGCGGCGAGCACCGCCGGGCCGGGATCGTGCAGTCCCAGCCACACGAACGCGTCACGGCCGTGCCGCGCCCGGGCGTACGCGTCGGCGTAGTGCGGTTGACCGGGTTCCCGCCGGCCGTTGACGTAGACGGCGCAGTCGACCACGGCGTCCGGGTTGGACCGGCGAGGGGTGGGAGAGTGGCCCTCGACCCGTCCGAGCAGTCGCCGGGCCAGGGCGCGTACGCCTCGACCGGTCCGGTCCCGTACCGGTCGCTGATCCACCGCGTGCCTCCCCGTCGCCGGCGTACCGTCCCGATCAGGGGATGGTGCCATCGCATTCTGCCGAGCGGGGTCCGGCTCCCGACAGCGGGGAGGCGGCTCGGGCGGTGCGGGCGGCTGGGGCCTGCGGCACGGCTCAGGCGAGCGGTCCGGTTTCAGGCGGGCGGCGCGGCTCAGGCGGTGCGGGTGGCGAAGACGACGACGTTGTCGACGTAGTTGCCGGTGGCGGCGTCGAACCGGCCGCCGCAGGTGATGAGGCGCAGCCCGGCGGCGTCCGCCGGGCCGTAGACCAGGGTGGTCGGGAAGTGCTCCTTGGGGTACGCCCGGACGTCGTCCACTGTGAACGTGGCGACCCGTGCGTCGGCGCGGGTGACCTGTACCTGCTGCCCGGCGCGGAGCCGACCGAGGTCGAAGAAGACCGCCGGGCCGGACGGTGCGTCGACGTGTCCCACCAGGACGGCGTTGCCGGTCTCACCGGGGCTGACCCCGTGCCGGTACCAGCCGGCGAGGGTGGGCCGGTCCAGCGGTGGCACCTCCAGCACCCCGGCGGCGTCGGCGCCGACGGGGACGATGTCGGCGCGTACGTCGATGGCGGGGATCTGCACCCGGACCGGCGCGGCGGGTGGCAGCGGCGCCAGGTCCGGTGCGGGGTGGATGCGGGCCGGCGCGTCGGCCGACGGTCGTGGTGGCCGCGCCGGGTCGGCGGTGAGGCCGACGGTGATCAGCCCGAGCCCGGTCACGCCGAGCAGGGCGACCGCTGCCGGTAGGGTCCGCCGCCACCGCACGTGTGCACCTCCGTACCGGATCGTCGGGGTGCCCGCACCGGTGTCACCGGCGCGGGCACCCGTCTCAGGGATGGAACGGTCGCCGATCAGGCGACAGTGGACACCGGACGGCGCCGGCGGATCAGGATCACCGCGCCGGCGAGGGCGGTGCCGAGCAGCGTGCCGCCGGCGGCGAGAGCGCCGGTGTCACGGTTGTCGCCGCCGGAGCCGGCCGGCGCGCCGCCGATCGGGGTGACGGCGAAGGTGGCGGTGCCGGCCGAGCTGCCGTCGCCGCAGGTCGCCGCCACCGTGTACGTGCCCAGGGTGAACCCGGCGGTGAAGAGCTCGGCGCTCAGCCCGCCACCGGCGGCGGCCGTGGTGGATCGGACGTTCTGGTCGCGGTTGGGGCCGGTGACCCGGAAGAGGGCGTCACCCGACTTCGGGTTGCAGGTCGTCGCGGTGAGCACGACGGTCCCACCGACCGGAGTGGTGGCCGGTGACACAGTGGTGTCGGCCAGTGCGGCGCCCGGCAGCAGGAGCGTGCCGAGGCCCACGCCGAGCGCCGCCGAGCAGAGTGCTGTTGAGACCTTCATACGCGTCTTCCCTCACTTTTCGTCCGCTGACTGCGTGGGACGTCGTTCGGGTGGCCAACTCCGTGACTAGCACCGGTGTGCCCAACACTAGGTGGGTTGGGTCCTCGATCAGGTGAAAATGAGAAATCCTCGTTGCCGTCACGTGTCCACCCGAAGGCGGGGAGAGCTGCGGAAAGGCCCGGACGGCCCGACCGGCACCGGTGCTCCGATCGATGTCTGCTCCGGCCGGGCTGTCGCCGCTGGGCCGATGGCGAGGTATTGCCGACGACGGCGGAAATGCACCACCTGGCCGGCGCGATCCGCGCTCGGGTCAGCGGGCCTGGGCCTGGGTCGGGTCGGGCATCGGCTCGCCGGTCTCCAGCAGGGTCTTGAGGCTGGCCAGCAGCTCCGGCCAGCCGCCGCTGCCGTCGAGGTGGCCGCTGATCGCCCGGTGCATCTCACTGTCGGGGGAGAAGTCGTCGTGGATGACGGTCAGCCGGACGGTCGACCCGCTGTGCGGCTCGATCTCGAAGGTCACCTTCGACCGGCGCTCACCGAGCCGGGCGGCCAGCTCCTCGGCGGACCAGCCGAAGTGCGCGGCGTGTTCGGCCTGGAAGCCGTGCCAGCTGTAGGAGAGACGACGGTACGGCTCGGCGACGAGCACCCGCTGGCCGAGGTCGCGCGGCTCGGCGTCCGGTGCGTCCTGCCACAGCACGGGTGACCCGACCTGCCAGTCCGAAACCAGCGCGACTCCACCCCAGTAGCGACGGGTGAACGCCGGTTCGGTGAGCGCGGACCACAGTCGCTGCGCGGTGGTGGTGACGTAGGTGGTGTAGACGAAGGTCGGGCTCTCCATGGGTTGTCGCTCCAATGCGGTGGTCAGGTCGGCCAGGGTGGCGGCGCGCTCGCGGTCGTAGCGGCTGAGCCACCGGTCGGCGATGGCGTTGATCGGGGCGGCGTTGAGGTAGTGCAGCTTCTCCCGGCCGCGCCGCACGGTCGTGACGAGATTGGCCGCCTCCAGCACCGACAGGTGCTTGCTGACGGCTTGTCGGGTGCCGGCCAGCCCGTCGCACAGCTCCCGCAGGGTCTGGCCGTTGCGTTCGTTGAGCCGGTCCAACAGTCGACGCCGGCTGGGGTCGGCCAGTGCCCGGAACGCGTCGTCCATCGACCCTCCCCGCAACAGGCAACCATTCGGTTGCTTGTCAACTTAGGCAACCAATGGGTTGCCTGTCAACCCGGCCGCCAGCGGTCTTCTGGCGGCGGGATAAATCCCCGGGCGGCCAGGGGAGACGCTGGTAGGTTCGCTCGCCGTGACACGGAACGTGGGAGATGGCCTGGGAACGGTGTTCGCCAAACTCTGGGCGGCGAGCACGCTCTCGGCCCTGGGCAGCGGCCTGGCCACCGTCGCCGCGCCGCTCTTCGTCGCGTCGCGTACCGACGACCCGCTCGTGGTCGCCGGGGCGTCCGCAGTGGCGTGGCTGCCGTGGCTGCTCTTCGCCCTTCCCGGCGGGGTGCTGGTGGACCGGATGGACCGGCGCCGCCTGATGATCGTCATCGACCTGGTCCGGGTGGTCGCGCTCGCCGTTCTGGCCACGGCGATCCTCAGCGGCCGGGGCGGGGTGGTGCTGCTGTTCGCGGTGCTGTTCCTGGTCAACACCGGTGAGATCGTGTTCCGCGCGGCGAGCCAGGCCATGGTTCCGGTCATGGTGCCGAGGCACCGCCTGGAGCGTGCCAACGGCTGGCTCAGCGGCGGCGCCACCCTCATGCACAGCATGCTCGCCGGCCCGCTCGGCGGCTTCCTGTTCGCCCTCTCGGCGGGCAGCCCGTTCCTGGTCAACGCCGTCACGTACGCCCTCAGCGCCGTACTGGTGGCGCTGATCGGCGGGGACTTCCGGGCCGCCATCGGAGACACGCAGGCACGCCGTACCCGATCGATGGGCGGCGAGATCGTCGAAGGACTGCGCTGGCTGGCCAACCAACGGTTGCTGCGCACGATGGCCGTGCTGATCGGTCTGCTCAACGTGACCCTCACCGCCGCGCTCGCGGTGCTGGTGCTGCTCGCCGGCGAGCGGCTGGGACTCGGGTCCGTCGGCTACGGCCTCCTCTTCACCTGCATGGCCACCGGTGGGGTGCTCGGCGCTCTCCTCGGCGACCGGATCATCGCCCGGATCAGCGCCACCTGGACGATCCGGATCGGCCTGCTCGTCGAGGCGGGGCTGCACCTCGCGTTGGCCGCGTCCCGCAGCACCATCGTGGTCGGCTTCGCGCTGTTCGCCTTCGGCGTGCACGGCGGGCTGTGGAACATCGTGTCGAACTCACTGCGCCAACGACTCACCCCACCGAACCTGCAGGGCCGGGTGGCCAGCACGAACCTCTTCGTGGCGGCGGGCGGCAACTGCGTGGGCGCACTGCTGGGCGGGCTGCTCGCCGCCCGATTCGGCATCACCGCGCCGTACTGGGTCGGGTTGGTGGTGGCGATCGGCGTCTCCGCCGCCACCTGGCGGGTCTTCAACCGCGCCGCGGTGGCGCGCGCGTTCGCCGAGCCGCCCCCGGTCGAGTCGCCCGCCCCGGTGGCCTGAGCGCCGTTCCGGCCCATCCGGTGGTGACGCGCGACGGTGTGGCAGCGTGGTGCGGGTGACCGACTCCGCGCCGCTCGACGTCGACCTCGCGCTGCTCGGTGGTGGCGGCGCCGCGTCGTTGCTGCTCGCCGCACTGGACCGCCACGATGTCCGGGATCTGCGGATCGCCATCGTCGACCCGGTGCGCCGACGCGGTCAGGACCGCACCTGGGCATTCTGGGGTCACCCGGACAGCGACCTGGACCCGCTGCTCAGCGCGAGCTGGCAGCAGGTCGAGGTGGCGACGGCGGCGCGTCGCCGCGTCCTGGACCTCACCCCGCTGCGGTACGCCATGCTCCGCTCCGGCCCGGTCTACGACCGGGCTGCCGACGCCGAGCGTCGCCTCGACGCCACCCGGATCGTCGCGCCCGCCGAGACGGTGCGCGACGACGGCGACCGGGTGCTGGTGGGTACCGGCGACGGGCGCGGCGTACGGGCCGGCTGGGTGCTCGACTCCCGCCCCCGACCGCCGGCCCGAGCGGGGCGAACGACCTGGTTGCAGCACTTCCGGGGGTGGTGGCTGGAGGCCGACCGGCCGGTGTTCGACCCGATGCGTGCGGTGCTGATGGACTTTCGTACCCCGCAGCCGCCCCGGGGCGTCTCGTTCGGGTACGTGCTGCCGGTCAGCGACCGCTACGCCCTGGTCGAGTACACCGAGTTCTCGCCGGACCTGCTCACCGACGCCGGGTACGACGCGGCGCTGGCCGGCTACCGGGATCTGCTCGGGCTGGATCCGACCGGGTTGCGGGTGCGGGAGGTGGAGAACGGGGTGATCCCGATGACCGACGCGCCGTTCCCGGCCCGGCCCACTCCCCGCGTGGTCCGGCTCGGTACGGCCGGTGGCGCGACCCGCCCCTCCACCGGCTTCACCTTCTCCGCCATGTACCGCCAGGCGGATCAGGTGGCCCGCGCCCTCGCCGCGGGCCGCGCGCCGGTGCCCGCGCCGGCGTACCCGCGCCGGCACCGTTGGATGGACGCGGTGGCGCTGCGCGCGCTGGACCGGGGCGGGGTGGGCGGTCCCGAGTTCTTCGACCGGCTCTTCGACCGCAACCCGGCCGAGCGGGTGTTGCGCTTCCTCGACGGCGGCACCACTCCGGCCGAGGAGGTCGTGATCATGAATTCGACCCGGCTGTGGCCGATGATCGCCGCGACCGCCGGTGACGCCGTACACCGGGTCCGCGACCGGGTGCGCCCCACCCGGCCCGCGCCGGCCATCCCACCCGCGGTGGTGGGTTCAGCGCCGACGGCTCGGCGCGGCGGCCCCCCGAGCGGGGAGGATGACGTCCGCGCCCGGTAGGTTGCCGGGCATGGTGGACGCGGCGGCCGGCAGGGGCGTGCAGATCTGGACCGACGGGGCGTGCAGTGGCAACCCCGGTCCGGGTGGTTGGGGTGCGCTGCTGCGCTACGGCGATCACGAGCGGGAGCTGTGCGGCGGTGAGGCAACGCCCACCACGAACAACCGGATGGAGCTGATGGCGGCCATCCAGGCGTTGGAGAGCCTGAACCGGCCGGTCACCGTGGAGCTGCACACCGACAGCACGTACGTGCGCAACGGCATCACCAGTTGGCTGGCGTCGTGGAAGCGCAACGGTTGGCGGACCGCCGCGAAGCAGCCGGTGAAGAACGCCGACCTGTGGCAGCGGCTGGAGGCGGCCTGCGAGCGGCACGAGGTCACCTGGCTGTGGGTCAAGGGGCACAACGGCCACCCGGAGAACGAGCGGGCCGACGGGCTCGCCAACAAGGGCATGACCGAGGCGCGGGGTGCGCTGACCAGCCGCTGAGCCCGGATCAGCGGGTCGCGTCGGGGTGCCCCGGCATGCTCGACCCGCCGCCGCTGCTGCCCGACGAGCCACCGGCGACGCCCGAGTTGTCGGGCTCGGTCACGATGTCCGGCCGGACGTCGGTGTCCGCCGGTGCGGGGACCTCGGTGTCCGTCTCGACCTGCACCAGTGGCGTCTGGCCAACCTCGTCCTCGCTGTGCTGCGGGTCGCCCGGCTGCTCACCCTGGCGATTTCGGTAGCCCACGCCGTGCCCCCCGTCGATGCCGGTTCGCGTCGGCGCTGGCTACCCGGCGTCGTCCCGGCCGAAACCTGACCCGCCGGCGGGGACCGCCGACCCGACCGTCTCGGCCTGCGGCGCGGCGGACGGCAGCCGCAGCGTCCGGCGGCGGCTGAGCGCGACGACCAGCGCCAGCCCGAGCGCGCCGACCACCACCAGGAACGCCCAGGTGTTACCGAGGTGGTCGTTGACCACGCCACTGGTCGCGGAGCCGGCGGCGATGCCGAGCTGCCCGGCCGTCTGCAACCACCCGTACGTCTCGGGGAGCCGGACCGCCGGGGTGGACCGGGCGAGGATCTCGTCGGTGACGGCGAGGAAGGGTGCCAGCGCGAGACCGAAGACCGCCAGCGCGACGGCCATCTGCGGCACGTTGCGTGGCAGCAGCAGCGCCACCGAGGTGGCGGCCAAGGTGCCGAGCATCGTCAGGTACGCCGTCGCCGGGCTGCCGGGCCGCCCCCGGCTCGCCAGCAGCACGCCACCGGCCAGGCTGCCCACCGACCAGATGGTCACCAGCAGCCCGGCCTGGTCCGGGTGCCCGACAGTGGTGGCGAACGCGGGCACCAGCACCCACATCGCGCCGATACCCATCATGTAACCGATGTGGGTGCCGACGACGGTGCGGCGGGTGGCCTGGCCGGGCAGCGCGGATCCCTTCCCGCGAGGCTGCCGGTCGGCCTCGCGCGGTGGAAGCACGGCGACCATGCCGAGCAGCCCGGCGCTGCCGATCACGGCGAAGGCGAGCAGTGCGGCAGTGGGTCCACTGATCAGCAGGCTCAGTGTCACAGCGAGGGGGCCGCCCACGTAGAGCACCTCCTGCCCGACGGCGTTGACCGCGTACGCGCGGGCCAGCGCGGCGGGGGCGACGAGCCGGGCCAGTTGGGCGCGTCCGCTGCCGACCGCCGGTGGCGTGCTGAGCCCGGCGACGGTGGCCAGCGCCACGAACGCCACCGGTTCGGTGGTGAAGGCCAGGCCGAGCAGGGCGAGCAGATGGGCGAGGCCGGTGGCGAGCAGCACCGGCCGGGCACCGAGCCGGCCCAGGAGTCGGCCGACCAGCGGCGCGGTGACCGCCAGCCCGATCCCGCAGCCGGCGCTGGCCACGCCGGCGGTGGCGAAGCTACCGGTGTTCTGGTGGCCGAGCAGCACGACGAGCAGTTGCCGTAGTGCGACAGGTAGCTGCGCCACCGTCATCAACACGATGAGCAGCATCGCCCGACGGGGTACATTCACAACTTATGAATCTACCCGAGGACGGCTCGGCCAACCTGCTCGGCGCACTGGCCCTGCTCGTCGGCTCGCGGATGCGGGCGTCGGTCAGCGCGTCCGTCGGGGCCGGCGGCGCGCTCGCCGAGGCGCTCGTCGTCCTCAAGGACCAGCCGGGGGTGACCGCCGAGTGGTTGGGCCAGGTGCTGGGGCTCACCCAGCCCGGCGTCGCGCACCTGGTCCGGCGGCTCGGGGAACAGGGCTGGGTGGAGCGGCGTCCCGGCACCGACGCGCGCAGCCGCGCCCTGCACCTCACCACCGAGGGCACGGCGGTCGCCGCCCGGACCCTGCGCGCCCGGCAGGAGGTGCTGACCGCGCTGCTCGCCCCGCTGACCGTCGAGCAGCGCGCCCAGCTCGCCGACATCGCCCGCACTCTGCTGCACGACGAGGTGGCGGACGCCGGCAGCCTGGCCCACCTCTGCCGGCTCTGCGACCGCGCCCGCTGCCCACAGTGCCCGGTCCATGCCGGCTTCCAGGAGTTGACGGGAGCGTGCGGCGGACCGGGTCGGGCCGTTCCTAGCGGCGACGGCCCCGACGGGCGGGGGAGCGGGCCGGCTGACGGACCGGGGTGAGCGGCAGCGCCGTCCAGTGCGCCGGCCGGGTGAGCGTCTGCGGCAGCCGCGTGTGGGCGTCACCCCGGGCGGCGTCCAGCTGGGCCTGGTGCAGGAAGAGCGTGCGCCGCAGGTCCGCGCCCCGCAGGTCGGCGCCGCGCAGGTCCGCGCCGGTGACGTCGGCCAGGCTGAGGTCCGCTCCGCGCAGGTCGGCGCCGATGAGCAGCGCTCCGCGCAGGTTTGCCCGGCGGAGGTCGACGCTACGCAGGTCCACCCCGAGCAGGTGCGCGCCCCGCCGGTCGGCGCCGCCGGGGGCGCGGGCCGCGTCGCTGGCCCGGGACAGCAGCGGGTTGATCCGGTTCCGGTGGTCGGCGACGTCCACCGCGCGAAGTTGCGTCGGGTCACCCTCGGTGAGCGTCAGCGTCTCGGCGCGGGCGCGTTCCAGCTCGGCGCGCAGGTCGGCTGGCGGGCCCAGCGCCACCGCCTCGGTGAGGTACCAGAGCAGTTCGTGCAGCGGTCGCAGCACCGCGAACGCCTCCGCCATCGCCGGTAACGTCTCTGGCGCGTCCCGCCAGTCCCGCCCGCCGAAGGTCACCTGGGCGACCTGTTGCCCGGCCCCGAAGCAGTCGAACACCGTGCAGCCGGGGAAACCACGCTGCCGCAGCTCGGTGTGGATGCCGCAGCGGTGGTCGGGGCGCAGGTTGGGGCAGGGCGAGCCGGCCGGCTTGTCGATGGCGAAGTCCGCCGACGCGGCGAAGGCGGGCACCACGCAGCACAGCCCGAAGCAGCGTCCGCAGTCGGCGCGCAGCTGCGCCGCCCCGGACGGCGGTGCGGTGCGGTGTGACACGCCGACGGTCCTCCTGGCGATGAGGGTGGACCACCATTGTTTCCTGTGCCGAACCCACGGGTCGGTCGGGGGTCACCGTGCGTGTGTGTCACCGGCCGTCGCGGGGCGGGGCGCCGGGGTACGGGCATCGCCCGGTGGCGGCACCAGTCGGCGGACGTCCCGCTCGCCGTCGTCGTGCCCGTACTTCTGGTCGAAGTGCCGTTTCACCACGGCGACCGGGGTGCGGTCCCTGTCGGCGGGCTCGGCCAGGGCGAACACGCCGGGCGCCGCCCCGGACGCGCGGGGCGGCAGCACGGCTCGCACCGTCAGCGGCCCGGTCACCCGGAACCCCCGGCAGTCGACGTAGTGCTGCCCGTCCACCGTCACGAACGGCACGCGTACCTCGACCACGTCCGACTCGTCGTGGCGCAGTGTGACCGTGACCGACCAGTACCTCTCCAGGTCGAGGGTGGCCTGCTCGTGCTCCCACAGCTCCTCGAACCGGGCGTGCACGAACCCGCCCCACGGGCTGTCCATGTCCACCTCGAGCTGCGGCACGTTGAACGACAACTTGCCGATCGGGAAGAACGAGATCAGCGCCCGCCCGTCCCACTGGTAGAGCTGGATCGACGGGGACGCGTCGTAGAGCCGGACCTGTAGGCGGTGGCGCAGCCGCGAGTCGAGCGCCTCGGCGAACGCGGCCAGGTGGCGCAGGTTGGTGCGGATCTGCCGGGGCACGTCCACCCGTTGCCGTTCCAGCTCCTCGGAGCGTTGCTGGGCGGCGGTGCAGTCGGGGTCGAGCAGGAGCAACTGCACCTGGGCGCCGTTGGCCAGCGCCGCTCGCACCGCGCTCAGGGTGTCCTCCCGGTGCCGTTGCTCCAGCAGGATCGTCCAGGTGTCGAGGATGCGCACCCGACGCCCGGAGCGGTGCAGCCGTGTCACGAACGCCTGCTGGTCGAAGCTGAGGTGCTCCTGCACCCGCGCCTTGCGGGCCTCCTCGAACAACGGGTCGAAAATGACGTACGAGATGGCCGCGAGGACCACGCTGGCCCCGAGGTTGAGCAGCAGGTCGCTGAGGAAGCCGGTGCTGCGCCAGGCGGCCAGCAACATGACGACGGCGATCGCGAAGAGTGCCCCACCGACGACGAAGGCGCGTCGTTGCCGCCCGCCCCGACCAGCCCACCCGGGCATCCGGTCCCCTTCCGCCGTCGGTCGGCCCCACCGCCGCTTGCTGATCACCGGAGTTCGGAGGATACGTACCCGCTTTGCTGGGCGCTGTCCCGTTCTCCGAGCGGCTGGTTCGCCGCCCGGACCCGCTCCACCGCTCATAGGTGACGGTAACGGAGTCATGCGACCACGGAGGGTGGCGGGCTGGACGAGGGAGACCGCGAGCAGGCCTGACCACCGGGCACTACGCCGGTGCCGCTCAGACCGACCGCCAGTCGTCGTTCGTCAACGCCGCGGCCTGGGGACCCATCAGCAGCATGCCCCCGTCGACCGGCCAGGACGCGCCGGTGACGTAGCTGGCGGCGGGGGAGGCGAGCAACGCGACCACGGCGGCCACCTCACGCGCGTCGCCAGGCCGCCCCAGCGGCACGCCGGGCCGTTCCTGGGTGAACGGGTCGACATCCTCCTGACCGGTCATCGGCGTGGCGATCTCGCCCGGGGCGACGGCGTTGACGGTGATCCCGTCGGCGGCCAGCTCCTGGGCCATCACCCGGGTCAGCAGCCCGAGCCCGCCCTTCGCGGCGCAGTACGCGGCGGAGCCCACCCGGGGCGCGTGCTCGTGCACGCTGGTGATGTTGATGATCCGCCCGCCGGCGCCGGTGGCCCGCATCCGTCGCGCGGCCCGCTGGGAGCACAGGAACGGCGCGTCCAGGTCGACGGCGAGCACCTCGCGCCACTGCTCCCACCCGGTGTCGACGAACGGCGTCGAGGCCCCGGTGCCGGCGTTGTTGACCAGCACCCCGATGCCGCCCAGCCGGTCGGCCAACTCGTCCACCACCGCCGCCGCGTCCGGCAGTCGGGTCAGGTCCACCTCGGCGACCTCGCAACGCCGTCCCGTCGCGCGGACTTCGGTGGCCGTCCGCTCCGCGCCGTCGGGGTCGCCGTACCAGGTGATGCCGATCTCGAAGCCGGCCTCGGCCAGGGCCACCGCGCAAGCCTTGCCGATGCCGGAGTCCGCACCGGTGACGACGGCGATCCTCGGGTAGTTCTCGTATCGCTGTGGCATGTTGCCGCACTACCCCGGCAGGGCCGGCCCAACCGCCACGAGGACCACGACCCATCTGCCGGCGGCGTACCGTCGCCTGATGCGGATCACCCGATTCACGCACGCCTGTGTCCGCGTCGAGCACGACGGTGGGGTGCTGGTGATCGACCCGGGGACGTGGAGCGAGCCGCGGGCCCTGGTCGGCGCGGACGCCGTCCTGGTCACCCACGAGCACACCGACCACATAGACGTGTTGCGGCTCGCCGGTCTCGGTGTCCCCGTGTACGCGCCGGAGGGTGCCCGCCTGCCGGATCTCGCCCCGCTGCCGGTGACCCGGGTCCGTGCGGGCGAGCGGTTCACGGCGGCCGGCATTCCGGTCAGCGCGCACGGTGGCCGGCACGCCGCGATCCACGAGGGGCAGCCCGACTGCCCGAACCTCGGCTACCTGATCGGCGGCGAGCTCTACCACCCGGGCGACGCCCTGCATGTGCCGGACGAGCCGGTGCGCACCCTGCTCGTCCCGGCTCAGGGGTCCTGGCTGCGCCTCGACGAGGCGATCCGGTTCGCCGGCGCCGTGGGTGCGGCGGCGGCGTACCCGATCCACGACGCGCAGCTCAACGACCGCGGTCTGGCCAGTGTCGCGGGTTGGTTCGCCGAGACGATCCCCGGCTACCGTCACCTGCTGCCCGGCGACACCGCCTGACCCCGGTCGTCATCCGCCGCCGGGGTGCGGAAACGGGGCGCGGCGGCGGTGAGCACCGCGGCGGCCGTCGGAGCGGACCACCCCTCGGTCAGCTCCGTCACGAGGTCGGCGACCAGTCGGGTCACGGCCGGCCCGCCGCCAGCGTGCAGCGCCTCGGCGACGATCAGCACCGACGAGGTGCCCGCCCGTACGGCCGACCAGCCGCTCTGCCGGTTCGTCCACCGTCGGGCGTGTGCCCGCCCGGCGGAGTCGACGAAGGTCACCTCGCCCGGCTCGGGATGCTCGGTGTCGCCCGCGAAACTCAGGTACGCCTCGTCGCCGTGTGCCGGCCGGACCACCAGGTCGCCGTCGACCCGGTCCAGGTCGAGCGCCGCGACCGGGATGGCGTACGCGGCCGAGATGGCGTTGCAGAGGTCGACGAGTGGGTGCACCCGGGGCAGTTCGCCGTCCAGGCGCAGCCGACGCAGCAGCGCCTCGGCGGCGCACCGGTACTTGGTGGGCCGCAACCCCATCGCCGCGTACGCCCGCCGCCACGCCTGGATCTCCGGGAACCCGCTCTCGGCCCCACCGGCCAACCGCCGCCGCGCCTCGGCGAGATGAGCGGCCGTGCGTGCCGCCACGTCGGCGGTGGCGGTGATCCCGGCGGCCTGCACCACACCGGCGACCAGGTCGGGGTACGCGTCGCGAAGCCGCGGAGAATGTTCGAACTGCACTGTGGCCCTATCGTTCGGTGAGGGCGAGGGTCACGCCGAGCGCGACGAACGTGCCGGCGGCGGATCGGCGCAGCCAGTCGGTGACCCGGGGTCGGGTCAGCACCCGGTCGCGTACCCGGGCCGCGAAGATGCCGTAGCCGCTGAACACCACGAAGGTGAGCAGCATGAACACCGCGCCGCAGCCGAGCATCGCCCGGGTCGAGCCGGGTGCCGTGGTGTCCACGAACTGCGGCAGGAACGCGACGAAGAACATCGTCGGCTTCGGGTTGAGCAGGTTGACCAGCACCCCGGAGACGATCACCCGGATCGCCGAGCGGGGTGGGGCGTCGGTGGTCACCGCGAAGGCGTCGCGGTCGCGCGCCATGGACCAGGCCAGGTAGAGCAGGTAGCCGACGCCGAGGTAGCGGACGGTCTCGAACGCCACGGCGCTGGTCTGCATCAGCGCGGCCAGCCCGGTCATGGCGGCCAGCAGATGGGGCAACGTCCCCAGCGTGCAGGCGAATGCCGCCAGCACCCCGGCCCGCGCACCCCGCGACAGGCCGGCGGAGAGCGTGAAGATCACCCCGGTGCCGGGGGTGACCACCACGATCAGCGTGGTGATCAGGAACGGGATGGTCACGATCGTCCTCCGGCGGAGTTGGCAGGTCTGGCTCCTGCTCACTCTGCTGCCACAATGGTCCGATGGGCAGAGCCAAAGCGAACGCGCCCGAGAGGTCCATATCGGCCGGGTCCGACTTCCTGCACCTGGCCATCAGCGACGCGACCCCGGGCGGACGCGCCGACTGGCTGACCGACAGGTTGCGGCAGGCCATCGCCGACGGACGGGTGCCGGTCGGTGACCGGCTGCCCCCGACCCGGGTGCTCGCCGCCGACCTCGGTGTCTCCCGGGGCGTGGTCACCGAGGCGTACCAGCGCCTGACCGAGGAGGGGCACATCGCCGGTCGGGGCCGGGCCGGCACTGTCGTCGTCGCCGCGCCGGCCGCGCCCACACCCACAGCGGCCGCCGCGCCGGCACCGGTCACGACCTTCCCGCCGGCACCGGGCACCGACATCTTCGACGCGGTACGCGCGGCGCACGCGACCATCGACCTGACGCCCGGCGTACCCGATCTGGCCGCCTTTCCCCGTGCGGACTGGCTGCGCGCGGAACGGAGCGTGCTGCGCCGCCTCGCCGCGGCCGACCTCGGCTACGGCGACCCCTGCGGCACGCCCGCGCTGCGACAGGCAGTCGCCGCCTGGCTGGCCCGTAACCGTGGCATCAGCGTCGACCCCGCCGAGGTGATCATCGTGGCCGGCGTCTCCCAGGCGCTCGGGCTGCTCGCCCAGGCACTCACCGCTGCCGGCGTCGACCGGATCGCCGTCGAGGACCCGGGCTCGCTCGGGGTGCGCCAGCACCTGAACAACTGGCGGATGGACACCCCGCCGATCAGCGTCGACGACGCCGGGCTGCGGGTCGAGGAGCTGAGCGCCAGCGGCGTACCGGCCGTGATGCTCACCCCCGCGCACCAGTTTCCGACCGGTGTGGTGCTCGACGGCGACCGCCGCCGCCAACTCGTCGCCTGGGCGCGGACCGGCGGTCTGATCATCGAGGACGACTACGACGCCGAGCACCGCTACGACCGTCCTCCGGTGCCGGCGCTGCGTGGCCTGCTGCCCGAGCAGGTCTGCTACGCCGGCAGCGTCTCCAAGCTGCTCGCCCCCGCCCTGCGGGTCGGCTGGCTGCTCGTGCCGACGCGGCTGCGCGAGGCCGTGGTCGCCGCCAAGCGCAACGCCGACCTGGGCAACGCAGTGCTACCGCAACTGGTGCTGGCGGAGCTGATGACCTCCGGCGCCTTCGAGCGGCATCTGCGGCTGCTGCGTCGCCGACACATCCGCCGGCGGGACGCCATGATCGCCGCGCTGACCCGCGTGCTGCCGTCGGCGACGGTGCACGGCGCCGCCGCCGGCCTGCACCTCATGATCACGCTGGACGACACAGTGGTCGACACCGAGCTGGCGGCGGCGACGCTGGCGCGCGGGGTGAAGGTGCAACCGCTGTCCTGGCACTGCCAGCGGCCGTACCGGCCCGGCCTGGTGCTCGGCTACGCGGCCCGTACGCCCACCGAGATCGAGGACGGCGTCGCCGCTGTCGCCGCCGCGCTCGGCTCCGGCTAGGAGCACCCGGTCCACCGTGCTCGCCGGCGTATCCTTCGCCAGTGGGACTGCGGTTCGAGACGCGCGGGTCCGACTCGCCATGGGTCGACACCGTGTGGACCTGCACGAGCGAGCAGGTCACCACTATGACGTCCGTGGCAGGGGTGCGTTGGGGCCTGGTGTTCTGGGAGCAGGCTGGCCGGACGTACGCGAGCATCACCGGTCCCGAGACCCGGACCAGCACGGCGCCGGTGCCGGAGGGCGCGGCCTTCACCGGCATCGAGTTCGCCGTCGGCACCTCGTTGCGGGCTCTGCCCACGCCGACGCTGGTCGACGGCGGCATCGAGCTCCCCGACACCACGCGCCGGACGTTCCGACTGGACGGCGCGCGCTGGGAGATGCCCGGCCCCGACGACGCCGAGGCCCTGGTCGACAGCCTCGTCCGCGCCGGGACCGTGGTCCGTGACCTGCTCGTCGCCGAGCTGCTGCGCGGCCACCGTCCGGCCGTCTCGGGGCGTACCGTCGAACGTCGGTTCCGTGCCGCGACTGGCCTGACGCGCGGCGCGGTCCGCCAGATCGAGCGGGCCCGTACGGCGGCGGAGCTGCTGGCTACCGGCGACCCGGCCGCCGACGTGGTCGCCAAGCTCGACTACTTCGACGAGCCGCACCTGGCCCGGGCACTGCGCTCCTACGTCGGACGCACCGTCCGGCAGCTGCGGGAGGGCACCGGCGGCGCCATAGCCCTCGACCTGGATCAGCGCTTGACGTCGTAGATCACCTTGAGGATCCCGTTGGAGTAACTCTCCGACTCCCGCAGCGTCAGCATGTGCTTGTCGCGGTCGGCCCGGCCGAACAGGCTCTTGCCGGCACCGAGCAGCACGGGGAAGACGAGCAGGTTGTACTGGTCGATCAGCCCTTCATCGGACAGCCGCCGGGCCAGCTCCGCGCTGCCGTGGATGAAGATCGCCCCGCCCTCGCCCTGCTTGAGCGCGGCGACGTCCCCGGTCGAGCGCAGGATCGTCGTCGGCCCCCACCCGTCGACGAGCGCGTCGTCGGACAGCGTGCTCGACACCACGTACTTGGGCAGGTCCTTGTAGTCGGCGTGGTCCTCCGAACCGGGCCAGACCGGCGCGAACGCCTCGTAGCTGCGACGGCCGAACATCAACGCCGTCGTGTCGGCGAGTTCCTCGCCCTTCAGCGACCAGGCCTCTGGGACGAACTCGAGGTCCTTGAACACCCAACCGCCGCTGCGGTGCTCCTCACCCGGCCCGCCGCCGGGCGAGTCCACGACGCCGTCGAGCGACATGAAGCCGGTGTAGACCAGGTCGCGCATTGTGTGTCTCCTCATGCTCGGAAGCGGGCTGCCGGGTCCACGCTAGATCGCGGTCGCGGCGCTGTCTTGGACGGAAACGACAGCCGCTCCGAACACGCCGCCGAGTGGTGCCGTGATCGGGCCCCGGGCCGACCGGGCGGATGAGCCGGCTCAGCCCAGGAACAGCTGGACGAGGACCAGTATGGCGAGCAGCGCAGGCCCCCGTGACCCCTGACGCATCAGGTCGACCGGGATCATCCCGAACGGCGTGTTGACCGTCGCGCCGCCGTAGTCGATCGGCGGGCGGGTGCCGGCCCGGAACGCGGCGGCCACCACCCCCAGCGCCAGCGTCGGCGCCAGCCAAGCCGGCCCCGGGTCGACGGTCGGCAGGGTCAGCAACCACCACAGGCCCGCGCCGACAGCCGGCACCACCACGTGGATCCCGCGCAGCAGGTTGTCGCTGCCACCGAGCGCCCGACGCAGCCCGGGTGAGCGGCTGACCGACCGCAGACCGCCGGTCAGCCGGTTGACGGCGAGGTACGCGAACACCACCTGCGCGGCCCCGGCCAACCCGGGCAGGGCGAGCGCGGCAGCGTACTGCACCCCGATCAGCGCCGCCCAGATCAGCACGGCGCTCGGATGACGGCGCAACCGGCGTACGTCGGCCTGGAGCAGCGCCCACCAGCCGGGGCCGGGTCGAAACCGGCGGCTGCGGACCCGGCCGATCCGGCGCCAGCGGCGGCTCTCCACCAGGCCGGCGAGCAGGCTCGGATCCAGCAGGATCGTGGCCGTTGCGGCGGCGTTGGCGAACTGCGCGCCGGTGGTCAGGGTGGCCCGGTCGACCCGGGGCAGCGCGCGTACCGCGAGGATCATGCCGACGCCTACGAGGGGTACCGCGGCGGCGAACAACGCGACGGTCGGTGTCGTCGCCGGCCGGGGCAGCCCGTCGCCGAGGCGACCGACGAGCACCACCAGGGCGGTGATCACGGCCGCCGCCACCATCGGGACCGCCCCGACCACCGTCGGCCAGCGTCGCCCCGACCGGCTGCTCTGGGCGACGACGCTGAGCGCCAGCGCGGCTGCCCCCCACCCCGCGCCGGCCGCCGCCGCCCAGCCCAGGGCGGACGGTTCGCTGACCCCACCGAGCGCCGCCACCGCCACTCCGAGCGCCGCGGTGCCGGCCGCCGAGCCCAGCAGCAACAGGACGAAGCGCGGCGCCAGCCAGGCCCGCCGGTCGATGGGCGCGCTGGTCGCCCAGCTCTGCGTCGCCGGGGTGACCAGCAGCGGGCCGAGCGCGCGCAGACCACGCCAGGCCAGCCCTGCGCCGGCCAGCAGCGCGGCGACCGCCAGCCACCAGCGCACCCCCGGCTCGGCCTGCCCCACGGTGGGGGAGTCCAGCAGATCGCGGCTGGCGCTGATCGCGAACCAGCCGTACATGCCCACGAACAGGACCATGACGTACGCGTCGCCGAGCACGTCACCGAGGGAATGGTCGTGGTGCCGGCTGCGGGCCTTGCGCAGGTGGGTTCGCACCTGCCGGGCGGTCGGCACCCCGACCGGCGTGTCGGCGATCGTGGCCGGCGCCGCGGTCACTTGCCGATCTCGATGCGCTCGTCGACCACCGCGTCGATCAGCTCCGGATCGTGCGAGGCCAACAGCACGGCCGTGCCCGCCGCCCGTTCCCGCAGGAGCCGGTCGGCGAGCCACTGTCGCCCGCGGACGTCCAGCCGCTGCTCGGGCTCGTCCAGGATCAGCACCCGGCGGGGCCGGACGAAACAGGACGCCAGCGCCAGCCGGCGGCGCTGCCCGCTGGACAACGTCACCGGCAGTTGGTCGCGGGCCGTCTCCAGACCCAGCTCGGCGAGGACCTCCTCGACCGGCTCGGCGTCACCCCCGTGGGCGTACGCGACCAACTCCAGGTGCTCGACCACCGACAGGTCGGGGAAGAAGTCGATGTCGTCCAGGGCGGCCGCCACCAGCGCCCGCACCTGAGGATCGGTCTCGTCGGCCCGGCGGCCCTGCACGAGCACCTCACCCGCGTCCGGCCGGTCGGCGCCGACGACACAGCGCAGCAGAGTCGTCTTGCCGCTGCCATTCGGGCCCAGCACCACAGCGATCCGGCCCGCCGGGAGCGTGAAGCTCACCTCGTCGAGCACGACCAGGTTGCCGAAGTTGCGACTGAGTCCCCGTACCGAGAGCGCGTCCACGATCACAGAGTCTGCTTCCTTCTTGTTGCTCACACCTGATCGGGGTGAGACTTCCGGATGATTCGCTCTTCGCTCAGCAGGGCTGGGCTGAAGTCCGGGAGCGGCAGTCTGCTCCGGTGGCGATCGGCCCGTGTCTGCACGATCTGCTTCACCAAGTTATGCGGGGTGCGCAGGGTGATGTCGGGGTCACCGTGTCGTTGCAGGACGTTGATCGCGGCGTTCACGTCGGCCTGCCACACCACCCCGCACACTGTGCAGTGAAGCCGGTCCCCGGCGCGGCGGCCGAGGCAGCCGCAGCGGTGACAGACTTGTGAGGTGTAGGCGGCGTTGACGTGCACGAGCGCAGAACCTCTGCGCTCCGACACGCTGGCCAGTGCCTCGGCGGTGACTCCTTTGGTCCACGCGGCGAGGCGTCGGTTGGTGTCCCTGCCGAGCGGTTTACGCCCGGCGAAGGTCTTGGTGAGGTCTTCGGCCACGACGACGGTGGCCTTGTCGACGACTCGATGTACAGCGGTGAAGATCTCCGTGCGGACCTGTGCCCGGTGGCGGGCGGCCTGCCGGTCACGCTTGACGGTGCCCAGGTTGTTCTGGCTGATCCGGTCCGCCTTGGCCTGGTCGCCGCGTCGGGCGGCGTTGTTGGCGATCGAACGCAGCTTCGCCCGGCGGCGGTTGCGTTCCTTGATCCGATCCGACTCGGTTGTCAGTAACCGACCGAGGCGTGCGCCGTGGTGGTTGCCGTCGGAGTCGGTCAGTACCTCCGTGTAGCCTTTGTCCACGCCGATCGTCGCTCCGCCGCACGGACGCTGTGAGGTCTTCATGGTGGCGGCGTCGATCTGGTAGTGGACCTCGACCCGGTCGCCGCGCAGGATCAGCCGCAGCGTGCCCCTCGGCGCGATGGTGGTATTCAGCGGGATACGCACGAGCTGACGCCGCACGAGCCCCGGCACAGCCAGCCACAGAAGGCCGTTGCCGTCGACATGGGTGTGGTGCTTGTCGGCGCGCACCACGATTTGGTTGTGGGTGTGGTTGTGCCCGCGCCGCCAGTGCTTGCGCATCTGCCGGGCCAGGTACGCGTCGCCGGACCATTTGTTGGTCTTGAGCAGCCCCAACAGCCGTCTGCGCGCGGCGGGGTCTGCGGTATGACGCCCAACCGCCCGACGTACCACCGCCTTCGCCGACTCCCGGCTGGCGGTGATGTCGGCCATCGCGTCACGGACGGTCTCTTTCCACGCGTTGGCCAGCACCTCGAACCGTCGGTGTGTGCCCTCGGCTAACCACTGGTCGCGGACCTGCCGGTCCGTCAGCCCTGCCCCGGCCACGGAGCCGTAGCGGCGCCAAACCTCACTGCGTACCCGCCCGAGTCGCCGGGCCTGCTCGGCCAGCGCACGATACTTGCCGACGTTGAGTCGCTGCGAGTAAGCGATCCGGGTGGTCTTCACCGGGCACCCCCGGTCAAGTCGTCGGTCTTCATCGGCTTCTCGTATCGGCGCAGGCCATGGAGCCGACCTGAGAAACTGTGCACGATCGACAGCAGGTCGGCGACCATCTCTTCCCGCGGTGACAGCGATTCCTGGTTGGTCACCAACAGCTCACATCCGGCCACCTCAGCCTCGTAGGCGAGATAGTCGAAGCCGAACCGGGCCAGCCGGTCCTCGTGGGCGATGACCAGCGTCGACACCTGCCCGGCCTTGACTCGGCTCATGACGTTGAGAAGCTTGGGCCGCAGCAAATCCATACCACCGCCGATCTCACTGACCCACTCGTGCACGGCCAGCCCTCGGGCTAGGCAGAACGTCTCCATGGCGGTGCGCTGCGACGCAAGGTCGTTTACTGTCCAGCGGAAGACACCCGACAGTAAACGATCACCTTCCGGTCGTCTCGCGAAAAACCGGGAGTGAGCACGGCGCACACATCGGACTCGTCGAAGTACCGCTGGCCGGTGGGGGTACGTCTGGCGACAATCCGGCCTTCAGCCTCCCATCGGCGCACCGTGCTCGCGGAGCGACCAATGCGTTCCGCGAACTCCGAAATGCGATATAACCCGCCCATAATTGCTCAGTTTGGGCAACAATGAGTAACAAAGCAAATCTAGAGTCCAGTCTCCCAGACCTGTGCCAGCGGCCACCGTGGGCGACCTACGTCACGCGGTCGCTGGCATCGTCTTCGAGTCGGGCGTCGGCGGCGGCCAACCCCTGGGCGTCGGCGACCTCCTCGGCCACCGCAGCCGCGTCCGCCCAGTGCCGCCGCGCGTCGGCCTGGTCACCCAGCGCGGCGCAGGCGTCACCCAGGTAGAGCAGGGTACGCGCCAGCCCGGCGGTCGGTCGGCTCTCCTCGCGCAGCCGGCGGCTCTCGGCCAACAGCTCGTACGCCGTCCGCGCCTGCCCCGGCGTGCTGTTCAGCAGCGTCGCCCCGGCGTTGAGCAGCGCCGTCGCCCGGCTGGTCGGGTCGTTGACCGATTCGTACTCGCGTAGCGCGGCCCGCCACGCCTGGGCGGCGTCCAGGTGCTCGCCGAGCGCCGCGTGCACCAGCACCAGGTTCGTCAGCGCCGCCGCGTACCCGCGCGCGTCGCCCACCGACCGGAACGTGTTGGCCGCCCGGACCAGGTGGTGGTGCGCGGTGTCCGGTTCGCCCCGGGCCAGTTGGGCCGCGCCCAGGCCCAGCTCGGTGAGGGCGTGCCCGGCCCGGTCGGCGCCGGAGCGGTGTCGGCGGGACATCTCCAGGTGCTCCACCGCGTCGTCGAGCTGCCCCAGGTCGAGCAGGGCCAGGCCGAGGTTCATCCGCGCCTGGGCGTTGCCCCGCCGCCCCCGTTCGTTGACCGCGAGGGTGAGCGCGGCCGCCGCCCCCTGCGGGTCGTGCCGGCGTCGACGCAGCACCCCCAGCTCGTTGTGCGCCCACCCGGCGATCTCCGGACGGTCGTCGGCGGTCGGGGTGGCCAGCACGGTGCGGCAGACCTGCTCCCACTCGTCGAGCCGTTCGGCGTACGCCAGCCACCCACACAGCGCCACTGCCAACCGGAACCACCACCGACGGACCCGGCGGGGCAGTGTCTCCTTCGCGCCGGCCGGCACCCGCACCACCGCCAGCAGCAGCTCCTGGTGCAGGTCGAACCAGCCGTACGGGTCGTCGTCCAGCGGCAGTGACCACTCCCGGTCCCCCGGGGAGCCGAGCACCGCCAGGTTGGCCGCGTGCCGTTCGGCCCGGCGGGCCAGGTGCCGGGTCAGTCGGGCCTGCGCGGCGACCCGGGCCCGGACCGGATCCGCGTCCCGCAGGTGCAGTCGGGCGCTGCCGGCCAGCAGGGGGCGGATCTCGTACCGGTCGCCGGGCGCGCCGACCACGAACGCCGCCGCGGCCAACCGGTCGAGCAGTGCGGTCACCAGGTCGGGGTGCCGTCCGGCCAGCGCGGCGATGGTGGGCCGGTCCACCGGGGCGGGAACCAGTGACATCAGCCGGTACAACCGTCGGGCCTGGCGGGGCAACACCCGGTAAGCGATGTCCCGTTCGGTGACCAGGCGGGCCGCCGGTGAGACGGCGAGCCGCTGGTGCGGTGGCGTCTGCACGGCGCGGCGCAGCGCGTCCAGCACGTCGGAGTGCCGCCAGCCGTGCTGAGCGGTGCGGTAACCGAGCGCGCGGACGGTACGCGGTTGCCGCCCGCACAGGTCGACGATCTCGCGTACCGCTGGATCGGTGCGCGGGTCGGCGCGACGGACCCGGGCGGCGGGCGCGGCCCCGCCCGCCGTCGCGAACAGCTCCACCGCCTCGGACGTGCCCGGTTCGGCGATCCAGTGCGCGACCACACCCTCCAGACCGACCAGCGCCGGACCACCGGCGAGCAGCAGGCGGCAGGTGCGGGCGGTGGGCGGCAACAGTGGCCGGACCTGGTCGGGACGGTCCACGTTGTCCAGCACGAGCACGATCTTGCGACCGTCGAGCTGACCGCGCAGCGCGTCGGCGGCGGCGGCGAGCGCGTCCGGCCGGCCGGAGGTCGGCGGGGCGGTGCCCAGGATCCGGGCCAGCGCGGTGAGCACCTGCCGGGCCGAGCGGGGTCGGCCGCGCCGCCGCAGGTCCAGGTAGTACTGCCCGTCGGGGAAATCCTCCCGGCACTCGTTCGCGGCCTGCACCGCGCACGCGGAGGTGCCCACCGCGCGTCGGCCCAGAACCGCCACCGCGTGCTCCCGGGCGAGGAGACCGACAAGCGCGTCGACGTGCTCCTCACGACCGGTGAACTCGGCCGTGTAGGGCAGATTGGGCGCCCCGGCGGCGGGGGTGGTGAGCACCTCCGTCGGCTCGGGGTCGACCTCCCGGCCGGCGCGGCGGCGGCGCACCTCGTACACCACGTAACCGATGACGCCGCCGGAGGCCAGGACCATGGTCACCGGCCCGAGCACGCTGGCCGCCAGTTCGGAGAGGACATTGCCGGCCAGGTTGCTGGCCACGTTGGCGAGGACGCTGCCGACCACGCCGCCGATCGCGATCAGCGCCGGCCAGCGCGAGCCGCCACGCGAACCACCCGGCCCGATCACCGCACGCCCCCGGAGACGAGCCCGGCGACCAGGTGCCGTCGCGAGAGGACCACCAGCACCACCGGCAGCACCGAGGCGAGCACCGAGCTGGCGGCCAGCGCCCCACTGTTGCTCACGAAGCTGCGGGTCTGCTCGGCCAGGAACGGCCCGAGCGGCGATGACCCCGGCCCACCGAACAGCCGCCCCACCACCAGGTCGTTCCAGACCTGGACGAACTCCAGAACGGAGACCGCCACCACCGCCGACAGGTTGTGCCGGGCCAACCGGCGCAGGGTGTGCCACCACCGACGCCCGCCCAACCGGGCGTCGCGGACCTGCTCCACCGGCAGGTCGGCGAACGCGTTGCGCAGCACCAGCACCGCGAACGGCACGCCCAGCGCGATGTGCACCAGGGCCAGGCCCTGGGCAGTGCCGGAGGAGAGCACCAGGCCCAGCACCTCGTTGACCGGCCCGGCGATGACCTGGATCGGCACGACGCTGGCCGCCAGCAGCAGCAGCCCGGTGGCCTGTGCGGCCGGTCCGGTCAACCAGGCCAACGGGTACGCGGCCAGCAGCGCGACCACCAGCACCGTGGCGGTCACCGCGGTGGCCAGCAGCAGGGTGAAGCCCAACGTGCGCCACAGCTCGGTGCCGGTGACCAGGTTGCGGTAGGACTCGCCGTTCGGCGGCGCCGACCACCAGCCTCGCGCGGCGGCGTCCACCCGGCCGTGCGCCGACGTGGCGACCAGCACCGCCAGCGGCACCAGCCAGGCGATCGCGGCACCCGCCGCGAGCAGCCGGAACACCCGCCGGGGCGGGGCGAGCGGGGCGGGCTCCGGTGCCGCCTCGACGCGCGGCGGGGGCCAGGCCTGCCGGACGAAGAGCGCGGCCACCATGATCCCGCCGATTACCGCCACCAGCCACACCACGCCGAGCGCGGCGCCGTCGCCGGTGGTGGTGGTGGTGCCCCCGGACGTCTGCCAGATCCGCAGCGCCAGCACCGAGGCCTCCTCGCGGACCGAGCCGGGGGTCATCACCAGGATCAAATCGAACGTGCGGCTGGTGCCGACCGCCACCAACGCGAAGACCACAGCGGTCGTCCGCAGTAACAGTGGCCGCCACTGCGCGTCCCACAGCACATGGCGACGCGTACCGCCGTAGGCGCGGACCGCGTCGGCGAGGCTCGGCGGCACCGCGTCCAGCGCGGACCGGAAGACCAGCACCGCCAACCCGACCCAGGCCCAGACGAACGCCGACATCAACGCGACGGTGACCATCCCCGGCCCGAGCAACTGCGGCGCGTCCTCGACCGGGCGGCCGGTCAGTCGGGTCGCGACCAGGGTGGCCAGCCCCCGGCTCGGGTCCGGGTCGTACATCAGCCGGAAGGTGACCCCGGTGACGACCAGCGGCAACGCCACCGGCACCAGGAGGATCAACCGGACCAGGCCGCCCTCCTGGGAGCGGCGGGACGCGGCGGCGAGCAGATAGCCCAGTGCCGTCACCACCGCCGGCACCAGCAGGGCCCAGAGGACCGTCCTGCCGACCACCGCGCCGGTGCCCGGGGCGGCGAGCGCGGTCCGGAAGTGCGCCGCGCCGACCCAGCGACCGTCGGTGGTGACGCTGGCGTGCATGGTCCGCAGCACCGGCCACAGCACCAGCCCGCCGAGCAGCACCGCAGCCGGCAGCAGCAGGGCCGACGTGGCCCCCGCCGCCGGATAGGCCCGACCCCGCCGGGCTGGACCGACGTCGTCGAGGACTGCCAGCTCGCCGAGGACCCGCACCTGGCTCATCGGCCGCCCCCCGCGCTGCGGGCCGCCGCGGCGAGCAGGCCGGTGGCCCGGCGGATCGCCTCACTGGCGCGGACCCCGTCGGTGACGTCGGCGAAGAAGCCCTGCATGATCCGCCAGATGCCGACCCCGTCCGAGCCGGTGAACGCGCCGGGCAGCTGGTCGGAGAGATCGAAACGCAGGGTGCCGGGCGCCCGCATCTCCTCGGCGAGACCCTGGCCGACGCGGTCCCGGTAGCTGCCGATCGCGACGTTGGTGTTGGGCGAGAGGTAGCCGCCGTCGCGCAGCCACGGCTGGAACGAGTCGGCCCTGGTGAGCCACTCGACAAGCTCGACTCCACCCCGGGCGTCGGCGAACGCCACGGCCGCGTCCCCGCCGACGATCAGGGGGCCGCCGCCCGGCTGAGCGCCCGGGAACCGGAACGTGACAGGTGCCTCCGGGCCGCGCTGGAACGGGTCGGCGACGTCGGCGGTGAAGTCGGCTCCGACGAGCATCACCGCCCGCTTCGTGTGCACCACCTGGATCACCGACTCCTCGTACTGGGTGAGCAGGGCACGACGGCCGCCGCCGACGAACGCCCCGTTGATGCTCCAGAGCCCGGCGAGCCGGTCCAGCGCCTCGCGCACCGGTCTGCCCTGCCAGTCGGCGTCCGGCCGGGCCAGGGTGTTGTAGCTCTCGGGTGCCACGTCGGCCAGCACGTTCTCGAACCAGTCGGTGAGCACCCAGCCGTCCGCGGCGCCGATGGCCAGGGGCGCCGGCCCGCCGCCGCGCCGGGCGAGCGCCCCGAGCTCCTGGGTCTGCCGGACCAGCGCGTCCCAGTTGGCCGGCTGCACGGGCAGCATCGAGGGCAGGTGCCAGACCAGCGACTTGTGCGCCGCCTTGACCCAGACGCCGTAGCGCTGGCCCTCGGCCGTCAGCAGCTCGCCCAACCCGGCGGGTACGGCGTACTCGGTGGACGCGCGCACCGGGCTCAGCCAGCCGCGCTGGGCGTACTCGGTGACCAGGCCGGGGCGCGGCAGGATCGCCACGTCCGGGCTGGTGCCGGCGAGGTGTCGGGCACGCAGGAACGCGTCGATGTCGTTGCCGGCGCTGATCACCTGCACCTGGGCGGGGTAGCCGGCGACGACCTCGCGGAATCGGTCCAGCTCACTGGTGCTCCAGACCACCGCGACCTGCACTGACCGGGTTCCGCCGGAGCAGCCAGCGGCCAGGGCGGTGGCGCCCGCGGCGGCGGCGCGCAGCAGCGTACGGCGACTCACCCGGGCGGCCGGCCTCATCGGGCCGCCTCGCTCGGCTCGGTGACCAGCTCGTGCCGCACCGGTATCTCGGCCAGGGTCGCCGGGTCGGCGGTGCAGACCAGCACCGCCACCCCCGGGGCGTCCGGCGGCGAGAGACGAGGCATCAGGTCACCGAGGCGGCTGTCGCCCGCCGAACCGGCCGGCAGGTCGACCACCATCACCTCGGGCAGGCAGGCCGCCGCTCGAGCGAGCGCCACCCGGAAGCGCTGGGCGTCGGAGATCTGGTGCGGCAGCAGGGCGAGGGAGAGCGCCAACTCCAGCCGGTCGACCACTGTGGCCGTCCAGTCGTTCGCCACCTCGTGCACCCGTTCGCGTTTGCGCTGGCCGTACTCGATGTTGCGCCGCACGGTGAGCTGCGGCAGCAGCGCGCCACCGGCGGGCACGTAGCCGATCTGCCGGCGGGGCGGGGGCAGGCTGGTGACGTCCCGGTCGCCGACGAGGACGCGACCGGTCACCGGCGGGGCCAGCCCGGCCAGCACCCGGGCGACCGCCGTGCCGAACCGGGGCGGCGCCACCAGGGCGGCGAGTGTGCCGGCGGGAACGTCCAGGGTCACCGGCCCGGTGCCGGGGACGGCGACCAGTGCGCGTAGCCGTAACGTGACCCTCACCTCCGGTGACCATTGATGACCGTCCCAGGGTGGCACACCGTGACGACAATCGACGCCCCCGACCCTTCCACTGTGGAGACGGTCGGGGCTGTTCAGGCGGGGGAGTAGAGCGCGGCGAGCCCGGCGGCAGTGGCGGCCAGCCGTTCGCGCAGCGCCACCGGGGTGAGCACCTCGACGTCGGCACCGAGGCGCAGCAGGTCACCGTGGGCGTGGGTGAGCGACTCGATGGGCAGCACCGCGGTCACCCAGCCGCGCGCGTCCGGTGGCCCGGCGCTGCTGTCCATCGCGGTCACCACCGGGTCGCTGCCGACCTCGCGCAACCGCTCCCGCCCGGCGGGGGAGAGCCGGACGTGGGCCTCGTCGCGGTGCAGCCGGGCCCGGAACTGCACCACGTGCTCCCGCCACCAGGCCGGCAGGTCGAAGTCGGCGGGTCGGTCGAACTCCTGCGCCAGCGGGGTCAACGCGAGAATCTGGTTGACCCGGTAGGTCGCCGGCGCGCCCCGGCCGGGCTGGTCGGCCACCACATACCAACGGCCACCCTTGAGCACCAGGCCGTACGGCTCCAGGACCCGGGTCACCTCGCCGTTCCAGCCCCGGTAGCGCACCTCCACGCGGTGCTGCCGCCACACCGCCTCGGCCGTGCGGGCCAGCTCGGGGGAGGCGTCGCCGTCGGCGTACCACCCGGGAGTGTCCAGGTGGAAGCGTTGTTGCAGTCGGGTCGCCCGGTCGCGCAGCGGCGCGGGCAGCGCGGCGTGCAGCTTGAGTTGCAGGGCCGCCACCACGTCGCCGTAGCCCAACTCGTCGGCGGGGCCGGGCAGCCCGGCGAGGAACAGCCGGTCGGCCTCCCCGGCGGTCAGCCCGGTCAGCCGGGTCCGCCAGCCGTCGACCAGTTGGTAGCCGCCGGTGTGCCCGGCCTCGCCGTAGAGCGGGATGCCGGCGGCGTGCAGCGACTCGACGTCCCGGTAGATGGTGCGGGGCGAGACGGCCAACCGCTCGGCGAGCTGCGCGGCGGTCAGCCGCCCGTGCGACTGGAGCAGCAGCAGGACGGAGAGAAGTCGAGAAGCCCGCACTTCACTGACACTAGTTGTCAGGGGACCCGTCCTACCGTCCCGGCATGGCATTTCGCGACAAGGATTTACGAACGCCCGGACCAGTGCTGATCGGCGGCCGGCAACTCAAGCGCTACCACATAGACCAGCCGGAGCGACCCATCGAACCCGAGGTGGAGAAGGCCGCGTACGACCTGCTGCCCGACCTCCTGGCGGACATCGTCGACGACGGCACCCCGGCCGCCGGGTGGGTGGTGCTGCACCGGGGCGCGGACACCGGTGCCTATCTGCTGGCGTACACCTGGGTGTGGGACAACGCGGTGGAGGTCCGCGTCGCCGCGGCCGGGCAGCCGGCGCTGGACTGTCCCGACGACGACCCGGCACACTTCGTCCACCTGGGCCGCCCGGCGGTGGGGTGCGTCTGGGAGTTGGCGGTTCTGGAACACGAGCGGGCCGCCTGGGTCCGGCACATGCTGCTGCCGGAGAGTCCGAATCTGATCAATTATCTGCGTGACACGCGAGCGGAAGGGCCGGTGGGCCGCTGATGGGCGACTTCGACTTCTTTGTGGGCACCTGGAACGTCGTCAACCGCCGGCTGCGCAAGCGGCTGGTCGGGTCCGACGAGTGGGAGGAATTCCCCGGGGTGTCGGTGGCGCACGGCTTCTTCGCCGGCGGCGGTCACTTCGACGAGATCACGTTCCCGACCAAGGGCTCCGCTGGCGCCACGATCCGGATCTTCGACCCGGTCCGGCAGGAGTGGTCGATCTACTGGATGAGCAGCGACACCGGTGTGCTGGGGCTCCCGCCGATGGTGGGCCGCTTCGTCGACGGGGTCGGCCACTTCTACGCCGACGACCAGCACGAGGGGCGCCCGGTCCGGTGCCGGTTCATCTGGTCGGGCATCAGCGCGACCACCGCCCGCTGGGAGCAGGCGTTCTCGGTCGACGGCGAGCAGACCTGGGAGACCAACTGGATCATGACCTTCACCCGAGCGTCCGACTAGGGGCTGTCGCGTAGTTTCCGGCCGTTCGGGTGCGGTGTTAGGGTCCGATCACCGCCCCGGATGGAGGAACGCGATGGCCTCCGACCACGTCGACGTGCTGATCATCGGCGCCGGCCTGTCCGGCATCGGTGCCGCCTGTCACCTTCGTCGTGACTGCCCCGACAAGACGTACGCGGTGCTGGAGGCGCGCGACGCCATAGGCGGCACCTGGGACCTGTTCCGCTACCCAGGCATCCGCTCCGACTCGGACATGTTCACCCTCGGCTACTCGTTCAAGCCGTGGACCGCGCCGAAGGCCATCGCCGACGGCACGACCATCCGGGAGTACGTGCGGGAGACCGCCCGGGAGTACGACGTGCCGCGGCACATCCGCTTCCGCCACCGGGTGCTGCGTGCCGAATGGGACAGCGACACCGCCCGCTGGACGGTGCACGCCCAGCGCACCGACACCGCCGAGATCGTGGTGCTGACCTGCTCGTTCCTCTTCGCCTGCGCCGGCTACTACCGCTACGACGAGGGTTACACCCCGCCCCTGCCCGGTGTCGAGGCGTACGCCGGGCGGCTGGTGCACCCGCAGCACTGGCCCGACGACCTCGACCACACCGGCAAGCGGGTGGTGGTGATCGGCAGCGGCGCCACAGCTGTCACAGTGGTGCCGGCGATGGCGCAGCGGGCAGCGCACGTGACAATGCTCCAGCGCTCACCGACGTACGTTCTGGCGCTGCCCGCCCGCGACCCCCTGGCCGACGCGTTGCGGCGTTGGCTGCCGGCGAAGGCCGCGTATCCGGTGGTGCGCTGGAAGAACGTGCTGCTGTCCACAGTCAACTTCCAGCTCAGCCGGCGTGCGCCCGGCCTGGTGAAGCGGGTGCTGCGCCGGGCCGCGCGGGGCCGGCTCCCGGTGGGGTACGACGTCGACAGGCACTTCTCGCCCCGCTACGACCCGTGGGACCAGCGGCTCTGCGTGGCACCCGACGGCGACCTGTTCACGGCGGTGCGCGACGGCACCGCGTCGGTGGTCACCGACACCATCGACACGTTCACCGCGACCGGTGTCCGACTGGCCTCCGGCGCGCAGCTGCCCGCAGACATCGTGGTCACCGCGACCGGGCTCAACCTGCTCGCCCTCGGTGGCCTGACGCTGCGGGTGGACGGCGTGGACGTCGACCTGCCGAACACCGTGGCCTACAAGGGCATGATGCTCTCCGGCGTGCCGAACTTCGCGCTGACCCTGGGCTACACCAACGCGTCGTGGACGCTCAAGGCAGACCTGGTCGCCGGCTACGTCTGCCGGCTGCTGCGGCACCTGGACCGCACCGGCCAGCAGGTCGTCACACCGCTCCCACCGCCCGACGCCGAGCGGGTGCCACTGATCGACCTGCGCTCCGGCTACGTGCTGCGCGCCGTCGACACGCTGCCCAAGCAGGGTGCGACCACGCCGTGGCGGCTGCACCAGAACTACGCCCGCGACGTGCTGTTGATGCGGCACGGTCGGCTCACCGACGAGGGGGTGCGGTTCTCGCGGGCCGGCGAGATGCCCGTGCCCGACCGCACCCGACCTCCCGTCGCGTCCGAGCGTCGGTAACCGCCAGCAGAGGAGCAGGATCGTGCAGAGGTTCGACTTCGCCGGCGCGACCGCCGTGGTCACCGGGGCGGCCAGTGGCATCGGCGCCGCGCTGGCCCACGCGTTGGCCCGCCGAGGCAGTGATCTGGTCCTGCTGGACCGTGACGCCGAGCGGCTGGACGCGGTCACCACCGCGATCCGCGCCGACCACCCGGATCGTCAGCTCGCCACGTACCTGGTGGACCTCGCCGACCAGACCGCCACCGCCCAGGTGGCCGCGGAGATCGGCCAGCGGCACCCCCGGGTACGCCTGCTGATCAACAACGCCGGCGTGGGCCTCGGCGGTCGGTTCGACCAGGTGACGTTCGACGAGTTCAGCTGGGTGATCGACGTCAACTTCCGGGCCGTGGCGCAGCTGACCCACGCGCTGCTGCCCACCCTCCGGGCCGAGCCGGGCGCGCACCTGGTCAACATATCCAGCCTGTTCGGGCTGATCGCGCCGGCCGGGCAGACCGCGTACGCGGCGAGCAAGTTCGCCGTACGCGGCTTCACCGAGGCGCTGCGCCACGAGCTGGTCGACGACGGGATCGGGGTGACCTCGGTGCACCCCGGCGGCATCCGCACCCGGATCACCGAGAACGCCCGGATCGGCAGCGGCGTCTCCCACGACGAGTACGCGGCCGGTCGGGCGCAGTTCGAGAAGCTGCTGACCATCGCGCCGGAGCGGGCCGCCGAGGTGATCCTGCGCGGCGTCGAGCGGCGTCGGGGTCGGGTGTTGATCGGCTGGTCGGCGAAGCTGCCCGACCTGCTGGCCCGGGTCATGCCGGCCTCGTACAACCGGCTCCTGGTCACCGGCCTGAACCGGGGCGTGGTCCGCCCTGCGCCGCCCGCTCCCGCCGTCCCCGCGCAACGCCCCGCCGACACCCCCGTCGACCCGGCCCGTGAGGTGGCGTGAGCGCGGCTCAGGCCGGGTCGGTCACCGTCGCGCTCGATCCCACGTCGCGGCGGCGCCACAGGATGGTCAACGCCACGAGGGCGACCAGCAGCGCCGCCATCGCGTACACCGGTGCCGGACCGAGCGGTGCGAGCAGTGCCAGCAGCGCGACGACCGGGAAGGCGACGACCACCGCGCCGTGCTGCTGCCGACGTACGTGCAGCACCCAGACGGTGAGCAGGAAGACGGCGATCGGGACGGCCACCGCGTACCCGGCGGTCCTTCCCGAGATGTGCGCCAGGTGCCGCTCGTGGTCCACCGAAACACTCAGACCCGCGCCGACCGCGGCTACCGCCGCGAAGATCAGGTAATGGCCGTAGCCCCAGACCAGCGAGTACGGCAGCCGGCCGGGCGCCTCGATGGGCCGATCGAAGTAAAGCCACCACAGGGCGAACACGATCACGGTGGCCGCCGCCGCCAGCGACCAGAGCTGGCGGTCGCCGGCATCCACCCCGGTCTGGATGGCCACCGACGTGGCCAGCACCACGTCACCGAGCACGATCAGGGTGAACAGCCCGTACCGCTCGGTGATGTGTCGCGGATGCCAGGGGGTCATGCCCGGCCGCTCGGCCACCGCCGGCACCAGCAGGTCGGCCACGATCAGCAGCAGCAACGCCGCGGTCCCCCAACTCGGCGGCAGGGCCAGCCGGAGCAGCCAACCGAGCTGGACGACGGTGACGCCGATCGCGTACCGCCGGGCTGCCTGGCGGTGCGCCGGGTCACCGGCGGCGGCCCGGCACCACTGCACCACGAGCGCGATCCGCATGACCACGTAGCCGTACGTGATGACGCTGAAATCGCCGTCGGTGAACGCCCGGGGCACTCCGGCGGCGATGATCAACGCGCCGGCGATCTGGACCAGCGTCGCGATCCGATAGAGGTCGTCGTCGGTGTCGTAGGCCGAGGCGAACCAGGTGAAGTTCATCCACGACCACCAGATCGCGAAGAAAACCGTCAGGTACCTGGTCAGCGCGTGGACGAGCTGATCCTCGGAGACGGCGTGGTGCAGGTTGGTGGCGGCCTGCGACACGGCCACCACGAAGCACAGGTCGAAGAAGAGTTCCAGCGGCGTGGCCGCCCGGTGCGGCTCGTCACGACGACGTGGCCGCATCGGCCGGTAGAACGGCCGCACCGACCGAGGCTGGCTCACCGCAGCTTCTCCGGCCGCCCGCGGTCAGCCGAGCCGACGGCCGTGGGTCAGCCCCTCCAGCACCAGGGTCAGCCCCGCGCCGACCAGCCAGACGTCCTTGGCCAGCCCCGCGCCCTGCTGGGTCGGGCGGATGCTGCCGGGCTCGCGCATCCCCGGCGTCTTCAGGTACAGCTGCACCAGACCCGCGCCGAACGCGGTCAGGCCGAGCCCGACCAGGGGCGCCGGGACGAACGGCGCGATCAACGCGGCCCCCAGGGCGATCTCCGAGTACGACAGCAGCTTGGCGAAGCGCGCCGGCTCCAACTGACCGAGCTGGGGCATGGCGGCGACCGCCATCCCGTGCAAGCCCTCCGCGGCGGTGCCCTCCAGAGTGCGCTTGCCAAGACCCGAGTTGAGAAAGTACGCGCCGATACTGACCCGCAGTGGCAGGTGCGCGGATTTCATTGTCACTCCCGTCGGCCGTTGTCGAATGCGGCCCGCGTACCCCGGACCGCCCGCGATAACCCGCCGGGCCGGCTGGGCTGGCCGTGGTGGTCGCGGTAGGTTCGCCGGGGGCCCACCGCCGAGCCCGTGGCACACCCGCCCACCCGGCGCCCGGCCCCTGCCGCAGACCACCAGCAGGAGGCGAAGTGAGCCAGGAAGTCCGGGGAGTCATCTCCCGCAGCAAGGGCGCGCCGGTCGAGGTCACCACCATCGTGGTGCCCGATCCCGGTCCCGGTGAGGCGATCGTCCGGATTCAGTCGTGCGGGGTCTGCCATACCGATCTGCACTACCGCGAGGGTGGCATCAACGACGACTACCCGTTCCTGCTCGGTCACGAGGCGGCGGGCATCGTGGAGCAGGTCGGCGAGGGCGTCACCGACGTCGCCCCGGGGGACTTCGTGGTGCTGAACTGGCGGGCGGTCTGCGGGGTGTGCCGCGCCTGCCGTCGGGGGCGGCCCTGGTACTGCTTCAACACCCACAACGCCACCCAGCGGATGACGCTCACCGACGGCACCGAACTCGCCCCGGCGCTGGGCATCGGCGCGTTCGCCGAGAAGACCCTGGTGCACGCCGGGCAGTGCACCAAGGTCGACCCGGCGGCCCGACCCGCCGCCGTGGGTCTGCTGGGCTGCGGGGTGATGGCCGGGCTGGGCGCGGCGATGAACACCGGAAACGTCACCCGGGGCGACTCGGTCGCGGTGATCGGCTGCGGGGGCGTCGGGGACGCGGCGGTCGCCGGTGCGCTCCTCGCCGGCGCCACCACGATCGTCGCGGTGGACACGGACAGCCGCAAGCTCGACTGGGCCCGCAAGTTCGGTGCCACGCACACCGTGAACGCCTCAGAGACCGACCCGGTCGAGGCCATCCGTGCCGCCACCGGTGGCTTCGGCGCCGACGTGGTGATCGACGCGGTGGGCCGACCGGAGACGTGGAAGCAGGCGTTCTACGCTCGCGACCTGGCCGGCACTGTGGTGCTGGTCGGCGTACCGACCCCGCAGATGCAGATCGAGCTGCCGCTGCTGGACGTCTTCGGACGTGGCGGCGCCCTCAAGTCCAGTTGGTACGGCGACTGCCTGCCCAGCCGGGACTTCCCGATGCTCACCGAGCTGTACCTGCAGGGCCGGCTCGACCTGGACGCGTTCGTCACCGAGGAGATCGCCCTCGACCAGGTCGAGAACGCCTTCGACCGGATGCACCACGGCGACGTGCTCCGCTCGGTGGTGGTGTTCCCGTGACCGCCCGCGTCGACCACGCGGTCACCTCGGGCACGTTCTCCCTGGACGGGCAGACCTTCGACGTGGACAACAACGTCTGGGTGATCGGTGACGACCGCGAGTGCGTCGTCCTGGACGCGCCGCACGACGTGGCGGCGATCCTCGCCCTGGTGGGCGACCGGCAGGTCCGGGCGATCCTGGCCACCCACGCCCACGACGATCATGTCCGGGTGGCGCCCGAGCTGGCCGAGGCCACCGGCGCGCCGGTGCTGCTGCACGCCGCCGACCGGGTTCTCTGGGACATGGTCCACCCGCACCTGCCGCCCAACGGCGAGCTGCACGACGGGCAGAGCATCGAGGTGGGCGGCACCACGCTGCGGGTGCTGCACACGCCCGGGCACAGCCCCGGCGCGTGCAGCTTCCACGCGCCGGAGCTGGGCGCGGTGTTCACCGGCGACACGCTCTTCGCCGGTGGCCCGGGCGCTACGGGCCGCTCGTACAGCGACTTCGACACCATCGTCCGGTCGATCCGCACCTGCCTGCTGACCCTTCCCGCAGAGACGGTCGTGCACACCGGCCACGGCGACGACACGACGATCGGCGCGGAGGCCCCGCACCTGCAGGAGTGGCTGGACCGCGGCCACTGACACCCCTGCGGGCGTCTCAGATCAGGCTGACGAGTCGGCCTGCTGACGCGCTGGCATTGGTCGACGGTCTGCTGGTGTTTTGGCGTGGTCGACGGGCTTCAGCGTTCGTCGGCCGCGCCCAGCACCGGTTTGACGTCCAGGATCGGGGTGCCGTCGAGGGCCTCCAGGTCGGCCACCTCGACGCGCAGCCCGTCCACCGCCAGGACTCGCACCCGGTGCAGCCCGATCGGGTTGGGCCGGTGCGGTGAGCGGGTGCTGAACACCCCGGTCTCCGGACGGTTCTCGTCGCCGCGTGGGTGCACCGCGAGCACGTCACGCCGGGCACGGTCCAACCAGGTCAGCACCAGCATTTCCGTGCCGACCCGCAGGTCACGCACGGCCCGCTCGACCTGCGGGTCGAAGACCAGCCACGCCGTCGGCGCGCCCTCGTCGCCCTGCCGTGGTGCGCTCGCCGCGTCGGTCAGCGACGAGGCGACCCGGCCGACCGGGTGCAGCAGGTACGCGTCGTCACTCACTGCCTCGACCATCGTCGCTCCCTCCTGGACGGTCCCAACCTAGCCCCGGTCGCGCCGCTAGGATCCCGTTCATGGCCGCCGACTCGCCCGCCCCCGCCGTCCGTCAGCTGCGCCTCGTGGTGGAGGCCACCGACCACGAGGCCGCCGTCGCGTTCTTTCGCGACGCGCTGGGCCTGCCGGAGGAGGCGGCGTTCAGCGGCGAGGGGGATGCCCGGGTGGTGATCCTGGACGCCGGACGCGCCACCCTGGAGATCGCCAACCCCGCACAGAAACGCCTGATCGATGAGGTCGAGGTGGGTCGGCAGGTCGCGCCGCGGATCCGGGTGGCCTTCGAGGTGGACGACACGGAGGCGACGACCGCCCGACTGGTGGCCGCCGGTGCGAGCGAGATCGCGCCGCCGACGCGTACGCCGTGGCAGTCACTCAACTCCCGCCTCGACGCCCCCGCCGGGCTCCAGATCACCATCTTCCAGGAGCTCCTCACTCCGGACGAGGGCGTCGGGACGCGGGATGCGGAGCCCGAAGGTGACGGCGGCAGCTGAGTCCCCATCGCCTTGCATTGCCCCTTTGCTCTGCTTACCTGTAGGCGCGCCGTCTGCCCCTAAGTTCCGAAAACACCCTGCGTCACGGCTGTCTGGCCTGATGTCGGCAGGGCCGCCATGTCCGACTCTGCGCGTGACCGGGACCGCACCGGGCTGAGCCTCGGGCAATTCCGGAATGCCCGACAGGTGAACCCGGTTGTGTCCCCCGTACCGCCGGAGCCCAAACCCTTTTCCGCGGTCATCTCCCGAGGAGCGTTCACCCCGGAGCGCTTCGCACGATCGAAAGGGCAACCATCGTGAAGGCCGACTTCACTCGATGGCTCCCCGCCATCGCTAAGGACTCGTACCGCAAGACCGCGCTGAGCGTGGCGGGTGTTGCCGCCCTCGGCGGTTTGGCGCTCGCGCCGACCGCAGCCGCCGCCCCGGTCACCTCCGGACCGCACCAGGGCGCCGTCGCCGCCATCGACCTCGCCACCGGCAAGGCCGCCACCTCGGCACGCCAGGATGAGCAGCCCGTCGAGTCGGGCCTGACCACCGGCTCCGCCACCGGCAAGCCGCCGGCCGGCAAGCCGAGTCGAGCCCAGCTGATCCCGCACGGCATCGAGGGCGCGCAGTCGCGCGTACCGCTCGACGACGCGCAGCTGGCCAACGCCCGGGCCATCGTCGACGCCGCCAAGAAGACCGGCGTCGGTGACCGGGGCGCGGTGATCGGCATCGCCACCTCGCTGCAGGAGTCGAAGCTGTACAACCTCGGCCACCTCGGCGCGTACAACGACCACGACTCGCAGGGCCTGTTCCAGCAGCGTCCGTCGTCCGGTTGGGGCACGCCCGACCAGATCACCGACCCGGAGTACGCCGCCACGGCGTTCTTCTCCGCGCTCAAGAACGTCGGCGGCTGGCAGGACCTGCCGCTGACCACCGCCGCGCAGACCGTGCAGGTCTCCGCCTTCCCGTACGCGTACGCGCAGTGGGAGGAGCAGGCGGCGGACATCGTCCAGCAGCTCTGGTGACACCCGCACACGAGACCGGCCGGCTCCCTTCGACGGGAGCCGGCCGGTTCTTCGTGTCCGCGTACCTCAGCAGGCCGGGTAGAGGCGGCGGGTACCGACCCCGGCCGCGTACGCGTCCCGGTCGCTGAACCGGCAGCCGTAGTCGGGTCGGGCCACCACCGCCGGGTCGGTCACGGTGTCGCCGGCCGGGCGCTTGCCGGTGCGTACCCAGGACACCAGGTCGTCCCAGGCGGCGCCGGCCTCCGCCGGGGTGAACTCGCAGTGCTGCGTGGCCCGGATCGCCCGCTGAACCACCAGCCTGCTGCGACCGTGCCGCGCCACGTCGGTGGCGTACGCCTGCTCCATGCTGAACGGTACGAACAGGTCGCCGAGGCCGTGCAGGCTGAGCACCGGCGCGGTCGGGCGGCCGGCGATCCGCGGCACCTCGGTCAGCGTCGGCAGGAGCCGCTGCCGCAGGTTCTCCGGGGCGACCCGCTGCACTGTCGCGTTGACGTTCACCGGGCTGTTCGGGGTGTAGCGGGTGAGCAGGTTGGTGGACAGCTGACCGGGCCGCTGGGCTGGGGAGTTGCCGCTCCCGGTGGGCACGCTGATGGAGAAGAGGAAGTCCTTCCAGACCGCGAACGCGGCGTCGGCTCCCGGACGCGGCCCGCCCGAACGGTTCACCGTGATCGCCCGCAGTTGCTTGCCCCGCTCGGTGGTGGTGTCCGGCCCGGTGGGGGTCAGCCCGGCCAGGCCGAGCTCCACCTGGATGCGGGGCACCGCGTTGGTCAGATAGTCAGCCGGCGTGGGATAGGCCGGCACCCCGGCGAGCGCCTGCGCGACCAGGTTGTAGTCCAGGTAGAAGTCGAGCAGCGTCTGATCACCGAGCACACCGCACATCGGCAACGCGCCGTCGTAGAAGCCGGGGTACTGCTCAAGTGAACGCCCGATGACGTACCCGCCCATCGACACCCCGGCGACGTACGTGTGCTGCGGCCGGCGGACCGTCCGCCCGAAGTGGTCGGCGAGATCCTTCGTCCCCAGCACCCCGGAGCGGATGTCGAAGCCGTTGCGGTCGTACGAGGACGACGCCCAGGCGTACCCCTGCTCCAGCAGGCGCTGGCGCAGCCCGAACGCCGGCGGTTCCGGCGAGAGCACAGTGCCCTGGCCGCGGTAGCCGTGCGCCCACACCACCAGGTCGCCGTTCCACCGGGCGGGGACCTCGATGATGTACCCGGCGTGGCGGTGCACGCCCTGGCGTACCGTCGTCGGCTTGCCGCCCACGACCAGCGGCGCCAACGGCGGATTCTCGATGGTGTAGCCGGGCAGCGGCTCGCCGCCCCTCGCGTCACGACCGGTGGCGCTGGCCGGCGCGGCACCGGCCAGTCCGACCGCGAGGGTCAGCGTCGCAGCGGCGGCGAGCAGGCGGCGGAGGGTACGAACGGGTGTGGACAGCATCGATGCTCCCCATCGGACGGTTGTCGCCCGGGGGCGACCAGCGGGACGGTTGCCTACCGGCCGGTAGCGTCCTGAACCTAGAACCGCCGTCGACCAGTGTCAATGGGTTCGCTGATCCGCCGGTCAACACGATTGTCCAGCCGTACCCGGTCGTTCGGGCCGGTGGACCGATCGGGTTGACTGGTCGTCGTGGACGAGTCGATCTGGGCGGCGGCCCGAGCGTCACGCGGCTGGCTGGACGCGGCGAACGGCACCGGGCAGACCGAGCTGACCTGCCGCATCCTCAAGCTCACCGAGGAGGCGGGAGAGGCCTCGGCTGCCTGGATCGGTCTGCTCGGGCAGAATCCGCGCAAGGGTGTCACCCACACCCGCGAGAACGTCGCGGCGGAGTTGGCCGACGTCGCCTTCACCGCGTTGGTGGCCATCGAAAGCCTCGGGCTGGACGCGCAGACGGCACTGGACGCCTGCGCCGAAAAGGTGCGCTCCCGCCTGACAGGCCAATAACCGCCCGTAGCGTCCGCTCACCTCCGTCCACCCTTCCCGCCGGCCAACCGGTGCGTGAACGTTGACGGCATTGGCTGTTGTGGGCCGGTCGTTTCATTCGTGATCGACTCGGGTTCCTTGATGTCGCGGTGTCCCGGAGTCCCGGATGCCCCGACTTCCGTGAACCCGAGTGGATCATCCGGCGAGGCCCGGTTCGGCCCTGCGTCGCGTGGGTTATTTGTCCGTTGGTGGGGGTTTGTGGGTGGTGACCGGGCGCACCCGCAGGCTGGAATCATGGCCGGGTCGGGGTCGTTACATACCCTGACGATCGCAGTACCACCGACCCGCCGCCCGACCCCTGGGGGCTTGTCGCGCAGGACGGAATGCCAGCCCGCGCCCGGTCGTTGCAGTCCCCACGAACGACCGCAGCACCGCCACGATGAGGGTGCCGACGGGTGGGCCAACCCCGGAATGACCCCGGCCCCCCGGTCGTTACAACCCCCAGCGAACGACCGACGGGCACCGCCACGATGAGGGTGCCGATGGATGGGCCACCCCCGGAATGACCCTGGCCCCCGGGTCGTTACACAGGGACCCGGCGCCACGAGCCCCCCGCTCGCAGGTCGCCGCCCGGCGCCCAACACGGGCGCCACCCCCCAAACTTTTTCCCCTTTGTTTGTGCAGCGCCGGACGAGGTGCTCACACCCATCACCGCCGCCCCCCTTTGGCGGTGCGGGTGTTCTACCCCCGAAGGAGCTACCCCTCATGAACACGATCTTCCGTAAGAGCATGCTGTCTGTTGCTGGTCTCGCGTTCGCCGGTGGTGTCTTCGCCGGTCCGATCGCCCACGTGGCCAACCCGGTCGACGCCAAGCCCGTCGCGGTAGCGGTGCAGGCCGACAAGCCCGACACCAGCAAGCTGATCCCGCACGGCACCGAGGGCGAGCAGTCCCGGATCACCCTGAACGACGAGCAGACCGCGAACGTGAAGGCGATCATCGCCGCGACGAAGAAGGCCGGTCTGCCGGAGCGGGCCGCGGTGATCTCGATCGCGACGAGCCTGCAGGAGTCGAAGTTGGAGAACCTGGGTCACCTGGGCGACATGAACGATCACGACTCGCTGGGCCTGTTCCAGCAGCGCCCGAGTTCGGGTTGGGGTACGCCGGAGCAGATCACGAACCCGGAGTACTCGACGACCGCGTTCCTTAAGGGTTTGAAGCAGGTTGACGGGTGGCAGGACATGCCGCTGACCGACGCCGCGCAGACCGTGCAGGTGTCGGCCTACCCGGACGCCTACGCCCAGTGGGAGCAGCAGGCCGCCGACCTGGTCGGCCAGTACTGGAACAGCTGACCCGCACCACAGCACCATCGCACTAGCACCACCGCACGACACCGACCGCTGGCCGGCACCCGCAACCCGGGGTGCCGGCCAGCGGCCTTTCTGCTCCAGCCGGTCGCTGATCGACGTTCACCATTCACCAGTCGCCGTCCTCGTTCGTTGGTCGCTGGTCGCTGCGGGGCCCTTGGCCCGTGGCTGCTGGCTGCCGGCCGCCGGCTGTGGGGCAGCCAGCTGTGGGACCGTTGGTCGCGGGGCCGTTGGTCGTTGGCCGCCGGGCTGGGGGGATGCCGCCCTTCACAGGTCCTTGGCGGAGGCAAGCGGCGTCGTCTGGTCGGTGGTTGTCTGTAGATCTTGGACAGTTTCCGTTCCGCGCGAACGGAAACTGTCCAAGATCTACGTTGGCGACGTAGCGGAGTGACGTGGTCGGCGCCGAGTGATCCGATCGGCCGGCGGGTACGTACCCCAGGACGGGGACCGGCGGAGGGACACAGGCATGGCCGCAGTGGGGTACGGCGCGGATCGCGAACCGGAGTCGGAGCCGTCCGGTGAGGCCGCACCGCGACGGTGGTCCACCGGTGCTCGCCTGCTGGTGGCCGCTGCCGCCGTCGTGTTGCTCCTGGGAGCGGTAGCGGTGGCCGTGATCGTTGCCGATCCCGACCACCTCGGCATGACCTACTCCGGCCAACCCGACGGCACTCGCCCGGACGGCACTCGCCCCGATGACGGCGGCCGTCCGGGGGGCGTCGCTGATCCGGACGCGGCTGAGGGTCGCCGCGGTGGTGCCGGTGCTGCTGCCGAGCAAACGTTGACAGCGCCGCTGGCGGGTCGGCAGGAGGGCACCTTCGTGCTCGCGGATGGGCTGTCCTCGTTCGAGCTGCGGGTGGCCGAGTTGGGCGATGACCTGTACCGGATCGGTACCCCGGCCGGCTCGGGTGTGGCGGGCAGACCGGCGGTGCGGGGGGAGACCGTGCGGCTCGACCTCGTGGAGTCCGGGACGCGCGGGCCACGGGCGGTCCGGGTGTTGCTCAACGAGCGGGTCGCCTGGCGTCTGCACCTCGTCGGCGGGGTGAGCAGTCAGGTGTTGGATCTGACCCGGGCCCGGCTGCTGGGCGTGGAGCTCGCCGGTGGTTCCAGCCGTACCGAGATTCTCCTGCCACCGATCACCCCTGCCCGCCCCGGCGACCCCACCGGCCCGCGCTCAGACCAGCCCGCCAGCATCCTGACCGTACGACTCACCGGTGGGACCAGCCAGCTCGACGTCCGGGTCCCGGGGGAGACACCGGTACGGGTTCGGGCGGGAGCCGGTGCCGGCTCGGTGGTGGTACGCGACGACCGCTGGGATGGGGTGGCCGCGGGCTCGGTGCTGGGTACGCCGGGTTGGGACCGGTCGGCGGAGCGCCTGTACCTGGACCTGGTCGCCGGTGCCAACAGCGTGCTGGTCTCCTCCAGCCACCGGTGAACCCACGCCGGGCCAGCCCGCACCGGACGCCACCCGCACCGGAAGCCACCCACGCCGGGCCAGCCCCACAGCCACGAGCTGGTGAACCCCGGCCGCCCTGGTTGGAAGCACCGCGGTCGCGAATGGGCGTGCGCGTACAGTCGGGCGGTGGAGCGTACTGAATCAATGCTGGCGCAGACCCGACCGCCTGGCGTGGCCGACGTCGATCCCGGCAGTGTGTTGTTGCCCGGCCACGACGTGCCGTTGGGTCGGTACACCACGGTGCGGCGGCTGCTTCCGCAGCGCGCCCGCCGGATGGTCGGCGCGTGGTGTTTCGTGGATCATTTCGGCCCGGACGATGTGGCGCAGCGGCCCGGTATGGAGGTGCCGCCGCACCCGCACACCGGGCTGCAGACGGTGACCTGGCTGCTCGACGGCGAGATTCTGCACCGGGACAGCCTCGGCAACGTGCAGCCGATCATGCCCGGCCAGCTGAACGTGATGACCTCCGGGAACGGTATCGCCCACTCGGAGCGCTCGCCGGCCACTCATCCGCCGGTGATGCACGGTGTGCAGCTCTGGGTGGCTCTGCCGGACCCGGCGCGGGCCGGAGCGGCCGACTTCGCGCACCACGCCGACCTGCCGCGCTGGCGGGACGGCGATCTGGACGTCACAGTGCTGGTCGGCGAGTTCGCCGGGGAGCGGTCACCGGCGGTGGTGCACACCCCGCTGGTGGGGGTGCAGCTGGAGTTGGGCGGCGAGGCGCCGGCGACGATGGCGTTGCGGCCGGATTTCGAGTACGCCGTGCTGGCGATGTCCGGGTCCGCGGAGGCGGCCGGGGTCGGGTTCGAGCCGGGGGCGCTGCTGTATCTGGGCTCGGGCCGCCGGGAGCTGACAGTGCGTGGCGGGGCCGGGGCCCGGTTGCTGCTGTTGGGCGGTACGCCGTTCGAGGAGCCGTTGGTGATGTGGTGGAACTTCGTGGGCCGGTCGCACGAGGAGATCGCCGCCGCCCGGGAGGACTGGATGGCCGGCGACGGGCGCTTCGGTGTGGTCGCCGAGGATTCGGCACCGCCGCTGCCGGCGCCCGCTCTGCCCACGACCCGCCTCAAGGCCCGCGACCGCACCGGCGGCCTGCACGGGTGACGGGCACGTGCGGCCGGTGTGACCCCCGGTGGCGCGGGTAGTCGCCGGCATGGCGACCAGTTTGATCACTCCTGTGGAGGACCGTAAACGTCTGGCGCGCCGGCTCGCCGGTAGCGGCCGGGGCTTCGCCGAGCAGTACGGGTTCCGGGTGACCAACAACCCGGCGAGCCTGTTCCAGGTGCTGTACCTGTCGGTGCTGCTGGCCCGTCGTGGTGACTTCCGGCGGGCGTTGGACGGGGCGCGGGCGGTGCGCGACGAGGGGTGGGACAGCGCGGCCCGGCTGGCGCGTTCGCTGCACGAGGACCGGGTCCGGGTGCTGCGCGCCAGCGGCCAGCGCGGTGACGTGGACGTGCTGGCCGCTGTGCTGGGTGACCTGGCTCGGACGGTGGTCGAGCGGTACCGGGGTGATCTGCGCCGGTTGCGGGCTGTGGCGCACCACGACCCGGTCCGGGAGCGGGCGCTGCTGGCCGAGCTTCCGGGCGTGGACGATCAGGTCGTCGACCTGTTTCTCCGCGAGGCGCAGGCGTTGTGGCGGGAGGTGGCCCCGGTCGCCGACCGGCGGGCGCTGGCTGCCGCGCGCCGGCTCGGGCTGGGCAGGTCGGCGGACGACCTGGCCGGCCTGGCCACTGGCGAGTCCGAGCAGTTGGCCTGGCTGGTCGGGGCGTTGGCCCGGGTCGACCTTGAGCATCGGTACGCGGAGGTGACCGGTCGGCCGTGACGTGCCCTGGCCCACACTTCCTCAAATTCTGACCAAACGGAGGATGTTCTGCCGTATGGTTGGACCCGGCAGTGCTGGCCGCTCGGTTCGGGCGGGCCTCCACCGCCTGGTGACCGCGACCGGTTCGGATGCGGTTCACCGCCTGGGCAGGCTTGCGTGGCGCCCTGGGTCGCGGTTCGTGACCAGGGGCGCCCGCCTGTCCCGGCCCTTCGATCGGCCCCGCCCCGTGTCACGCTCCGGGGGACCGCGCGGCCGGCTGAGAAGTCCCTCTCACCGCGCCAGACCCGCCAGCAGGTTCACGGTCACGGCGATGATGAACGCGCCGAACAGGTACGACACCATCGAGTGGCGCAGTACCGTACGACGCATCTCGTTGCTGGTCAGGTTGGTGTCGGAGACCTGGAACGTCGTCCCGATGGTGAACGCGACGTACGCGAAGTCGGAGTAGCGCGGCGGTTCGGGTTGGTTGAAGTTCACCCCGCCGTCCGGGCCGGTGTAGTAGATCCGGGCGTACCGGGCGGCGAACACGGTGTGCACCACGAACCAGGAGAGCACCACGCTGAGCACGCCCACGCCGCTGTGCAGCTCCCGGGCGATCCCGGGGGGCGCGCTCTGCGCGCTGGCCACCACCAACCCGACAGCCAGCAGACTGGCCAGGCAGGCGACGAGCAGCAGGACGTCCCGGATCGCCCGGTTCGGGTCCTCGTGGACGGCCAGTCGAGCGGTCCGCTCGGCGTCCATCGGCCAGATCTTGTGCCAGACCAGCACGAGCCAGCTCAGCGCGCCCACGTCCCAGCCGGCCAGCGCGGCGAGCGGCAGGGGCAGCAGCAGCGCGAAGACGCAGCCGGCGATGACGCCGACCACCGCCACCACGGCGAGCTGCTTCGCAGCCGGGAAACGCACGTCCGCTGGCCGGTCGGGGCCGGTCTGGGTCATTCGGGACGCTCCCGGGCCGGGGTGGTGGGCGCCACCGCCGGGTCAGATGCCGCGCAGGTGCTGCGAGACCCGGTTGTGCTTGTCCCGGGCCTGCTCGGCCCGCTGGGCGGGGCCGACCTCGGGCGCCGCCTCGATCCCGGCCGACCGGGCCACCTCGGTCCCGTTGGCGTAGTCGACCGGCGGCAGGGCGCGCAGCGCCTTCAACACGTCCGGCGGGGCACCCTCCCGTTCGGCCTCGCGGACCACGTCGTCCTTCTCGGCCGGGTAGTCCAGGCTCGACAGGTACTGCAGGACGTCGGCGTAGCTCGCCATGGCGTGGGCTCCCTCGGGCATCGATGTGGTGACGACCGGCGGCGGTTACCCGCCCGCCGGCCGGTCACGCCCGCCCGGCGGAGGAAACCGGCGCCGTTTCTCCTCGGCCGCCGCGGGTACCCGCAGACGCCGAACGCGAGCCCAAGGGAGTACGCGATGAACTACGACACCTTCATCGACCAGGTTTCCCAGCGCACCGCCACGTCGTCCGAGCGGGCGGTCGAGCTGACCCGGGCCGTGTTGGAGACGTTCGCCGAGCGGTTGACCGGCGGTGAGGTCCTGGACCTGGCCGCCCAGTTGCCCCAACCGCTGCAACTCGTGCTCAAACCGAGCCCGAGCACCGAGCAGGCGGACCGGTTCGGCGCGGCGGAGTTCGTCGCCCGGGTCGCGTTGCGCGCCGGTGTGCGGGAGGCCGCCGCCGAGGACGCCAGTCGGGCGGTCTTCACCACCCTGCGCGAGGCGATCACCGGCGGTGAGTTCGATGACGTGGTGACCCAACTGCCACGTGACTATCGGGGCTTGATCGAGCAGGCGATGGCCCCTGGCGCGACGTTGCGCCGCGGCTGACAGCGCTCGTACCACGCACACACAGCGGTTTACCAGGGCAACCATCGATGTCCCGCTTGGCGTGGCGATTGCGCCTGGCCTAACCTTGTCGTGCGAGGGGAGTACTTCCCACGAACCATTCCGGTCAGTACGGCGCGCCCGGCGCGCCTCGGGTGGTTGCCCACCAGGTGGTGGGTGAAGGAGACCTCGAACATGACGGTGTTCGAGGAGACCCCACATGAGCCAAGTGTCGTATCTGTCCGCCGCCAGTGACCTGTCGTCGGTGGGCACGCCCACGCTGTGGGCGGTCACCATCATCGGGGTCCTCCTGCTGCTCGTGCTGGACTTCCTGGTCACCCGTCGCCCGCACGAGGTGTCCATGCGGGAGGCCATCGGCTGGTCGGCGTTCTACATAGCGCTGCCGCTGGCGTTCGGCGGCTGGATCTGGTCCCGCTTCGGCTCCCAGCAGGGCGTTGAATACCTGACCGGTTACCTGGTGGAAAAGTCGCTCTCGGTCGACAACCTCTTCGTCTTCATGTTGCTGTTGGCGGCGTTCGCGGTGCCGGCTGTGCTCGCCCAGCGGGTGCTGCTCTACGGCATCGCCGGCGCGCTGGTGCTGCGGGCCGTCTTCATCGCCCTCGGCGCGGCGGCGTTGCAGACCCTCGACTTCGCCTTCCTGCTCTTCGCGATCATCCTCATCGCCACCGCGGTGAAGCTGCTGCGCGATGCCATGTCCGGGCATCAGCAGGAAGTCGACATCAACAAGATGCGTTCGGTGAAGCTGCTGCGCAAGGTCATGCCGGTGGTCGACGACTACCACGGCACCAAGATGACCGTCCGGCAGGGCGCGAAGCGGGCACTCACGCCGTTCGCCCTCGTGGTGGTCGCGGTGCTGGCCACCGACGTCGTCTTCGCGGTCGACTCGGTGCCGGCGGTCTACGGCATCACCGAGGACCCGTACCTGGTGTTCGCCACCAATGCGTTCGCCCTGCTCGGCCTGCGGGCGCTCTACTTCGTCCTGCACGCGGCGCTGAGCCGGCTGGTGCACCTCAGCTACGGCCTGGCCATCATCCTGGCGTTCATCGGCCTCAAGCTGGGTCTGCACTGGGCGCACGGCATCTGGGACAGCGTGCCGCAGATCCCCACCCTGGCCTCGCTGGGCGTGATCATCGGTGTGCTGGTGGTGGTCACGGTGACCAGCCTGCGCGCCACCCGGGGCGGCGACCTGCCCGAGGACCGCAAGGTCGTCGCGGAGCGGCACTGACCGCGCCGCGCCGACTGACGACGGGGTACGCGGGAAAGCTCCCGCCCCCACCGGCGCGGGTGGTACGACTGTGCAATGGGAATCGTGTCACCGGGCTTTCAGGGTCGGCCCCGAACGCAGGAGCCGGCCCTGCCACCCGGCCAGTATCTGACCGAGGACTTTCCGGTGCTCTCGGCCGGCCCGACGCCCCGGGTGTCACTGGACACCTGGGAGTTCGTCATCTCCACCGAGAACGGCAGCGACCACCGGTGGTCGTGGCAGGAGCTGATGGCCCTGCCGCAGGAGACGCCGATGGTGGACATCCACTGCGTCACCCGCTGGTCCAAGCTCGGCACCAACTGGCAGGGCGTCTCACTGGACACGCTGCTCGCCGGCGTCGACACGGGGGCGCACTTCGCGCTGGCGCACTCCTACGGCGGGTACACCACCAACCTGCCGCTCGACGACCTGCGCGGCGGCCAGGCCTGGGTGGTGCACACCTTCGACGGCGCACCGCTGCCCGCCGAGCACGGCGGGCCGGCGCGACTGCTGGTGCCGCACCTGTACTTCTGGAAGTCCGCAAAGTGGGTGCGCGGCCTCCGGCTCAAGACGATGGACGAGCCAGGGTTCTGGGAGACCGCCGGGTACCACGACTACGGCGACCCGTGGCGCGAACAGCGGTACCAGGGTGACTGAGCGCGCCGTGGCGACGAGCAACCAGCGCCGTACGCCCAACCGTTGGCAGGTCGGCCGGCTGGTGGAGCGCCGGGTGGAGACACCGACCGCGCAGACCCTGGTGCTGGAGGTGCCGGAGTGGCCGGGGCACCTGCCCGGGCAGCACGTCGACCTGCGGCTCACCGCCCCGGACGGTTACCAGGCGGCCCGGTCGTACTCGATCGCCGGGCCGGCCGTGGACGGGCCGGGAGGGCCGCGCATCGAGGTGACAGTGCAGCGGGTGCACGACGGCGAGGTGTCGCCGTACCTCATCGATGTCTTCGGGGCCGGCGACCCGATCGAGGTACGCGGACCGCTCGGTGGCTGGTTCATCTGGCGGCCCGAGGAGACCGCGCCGGTGCAACTGGTCGCCGGCGGCTCCGGCGTGGTGCCGCTGATGGCGATGATCCGGGCGCGGCGGGCGGTGGGCAGCAAGGCGCCGTTCCGGCTTATCTACTCGGTGCGCACCCCCGGTGACGTGATCTACGCCGACGAACTGCGCCGCCGGGTCCGCGACGACTTCGGGCTGGACGTCGCGTACGTCTACACCCGTGAGGCGCCCGAGGGCTGGCGCGGTGAGCCGCACCGGATCGGGCTCGCCGACGTCAACACGCACGGGTGGCCACCGGACCTGGAACCACTCACCTACGTCTGCGGCCCGACCGCGTTCGTGGAGACCGTGGCCGACCTGCTGGTAGGGCTGGGTCACCCGTCGCGCCGGGTCAAGACCGAACGCTTCGGCCCCACCGGCTGACCACCCGCTCACTCACGCAGTGTCGAGGAGATTCGATGACCGAGATGTCGTACCTGGACGGCAACATGCTCGACGGCCCGATGCGTGAGCTGTTCACCGTCGACCTGAGCAGCGCGATGGGCCGCTGTGAGAACTGCGGGACGACCGGCTCGATGGCCAGCCTGCACGTCTACTCGCACGCCCCGGGCCTCGTCGCCCGCTGCCCCTCCTGTGAGGAGGTGATGGTGCGTCTGGTGCGCGGGCCGGACCGGGCCTGGCTGGACATGCGTGGCACCACCTACCTCCAGGTGCCGATGCCGATGGAGCAGACGTTCCCCGGCCCGCTCTGACGGAACGCTCGCCCGGCTGAGGCACCATGGCCGGATGAGCGCCGGTCGATGGCGTGGTGTGCCGCTCGCGGTCCGGTGCGTGGTGGCTGTCGCCGTGCTGGTCTTCGCCTACGGCACCGCGGTGCACGTGGTGCAGTTGCTCCTGCCCCAGTTCGGCCCGCAGCTCGACCTGCCCGGGTGGCTGACGTTGTACTTCACGTCCCTGACGCTGTGGGACCCGTTGGCGGCGTTGCTGTTGGCCGCTCGACGGGTGCAGGGGCTCGTGCTGGGCTGCGCGGTGCTGGTGACGGACGCGACCGCGAACGGGTACGCCAACTACGTGCTGGACCCGGCGGGCGGCGTCACCCCGGGCCGGATCGGGCAGGCCGTCATCACCGCCCTCGCCGTCGGTCTCGTCGCGCTCACCCCGTGGCTCACCCCGTGGTTCGCCCGGTCCGCGGTCCAGCGGCACTGACCCGGTCCCGCTACGGGTTGGCCTGGGCGAGGACAGCGCGCACGGCGTCGACCACGGCGGCGGGTTGGTCCTTGTGGATGTAGTGGCCGCTGTCGGGCACCACGACGTGGACGCCGCGTGCGAAGACCGCTGCGGTCTGGTCGGCGAGGTCACCGGAGCGCTGTCGTAGGGCAGCGGGCTTGCCGCGGCTCGCGGTCAGGATTCTCATCGGTACGTCGGGGGCGGCCGACGTCGCACGCGCGGCGCGCACCTCCCGGGTGCAGGTGTTGGCGAGGCGGTTCTCCGCCCGAATCGTCGTGACCTGACCGAACGTGCGATAGCTGGCCCGGTACGCCTCGGTGATCAATGCCTGGATTTCCAGGTCGTCGGTGCAGCGCTCAGCGAGCGTGCGGCCCATGTTCGCCGCGATCCGATCGAAGAGCCCGATGGCCTTGAGCACCGGAATGGCGTTGAGCAGGAGATTCGATGAGACACGGAGAGCCAGTGGCACCTCTGCTGTGCTGTCCTCGTGGAACGGATCGAGCAGGACCAGGCCGAGCGTCCGGTCGGGACTGGCGAAAGCGGTTAGTTGGGCGAGCAGCCCGCCCCAGCTGTGACCGACCAGCACGGCGGGGCCGACGTCGTCCAGGAGTGCCACGAGGTCGCGCACCTGGGAGTCCAGTGTCAGCCGCGAGGTGGGGTCGCTGGCGCCCAGACCGGCTCGGTCGTAGGCGATGACGCGGGACCTCTCGGCCAGCGAGGGGAGGACGACGGCCCAGTCCAGCCCCACCTCGCCGGCCCCGGAGACCAGGACGACCGGTGGCGTGGCGCTGCCGGCTGCCACCCACCGCAACTGTCGGCCGGACTCCCTGGTCAGCCGGCCACTGTCGACACCAGCCGGCACCAGGCTGGACAGCGCGACGACGACGGGGTCCTGCGACTCGGTATCCATTCGGCCTCCTCGTCACGGCGCTTCTGATCGACGTCGGCTCGGTCGGGTGCACGTGGTCCGGTCACAAAGCGAGGGCCCGGTTAGTGGCGGAGGAGATCGTAGGCCTGGGCGAGGCCGTCGGCCCATGGCGCGTCGTAATCACGTTCCCACGCGCGGTGCAGACGCTCGCGGGTCTCTGCTCGACGTAACCAGTCGCCGAGGACGCTCGGCTTCGGCTTGGCGAAGTTGAGCCTGGCGACCATCTCGGCCAGGTGACGGTCCGCCGACGAGGTGAGCGTGGCGTCCCAGACGTCGAGGAATCGTTCGACGCGCTTGCCGGCCGCGCTAGCCGCGTCGAGGAAGGTCGCCGGATCGCTGAACGACCCGAGCCGCGCCGGGTGGTCCGCCAGCAACGAGCGCCACACCGCGTCGAGGTATGCGTCGACGGCCTCCTGCTCGACCCGCGGCCAGGTGCGCCACTCCTGACGGGGGAGTTTACCCAGGACGATGGTCGGTTCCAGGTCGTCGGACCCGAGCAGGCGCTCAAGGAGTACGGGGAGCAGGGCCTTCACGTCCGCCCGACTGCCGACCGTGTTGCCGAGGCTGATGGTCAGTGAGAACAGGTCGTGCTCGTCGACCAGCACCGAGCCCCGGCAGTGCGGGCAACCGTCGAGCACCGCACGGCGCGGGTACCGGGCGAACGCGTCCCGGACGCCCGCCAGGGCCGTCGTCAGCTCGTTCTCCACCGGCCGATTCTCGCATCGACGACTCACTGCGCGGTGCCCGCGAGCAGCCACCGCCGGACGGGGATCTCCAGCAGCACCCGCTCGCTGTCCGGGCCGACCTGCCGGCCGACGTCCCAGCCGTCGTACTTGCGCGCGAACGCCTCCACGACCGGGCTCGGGAATCCACTTCGGTGCACGCGGGCGGCGCCCTCCGCCACCACCGGCGCGTTGCCGTTCTCCAGAGCCACTGACACCCGTGGGTCGGCCACGACGTTGCGGGCCTTGACGCTGCGGCTCTCGCAACCGACCCAGAACGTCGCGGAAAGGTAGACGAACCAGACCGGCGTCAGGTGCGGGGACCCGTCGCGCCGCACCGTGCACAGCCAGACGTTCAGCTCCCGCGACAGTCGCTCCTGGATGTCGGCCGGGGGGATCGAGGGGGTTCGGCTCACCGGGCCAGTGGATCACAACGCCGCACGTTCCGCCGACGGTCTTTCACCTGCTGCGGGCCGGCGTGCGGGGCTGGGGTGTGGCCCCGCCCTACAGGGGATGAAGCATCCCGACAACCGGCCACGCCCCGCGCCCGCACCGCGGCGGCGTACCTCACCGCATGACCCGAAACTCGGGTGCGGTCGACCGGGCACAGCCTTAGGCTCCCGCTCCGACGGCTGTCACGGCGTCCGGTCCGATGGGAGATGAGCGCAGCGATGACTGCACACCTGTTCGCGATCAGCTTCGACGCGAGTGAGCCTCTGCGGCTCGCGCAGTTCTGGTCCGGGCTCCTGGGGCGGGAGATCGTCGACGATCCCCACGAGGGCGTCCTGCTCCTACCCGCCAACGACAACGGGTACCACATCCGCTTCGCCCCGAACCCGCAGCCGAAGGTGGTCCAGAATCGGATGCACTTCGATCTGACCAGCAGTTCGCTGGAGGACCAGCGGCAGACGGTGGCCAGGGCACTGGATCTCGGTGCGCGGCACGCCGACATCGGGCAGGGCCCGGAGATCGATCACGTGGTGCTCGCCGACCCCGAGGGCAACGAGTTCGACGTCATCGCACCGGGCAACAACTTCCTCGCCGGCTGCGGCTTCGTCGGCGCGCTGGCCTGCGACGGGTCGCAGGCGGTCGGCTACTTCTGGAGTGCGGCGCTGGGCTGGCCGCTGGTCTGGGACCAGGGCGAGGAGACCGCGATCCAGTCGCCGCACGGCGGCACGAAGATCAGCTGGGGTGGCCCACCGCTGATGCCGAACGGCGGCAGGGATCGGGTGCGTTTCGACCTCGCCCCGGGTGTCGACGGCGATTGGCAGGCCGAGGTCGACCGGCTCCTCTCGCTCGGGGCGACCCAGGTCGACACCGACCTGGGCGGGGCAGGCCGACTGGTGCTGGCCGACCCCGATGGTCAGGAGTTCACAGTGCTTACGTCCCGCTAGCATGGCCGGCGCCCACCCACCCGACGGCCGGTTGGACAACGGCGGCACCCGTCGGTCAGAGTGATCCGCCGTGAGATACCTGCGTACCGGTGGCCCCGCCGCGATCCGGCGACCCCGGCCCACCGACTCGGACGAGTTCGTCGCCGCCGCGCGGCGCAGTCGGGACCTGCACCACCCCTGGTTGGCCGCGCCGGCCAACCCGGAGGAGTACGAGAACTATCTGCGCCGGATCCGTCGCCGCGACAGCGCCGGCTACCTGATCTGCGACCGGGCCAGCGGCGAGATCGCCGGCTACGTGAACATCAGCGGGATCGTGCTCGGCGCGCTGCGTGGTGGCTTCCTGGGGTACGCGGCGTTCCTGCCGTACAGCGGGACCGGGCACGCCTCGGCGGGCGCCGCCCTGGTGATCGACCACGCGTTCACCTCGGTCGGGTTGCACCGGCTGGAGGCGAACATCCAACCGGGCAACGAGCCGTCGCGGCGGGTGGCCCGCAAGTTGGGTTTCCGGTTGGAGGGCTTCTCCCCGGACTACCTGTTCATCGACGGCGCCTGGCGCGACCACGAGCGCTGGGCTATCACCGCACCAAATCCCGCCTGACCGCCGGCCCGGCCGCGCGCCTGTTTGCTCCGGAGGGTCGGGAATGGTTGCTTCCAACGGGGCGGCCGCGCCGGAGAGCTGTCGGCACCAGGTTCAGGTCTCATGATTTCCCCTGGTAGGCGGACGCGGCGACGAGCTTTCACCCGGAGTGGGTGATGACGCCTGGTGTACGGCCTTCCTACGGTGGGTGTCATGGCTGTTGTGCGTGCGACCCCGGCGAACCCCACCCCCGGCATGGTCGCTGCGGCCAACGAGGCCGGAGATCAACGGTCCATGCCACCAGAGCTGGGCCCCGACTCCCTCGCGGTGCTCAGCGGCCCCACCTTCCTCTACGCCAACTCGCTTGGCGACGTGCCCCCGGGCAGCATCGGGGGTCTGGTTCACCTGGACACCCGCCTGCTCAGCTGCTGGACGCTGACCGTCAACGGCAGCGAGCTGCTGGCGCTGCGCGCCGAGACCATCGACCACTACTCCGCGCAGTACGTGCTCACGAACCCCGACCTGCCCGGGCTGCCCCCGAACAGTTTGGGCGTGGAACGGCTGCGGTACGTCGGCGAGGGCTTCCACGAGCGGGTGGAGCTGCGCTCGTTCCGGCCGGAGCCGGTCCGGGTGGAGCTGCGGCTGGCCGTCGGCGTCGATTTCGCCGACCTCTTCGAGGTCAAGTCGGTGGTCCGGGACCGGTCCGCCGAGATCACCCGCGACCACGCGGCCGACGGCTCCGAGCTGTGTTTCTCGTACCGCAACGGGGACTTCCGGGTGCAGACCCGGGTGTGTTGCCAAGCGCCGGCGGACCGGGTCGAAGGCGACGAGCTGATCTGGGACCTTGAGCTGCGCCCGCGTGAGCAGTGGCAGGTCGACCTGCACGTGCCACTGCCGTCCGGGGTGGGGGTGGTCGAGCCGGTTCGCGGAGACATCGCCGACGTCATCCATGGCCGGGCCGACGATCCGCTGCGCCGGTGGACCGAGGATCGGGCCGTGCTGCGCGGCGACAACCAGGCCCTGGAGCGCACCGTGCGACGGTCCCGGGACGACCTCGCCGCGTTGCGCCTCGACCTGGAGGTCAAGGGTCAGCGGATCATGCTGCCGGGGGCGGGGCTTCCGTGGTTCCTCGCCGTCTTCGGCCGGGACACCCTGATCACCGCGTACCAGACTCTCGTCGCCGGGCCGACGCTGGCCAAGGGGGCCCTGCTCGCGCTGGCGCGGCTCCAGGGCGACAGGTGTGACGACTTCACCGACGAGGAACCCGGCAAGATCCTCCACGAGGTGCGTAGCGGCGAGCTGACCCGCAACGGGACCAAGCCGTACGGCCCGTACTACGGCAGTGCCGACGCCACCCAGCTGTGGCTGATCCTGCTCTCCGAGTACTGGCGGTGGACCGGCGACGACGAGACGGTCCGCCGCCTACGGGACAACGCGCTGGCCGCCCTGCGCTGGATCGACGAGTACGGCGACCGGGACGGCGACGGTTACGTCGAGTACGGCACGCGCTCCCCGGAGGGGTTGGGCAACCAGTGCTGGCGGGACTCGCCGGACGGGGTGTGCTTCGCCGATGGGCGCATCCCGGTGCTGCCGCTGGCGACCAGCGACATCCAGGGCTACACCTACGACGCGAAGATCCGCCTGGCGGAGTTGTTCGACGGTCCGTTGGCCAACCGGGCCCTGGCGAGGCGGCTGCGCGACGAGGCCGGCACGCTGCATGAGCGGTTCAACCGGGACTTCTGGATCGAGGAGCGGGGCGGCTACTACGCGGTCGCCCTGGACGGCGACAAGAACGTTGTCGACGCGAAGACCTCCAGCATGGGTCACCTGCTGTGGAGCGGGATCGTGCCGAGGGAGCGGGCCGACGCGGTGGTGCGACAGCTGATGTCGCCGGACATGTTCTCCGGGTGGGGCATCCGCACGTTGTCGCGCGAGGAGTCGCTCTACAACGCCGTCGGCTACCACCTCGGCACGGTGTGGCCGCACGACAACTCGATCGCCGCGCTCGGCCTGGCCCGCTACGGCTACCGGGCCGAGGCGAACCGGATCAGCCTGGCGTTGTTCGAGGCGGCGGAGCAGTTCGGTCACCGTCTGCCCGAGGCGCTCACCGGATTCGCGCGCGAGCGCATGGTGTTCGCGGTGCCGTACCCCACCGCGTGCAGCCCGCAGGCGTGGGCGGCGGGCACCCCGCTGGCCCTGGTCCGCGCGATGCTGGGGCTCAACCCGATCGACGGGCGCTTGGCGCTCGACCCGGACATTCCCGAGGAGCTGGGGCGGATCACGGCCGACCGGGTACGGGCTTTCGGCCAGGAGTGGGGCGTGGAGGCGGTGTGCACCAGCGGCCACGTCCGGCTTCAGCCGAGCTGAGCACGGCTGGCGCCTAGGACGTTTGTCGCGGGCCTCGACGGGAAACGGCCCGCAATGACGAAACCTCGTGTGGTGATCGTGGGGGCCGGGTTCGCCGGTTACCACGCGGCGAAGACGTTGAGCCGGATCGCCCGGGACCGGGCCGAGATCGTGGTGCTGAACTCCACCGACTACTTCCTGTACCTGCCGCTGTTGCCCGAGGTGGCGGCCGGGGTGGTCGAGCCCAAACGGATCGCCGTGCCGCTGACCGGGACGCTGAAGGGCGTACGGGTGGTGGTCGGCGAGGCGGACCACGTCGACCTGCAGAACCGCTGGGTCGGCTTCACCCAGGCCGAGGGGGAGAAGAACCGGCTGGCGTACGACCGGCTGGTGCTCGCCGTGGGCAGCGTCAACAAGCTGCTGCCGATCCCGGGAGTGACCGAGTACGCGCACGGCTTCCGTGGCCTCCCCGAGGCCGTCTACCTGCATGATCACATCGTCCGGCAGCTTGAGCTGGCCGAGCAGGCCGAAGACCCGGCCGAGCAGCAGGCCCGGTCCACGTTCGTGGTGGTCGGGGCGGGCTACACCGGCACCGAGGTCGCGGCCCACGGGCAGCTGTTCACCGACGCGTTGCACGCCCAGCGGCCCCGGCTCACCGTCCGGCCCCGCTGGATGCTGCTCGACGTGGCGTCCCGGGTGCTGCCGGAGTTGGACAAGCGGATGTCGGACACCTCGCACAAGGTGCTCAACCGGCGTGGGGTGGACGTGCGGATGGGTACCTCGGTGGCCGAGGCGACCTGCGACGGGGTGAAGCTCACCGACGGCGAGTACGTGCCGACCTGCACCCTGGTGTGGTGTGTGGGGGTGCGCCCCGACCCGTTCGTCAACGAGCTGGGCCTGCGGACCGACCGGGGTCGACTGGTCACCGACGAGTTCCTCAACGTTCCCGGTTATCCGGAGGTGTACGCGTGCGGTGACGCCGCCGCGGTGCCGGACCTCGTCAACCCGGGCAAGGTGTGCGGGATGACCGCCCAGCACGCGCAGCGGCAGGGCAAGCGCGCGGCGTACAACATCGCCGCGTCGTACGGGTTTGGCCGGCGTAAGCCGTACAAGCACCACGACCTGGGCTGGGTCGTCGACCTGGGTGGCAAGGACGCGGCGGCGAACCCGTTGCACGTCAACCTGGGCGGGTTGCCGGCCAAGGCGGTCACCCGGGCCTACCACCTGATGGCGATGCCGGGAAACCGCACGCGGGTCAGCGCCGACTGGGCGTTGGACGCCGCGTTGACCCGGTCCGCGGTCCAGTTGGGGCTGGTGCCGGCCAACGCGGTGCCGCTGGAGAGCACCACACCCGAGGTCGCGACCCGGTCCCGCTGAGCGGGCCGCCTGGTCGTCGGAGGGCAGGCCGGTGGCGGCACCGGCCGCACGTGCGACGGTCAGTCGGTGGAGCCGGCCGGCCGTGCGGACCGCGCGGCCGGACCGGCCGGCGGCGCGGGCCGCACCCGGCGCGGGCCGTACTCGCGCAGCAGGGTCTGGACGATGCCGGCGGCGGGGATGGCCAGCAGCGCGCCGAGCAGACCGGCCAGCTCCGCCGCGAGCAGCACACTGACCAGCACCGTCAACGGGTTCAGCCGGACCGCGCGGGACAGGATCAGCGGCTGGAGCAGATGGTTCTCCAGCTGTTGGTAGACAACGAAGAAGACCAGCACCACCACCCCGGCGGTGGGGGAGTGCAGGAAACCGGCACCGGCCGCGATCACCGCGCCGAGGGTCGCCCCGACCAGCGGTATCAGGTCGGCCACCGCCACCAGCAGGGCGATCACCGCCGCGAAGGGCACCCCGGTGAGGGTCAGCACCACGAAGGTCAACGCCCCGCAGATCACGCTGATCAGCAGGTTCCCGGTGAGGTAGCCGGTGACGGTGCGTGAGACCTCCCGGCCCACCCGGCGCAGCCGCTCGCCCTGACCGTCCCCGGCCACCGCGAGCAGGCCGCGGGTGAGCCGCGGTGCCTCCAACACCATGAGGTACGCCAGCACGATGACAGTGACCAGCCCGGCGACCGACTCGACGACGCCGCGCAGCACACCGACCGCGGGTTGACGCAGCCGGCCGCCGAGGTCGCGCAGCTGCTCGGAGTGCTCGCTGACGTAGCGGCGTGCCCCGGTGCGCTCCAGCGCCTGCCCCACCGGGCCCTGTCCGGCGCGGGCCTCCCGTAACAGCTCGGGCGCCCGGTCGGCGAAGCGGCCCAACTCCCCGAACAACGGCACCAGGATGAGCGCGGCCAGGATCACCAGCAGTACGAACGCGGCGAGGAACACCAGCAGAGTGGCCAGCGCCCGACGCCGGACGAAACGGCGTTGCAGCCGGTCGACGAGCGGTTTGAGCGCGACGGCGAAGAACGCGGCGACCACCGCCCAGACCAGCACCCGGCGGGTCGCGTACACGAAGCCCAGCGCGAGCGCTGTCGCCAGCACCAGACCGATCACGATCAGAGTCCGGCGGCCGGTCGCCCGATCGTCGACGTCGCTCATCCGGCGGGCCTTCCCCGCGCGGACCGTCGGAAACCCGGCATTGCGGGCACAACGGCGATCAGTGGCGGGAGTTGTCGTCCGCGTCGGCGACGGGATGGGCGCCGGCAACGAACGTGTCGAGCGCGGCGGCGTGCAGCAGCCCGCCGGGCACCGGGTCACGCAGTGCGGCCACCGCCAGCCGGGCCACCGGCAGCCCGCCGGCGCGGGAGGTCGCGGCCAGCACCAGGTTGCCGTACCTGCGGCCGCGCAACATCCGCCGGTCGCCGACCACGCACACGTCGGCGAAGATCGCCCGCAAGGTGGCCACCTGCACCCGGGTGCCGACCAGCGGCGGCAGGTCGGTGACGTTGACCAGGTAAAAGCCGTCGGGGCGCAGGACGCGGGCCACCTCGGCGGCGAACTCGACGGTGCGTACGTGCCGGGGCATCCGGGCCGCCCGGTAGATGTCGGCGATCACCAGGTCGTGCCGGCCGTCCGGGGTGCTGGTCAGGGCGTCCCGGGCGTCGGCGACCTCCACCCGCACCTCCGGCGGCAGCGGCGGCAACTCCCGGGCCACCAGGTCGACCACCGCAGCGTCCCGCTCGACGACCCGTTGCGGGGAGCCGGGCCGGGTGGCGGCCAGCCAGCGGGGCAACGTCAAGGCGCCGCCACCGAGGTGCAGGACGTTCAGTGGGGCGCCGGCCGGGGCCGCCACCTCCACCGCCGAGGCGATCCGCCGGACGTACTCGAAGTGCAGGTGTCGGGGATCCTCGACATCCACGTACGACTGCTCGACCCCGGCGGACAGCAATGTCCGCCCGGTCCGGCGGACCGGGTCGGCGACCAGTTCCAGCCGGTCGGCAGCGCGGTTCATGTCCGGCACGCTAGCCGAGCCCTTGGCGCACCCGGCACGGCGGACGGGCCGGCGGAGCGGGGTCGCCCCCGGTCCGCCGGCCCGACGGCGTCGTGGTGGCCGGTCAGCCGCCGGCCATCCCGGCCCCCACCTCGTCGATCGCGTCGTCGATCTGGCGGGCGAGGTCCACGTCGAGCGCGGTGACCCCGTTGGCCTGGCTGGTCCGCACTGTCAACACGGCGGCGGTGTCGCCCGGACGCCCGATGCTCGGGCCGCGGCCGTTGTCCTGGCGCAGCCGGTCGAGCCGGGCGAGCACCCGGTCCAGGTTGTCGGGCGGCAGTGCGACCACCCGGTAGAGGCCCTGGCTGTCGCCGGCCCAGTAGGGCAGGTCGTCCAGCGCCGCGCTGATCTCGTCGGCGTCCAGGGTGGGTGTGGTGGTGGAGGCGCCCACCAGGCCGCCGCCGGCCTCCGGCGGGTTCAACAGGTCGCGCAACCCGTCGGGTACGTGCAACGACTCGACCAGGTCGCCGTCCTGCTCGGCGAGCGCGGCGATCGTCGCCTCGGCCTGGTACCGGGCCTGCTCCGGGGTGTTGCCGCTGATCCGGCCCACCTCGGCCAGGAAACCGGGCAGGTCCTGGTGCCGTTCGATGCCGTCGACGGGCAGCACGTCGTGCAGCGACGCCGGCACCGCTGCGAGCAGCCGCTGCCGCTCGGCGGCCTCCAGGGCGAACGCGAGGACCAACACTGTCGCCTCGGTGCCCACCTTGGCGGTCTTGAAGTCGACCCCGGCGCGACGCCGGACCTCGTCGACCAGGTCGTGGTAGCCCACGCTGTTCACACCGGCCGCGCCGCTCGGCGGGGACGGCTGCGGTCGCGGGTTGTCGGCGCTACCGACCGGCGGCGGTGCCGGCCCGCCGCGCGTGCTGTCCGACTTGTGCGTTCCGGCCGCTGGCGGGCCGGCCCGCTTACCCGCGTCGAGGCTCGTGAGCTGCTTGGACGCGCTCAGGCTGGCACCGATCTCGCTGGGCTGGCGATTCTGCTCCCGGGCCTGCCGGGCCAGTGCCCGGCGCCTCTGGTTGTCGCCCTCCATCTGCTTGCGCATGGTGGCATCCCTTCCGCTGGGGATCGTGGCTGCGCCAGTCGCCTTCCCGCCGTCCCCGAGAAGGAAACGGAGGCCGCCGGCCGGGTCGGACGGGCCTGCGCCACGCTTCATCCGGCGGGGGTGAGGGGTGCTCACCCGCACGGCCCGCACGATCGGGTCAGGACCGGAGTTCTTCCGAGGTACGCGGAAGGAAGGTCGTCATGAAGGAAGTTGTCGAGATCGTCCCCGCTCGACCCGGCTGGTACGCCCGCTGGCAGCTCACACCCGAGCTCACCAGGTGTTACCCGGTGAGCCTGTGGGCGCTGCTGGAGGAGGCCGACGGAACGGGCCGCGAGGTGATCGGGATGGACTGCATCGGTCAATGGCCCGGCGCGGACGACAACGAGGCGGGTGGGCAGTTCGTCCGCTACCTGTACCAGACGCCCGATTCGGGGGAGCCGGAGGACGTGGACCCGGCCCCGATCGGCGAGCTGCGTGAGGACGGCCCCCGGCTCCAGCCGATGACGGCACCCTAGACATTCCTCCGGCCCCCGACCCCAGGTCCCAGGGTCGGGGGCCACCCCGTTCCGCTTCCCGGGGGTGGCCTATGGGTCAGCCGATGGCGCGCACGTCGTCGTCGGCGTACGCCTCGGCGAGCAACTCACTCAGGCCCGTGCGGTCCAGCATCCGCTGAAGCTGAGAGCTGACCCCGGTCAGTCGGATCGCCCCGGCGGCCCGGTGCACCATCAGCAGCGCGCTGAGCCCGGAGGAGTCGCAGAGGGTCACCCCGGTCAGGTCGACCAGAACCGGGGCGTCACCGTCGCCGCGCAGCTCGGCCGCCGCGGCGACCAGGTCGGGCGCGCTGTCGTAGTCGAGTTCGCCGGTCAGCCGGAGTCGGACGTTCCCGGCGGCGAGCCGGGTTGTCTCGATGGTCAACAGCTGATCGGGCATCCCACCATTTTCCTTGTCCAGCGACAAAACGCAAAGCGGGGGCGGCGAAGCGCCCTCGTGTCCCTCGTCCGACACCCCCGCCGTGGCGGTGTCCGTCACCTGCCGTGAGATGCCGCTTTCCGGGTTCCGGCGTAGGGTGGCTGGAGAGTTTTGACAGTGGACGCCGGTTCCGGCACGGGTTCGGTGAACGACAAGGAGTGAGGCTCAGCTGGTGACTGCTTCCGACGTCAGGGACTGGGACCCAGGCGACGGACGGCTCTCCACGCCGAGCACGACTCGACCCTCGGCGTGGTCCGCCGACGTTCGCCGCCCCACCGCGGCCCTGCCGCCGCTGGCCCCCGACCGGGGGCAGGCCACCCCTGACTGGTTAGAGGTCGTCGAGCACTTCAGGGAAGGGCTGGTGGTCTGCGACGCCGATGGCGTCGTGCGGCACGTCAGCCCGGTGGCTGAGCGGTTGCTGCCCGAGGTGACGCCCGGCGAACTGCTCAGCGCGGCCGGTGTGCCCGGGTTGAGCGAAGGCGTCCCCGGGAGCTTCACCCATCGCGGGCGCCGGCTCACCGCGCGCCAGGTGCCGCTCTCCGGTGACCGCTGCTGCTGGTACGTCGAGGACGTCACCGACAGCGTCAGCCGAGCCGACGCGCTGCTCGCCGAACGGGCCCGCTCGGCATTCCTGGCCGTGGTCGGCGACAAGCTGGGCAACCCACTGCACCCCGACCGGGCCGCCGCCGCGGTCGTCCGACTCGCCGTTCCGACCCTGGCCGAGGTGGCGGTGCTGGTGCTCGCCCCGCGGGCCGGGCGCGCCCGCTGGTGGCGGGCCTCACGCACCGACGACGAGGTGCCGACGGTGGACAGCGGCGTACTGGCCGGCGGCGAGCTGCCGACCGCCATCGCCGACGGGTTGACCGGGGCCGAGCCGCACGCGGTGGACTGGCTGGTCGAGCAGGCGGTCGACGCCGGTTGGCTGCCGGGGCTGGCCGGCACCGAGAGCGCTGCCCGGGTCGTCCCGCTGCCGGGGCGCGACGAGCCGGTCGGTGTGCTGCTGGTGGCCCGTCGCGCCACCCGCTGGTACGACGAGGACGACGTGGAGCTGGTCCGGGCGTTCGCGGCCCGCGCCGGCGCCGCGTTGACCACCGCGCTGCTCTACCGCGACCAGGCCGAGGTGGCCGACACCCTCCAGGCCAGCCTGCTGCCGGTCGAGCCGGCCGAGGCCGTCGGTGTGCAGTGGGGCACCGCGTACCGGCCCGCGCAGGCGGGGCTGCGCATCGGCGGCGACTTCTACGGTTCGCACCGGCTCACCGACGGTGGTTCGGTGTTCTTCCTCGGCGACGTGTCGGGCAAGGGTGTCGAAGCCGCCGTCTTCACCGGCCAACTGCGCCAGTGCCTCCAGGCGCTGCACCGGTTGGAGTCGAACCCGGCGCGGTTGCTGCGGCTGCTCAACGACGCGTTGCTGGAGACGACCCAGGCGCACGGCCAGGGCCGCTTCGCCACGATCGTGCTCGGTGTGGCCCGCCCGGAACGCGACGGTGGCCTCACCCTCACCATGGCCGGCGGCGGGCACCTGCCACCACTGGTGCTGCGCGCCTCCGGTGAGGTGGAGACGGTGCCGCTACGCGGCATGCTGATCGGGGTGGTGCCCGACCCCCGCGTCGGAGAGGTGACAGTGCGGCTGGCGCCGGGCGAGACCTGCCTGCTCTACAGCGACGGCGTGACCGAGGCACGGGGCGGCCGGCGCGGAGACGAGCAGTTCGGCCCCGAGCGGCTGGTCACGGCGCTGACCGGCTGCCAGCGGATGCCCGCGCCGGCCCTGGCCGAACGGGTCGAGCAGATCACCTGCGACTGGCTGGCGCAGGGCGACCACGACGACATCGCCGTGCTGGCGCTGCGGGCGGCCGGCCTGAGCGGGCGCGGGGCGCGGCACCTGCACTCGGTGCCCGCCGGCATCGACCAGACAGAGGAGACTGACGCGTGACCGCCGCCACGGCCACCACCGATCTCGCCGACGCGTACTCCGGGTACCTGGACCACCTCGCCGACGCCGACGAGTACGCCGCGACCGACCTGGCGATCGGCCTGCTCGACGCGGGCGTCCCGGCGGAGCGGGTGCTGCTCGACCTGGTCGCGCCCGCCCAGGCCGAGGTGGGCGAGCGGTGGGCGCGCAACGAGTGGAGCGTCGCCCAGGAGCACGCGGCCACCCACATCAGCGAGCAGGTGGTGGCGGCGGTCTCCGCGCACGTCAAGGCGCGGCCGACCGGCGGCCGGGTCGTGGTCGCCTGCATGGACGGCGAGTGGCACGCGCTGCCACCCCGGCTGGTGGCCGAGGTGCTGCGGTTACGCGGGTGGCAGGTGACCTTCCTGGGCGCCAGCGTGCCCGCGGCGCACCTCGTGTCGTACCTGCACCGCTACGACGCCCACGCGGTCGCGCTGGCATGCGCACTGCCGATGCGCCTGCCGTACGCCCACCGGATGATCGAGGCCTGCCGCCGCTCGGACGTGCCGGTGGTAGTCGGCGGGCGTGGGTTCGGCACGGACGGCCGGTGGGCGCGCCGGCTCGGGGTGGCCTGGGCACCGGACGCGCCCTCGGCGGCGGAGTTGATCGCCGACGAGCGGGCGCTGCGCGGGGCGCCGCCGGCGCGGCTGGCCCACCTGGCCGACGACGAGTACGCCAGCCTGGTGCGCCGTCGCGGTGAGCTGATCGACAGCGCGTTGGCGGAGCTACGGGAGCGGGTGCCGGCGGCACGGGCGTACACCGCCGCGCAGCTTGACGCGACAGTGAGCGACCTGGGCCACATAGTGGATTTCCTGGCCGCGGCGGTCTACGTGGACGACCCCTCGTTGTTCACGGAGTTCGTGGAGTGGCTGTCGGGGATTCTGGGCAGTCGTGGGGTGCCCGCCGGGGCCATCGTCCTGCCGCTGGAGCACTACGCCGCCGCGTTGCGGGACTTCCCCCGGGCGGCGCGGGCGCTGGCGCTGGGATGCGCGGCGCTGCCCGCCACCGCCCGCTGACCGACCCGCTGGTGGCACCCGGAGCGATCACCGCGCTCGGCGGCGGACGAGTCAGCTCTGCGTATACTTGCCGGACTGCAAACGTCCCACCCGAGGGTGGAGCGAGGGGGAGAACGGTGACGTTCAGCGTCAACTACGTCGAGCGCGACGGTGGTGGCGCCTGCCTGCGGCTCGTGGGCGAGCTGGACCTGAGCACCGCCCCCGAGCTGACCGCCGCGCTCGACCGGCTCACCGCGGCGGGCGAGACCCGGGTCCTGCTCGACCTGACCGACCTCACGTTCTGTGACTCCACCGGGATGGCCGTGTTCGTCCGGGGTGACAATCAGGCGGCGGCCGACGGGGGGTGGCTCCGGCTCACCGGCGCCCACGGGAGGGTCGAGCGGGTGCTGCGCGTGACCGGTCTCGCCGACGTGTTGCGCTACGAACCGGAGTCGGTCGACCCCGCGTCCCGCAGTGCTTCATGATGGGCTAGATTTCCCCGCCAGCATTTCCCCCGCCAACGCGGTGACCGTCAGGGTCCCGTCCCCGCCGACTTCGAGGCAGGTAGTGATGGGCGTAGACAGCCCGCAGCCGGTACGCATCCTGGTGGTCGACGACGACCCGGGTGATGTGCTGATGATCGAGGAGGCGCTGGCGGACTCCGACGTCGACAAGATCATCGACGTGGTGAGCGACGGCGAGGAGGCGATGGAGTTTCTCCGCGCCGAGGGCCGGCACGAGCAGGCCCGCCGACCGGACGTGATCCTGCTGGATCTGAACATGCCGCGGATGGATGGTCGGCAGGTGCTCGGGGCGGTCAAGCAGGACGAGGATCTGCGGACCATCCCGATCGTCGTGCTGACCACCTCGAACGCCGACACCGACATCGTCGGCAGTTACACGTTGCAGGCCAACGCGTACGTCACCAAGCCGATCGACCTGGACGACTTCAACGACGTGGTTCGCCGCATCGACGAGTTCTTCGGCCGGGTCGTCGTGCTGCCCAAGCGCACCTGAGGCCCGCGCCACCCGCGCGCATGCTGAACATTTTTCCCGAACCCCCTCGGCGCGAGCGGTCGCGGCCGAGGATCCAGGTGGGGAAGTAACAGCAGCTGCCTGGGGGGGCGACAGTATGAGGTTCTCCGTCGTTGAGACCGGTTACGACCAGCGACAGGTGGATTACTGCCTGGACGAGTTGGGGATCCGGCTGTCCCGGCTCGCGGCGCGGGCCGAGGGCGCGGCCGGGGCGGCCCGGGAGTGGGACGAGATCCGCCAGGAGGCAGCCTGGCTCAGTGGGCTCCTGCAGCGACTCGATCTGGGCGACGTCGCCGCCCCCCGGTACGCCGGTGACGCGGTGCGGCGCGAGGCCGCCGAGATCCGGGCCCAGGCCCGCGCCGAGCTGGACGAGGCCCGCGAGGAGGCCCGACGGGTGCGGGAGCGGGCGTACGCGGAGGCCGTGCAGGCCCGACGTGACTTCGAGGCGGCGCTGGACGCTCGCCGACGGCGCGAGGTGCGGGTGGACGAGATCCTCAGCCAGGTGACGGTCGACCAGGTGCCCGCCGACACTCCCACCGCAGCCGCCGGGGTGCCGGGCAGCCGGGTCGGGGTCGGCGGCCCGGACGCGGGCGCGGAGCCACCGCCGGGCCGTCGCTGAGGCGCGCGGGCGTGGTGCCCTTCTGGCTCAGGCGGTGAGCGCCGCCGCGACGGTGGTCGCCCGGTCCTCGTGCTGGGCGTACGCATCCGGGTAGGCGGAGATCTGCACGGCCTGGGCGGCGGCGGTGACGCTCATGTCCTGCCAGCCGGGGATCTCGTTGAGCGCCGTGTAGAAGGCCCGCGCGGCGTACGACGGGCGCATCAGCTGGGCCACAGTGCCCCAGCCGCTACTGGGCCGCTGCTGGAACAGCCCGACCGAGTCGTGGTCGGAGCCGCTGCCCTGGTTCGGGTACTCCGCCGACTCCGGGAGGACGTCGCTGGCCAGGTTGTAGAGGTTGCTCTCCTGCATGGCCGTGGACAGTGCCACCACCAGGGCGCGGCGCGGCATCTTCATCTCCAGGCCGACGTCCACGATGATCTTCGCGTTGTCCATCTGTGCCTGGTCGAGGCCGGCGACCGGCCGGGGGCGGCGCGGCTTGACCGGCTTCTTGGGCGCCTTTTTGCGGACGGCGGTGGGAGTGGGCGTGGGCTTCGCCGTCGGGCTGGGCAGGACCCGGGCGGGGGCGGCGTCGCGATCCAGTGACCGGGAGGCGCGCTCGTCGGCGATGGCGGCGCGGTCGGCCACCGCCTCGGCGAGCGGCTCAACCGTACGGGGGGCTTCGTCGTTGCCTCTGGCGGTGGCGACCGCGACGAGGCTGAGGCAGCAGGTGACACCGGTGGCCAGCGCCACCCGTACCGGGGTCGAGCGCAGCAGGGCACGCCGCGACGGGTCGGGAGCGCGGTGACGGCCGGTCGTCCGTTCGGTTGATGCGGCGTCGTCCGACGGGGTGCTCGGGCGCGCGTCGGTCAGCTTCTGGGCGGAGGGGTCGTCGGGATGCACCTGACGAGGCTAAAGAGCTGAATGCCCGATGCCACCAGCCCGTACGGTGGCATGCGCCACAATTTGCCCTGATCATGGCGACTTTATTGGGCAAAACACGAGCGAAGTAGATCAACCTCGCGGATCGCTCCAGACGGTTATTCCCGACTTGCCGGGTGAATGCGGTCGCCCCGCCACTCCGCCAGCTGCACCTCCGGCAAACTTCAGGACTCAGCCGAACAACCGAGGCACGCCTCCACCAACCGGCCCCCGTACCCCCACCTCGGCGATCTTGCACTTGCTGTCGCGACATAGGGGCATGCCCCTCATATCGACGACCGAAGGTGCAAGATCGGCGCGGTGGGGCGTGCGTGGAGTCAGTGTCGGCCGTTCTCGGCTGGGGTGACGGTCAGGCGGTGTCGGCTGGCGTCGCCGCTGGAGAACGGCCAGAGCCGGTCGGCGTACTCGACCAGGTCGGCCAGTTGATCTCGGCTCAGCCCGGCTGAGGAGATCTCCGCGTGCACGTCGGCCCGGTATCGACCGTCGTTGTCCCGTCCCAGCTTCGCCTCCGCGCGGACCTGCACGGTGTGTGCCTCGTCGGTGATCTCCCCGGCCACCTCCACCGCCGCGTGATGCAGGCAGGAGGCGAAGGCCGCGGCCAGCAACTGTTCCGGGGTCAGCCCGGTGCAGTGCGGCGCCAGCGGTGAGGCCAGCGCGGTGGAGAGCCCGCCATCGTCGGTGCGTACGTGACCGCCCTCGGCGGTCGCTGTGGCCTCACGCAGCCAGGAACTCTGATCCGGCATCGCGTTTCTCCCGTCGCTCACCAGGCCGGCTACCCCTTCGCCGCGCGGCGAAACGCAGTGTGTCGTCCGGTCAGCGCCCGGCGGGCAGGTTCGGCTCGTCCACCAGCGCCACCGCCTCGGTGGCCTCCGCGGCGGCCCGTTCGGTCCACGGCGACGTCGGGGCCGCCCGGCGGGTCGTCGGGATCGTCATCGGCACGTACACCCGGGCGTCCACCGCCTCGGCCAGCAGCAGCGCGGCGACCAGGCTGGTCGGACGCTGCTCGGGGTCGTCGGCGAGGCAGGAGTGGCACAGCTCGGCGACCTCCGGCGGGAGCCCGGCGATGTCGGGCAGCGGTTCCGGTGGCTGACGGCGGCGGACGAGCAGCAGTTCGCTGGCGGTCGCCGCGCGGTAGGGCAGGCGGGCGGTGAGGCTGTAGTAGAGGAGCACGCCCAGGGCGTACATGTCGGCGGCAGGGGTGGCCGGTGCCTCGTCCAGCTGTTCGGGTGCCAGGTACGCCGGGGTGCCCAGCACCATCCCGGTCGGCATCGGGTCCGGCGTACCGGCGGCGATGGCGATGCCGAAGTCGAGCACCTTCACCCCGGCCGGGGTGAGCATGACATTGGCCGGCTTGACGTCCCGGTGCACGATGCCCTCGGCGTGCGCGGCGGCGAGCGCGGCGGCGACCTCCGCGCAGACCCGCACCGCGATCTGCCAGTCCAATGGACCGGCGCGCAGGTGCACGGCGAGCGTCTCGCCCTCGGCCAGTTCCATGACGATGTAGGGCACCGGTCGGCCGGGCCACGTCGAGGAGGTGCCGAAGTCGTGCACGCTGGCCACGTTGGGGTGTTCCAGCCGGGCAGCCGACCGTGCCTCGGCCCGGATCCGGTCCACCGGGCCGTCCCGATCGTCGCGGCCGGGCGAGAGGAGCTTCACCGCGACCGGCCGGTCCAGCACCTGGTCGTAGGCCCGCCACACCTCGGACATCCCGCCCACACCGATGCGCTGTTCGAGCCGGTACCGCCCGTCCAGCATCCGCATCGACCGCTCCTCGTCCTCGCCCCGCCGACGGCGGGTGCTGAGGTGCCGGTACCCGAGCGCCGAGCTGGGCAAACCGGAGCCCGATTCGGGGCGGACGGCCCCCCGCACCTCGCTGCGCCACGGCGGTGGGTGCGGTAGCTTGCGAGCCAGAGCCGGTGTCACCGATTGTGCCGGCACGGTCACCCGAGGGGACGCCGCGATGAGCGAGGTCACCGTACGCTTCGTCGGTGGGCCCGCGGACGGCCTGGTCCGGCTGCTGCCGGCCGGGTCGGACGGCGCCCCGCCCCAGCGTTGGATCATGCGTCACCCGGACGGCACGGGCTCGGTGCAGCCCGGCCCCGACCACCTCTACGAGCGCGACCGGCCCGACGAGGCCGGCGGCTGGAGCATGCGGTTCGTGCGCACGGACGCGTACGGGGTGTCCGAGTGACCACGAGGCGGGGCTGACCGGTGGCGTCGCCGGCGTCGCGTCGGCCCGGCCGCACAGCTCGCGCACAGCTTCCGCAGGGGCGCGGCACAGGCGTGGCGGCCACCATGGGGCCCATGGTCATGAACGGGCAGGCCGCGCCGAGCCGGATCGAGCTGCGTCGCCCCGACGGCGAACCCGTCCGGGTGCTGGTGGTCGACGACGAACCCACGCTCACCGACCTGCTGTCGATGGCCCTGCGCTACGAGGGTTGGCAGGTCCGCACCGCCGGCAACGGCATGGCCGCGTTGGGCACCGCCCGACAGTTCCAGCCGGACGCCGTGGTGCTCGACGTGATGCTGCCCGACCTGGACGGCTTCCAGGTGCTGCGCCGGCTGCGCGAGCACGCCCCCACCGTGCCGGTGCTCTTCCTGACCGCCCGCGACGCTGTCGAGGAGCGCATCGCCGGGTTGACCGTCGGCGGCGACGACTACGTCACCAAACCGTTCAGCCTGGAGGAGGTGATCGCCCGGCTGCGCGCGCTGCTGCGCCGTTCCGGGCTGGCGATCGCGGCCCGGGAGGAGGCGGTGCTGACCGTCGGTGACCTCAGCCTCGACGAGGACAGCCACGAGGTTCGGCGGGCCGGCCAGCTCGTCACCCTGACGGCTACCGAGTTCGAGCTCCTGCGTTACCTGATGCGCAACCCGCGCCGGGTGCTCAGCAAGGCGCAGATCCTCGACCGGGTGTGGAACTACGACTTCGGTGGCCAGGCCAACGTGGTGGAGTTGTACATCTCGTACCTGCGCAAGAAAATCGACGCCGGCCGCGCGCCGATGATCCACACGCTGCGCGGCGCGGGTTATGTCCTCAAACCCGCCGAGTAGGCGCCACCCGCTGCGCGCCGCCCGTCGGTGGCTGGCCGGGCGCTCCCTGCGTACCCGACTGGTGTTCGCCCTGCTCGCGCTGCTGGCGTTGGTCAGCGTCGCCATCGGTGGCCTGACCACTGTGGCGCTGCGGCACTTCCTGATCGACCGGCTCGACGCCCAGTTGGCCCCCGCCACGGCCATGCGGGGCGACCGGCCGGGACGGCCGGCGTTTCCCGGCAACGGACCGGGTATCCCGCGCGGGTTGCCGTCCGGCGCGGTGGTCGCCGAGATCACCGACGGCCGCGTGGCCAGCGCCCGGACCCTTACCAACAGCGCCTCCAGCGCCGACCCGTTCCCCGACGAGCAGTCCGTCCCGGTGGGGGAGGTCGCCGTGCTGGCGGACCTACCGGTCGACGCCAGACCGCGCACCGTCGACCTCGGCGATCGCGGTGACTACCGGGCCGTTGCCCGCCAGTACTGGGACGGGCGGGTACGCGTCGTCGCGATCCCCCTCTCCGGCGTCCAGGAGACCGTCTGGGCGCTGGTCGCCGCACAGGTCGGGGTGGCCGCCGTCGGGCTGCTGCTCGCCGGTGTGGCGGGCGCGCTGATCGTGCGGGCGACCCTGCGACCGCTCAACCGGGTGGCCGCCACCGCCACCCGCGTCACCGAGCTGCCCCTGGACCGGGGGGAGGTGGCGCTCGCCGTCCGGGTCCCGGCCGCCGACACCGACCCGCGCACCGAGGTCGGTCAGGTCGGCGTGGCGCTGAACCGGATGCTGGGCCACGTCGCCGACGCGCTCTCCGCCCGGCAGGCCAGCGAGACCCGGGTACGCCAGTTCGTCGCTGACGCCAGCCACGAGCTGCGGACGCCTCTCGCGGCGATCCGCGGCTACGCCGAGGTGGCCCGGCGTGGCCGTGACGAGGTTCCCGCCGACGTGGCGCACGCGCTGCGCCGGGTGGAGTCGGAGAGCACCCGGATGACCAGCCTCGTCGACGACCTGCTGCTGCTGGCCCGCCTCGACACCGGCCGGCCGCTGGCTGTCGAACCGGTGGACCTGACCGCCCTGGTGGTGGACGCGGTCAGTGACGCGCACGTCGCCGGTCCCGAACACCGCTGGCAGCTCGAACTGCCCGAGGTGGCGATCCGGGTGCCGGGCGACGCCGCCCGGCTGCACCAGGTGGTGGCGAACCTGCTCACCAACGCCCGGGTGCACACCCCGCCCGGCAGCACTGTCACCACCACACTGGCCGTCGACGCCGCCAGTGCCGTGCTCACCGTCGCCGACGACGGGCCGGGGGTGCCGGTGGAGCTGCAACCGGAGATGTTCGAGCGGTTCGCCCGGGGCGACAGTTCCCGATCCCGCGCGCACGGCAGCACCGGCCTCGGCCTCGCGATCGTCGCGGCGGTGGTGGAGGCCCACCACGGCACGGTCGGGGTGCAGAGCCGTCCAGGTCGGACCCTTTTCACCGTCCGGCTGCCGAATCCCACAGCTGACGCATAGTCGCCGCACGGCACACCGGTGCCGGTCAGCCGACCAGCATCTCGGTGAGGACCTCGACGACGCGTCGGGTGTGCCGCCCGTCGGGGTCCTCGTCGGTGTTCAGGTCGGTCACGCTCATCCCGAGCAGCCGGTCGGCGCGGGCCAACGGTGTGACCAGCGCGATCAGATCCGCCCAGCGCGGGCCGTCCGGTTCGGGGTAGGTCACCGCGGGCAGGTCTCGCGGGTCCACCACGTCCAGGTCGAGGTGCAGCCAGGCCGGTCCGTCCCCGTCGGCGGCGAGGCTCGCGCCGACCGTCGCCGCGCCCCGGCGCCGCAACTCGGCGGCGTTGATCTGGTGGATGGCCGGGTCGATCCGGGCCGCCTCGACCCGGCTGCTCTCGTCGGTGGCCGGGCGGTGCCCGAGCAGGTGGACGCGGCCGGGCTCGATCAGCGCGCCGCCGGGGCCGACAGCGGCGGCGGGGCCGTGCCCGGTGACCACCGAGAGATCCATGTCGGCGGCCTCACCGGTCGGTGAGGTCGTGCCGTCGAGGAAATCCGGGTGGGCGTCGACGAACCACAGGTCGGTCGCCGGGGGCAGGGCCCGGCAGACGCCGGGCAGGATCGCGCAGTCGCCGCCGAGCACAAGTGGCCGGTGGCCGTCCGCGATCAACGCGCCGATCCGCGCGGCGATGGCGCCGCCGGCCCGGACCAGGCCCGCCGCGCCGATCACCCCGCTTGCCGGGTCGCGGTTCGGGTCGCGCAACCGCGCCTCGTCGATCTGCCCGTCGTCGTCGGCGGCCAGGGCCTCGCGCAGGCCGGCGCGGCGCAGCGCGGCCGGGGCCCGCTCCTCGCCGCGCCCGGCTCCGGAGGAGTCCAGCGGCGCGTCCACGATCATCCAGGGCACGTGCGCAGCGTACCGGCGTCGACGGCCGTCCCGGCCGCATTCTGTGGTGCGGCTGGGAGTACGCCGATGTGCCCGCGACAGCGACGACGACCGGCGTACGGTGAGGGACAAGTCCGGCTTTCTGGGTCAAAAGCCTCATCGGTGTACGCCCTGGGACGCCGGTGTCGAGGCGGCGAGGGCAAGGAGCGATCGGTGGAACATCTGGCCTACCTGGACGCGGGGTCCGGCAGCCTGATCGTGCAGGCGGTCGTCGGTGGGGTGGCTGGCGCCGCGGTCGCCGCGAAACTCTACTGGCGACGGCTGGTCGACCGGTTCCGCCGGCAACCCACCGACCAGCGCTGAGCGGGCCAACCACGACGATGGCGATCTCACCCACCGAGGTACGGCCGGAGCCGGCCTCCTTCCGCGACCCCGCCAACCGGGTCTTCCACGTCGGCGACGAGGTGCTGCGCGGGCTGGACCCCCAGGCCGCCGAGCACTGGCGGGCACTGACCGGCAGCACGTTCTTCCCGGCGCTCGTCGCCGCGCGCAAGGTCTGCGCCACCGAGGACGCCCCGCCTACCCTGGTTCCGGCCGCGACCGGAACGCCGTGGGCGGCCGTGCTGCGCCACGAGCGCATCCCGTTCGTCTCCCACCCGTACGAGTGGTCGTTCAGCATGCTGCGCGACGCCGCCCTGCTGCACCTGGAGATTCTGACCGCCGCGCTCGGCGAGGGTTTCACCACGAAGGACGGCTCCGCGTACAACCTCCAGTGGCGCGGCGCCCAGCCGGTCTTCATCGACATCGGCTCCTTCGAGCCGGTCCGGGACGGCGAACCGTGGGCCGGCTACCGGCAGTTCTGCCAGACCGTGCTCTACCCGCTGATGCTCACCGCCCACCTGGGCGTCGACTTCCAACCGTGGCTGCGCGCCCGGGTCGACGGCATCGAGGCCGACGAGTTGCGGCCACTGTTCAACGGCGCCCGCCGGCTGCGCCCCGGCGTGCTGACCCACCTGCACCTGCACGGCGCCATGCAGCAGAGCAACGCCGCCGCGAGCACCACCGACGTACGCGACCAACTGCGGGCCGCCGGCTTCTCCCGGGAGTTGCTGCTCGCCACCGTACGCGGCATCGAGAAACTGGTCCGCAAGCTGGACCGCCGCCCGCCCGAGAGCCACTGGTCGGACTACCAACGCACGTGCGGCTACTCGGCCCGCGACCGGGTGGCGAAGGAACAGTTCGTGGCCGTCGCGGTCGCCGCCGGCACCCGTCCCCGCCTGGTGCTCGACCTCGGCGCCAACGACGGCCGGTACTCCCGGCTGGCAGCCGGGCACGCCGACTACGTGGTAGCCGTCGAGCAGGACCCCGCAGTCGTCGACGAGCTGTACCGACAGCTGCGCTCCGAGGGGCAGCGCCGCATCCTGCCGCTGGTGCTGGACCTGGCCGACCCCTCGCCGGGTGGCGGCTGGCGGGGCGTCGAGCGGGCCGGCTTCGCCGAGCGGGCGTCCGCCGACGTGGTGCTCGCCCTGGCCGTGGTGCACCACCTCGCGATCGGGCGCAACGTGCCGCTGCCGGAGGTCATCGACTGGCTGGCCGGGCTGACCGCGCCGGGCGGCGCGGTGGTGGTGGAGTTCGTCCACCCGGAGGACCCGATGGCGACGCGGCTGCTGGCCAACAAGCCGGCCGGTCTCTTCCCGGACTACCGACGCGACACCTTCGAGACGTTGCTCGCCGCCCGAGGGCGGATCACCGATCGGCTGGAACTGCCCTCGGGCACCCGCACGCTCTACCGGACGGTGATGGGTGGCTGAACCGCGGTGGGACCGGGGCTGGCGAGGTGAGCTGGGCCGGCTGCTGGAGATCGTCGCGCTGGTCGGTCTCGTGGTCACCCAGCCACTGCTGGACGTCCTCGGCCGCAGCCCCGACTTCTTCCTCTTCCACCGCGCCGACCCGGCCCAGATCCTGCTGCTGCTCGCCCTGGTGACGGTGCTCCCCACAGTTGCGGTGGCAGTGCTCGGCGGGCTCAGCCGACTGGCCGGCCGGACCGCCCGCGCCCTCACCCACACCGCGCTGGTCGGGCTGCTGGTCGCCGCCCTCGCCGTGCAGGTGGGCCGACACGTCACGCCACTTCGGGGCGTACCGCTGCTGCTGGTGGCAGTGCTGATCGGAGCCGCCGGCGCGGCCGCGCACCGGCGGTGGCGGGCGCCGGGCCGGGTGCTGCGACTGGCCGCCGCCGGCCCGGTGGCCTTCGTGGCACTCTTCCTGCTCGCCTCGCCCACCTCGGCGGTGGTCCTGCCGCGTGGCGACGGCGGCGCGGCCGGCACGGCGCAGGGCTCGGTCGTGCACCCGCCGGTGGTCATGCTGATCCTCGACGAGTTGCCACTGGTCAGCCTGCTCGGCGCGGACGGGAAGATCGACGCCGGGCGGTACCCGCACTTCGCCGAGCTGGCCGGCAGCTCCACCTGGTACCGCAACTCCACCGGCGTCAGCGGGTGGACGCCCAACGCGCTGCCGGCGATGCTCACCGGCCGCTACCCGGCCAAGCCGGTCGCCCCGCACTACTCGCAGTACCCGGACAACATCTTCACCGCCTTCGGCGGCCTGTACGACATCCGAGCCGAGGAGAGCATCACGCGGCTCTGCCCGCCCAGTCGCTGCGAGCAGCCGGTCACCCCGGAGCAGGGGCTCGGCGTGCTGGCCCGGGAGACCGGCAAGCTGCTCGGCCGGGTCGCCGGGCCGACGGAGAGCGCCGTCGACCCGGAGGACTCCTACCGCGAGCAGACCCGCGCCGAAGCCGGCCTGGACGCCGCCGAACCGGTGCCGGCCGACCCGAAGTTCCGCTGGGACAGCCTGGACGACAACCAACCGGCCCGGTTCACCAACTTCCTGGCCGGGCTGAAGCCGACAACCCGGCCCACCCTGCACTTCCTGCACCTGCTGATGCCGCACTCACCGTGGGCGTACCTGCCGTCCGGGGCGCGCTACGACGCCCCCGAGGACCTGCCCAACGACGGCGCCGGGTGGGTCGACCTGGCCCGGCAGCGGCACCTCGCCCAACTCGGCTACACCGACCGGCTGATCGGCGAGACGCTGCGGACGCTGCGCGCCAACGGCCTCTACGACCAGGCCCTCGTCGTGGTGACCGCCGACCACGGGGTCAGCTTCCGCGCCGGCGCGCAGGGCCGGGGCATGGACGCCATCAAGGCCGCCGCCGGCGAGGTCGCCTGGGTGCCGACGTTCGTCAAGGAACCCCGGCAGCAGACCGGCCGGGTGGACGACCGCAACTGGGAACACGTCGACCTGCTGCCTACCGTGGCCGACGAGGCCGGCGTCCGGTTGCCCTGGCGGGTCGACGGGCGCTCCGCCCGGCAGGCCCCCCGCACCGACGGTACGAAGCACTTCTACGACCGCCCCGGCGAACCGGTCACCTTCCCCGGTGGCGTGCCCGCCCCGCCGCCCCTGCCGACACCCCACCCGCTGGTCGGCACCGAGGTACGCGCCGGCCCGGCCGCCGGCAGCGCCCGGGTCGCCGACCTGGCCGCGTTCACCGCCACGGACCCGGACACCGGCACCCTCCCGGCACTCGTCTGGGGCGACGTCCCGGACCGGATCCCGGACGGCACCCTCCTCGCCGTCGCCGTCAACGGCCGCATCGGGGCCGTCGTCCCGGTGGTGCCGGCCGACCCCGGCGGACGCCGGTTCGCCGCGCTGCTCGCCGACGACAAGCTGTTCCACGCCGGCACCAACCAGCTCGACGTCTTCCAGGTCGCGACGGACGGTACGCTGCGACGCCTCACCCTGTCGTGACCTGGCTTCCGGGGTCGGTCCGGCCTGGCTCCCAGGGTCGGTGCGGTCCGGTCCCGTCTGACGGGATACCGGGTTTCCCGGCCGCCCGGTCGGGAATCGGGTGACGCATACCTCACCGCCGAACCACGGCGGGCGTTGTCCCCCGAGCCGCAATTACGGTAGAAGCGAAGGCAATTCAACGTAGATCTGCCGGCGAAGCGAGGAACCACATGACGGAAGTCAAGCTCGATCACCCCGGTGGGCAGCTGTCGATGCCGGTGCATCCTGCGGTCGAGGGCCCCGCCGGTATCGGGGTGAGCAAGCTGCTGAAGGAAACCGGGATGACCACGTACGACCCCGGTTTCGTCAACACCGCCGCTGCCTCATCCGCGATCACCTACATCGACGGCGACGCGGGCATCCTGCGTTACCGGGGGTACCCGATCGAGCAGCTGGCCGAGAAGTCCTCCTTCCTGGAGGTCTCCTACCTGCTCATCTACGGTGAGCTGCCGACCGAGCAGCAGCTGACCGAGTTCACCGAGTGGATTCGGCGCCACTCGCTGCTGCACGAGGAGATGCGCCGCTTCTTCGACGGCTTCCCCCGGGACGCCCACCCGATGGCGGTGCTCTCGTCCGCGGTGAGCGCCCTGTCCACCTTCTACCAGGACAGCCTGGACCCGTTCGACTCCGAGCACGTGGAGATCTCCACTGTCCGGCTGATGGCGAAGGTCCCCACCATCGCCTCGTACGCGTACAAGAAGTCCATCGGTCAGCCGCTGCTGTACCCGGACAACTCGCTGGGGTACGTGGACAACCTGCTGCGGATGACGTTCGGCGTGCCGGCGGAGCCGTACGAGGTCGACCCGGTGATGTCGAAGGTGCTGGACATGCTCTTCGTCCTGCACGCCGACCACGAGCAGAACTGCTCCACGTCGACCGTCCGCCTGGTCGGCTCCAGCAACGCCAACCTGTTCGCCTCGGTCTCGGCCGGCGTGAACGCGCTGTTCGGCCCCCTGCACGGTGGCGCGAACCAGGCGGTGCTGGAGATGCTTCAGCAGATCCACGCCGGCGACGACGACGTCCGGTCCTTCGTCCGCAAGGTCAAGGACAAGCAGGACGGCGTCAAGCTGATGGGCTTCGGCCACCGGGTCTACAAGAACTACGACCCGCGGGCGGCGATCGTCAAGAAGGCCGCGCAGGACGTGCTGGGCCGGATGGCCAAGCCCGACCCGCTGCTGGACATCGCCATGGAGCTGGAGGAGATCGCCCTCGCCGACGACTTCTTCGTCTCCCGTCGGCTCTACCCGAACGTGGACTTCTACACCGGCCTGATCTACAAGGCCATGGGTTTCCCGACCAAGATGTTCACGGTGCTCTTCGCGCTCGGCCGGCTCCCCGGCTGGATCGCCCAGTGGCGCGAGATGATCAACGACCCGGAGACCAAGATCGGCCGTCCGCGGCAGGTCTACGTCGGCTCCGCCGAGCGGGACTACGTCCCCTTCGGCGAGCGCTGACCCGCTCCTCGCTTCGCCAGCAGGCCGTCGACCCTCCGGGTCGGCGGCCTGCCGCGTTTCCGCGCGCCGAGCTGCCCCGTCCCGCCCGTGATCGACTCGCGTTCCTTGAAGGCGCGGTGTTCCTCGGGCCGGGACACCCCGACTTTCAGGAAGCCGAGTCGATCACGGGCGGGGTGACGCCGGGGGGGGCAGGCCCGTGGTGCCCGGGCAGGCCCCGAGCCCTAGCGCCGGGCGGCCCCGAGCCCAGGCCTCCCGGTCCCGGGCATCGAGCGGTGCCGGGGCATCGAGCGGTGCCGGGGCATCGAGCGGTGCCGGGGCATCGAGCGGTGCCGGGCATCGGGCGGTGCCGGGCATCGAGCGGTGCCGGGCCCCGAGCGGCCCCGGGCCCCGAGCGGTCCTGGGCCGGCTGGTCGGCGACGGGGCGGGCGGTCAGAAGGCGGAGATGTTCCGGGCTCGCTCGCTGCGACTCAGCGCGCTGATCAGCGCGGACTGGCCGTTGCGACGCACGGCCAGGCGGACCAGCAGGTCGCGTACCGGGTCGAAGACGCCGGCCGGGAACTCCGGCGTGGGTACGCCGATGCTCACCGCGAGGTCGTCGGAGTGGACCACGATCTCCAACTGACGGGTGAGCAGGAACTCGCTGCGCGGAAGGGCCCAGCCCTGCCACGGGATCGGCACGACGTCACGGGCGGCACCCCGGGAGAGCAGGTCGCTGACCTCTTCCAGCGCCTGGGCGGAACGGGCGTGCAGGTCGGCCGGCCCGCGTGCGGCGTCGGCCTCGTCGGGGCCGGAGGCGACGGAGGCCTTGTCCGGGGAACCCTCGGTGACCCAGGCGGCCCGCTCGTAGTGGTTGTCGGCCGACTCCAGGGTAGGCAGATCGCTCAGGGCTGGCAGCAGCTCCGCGGCACGGACCGCCTGACGCCCCAGGTGACACGCCAGGCCACCCACCGACAGGTGTGGCAGCGCGCTCGGGCTCGGCCACTGCTCGGTCACCTCGGGGCGTCGGATCAGGTCCAGCGCGATTGCGGCGGCGATCGGAAAGCTGGCATCCAGGGCGTCGACAGGACGAGACATCCGCACATTCTGGCAGGCCCGACCGGTCCCCGCCGGGCAGCGCGGCGCGCTCGCCACAACATGATCGACTCGGCTTTCAGGAAGTCGGTGGGTCCCCAGCGCCGCAACACCCCGATTTCAAGAAAGCCGAGTCGATCAACCGCAAGTCGGGGGGTCCCCAGCACCGGGACACCCCGATTTCAAGAAAGCCGAGTCGATCAACCCCGCCCGAGCCAGGCCCGAGCCAGGCCCGAGCCCGGCCGGAGCCAGGCCCGAGCCCGAGCCAGGCCGGAGCCAGGCCCGAGCCCGAGCCAGGCCGGAGCCAGGCCCGAGTCCGGGCCGAGCCGGAATCGGGCCTGGACGGCGAGGGTCAGCGCAGGCCGGCGGCGGCGAGCAGGTTGCCCTCGGGCAGCGCCGGAAGGGCGCGACCCTGCGACATCCGCTGCTCGGCGCGCTCGGCGGTGAACGCGGCGTCGTGGTGGATGGCGGCGGCGTAGCTGGCGGCGGTGCGTTGGGCGATCGCGGCCCAGCCGTACTGGTCGTGGACCATCCGGCGGGCGCGGCGGGCCATGACGCGGGAACGGTCGGCATCCGACAGCAGCGCGTCCACGGCGTCGGTCAGGCTGTCCGGGTCGTGTGGGCGGAAGGTCATCCCGGTGACGCCCGGCTCCACGATCTCGCCGAGGCCACCGGTGGCGGCGACTGCCAGGGGAGCGCCGGCCGCGGCGCCTTCCAGGGCGACCATGCCGAACGGCTCGTAGATGCTCGGCACGGCGAAGCAGTCCGACGCGGCCATCAGCGCCGGCAGGTCGGTGCCGCCCAGGAAGCCCGGCATGGTGACCATGCCGCCGAGGCCGCGGCGGTGCACCTCGGCCTCCAACTCGGCGCGGTACGGGCCGTCACCGGCGATCACGGCACGCAGCCCGGGGTGCCGCTCGCGCAGCCGGGGGAGCGCGGCGATCAGGTGCTGGACGCCCTTTTCGTACACCAGGCGCCCGGCGAAGGTGACCAGCGGGCCGTTCCCGGCGAAGCGGGCGCGGGCGGCGGCCACGGCACGCGCGGGCACCCGCCAGCGGTGTGGCTCCACGCCGTTGGCGACCACGTCGACCCGCCCGGCCGGTACGCCGAAGAGAGCGTTCACCTCGTCGCGCATGTAACCGGAGCAGACGATCACCCGGTTGGACTCGCTGCTGAGCCACTGCTCGACGCCGTGGATGGTGCGGTTCATCTCCTCCGGCAGCCAGCCCTGGTGCCGGCCGGCCTCGGTGGCGTGGATCGTGCTGACCAGCGGGATGTCCAGGTGGTCGCGCAACGTCATCGCGGTGTGCGCGACGAGCCAGTCGTGGGCGTGGATGACGTCGTAGGAGCCGGCCTGGGTGGCGCGCAGGGCGGTGCGGGTGAGTGTGTGGTTGAAGGCCATGGTCCAGGCCAGCAGCGAGCCGGTGGCGAGGGGGAAGGTGACGGGGTCCTCGGGGGCGCGCAGGATGCGCACACCGTCGGCGTACTCCTCCAGGGGCGCGCCCTCGCTGTGGCGGGTGACGACGGTGACCTCGTGGCCGGCGGCGGCGAGGGCGACGGAGAGGGCGTGCACGTGTCGACCGAGACCGCCGACGAGCACCGGCGGGTACTCCCAGGACAGCATGAGGATGCGGCGGGTCTGCGGGGGCACCCCGGGGCCGGACTGCGCCGGCATGGGCGTGCCGGGCTGCGCGGTGGGACCGGACTGCGCGGGGGGCCGGGAGGTCACTGTGGGCCGGTGGGCCCGGTCCTTGGTGGCAGGGAGCTGCTCGTCGACCCGCAGTGTCACATCAATCTCCGTCCATGCATGGTGGTACGCGCCGGCGTCAGTGGCGGCGGAGCGAGAGGTGTAAGGAGTGGCCGAGGGCCTGGCGGGCACGCGCGAACGCTTGTCCCCGGTCAAGGAAAGTGCATCGGACCCGAGAACGCATCTCGAAAAGGGTCATCGTGACGGAGGACACCCGATCGGTGTAGCGCGCATCAGACGGGCGGTTTTCGCCCACCGCCTGAAAGGATGGATTGGCGCGCCCGGGCCGGGGGCACTACCTGCGTGCGCGCGGGCGATCTCGGCCGGTGCGCACATAACCATGGTCTAAGGAGCGACATGCAGGTCTGGCCGGGCGAGCGGTACCCCCTGGGCGCCACCTACGACGGGATGGGCACCAACTTCGCCATCTTCTCCGAGGTGGCCGAGCGGATCGAGCTGTGCCTCTTCGACGAGTGGGACACCGGCGCGGAGCGCCGCGTCGAGCTGCGCGAGGTCGACGCCTACGTGTGGCACGCGTACCTGCCGGGCATCGAGCCGGGTCAGCGCTACGGCTACCGGGTGTACGGCCCGTACGACCAGGCGAACGGGCTGCGCTGCAACCCGCACAAGCTGCTGCTCGACCCGTACGCCAAGGCCATCGACGGTGACGTGGAGTGGGACCCGGCGGTCTACGACTACGACCTGGACGAGCCGGAGCGGATGTCGGAGACCGACTCGGCGCCGTTCATGCCGAAGTCGGTGGTGGTCAACCCGTACTTCGACTGGGGCAACGACAAGCCGCCGCGCACCCCTTACCACCACTCCGTGATCTACGAGGCGCACGTGCGCGGGCTGACCATGCGCCACCCGGACATCCCGGAGGAGCTGCGCGGCACGTACGCGGGCATCGCCTCCCCGCCGATGATCGACTACCTGACCCGACTCGGGGTGACGGCGATCGAGCTGATGCCGGTGCACCAGTTCATCCACGACAACCGCCTCGTCGACCTGGGGCTGCGCAACTACTGGGGTTACAACACCATCGGCTTCTTCGCCCCGCACCACGGCTACTCGGCGCTGGGCCGGACCGGCCAGCAGGTGCAGGAGTTCCGGGGCATGGTGAAGGCGCTGCACGCGGCCGGCATCGAGGTCATCCTCGACGTGGTCTACAACCACACCGCCGAGGGCAACCACCTCGGGCCGACGCTGAGCTTCAAGGGCGTGGACGCCCCGAGCTACTACCGGCTCAGCGAGGAGGACCGCCGCTACTTCGTCGACTACACCGGCACCGGCAACAGCCTCAACGTGCGCAGCCCGCACTCGCTGCAACTGATCATGGATTCGCTGCGTTACTGGGTGACCGAGATGCACGTCGACGGCTTCCGGTTCGACCTGGCCGCCACCCTGGCCCGCGAGTTCTACGAGGTCGATCGGCTGTCCACCTTCTTCGAGGTGGTGCAGCAGGACCCGGTGGTCAGCCAGGTGAAGCTGATTGCCGAACCGTGGGACGTCGGCCCCGGCGGCTACCAGGTGGGCAACTTCCCGCCGCTGTGGACGGAGTGGAACGGCAAGTACCGCGACACGGTGCGCGACTTCTGGCGCGGCGAGCCGGCCACCCTCGCCGAGTTCGCGTCCCGGATCTCCGGCTCCGCCGACCTTTACCAGGACGACGGCCGCCGACCGTTCCACAGCATCAACTTCGTCACCGTTCACGACGGGTTCACCCTCAATGACCTGGTGTCCTACAACGACAAGCACAACGAGGCCAACGGCGAGGAAAATCGCGACGGCGAGAGCCACAACCGGTCCTGGAACTGCGGGGTCGAGGGCGACACCGACGACGAGGCGGTCCTCGCCCTGCGGGCCAAGCAGCGGCGCAACTTCCTGGCCACCCTGATGCTGTCGCAGGGCGTGCCGATGATCGGCCACGGTGACGAGCTGGGCCGCACCCAGCGCGGCAACAACAACGTCTACTGCCAGGACAGCGAGCTGGCCTGGGTCGACTGGGACAACGCCGACGAGCAACTGCTGGACTTCGTCCGCACGCTCACCGCGTTCCGCAAACGACACCAGGTGTTCCGCCGCCGCCGGTTCTTCACGGGGCTGCCGGTGAACGGGCGCGGCATCGACGAGCCGCTGCCCGACCTGGCCTGGTACACCCCGGACGGGCGGGAGATGACCGGCGAGGACTGGGGCAACGACTTCGGCCGCTCGGTGGCGCTCTTCGTCAACGGCGAGGGCATCCGCGAGCGCGGCCAGTACGGCCAGAAGCACCACGACGCGTCGTTCCTGCTCTGCTTCAACGCACACGACGCGCCGCTGGACTTCGTCATGCCCGGCAGCGAGTACGGCCAGAAGTGGGAACGGGTGATCAGCACCGCCGAACCCGAGCCGGACGACGCCACGGTGATCAGCGCGGGCGGCACCATCCGGGTGCCGGACCGTTCCCTCGTCGTGCTGGAGAGGACGATCTGACATGCCGGCCACCCCTCCCACTGCCACCTACCGGGTCCAGGTCCGCCCCGGCTTCGACCTGGACGCCACCGCCGCGATCGTCGACTACCTGGACGACCTCGGCGTCAGCCACCTCTACAGCGCCCCGCTGCTGACCGCCACCCCCGGCTCCCAGCACGGCTACGACGTGGTCGACCACCGGGCCGTCAACCCGGAGCTGGGCGGGGAGGCCGCCCGTCATCGGCTGCTGGCCGCCCTGCGCGACAAGCAGCTCGGCCTGGTCGTCGACATCGTGCCCAACCACGCCGGGGTCGCCGTCCCGGCCGCCAACCCCGCCTGGTGGGACGTGCTCCGCCGAGGGCGCGACTCGGCGTACGCCGACTGGTTCGACATCGACTGGGACCGGGGCCGGCTGCTGCTGCCGGTGTTGGGCGACGACCCGGCCGCCCTCGACGACCTCAAGGTGGTCGACGGGGAGCTGCGCTACCACGAGCACCGCTTCCCGATCGCCGACGGCACCGGCGACGGCAGCGCCCGGGAGGTGCACGACCGGCAGCACTACGAGCTGGTCTCGTGGCGGCGCGGTGACGCCGAGCTGACGTACCGCCGGTTCTTCGCCATCGCGGGCCTGGCGGGTCTGCGCGTGGAGGACCCGGCGGTCTTCGCCGCCACCCACGAGCTGATCCTGCGCTGGGCCGCCGCCGGGGAGGTCGACGGCATCCGCGTCGACCACCCGGACGGCCTGCGCGACCCGGTCGGCTACCTGGCCCGGTTGCGGGAGGCCGCACCGGACGCCTGGCTCGTGGTGGAGAAGATCCTGGAGTACGGCGAGGAGCTGCCGGACTGGCCGGTGGACGGCACCACTGGCTACGACGCCCTTGCCATGGTCGGTGGGCTCTTCATCGACATCGACGCCGAGGGTGACTTCACCGCACTGGACAACCGCCTCACCGGGCAGCACACCTCCTGGGAGGACCTGACCCACACCACCAAGCTGGCCGCCGCCACCCAGCTGCTCGCCGCCGAGCTGACCCGGCTGGCCGCCCTCGCCCCCGAGGTGCCCACCGAGCAGGCCCGCGCGGCGCTCGCCGAGATTGCCGCCGCGTTCGACGTCTACCGGGGCTACCCGCCGTACGGCGCCCGGCACCTCGCCGCCGCCCGCTCCGAGGCCGGCCGCCGCCGGCCCGACCTGGCCGCCGCCCTGGACGCTGTCACCCGCCGGCTGCGCAACCCCAACGACGAGCTGGGCATGCGGTTCCCGCAGCTCACCGGCGCGGTGATGGCCAAGGGCGTGGAGGACACCGCGTTCTACCGGTGGACCCGGTTCGTGGCGCTCAACGAGGTCGGCGACAGCCCCACCCGCTTCGGGGTGCCGCCCGCGGAGTTCCACCGCTTCGCCACCGCCCAACAGGTCCGCTGGCCGGCCAGCATGACCACCGTCTCCACCCACGACACCAAACGCAGCGAGGATGTCCGCGCCCGCCTCGCCGTGCTCAGCGAGATCCCGGGCCGCTGGGCCGAGCAGGTCAAAGCCTGGATGGAGTACGCGCCGCTGCCCGACCCGGCCTTCGCCCACCTGCTCTGGCAGACCGCCGTCGGCGCGTGGCCGATCGAGCGGGAACGGCTGCACGCGTACGTCGAGAAGGCGGCCCGGGAAGCCGGGGCCTCGACCAGTTGGGCGGACCCCGACCCGGCCTTCGAGCAGGCAGTGCACACCCTTGTCGACCAGATGTACGACGACCCGAGCCTGCACGACGAGCTGACCGAACTCGCCGCCGCGATCACCCCGGCCGGCTGGTGCAACTCGCTCGGGCAGAAGCTGATCCAACTCACCATGCCCGGGGTGCCGGACACCTACCAGGGCACCGAGCTGTGGGACAACTCCCTCGTCGACCCGGACAATCGCCGCCCGGTCGACTTCGACGTACGCCGAGAGTTGCTGGCACGCATCGACGGCGGCTGGCGTCCCCCGGTCGACACTGACGGAGCGGCGAAGCTGCTCGTCGTGTCGCGGACCCTGCGGCTGCGGAGGGCGCACCCGGAGCTGTTCACCACCTACCGGCCGGTGCCGGCGCACGGGCGGGTGGGCCGGCACGTGGTGGCCTTCGACCGGGGCGGCGCGATCGCCGTGGCGACCCGGCTGCCGCTGGGCCTGGCACGCGCCGGTGGGTGGTGTGACACAGCTCTGTCACTTCCCGTTCACGAGATGAAGGACCTGTTCACCGGCCGGGTCTACAGTGGCGGGGAGACCCCTCTGGACGACCTTCTGGCCGACTATCCCGTGGCTCTGCTGGCTCCTTCCACCGCTTCCGTGGAGGCTGCGTGATGACCGAATTCAGCGTGTGGGCGCCGGACGCCGAGCGGGTGCGGCTGCGCCTGGCCGGCGACACCGACCACGAGATGCGCGCCGCCGCCGACGGCTGGTGGCGGGTCGAGGTGCCCGACGCCGGCCTCGACTACTCCTTTCTGCTGAACGACGACGAAACCCCACTGCCCGACCCCCGGTCACCGTGGCAGCCTGCGGGAGTGCACGGGCCGAGCCGCCGCTACGACCACGCCGAATTCGCGTGGTCCGACAGCGCGTGGACCGGCCGGCAACTGCCCGGCAGCATCCTCTACGAGCTGCACATCGGCACCTTCACCCCGGAAGGCACCTTCGACGCGGCCATCGACCGCCTCGACCACCTGGTGTCGCTGGGCGTCGACCTGATCGAACTGCTCCCGATCAACGCCTTCAACGGCGAACACAACTGGGGGTACGACGGCGTCTGCTGGTACGCCCCACACGAGCCCTACGGCGGCCCCGACGGCCTGAAACGGTTCGTCGACGCCGCCCACGCTCGCGGTCTGGGGGTGATCCTCGACGTTGTCTACAACCATTTCGGGCCCTCCGGGGCCTACGCGCCGCGGTTCGGGCCCTACCTCGCCGAGCAGAGCAACAGTTGGGGTCGCTCGATCAACCTGGACGGCCCGCACTCCGACGAGGTACGCCGCTACATCATCGACAGCGTGCTCATGTGGCTGCGCGACTACCACGTCGACGGGCTGCGGTTGGACGCTGTGCACGCGCTGCCCGACTCGCGGGCTGTTCCCCTGCTCGAAGAGATGGCGGTTTCCGTCGAGTCTCTGTCGACGCACCTGGGGCGGCCGTTGTCGCTGATCGCCGAATCGGACCTCAACGACCCGCGGCTCATCACGCCTCGGGAGGCTGGTGGGTTCGGGCTGCACGCGCAGTGGAACGACGACGCGCACCACGCGCTGCACACGTTGCTGACGGGGGAGCGGCAGGGGTACTACGGGGACTTCGGGTCCTTGGAGACGTTGTCTGATGTGTTGACCGGCGGGTTCTTCCACGCGGGGACCTGGTCGAGCTTCCGCAACCGGCACCATGGGCGACCTGTTGATCCTCGGGTGCCGGGGCACCGGTTCGTGGCGTACCTGCAGAACCACGACCAGATCGGCAACCGGGCTGCCGGGGATCGGATCTCGGCTTCTCTCTCGCCTTCGCTGCTCCGCGTTGGGGCTGTGCTGCTGTTGACGGCGCCGTTCACTCCGATGCTGTTCATGGGGGAGGAGTGGGCCGCCTCGACGCCCTGGCAGTTCTTCACCTCGCACCCGGAGCCGGAGTTGGCCTCTGCGGTGCGGACCGGGCGGCGGCGGGAGTTCGCTGCGCACGGGTGGCCGGAGGGGGACGTGCCCGACCCGCAGGACCCCCAGACGTTCGTGCGGTCGAGGTTGGACTGGGCCGAGCTGGACAAGCCTGAGCACCGGGAGATGTTGTCTTTTTACCAGCGGTTGATTGGGCTGCGGCGGTCGCTGCCGGACCTGTCGGATCCTCGGTTGAACGCTGTCTCTGTGCAGCACGGGGACCAGTTTTTGGTGATGCGGCGGGGGGACACGCTTGTGGTGGCGAACCTGGCTGGGCGGGGGCAGGGGGTTTCGCTGCCTGGGGTGGCTCGACGGGTGTTGTTGGCTACGGGGGAGGGGGTCACGGTGATGCGGGACCGGATCCAGCTGCCGGCGGAGACTGCGGCGATCGTGGCGCTCTGATCTCGCATGACCTCATACGGTCGTAAGGGGTGAGACAGAGTAGCTCCGAGTTCCGTTCGGTTCGATGTCTGCGCTGGTCAGCCGGCCGACGACGGCTGGGGCTCGCTGGTGCACGGGATCTCTTGAGGCATGTCGAGTACGTCAAGCGGCCAGCCGCAGCCTCGGTGTCATGTTGCGGTGGCCGCCAAGTCGTTAAGGGCTGCGTTGATCACGGGCCAACACATGCTGAGAGTATCGCGGTCTGGAGCATGGCCGATCTTCACCTGGGCGTTGGGATGCACGAGGTTGCGATATTCGCGGAGTTTTCCAGCGAAACCGCGGACGTCGGCTTGTATCCACTTTTCATGGTGGGCGGTCTCGATCAGCTCGTGCAGGGTCCACTTGTCGAGAGGCTTTTGTGCGTTGGGCGTGCGGGCCTTGACGGCGTCGAGGAGAACGCCTTCCAGAAGGCTGCCGAGCATGATGATCGCGCTGGCGTAGGCACCGTTGCGGTCGCAGATACGTGCCTCGTTGAGCCGACTTTCAAGGACGATCGCGAGGTCGGCGTCGCGGACGATGTCTGCCATGGCCACGTGGAGCATGACGTCTGGTGACTGTTGCTCTTGGTCCTCTGGCTGCTTGTAGGGCCGAATGACGGGTCGCCCCTGGCTGTGTGCGATCTCGAAGCCTTCGATGGCGAGGATGCTGTTGAGTAGCTCGGTGACCTCGGCGGCGGCCAAGGGCTCGTTGCGATGAACGTATTCACGTCGGTCAGCAAGGCGGCAGACGAGCGCATCGATGGCCCCGGGTGTGTCTCGACGTTGACGGAGCTGGTTGGTGAGCCAGCTTCGGCGCTGTTCGCCGTTGTAGGGCGCGACGTTCTCCCAGCCGGCTTGTTGGAGAAGCTTGGGCAGCTCGGCCCCACGTCGATACACGGGGTAGTCGTCGCCGCCACAAGCGATTCGGGCGATCTCATCGAGGGTGTTGTCGTCGATACTCTCGAGCACGCGGGTCTCCTAGAGGTCGTCTTCGTCATCGGACAGCGTTGTGGGTCTCCAACGTGGCTGCTGGCGTGGTGCTGCGGGCAGTGAACGAGGTTCGATGCCTCGTTGCTGTAGTTGCTGCCAGAGTGGTTCGAGGGCGGCAGCGGGGTCGTGCAGGTATTCGCTGTCCCGGATGCGAATGAACTGCCAACCGGCTCGGCGCAGTTCTCGCTCGCGGTGTAGTTCCTGCTGGACCTGCTCGGGTTGTCGGTACCGCGACGGTGTGTCGCACTCGACGGCCAGCCGGCCGTTGTCGCCGACGACGACAAGATCGATGGCTCGGTGGTCGACGGGGTAGTGCGGGACTACGGCGTAGCCGCGGCGCCGCAGCTCCAGGAAGACGCGTTGCTGCAGCAGGCAGGCGAAGGGTTCGGTGCGGGTGTCGGGGGTGACGTCATCGAGCTCGGGATCGACCGTGAAGGTCGCCGGAGGGTGGAGCATGTAGGTCAGCAGGGAGTGGCGAAGGTCGGCGGGATTCAGGCTGTTAGGGGGCACCGAGGTGAACAGCCAGAGTTGGTCACGGGCGCGACTGGCGGCGACGTTGTACCGACGCTGCTCGGTGCGGCCGGTGAGAGCCGTTCTGGCCTTCGTCACGACCATGGAAAGCAGGACGATGTCGCGTTCGTCGCCTTGGAAGTCGGGTGGTTGGCCAACTCGAATTTGTCGGTGGCGTATGTCGGCCGGGTCGATGCGCTCGTAGAGCAGCTTCTCAAGGATCTGAGTCTGTTTGCCGCTCTGCAGCGCGATGATACCGATGGTCTTGTTGCGGCACATCGGGTCGTCGATGATCTTTTGAACGTGATCGATGATGGCGCTGGCTTCGACCTGATTGCGCAGGGTTGCCCGTTGTCCCTCTTCCATGGCGTCGTTGACCTGCACGACTCTGAGGGGATCGAGGCGGTCGGCCCCGAACTGACGGAGTGGGATAAGTCTGCCGTCGTAGAACTGCGCAGAGGACCATCCGATGATTTCGGGCATGCATCGGAAGTGTTCGGAGAGTCGAACGACATCGGAGAAGCGGGTGGCTAGGAGTTCGTAGAGATTCGAGGTGGGGAGGAAACCGTTGCGCAGGTTCAAGGCCATGTCGGCTAGGTGCCGGTCTAGGCTCTCTTGCACGGCCTCGGAGTCGTTGTTTCGGTAGTTGGCACCGGGTGCGCACTGCTTCTCGTCGCCGACGACGATGACTCGTGGTGCCAGCCACAGAAGGAAGAGGTTGTCGACGCTGGCTTGGCTGGCTTCATCGACGATGACGACGTCAAAGGCGTTGGGTCGTGGCGTGATGGTGTCGATCACGGCTGATAGGGGCATGACCCAGGCGGGGACGGCCTGCTGGGCGTTCTTCATCGCCTCGAACGCTGCGGTGAGGTACCGGTCCTTGTTCTTGCCCTGCCCTCGGCCGTAGGCGCCCATGTTGGTCTTGTAGGACTGGAGAGCTTGACGCTGTTCTTCCGTTATATGTTCCAGGCAGTGATGCAGAGCCTGTTTACCAGCTAGCTCTGCGGTCACGCGGTTGAGTTCTAGTTCAACATCACCGATGCGCTGCTCGTGGATCTGCTCGGTATCTGTTGGCCGGATCATCTGGTGGTAGGCCGCTGCTGCGCTCCAGGCCCACGACGCTTCGAGGTCGTTGAGGCGGTGTCCCCAGGTTGGATCGTTGAGGTTCTCGCTGATCTGGGTGGCGAGTGCCGGGTGGGCGGCGGAGAGTCTCTGGAGCAACTGTTCGCAGCGCTGTTGTGAGTCCTTGTCGCTCCTGGCCAGATCAAGCTGTCGGCGGGCCGCCGCGTAACGGTCGATGTCGCTGCTTCCAAGAGCAACGCTGAGCTCGGCGGCTTCGGGGGCGACGTCTGGGTTCCGGCGCCATTTCTGCATTCTGTTGGTGAGCTCAGTGATGGCTTCGGACGCCTGCCGTGCCCCGGTGATAGTCGTTCGGTTGTGGCCAATGCGGACGAGGAGGTCCCAATCTTGCGGGCTGCGGACTGCGAAGCGGATTCCGTGGCTGCGTAGAAGGCGCTCCACTGTGTCCCGCGCTGCGGCGAGCGTGCGCAGGGCCGAGGCGTTGCGTGAGATGTCGTGGAGATGTGCGACTCGACGGCGTAGCGGCCCGTGGAACGTCGGAACGCCGACCTGGGCCCATGCTTCCAGAGCCGTGGTGACGGCTGTTTCGGCCTGAAGGAAGGTGGACAGTGCGGTCAGTTCTGAGGTGGTGGCGGGCGGGGCGCCGTCAACCGTGCAGCTTTGCAGCAGGTCGGTGGCGTCGAGCTGGGCGCGTGGGGGCAGGTAGCGGCGTAGGCGTCGGCCATTGGCCAGGTGCCTACGCAGACGCTTGGCCTGGCCCGAGAGGCGGCTGAGGTGGGCTGCGGTGAGGGGTGTGGTGCCCAGGTCGATGTCGCAGTCGTTGAGCGCCGTGAGGGCACGTACGTGGGGCTCCACCTCTCGCAGTTCGGCGAATAGGGCCTCCCAGTAGGCCGGGCTTTGCCGGGTTAGGAGCGCTTCCGCGGCTCTGCGTCGCCAGTCTGCGGGGTCCCAGTCAGTGATCGCGTCGGGTAGGCCGCAGGATGCCAGGGCATCGGTGGCAACCGCGACGTGGCGCTGAATTTCAGCAAGGGTGGCGTCGTCGAGTGTGGTGAGTGACCAGGCAGTGGCGGTGTGGTCGGCGCCGAGGATCCGCTCAGCGTGAGCGATGGTGGCGATCGTGGCGGCGACGTCCGCGGCGTGTGGAACCTGGTCGGGGTCGGGAATGAACTGCTGGGCTCGTGCGGCGCGTTCTGGTGTGGCGGAGGTGAGAAGCTGCCACAACTGTTGGGCCTGGTCGTTCGACAGGGGCGCATCCCCGCAGGCGCCGGTGGGTAGGGGTTCGATCCAGCCGTGCTGATCGCGGCCGGCGTTGATTTGTTCGACGATTTGCGCGAGCGTGCCGCCATAGCCAGCGGCGATCGGCGGGTGAATCGTGTACTCCTGTTCGCGGATCACGCCCAAACCCCGGATCGTCTGCTCGAGTTGAGCGCTCAGGCTGGCGCGCTGTTGCCGAAGTTGGGTGATGTCGCTATGTAGCTCGTCGACGGTGATCGTGGAGGACAGCTCCGACAGCGCGGTGATGCTGCGGTCAAGTTCGTCTGTTCCTGTCCGTTGCATGCCCGTCATGAGTACACACAGTTGCCGCACCGACTCGGGTAACTTCTCGCGGAGCACGCGCAGCGCTTGGTCCTTCTGGCTCGTGATGAGCAGCCTCTGGCCGTCGGCGAGCAGCGCGCAGATGAGGTTGGCGATCGTGTGTGTCTTGCCCGTGCCTGGTGGGCCCTGCACGACGACGGTCGTGTCGTCGCTGAGCTTGGCCAGCACCCTGCGCTGCTCTCGGTTACTGGCGAGAGGAAACAGCGGGTCGTCGCTGTTGACCGGGCGATCCCGTCCCGCGCCCTTGAGCCAATTGCAGCGTTCCGTTGCCTCGATCGGGGTCACGAGTTGCGCCAGCCCGAGGGGGGTAGGAGATTCCGCGTCCTCAAGGCTGTCAGCGATGGTGCGGTAGACCCGCTCCAGTCCCTTGCGGTCACGGCGGCGGAGGAACAGGGCTGGGGCGAGGGTCAGCCGTGTCGTGTCGGCCTCGTCGAGGAGCGGAGGTTCCCACCGGTCGTCAGCAAGGTGGAGCGCACGGTCCCAGCAACGGCGCCGCCAGAGTTGCAGTAGGCGCACCACCTCCGGCGAAAAGGGGTGCAGCTGCGCTCCCGTATCGAACCAAGGAGATTCGAAGGGTTTGGCGCGGTATCCGTCTTGAGACATGAGAAAGTCTTGGTCCTCGATCTTCATCCGCTGGTCGAGGGACAAGGCGACCTGCAGGCTGTCGGTCGCCGGGTCCTCAACGATGGCGGCGTTCCAGACCAGCAGGTGCCGCCGAACAGCCCAGCGGCCAGCGGCGCTGGAGGTAAGGAGACCGACACCGAGCACAAGCTCCTCGGTATCGCCGCGTTGCTGTGCCAGGCGCTGAAGTCGCTCCAGGTAGGTGTAGGTGGCGCGCTGCTCCCCCACGCGGCGCTCCTGCTCGGCCCACTTCGTCCACACGGCGAGCCAGTCCTCGTACTCCCGCCGAAGGGAATCGGAGATTGCCGGACCTGTCGCTGCGCGCCCACCGTCGTTCGTCACGAGCTGGAGTGGCGGGCCTTCGGCATTGCCGTACTCCGTACCGTCTAGCAGGTCACGAAGCGCTGTTGGGGGTACAGGTGGTTCCGGTGGCGGAGGGTAGGCGACCTGCATGATGACCGGTCCGCGGGAACGCGCGTTGTCTTGGGGCAGCCTACGAAACCAGTAGGTGTTGGCCTCGTCGATCGCGTCGCGATTCGGCCGCTCGCTGCTCTTGACCTGCGCGAGCAGGTGCGCTACTAGACCTTGGGTCAGACGTCTGACGGTAGGACTTGTCGGGGACACGGGGTCCGGCACAGTGCCTCCTCGGGCTCGCCCAGCCCAACAGGATGCACGCAATCAACTACTGCAGGCAACCATCTGCCGGAAGTGAGACACCTGGCGACTCAACCCCGTGGACAGGGGGTCAATCGGGTCTGCTGCACCGGCTCGCCCTGCCAACGCCGCTAGAAATCGACCCAGCGGTAGGCCGGGCTTCGCGGCGGCCGGCAGCCGTGTAGCTCCTTAAAGCGCACACTCCGATCTATCGGGTTTAAGCGCCAGAGTCGTGCCCTAGCCGACCAAAAGGGGTGCCGCAGCGCAGCCTGATGAAGATGCCAGGAATCCAGGCCTATGCCACTCCTCCTATACCTATGGGCTACCGTGAGTGCAGGAGCAGGAGGAGCCACCACGACGCTATGCGAGACATAGACAACGACTGGAAGTCTAGCGTGGACCAAGAATTTATTGAGCTAGCGTGGCTACCCTTCGAGAAGGTGGAGGGTCCTAACATAACCTGGAAACGCGCCAAGCGAGCCATAGCAGCCACCACGAGCACGAATGAGTTCGTGACTATCGACGGGTGGGATGCAAAGGCGAGATGGATCTACGGATCACACCACAACGAAAAACGAATCTATCGCCTTTGCTCCACATCGCCGCACGGGTTTGATCCTGACGGAGACCCATGGTATGCGGCAGCACTCTACCCAGCACCTCCGGACCCAATATACGAACTCGACAACTTAGTTGGGCTAGTTACTTGGGTCGGACACGTCGGTTGCCTTTGGCCTAGCAATTACGGCCCTCTGATGTTACCGCTGGTACACGCACTGGAACGCCGGTCTCAGCACTTCATGGTTCCAGTCTTCTTCGGCTCCAATGATGACCGACTGGACCAGCCAATTGTCATGCTTCCACGCTACGAGGAAATACATCGCCTAATTGGTCGACTTGACTGCTGAACGTCCCGGCGCTCCACAGGCACTGCCCGCTTCGAACGTCGGTCCTGCTCGCCGGTCGTCGTGTATAGGTCTTCGGCTCGATCCATAACGAGCAGTACAGGGCCATGGGCGACGGCGAGGAAGCTTGGCACAACTTGAGTGGGGTTTCCGGCCAGTCCTCACGCGGTCTCAAATCCTTAGTTTGCTCGCATCCACGGGACTCTCAGAAGAGCGTCGAGTGCAAGTACTTGCGAAATTAGTGGCTACCTCATTTTTTGGGCGTCGAGATCCGGCCTCAGACCTTCTCGTTTGCGGAGGTCGGCACTGCAATGGAGCGCGCATTGGCCTTAGCCGTTCGACTGCAGCCGAATCTCGATCACCAGCGGTTTGCAGTTCATCGAGCCTTCCATTCGTTCCTTATGATCGAGGAACCTCCAATTGTCGCGGTATAACTTCGGGGTGTGCGCCCCGTCTGCGAAGCGTGAAGGGGGTGCGCAATCCGCTGCATCATCGGAGGGGCGTTGGGACAGCCGAGCCGTCGGCAAGGTATACCGGTGCGCGTCGGTCGCGGGCGCGCATTGCAGCATAAACTCGTGTGGCGACGCTTTCAGGAAGGCGCTGTTCGGCCTCTTGGGGCGGGAAGAAGGCGACGTCGTCCAACTCCTGCCCCGGTATTTCGAAGCCTTCGAGGTTGGCGATGGACCCGCAGTCGAACGTAAAGCTGATTATCGCCCGCGGCCGCTGCCCGGCGGACGATGCCCAATCGACTACGAGAAGGTCTCCCACCGCCATAGTGACCCCCAACTCCTCTCGAATCTCGCGGGCGCAGGCGTCATGCGGGTACTCGCCTTCGTCTACATAGCCACCCGGGAAGGCCCAACCATCGCGGTACGTAGGTTTAACGAGCAGCACGTTGCCCGCCGGGTCGGTGATGAAGGCCGCGGCGGCGGCGTAGAAGGAAGCCAGGTTTGCGTACCACGTGGCGGGCTCCGTCCAGGTCACCCCAGTGACGCTAGCGGACAGGTTCAGGTGCGCTCGCGCTCTAAATGGTTGCGGGCACGCCCGTGAGGGCATGCAGAACTTCGTTGACCCGGGGCGATGTCTGCTGCGGGCTGAGAGCAGTAGCGAGTTCGCGGACGCGTTGTTGGACGCGCGCCGACTGGATGCCCACAACGTGCTGCCCCAGCTTCGAGGCCCAATTGCAGGCGGCGTCAGTGTCCCCAGCACGGGCATGAGTCATGGCGATGAGGGCGGTGTGTAGGGCGCGCGTCCGGGTGTTCTGGCTGTCCAGGTTGAGCGCGTCCGGAGCGTGTCGAAGGGCCTGCGTGTACAGATGCAGGTCGCCGAGGCACCTCAGCGCGGCTCCAGCCAGGTGAGCAGGGCTGAAGTAGCCCACCCAGCCTGGGCCGGAATCTGTGGCCGCCCGATCGAGAGCACGCTCAGCCCTAGCTAGTGCGAGTTGGCAGGCACGCCGCTCGCCTGACTGTCCATAGGCAGTGGCAGCGGTGGCATGTAGCCGAGCGAGCACGGCTGCCGGTGCGCGGCTAGCCCCGTCAATGGCTGCTTCGACGAGCCGCGCCGCCTCTCGGGCGTGCCCCAAGAACACAGCCTGGGTGGCAAGGTTCGCCAGCAGGTGAGCGCCGTAGAGCCGATCGTGGGCGGCCTTGGCGAGCCGCAAGCCGAGGGTCACGTGATGTTGCGCCACGGCATGTTCGCCCGCGTCGTACGACATGAAGGCGAGTTGGCCGGAGAGTGTTGCCGCTGCGCGCATGAGGTCGCGTCCCACCGCATCGGTGTAGGTCCCCTGCAGCATCGGCGAGACCTGCCGCACCAGGAAGTCGGCCATGACGGCACGGGTACGCGGAGAGCCGCTGCCATGACGTCGGTCAAGATCGGTGAAGTGGTCCGCCAGCGCGTACAGCGATTGAACGTCGGTGGAGGTGACCTGTTGCCGGCCGCTCCGGCTGACCGCTTTGTCGGGCAGGTCATACCGCCAGCAAAGCGCCGCCTCTAGCGCTTTGCCGCTATCGAACACCCCGCTGTCCTGTTGGCTGAGGCGCTTGGCCAACCTCGTCCAGATCAGCTCGGCAGTATCGATCGCCCCATCGACGGTCGCAGGGTAGACGCACATGCTGATGCTCTCGGCCGCGCCAAAGCCCAGCTCGGTCACGCCGACCGAGCGACCGAGCTTGCGGGCTAGGGTCTCAGCCATTGCGGCCTGGACGTGCTCGCCAGGCCGACGACCGCGCAACCACCAGTAGACGCTGGCAGCGTCGTAGCGCCAGGCGCCCTCATTGCGGCCGGCGTGGTTGAGCTGCCGAGCAAAGGCGGCGTGAGCGTTACCGTAGCCGGCGGCAAGTAGCAGCCCCTCGAACGCTGCGTTCGTCACCGGTCGCGCCATGGTTCCGCCTCCAGGCATCAGTCAACTACCAACAGTGACGAGCCTATGGGCTGCTGCGGTCCTATGGGGACCCGCGCAACCCTGCGCAACCCACGTCCTGAGCAGCGCAACCGAGCACACTGCTTGCCATCTGGTCCGTTGATCGGCAGCCCGCTTCGCTGATCGCAGGTGTCCTGGGTGCCGGCGAAGCCTGAGCGTCGCGCCCCGGGTTGACGGAGGTGGCTATGCAGGTCGACGAGTCAGCGAACAGAGGCGAGCAGTTCGAGGCGGCCGAGCGGGAGGCTGCCAAACAGCGCCTCCTCGCCCAGGCCGAGGCGGACCGCGTACCCGTGGACGACACGACCCGCGCGGTCCCGGACCGGCGGTGGCGGCGTGACCAACGATGACCTCCCGATCGGTCGCCGGGTGGCCCGCTGGCGGGTGCGGCGGTCGATGACGCAGCAGATGCTTGCCGACCGGTTGCGCAGGTCGAAGAGCTGGGTGGACAAGGTGGAGCGGGGCGTGCGCGCCCTGGACCGGTATTCGGTGATCCAGGAACTGGCCGACGTCCTGCGGGTCGACCCGGAGGTGTTGCTCGGTCAGCAGCGGCCGACGCCGGCCGGCCCTCCGGACGGGGTGGACGACATCCGGGCCGTGCTCGCCCGCTACGACATCCCGCAGGCCCCGGCCCAGACGATGGAGGAAGTCAGGAGGCAGGTCGGGTACGCCTGGTTGTCCTACCAGCACGCGCACTACGGGCAGTTGGTGCGGGTGTTGCCGGGTCTGCTCGACGCCGTCCAGGGCGCGCGGTCGGCGGAGGTGCTGGTGCAGGCGTACCGGATCACCTCGTCGTTGCTGGTGAAGCTCGGCGAGGTCGACCTCGGGTGGCTGGCCGCCGACCGGGCGATGGCCGCCGCCGGCGACGACCCGGTCCTGGCGGCAACGGCCGCCATCTCGGTCGCCCAGGCGCTGCGCGCGTCAAACCGCGACCGCCTGGCCCTGGCCGCGACCCTCACCGCCGCGAACCGCATCCTCCCGCCCACCACCGACCCGACCCCCTCCCGCACCGGTGATCATGAGGTTGACGGGCCGCTTGGAGATCGAACCACCTGCCAACGTCATGATCATCGGGGCGAGGGCCGGGGGTGGTCGGAGGGGGAGCGGGCCGTGGGTGGGACGTTGCTGGTGCAGGCCGCACTGGCCGCCGCTGGCTGCGGCGACGCCCGCCGCGCCGACGAGCTGACCGACCGGGCCGTGGGCGTCGCCACAAACCTTCGGGGGCACGACGACACGCACCGCACCAGCTTCGGTCCGATCGCCGTCGACCTGGCGCGGGTGCTGTCAGCTGCGCAACGGGGTGACGCCGACGAGGCGCTGCACAGGCACTCGACATTGGTTCGGCGGGAGGCGTTCCGGCGGTTGCCGGCCGAGTATCGGGGCGCGTACCTGGTCGATGTCGCACGGGCGTACCTCCAGGTGGGTGACCTGCGCGGGGCCGCACGGGCCCTGGTGGACGCCGACAGCGTCGCGCCGGCTGAGGTTCGGTGCCGGCCGTTGGCGCGTACGGTGATCGCCGAGATCGCCCGCGCGAACCCGGCGCCGGCCGGCGTGGCGCGACTGGCCACGCTGGTCGGCCTGACTCGCTGACCGATCTGCGGGCATCCGGGCGTGCGATGAGCCGGTGTCGACGGATCCTTGCTGATTCAAAACGGTCCCGCATATTGCCGGATCCCACCTACAGCTACCGCAGGCTGGCGTCTGCCGTTAGTAGCCGTTCGGACAACGGGCATTCGTCGAGAGTCGACAGCAGTGCCGATTCGATGTGCGGTCCGGACAGCAACTTGGTCCAGATAGCTGACTTCCGGTGTCCTCGTGAGCGATTACGTTGACAATCCCATTGTCGAGGACTGAGGACGTGCATGAGCATCGGGGTGGAGGCGTCCGAGAACGAGCTGTCCATACCAATCGACTACGTGCCCGGCGTGCGAGGTCATGCTGTTTTGGCCGTCGGCCCTGACAGCGGAGGTGCTGATGCCTTGGCGGTGTGGCGCCTGGGGCCCACCGGAGTAGCCGGCGGAGCATGGGTGGTCGGTTTCGACGAGATTGAACGGAACCCAGAGCAACTTCGTCGGATCATGTGGAACTTGCAGGACCGATGCCTGATCGACTGGGATCGCGAGACACCCATCGGTGTTCTCGGCAGGGTTACCGAGGTCGTCCCGGCCGAACTGCTCTCAAAGCTTGAGGACACCATCCTCACCATCCCTGAACTGCTCGAAGAAATCAGCGAACATCGGTCCTCCTACACGACCGCGGTGGAACAGCACAGATCGCACGTCAAATCGAAGATTGCTCCGCTCGCTTGGCCCACGCAGTTACCTGGCCAGGAGCACCTAGCCGCGTGGGCGGCCAAGGACCGGTTCGCCTCAGCCTCGCAGGTCGCGGCGACGGCTCTGGCAGTGACTGCCGCTGTCGCACGAACCGCTCAGCTATGGCAGGACACCGAGCAGGCGCGCTACCGCCGGACCTACTTGCGTTCGTTGGGCGACCCGCAGCCGCTGCCGCCGCTGTGGTTGGCGCAGCTTCGGAAGGCCGTCCACACCAACTCCTCGGTATCGGCGTAGGGGGCACTCATGTATGCAGTCATCGACCTCGAAACCACGGGTCTTCGTACCAGTTGGCACGATCGGATCGTCGAAGTCGCCGTTGTACACCTCGATGAGACTGGTCGGACCACCGGCGAGTGGTGCAGCCTGGTCAACCCGAATCGCGATCTCGGACCACAGCACATCCACGGCATCACGGCTGCGGAAGCGCGGCGAGCACCTGGTTTTGAACAAGTGGCTGGTCACCTTGCCGGCCTGCTGCGCGGCCGGGTCCTGGTCGCTCACAATTTGACCTTCGACGCACCGTTTCTGCATGCCGAGTATCGACGCGTCGGGATCGAAGCGCCAATCGACCAGGCACCCGGCCTCTGCACTATGCGGCTGGCCCCGCATTTCCTGCCTTCGGCCGGTCGAAGCCTCGGCGACTGCTGTCGCCTCGCCGGACTGCCGCCGCACCAGGCGCACTCGGCCTTGCACGACGCCCGCGCCGCCGCCCAACTGATGAGCTATTACCTGCAAGCGGCTGGTAACCCGCCGCCGTGGGCGACCACAGCAATGGCAGCGGCAGGTCTCCCGTGGCCTCCGATACCAGCCAATTCCGTGGTGGCCGTTCACCGCCGCGAAGCAGGCAAACGGGAACAGCACTTCCTCGCTCGGTTGGTCGACCGGCTGCCTCGGCTGCCCGAGCTTGAGAGCGACGCCTACCTGGCCCTCCTCGACCAGGCGCTCCTCGACCGGCATATCTCGGCTACGGAAGCAGACGCACTTGTCGCCACGGCGGAGACTTTCGGGCTCGCCCGTGTCGACATCGAGCACCTGCACCGGGCCTATTTGGCGAGCCTGGCGGGAGTCGCGCTCGAAGACGGCGTCCTGACCGGTTCTGAACGACACGATCTGGATGAGGTGGCCGAGTTGCTCGGCTTCCAACGGTCAGATGTCGATGAGGCGTTGGCTGCTGCAGCGACGGACATCCCACGCCAGCGGCGTCCCAACGAGTGGCGGCTGCAGCCGGGCGACAAAGTCGTCTTCACCGGTGCCATGGATCCACCGCGTTCTGAGTGGGAGGACGAGGCGCGAATGGCGGGCCTCCTCGTAGGCGACAACGTCACCAAGAAGACGCGGCTTCTCATCGCGGCGGACCCGGACACCATGTCAGGTAAGGCCACGGTCGCTCGCAAGTACGGCATCCCGATCGTCCACCCTGCCGCCTACCAGAACATGCTGGCCGGGCTCACGGTCGGCGCGTCGTAGGGCCACGCTTGGCCGCAGGCGTGCGGCGAGGCTCCGGGCTGGTTGTCGGGACGTCGCCCAGCGCGAACCGACCCGGTCGGGCGGCCCTTGTCACTCAACTGACCAACGGAGCAACGATGGTCTCGGTACATCAGCTTGATCTCGCCAGCGCGGATGCGGCGATTACCAAGGAGTTCGTGCAGCGCTGGAGTGGCCGGTACCAGGTGAAGCAGCGGGAGTTTGACGTCTTCGGGCGGATTGGGCCCGTTGTGGTCAACCGGGGCTACTACAACCGGCGCGACCTTCTAGAAGTGGTCCGCTGGAAGAGCCCACGATCGACGACGTATGTCGACCGCAACAGCGATAGCGACATCGAAGACGTCACGCGCATGGCGCTAGCGGCGCCTCAGCGGCTGCGGCACCGAGTCCTAAGCCTTCTCAATGGTGTCGGCGTGCCGATAGCGAGTGCGCTACTCACGGTCTGCGAGCCATCGGTGTTCACGGTCATCGACTACCGGGCGATTGAGACGCTACGGGCTCATGGCGAGTTGGGTCGCAGGTCGAGCTACACACGGTACCTGGAGGTTTGCAGCGCACTAGCTGACCGAGTGGAGACCGACCTAAGGACCTTGGACAGGGCTCTGTGGCAGTGGAGTAAGGAGAAGGGTAAGTCCTTCCCACCGACCGTTCATTAGTATGCGGTTCCACCCGGGGCGTACCTCCAAGTGGGTGACGTGCGCGGCGCTGGTCGACGCGGACAGCGTCGCGCCGGCTGAGGTCCGGTGCCGGCCGTTGGCGCGTACCGTGATCGCCGATGTCGCCCGAGGTCACCCGGCGCCCGCCGGTGTGGCGCGACTGGCCAACCTGGTCGGCCTCACCCGCTGATCGACCTACCCGCCGGTCGCGGCTGGCCTCACCCCGTGGCCAGCACGCGTCGGCCGTTGGCGAGCCGGGCGCTCTTGGCCTGCTCGTAGCGTTCGATGTCGGCGGAGCGGCTCGCGATCGTGCGCTGTTGGTGGTCCACCATCGCGGCTTGCCAGATCGTCACGAGATCCGTGCTGTCCTTGCACGCTACGTCGGCCACCGCGGTCCGGCGCTCCACGTCGCTGGGATGGTCGGTGCTCCACCTGGGGTCGTCGTTGGCCTGCCAGGGGTCGGCGTAGGTGAACCCCTTACCGGCCATGCACGTCGACCAGACCCGGAAGCCGGCCTGAACGCGCGCGTCCTGCTCTGCCTGTTGGCCGGCCCGCACGGCCAGGTCGTACAGCAGCGTTTCGCCGACCGGTGGCGCGCCCTCGGCCAAGCGCCGGGTCGCCTCGCCGAGGCAGCCGCCCTCAGGGATCCGGCCGCCGGCCGGCTCGGGTCCGTCGGTGCCGAACCGGGTGCCGGTCAGCGCCAGCGCCGTCTTTTCCGGAGGCGGTGGAGGCTTGTCCTCAGCCGCGTCACCGCCGGGTGCGGCGTGGTAACCGAGGCGCTGCGCCTGGTCGTGCTCCACCACCCCGTACAACCCGTCCCGTGTGGCGGCCGGGTCGGTGTGGTGCGGTTCCGGCGGCCGGTAGGAGATGCCGAGCCGGCGCATGCAGGCCACGACAAGTTTCGCCTCGGCCCGCTGGAGAAGCAGGTCCTCGTCCCCGGACGGAAACAGTCGATCCAACGGAAGGCTCATGGTCGCCACCGGTGATGGCCCTGCGGGCCGTTGGGCGGGCCCGCTCGGTTCACAGGCGGCACCGGCACCGACGGTCAGGCAGGCCAGCACCAGGGCCGCGAATCGCCTACGGATCGTGGGCATGGAGACCTCGCTCAGAATGGAGGGGCTCGCGTTGTCCGCTGTTGCACGGCCGACGCGAGCCCCTCGATGCGGTCCTACGGCCGGCAGCGGGTCTGCGGCTGGCCGGCCCAGACGAAGCAGAACGAGCTGAATCGGTCGTTCCAGTTGTTCCCGTTCTGGTCCCGGTCCAGCGTGAGGTTCAAGGCCTCGTCCGACTGGCCGCTGTTGGCCTTCTGACGCCAGAAATAGAGGCCCCGGTAGTTCTCGTGCTCGAAGAGGCGGACGGCATTCTGCGTGTCGTAGTTGCGCAGCGAGCTGACGTTGTCCTGCAGCGAACAGTCCGAGGTGCAGGCAGCCACGAACGACCATTGCCGAAAGTCCGCAGTGGTCGAGAGGGTGTCGTAGCGACCGCCGCGCAGGTCGTTGTTCTGCCACATGCACAGTTCGCCGCTCTCGCACACGCCGTTGCGCGACGACGCCGCCTGGGCCGGGCTGGCCACGGCCAGGAGCCCGCCGGCCGCCAGCGCCAACGCACCGAAGAACGCCAGGATTTGTCGCTTCATGAGTCTCCTTAGCTGGGGGATCCTTCTGCCGGAGCTGAGTGATTGTGCTGGTGGCACCGGTGTGGACGAGGTCAGTCAACCCTGGGGATAGCGGCGCAGCCGAGACATTCGAACCAGCTCGAATCTCGATCCTGTCCGGCGTTTCCCGGGTTGCCGCTGAGGGTCCGCCCGGGTTTGGTGAGGGGCGCCCAGATGAGCCCGCGCGGGGGTGGTCGGTAGGCGGCCGTTGGCGCGTACCGTGATCGCCGATGTTGCCCGCGCGCAGCCGGCGCCGGCCGGCGTGGCGCGACTGGCGACGCTGGTCGAGCTCACGAGGTGAAAGCTCGCCGTCCTGCTATGCGCGGCCGACCCAGGTGGCGACGCACGCCTCGTTGCCCTCGGCGTCGGCCAGGACCCACCACATGGGTGCGTGCGCGTCGGAGACCAGGTGGCCGCCGGCGGCCAGGGCGGCGGCGATGCGAGCCTCTGCCTGATCGTGCGGGACAGCTATGTCGAGGTGCAGGCGGTTGCGCTGTGGGCGCGCCTCGTCCATCGGTTGCAAACCGAAACCCGGGCCGCGGCGCGACGGGTCGAACAGGTAGTCGTCGCCGATCTGCCGATAGCCGAGCAGCGCCTGCCAGAACGGCAGCACGTCCGCGCCGGCGAGTGCGTCGAGGGTGACGTTGATGAGTTGTACGGCGGTCGGGTCGGCGGGGAGGCTCAGCTCCTTGGCGGCGGCCGAGATGCGCCGGGCCAACGAGACGTCGCGCCGATTCAGGCTCACCGTGACGCCGGTGTCGCGCAGGTCGATGGTGAGGTGTTGCTGCTGGGCCTCGTCGGCGAGCCGGCCGATCTCATCGACGAGCGCGATGCCCTTGGACAGCGAACCGGTCGGGAAGTAGGCCGAGACCAGATGGTAGAGGGAGCGCCAGTCCTCGACACCGTCGGCCGCGTGGAACTGCGCGGCCGTGATCTGCCCAGTCATGTCAGCGAACCTAACATCGGTGGCGCGACGGCCTCCCACGGCGGAAGGCGAGCGAGGATGGCGAGGGCGTCTCGTCGCTGAGTCAGGCGGCGTTGTGCTGGCCGTTGACCGGAGGGCTGATGGTGCACTGGCTTGCCGCATCCAGCCGGGTGGAGACGCTTTCCGGCAGCTCGAATGCGAGGCCGGCGAGGTTGGCGCTCAGTTGGTCGGCGGAGCGAGGGCCGAGGACCACCGAGGTGATCTCGGGCCGGCTGCGGAGCCAGGCGAGCGCCACGGTTGGCGTGGTCGTTCCCAGTTCGGCGGCGACGGTGGTGACGTCGTCGACGATGTCGAAGTGCCGCTCGGCGAGGAGACCGGTCACGAATGCGCGTGCCATCGGGCTGGGCATTGCCGCCCATTGGGCGAGTCGGGATCCGGTGGCCGGCGCGGTGCCGCGCTGGTATCGCCCGGCGAGCAGACCGCTGCCGAGCGGGCTGTAGGCGAGGACGCCGAGCCCGTGTTGCTGGCAGGTGGGCACGATCTCGGCCTCGATGGCACGCGTGACCAGAGAATAGTTGGCTTGCAGGCTGATGAAGGGTGTTCCGCCGAGGCGTTGCGCCGCCCATTGGGCGCTGACGATTCCGGCGGCGGTGAAGTTGGAACAGCCGATGTAGCGGACCTTGCCGGAGCTCACGAAGCCATCGAGCGTTGCCATGGTTTCGTCGATCGGGGTGTCCGGGTCGGGCACATGGCACTGGTACAGGTCGATGTAATCGGTGCCCAGTCGGCGCAGGCTCGCCTCCAGGGCGCGAGTCAGGTGGGCGCGGGACAGGCCACGGTTGTTGGGTCCGGCACCTTGCGGTGCCGCCCCCTTGGTGGCGAGGACGACCTCGGAGCGGCGGTGGGCGATGGCGTGGCCGACAACCTCTTCGCTGGTGCCACCTCGGTAGGTGTCTGCTGTGTCGATGAAGTTGTGGCCGGCGTCGAGGAACTCGCCGATGATGCGGCGGGCCTCGGGTTCCGGCGTCGGTGCCTGCGGGTCGGTGCCGAAGTTCATCGTGCCCAGGCAGGCCCGGGAGACGTGGAGGCCGGATCGGCCCAGTGTCGTGTACTGCATGCCACCCCCGTACAATCGGAATCATCATTCCGCTTCAAGATACGGAACCTAGATTCCGCTCGTCAAGGGTGCTCGATCGGAGGAGGCCGGCATGATCCGCTCGGATGCGGCGCGCAACCGCGCGAAGGTACTCGCGGCGGCCGAGACCGTGCTCGGCGAGCAGGGACTGACCGCCCGCATGGACGAGATCGCCCGCCGAGCCGGAGTGGGTGTCGGCACCGTGTACCGGCACTTCGCCACCAAGGAAGCCCTCTATGCGGCGATCGTCTCGGCGCGGGTGGACCTGCTGCTTGACGAGGCCGCCCGATTGCGCGTCGCCGCGGAGCCACAGACCGGGTTCTTCAGATTCTTCGCGCAGGTCGTCGCAGACGCGGCGCGCAAGAAGACTCTGACGGACGCGTTGCACAGCGCGGGGATCGATGTCAAAGCAGAGCAGGCAGGCCAGCGTGCGCAGATGCGCGAAGCGTTGGCGGACCTTCTGCGCGACGCCCAACGCGTCGGCGCCGTACGCCCCGACGTCGACCTGCCCGAGATACTCGCCCTGCTGCGGGGCGCCAGCATGGCGGCGGAAACCGGTGACTACGCCAGCCCCGTCATCGACCGGACCCTTGCCGTTCTGTTCGACGGCCTGCGCCCGCACGCGCTCCATGCACCCCCGCCTTCGGCGTAACCGGGCCCCTTACCCGATAGTGAGAGTCATGAGGTGGTTGCGGCGCTCCCGCCCTTCGTACGCTGTCGACGGTGTCGAGCCGCAGCGCAGCAGTGATGGCTGGGACGTCTTCCCCGGCGACGCTCTGACCGGGCTGCCCGCAGCGGTCGAGGCCGCCGCGCGCCTGCCAGAGGACCCCGTGCTGGACGATCTGCCGGACTATCTGTCGGTCGCCACGAAAGACGGCCGGGAGTGGACCCTCGGCTTCGACGACGGCATGCTCATCGTCTTCGGCCTGTCACGTCCCGGCACTGACGTCTTCGAGCAGGTGCTGACCGCCGCGCCGTGGACCGAGTCGGTCGAACGCGTCGACCGCGAGGTCTTCCTGTTCACCACGACCGGGATGCTCACCGCCGACGTGGTGCTGGCGCACTGCGTCGACGTCTGCGGTGAGGTCTTCCGCAGGCGCGGCGGTTCGCCGCCGGCTTAGCACTCCATGTCACTTGATCTCCATCGCCTCGGCCACCGTGCGCGGAGCGGGGGAGCGCGACGCCGGGTTCGCCAGCGGGCAGAGCGACTCGGGCACGGCTGACTGGCTGCCGCTTGGTGGGGAGGGGCCGACCAGGCCAGTGGGGGCATACTCGGTATGCTCTGCGGCCATGCGACCTGGTGACCGGGGGGTGATGCTCGCCTCCGTGGTGGGCGGATTCCTGCTCGGCCTTCTCGACTTCTGCTGGATCAAGTGGCTGCCGTATCCCGTCGCGGAACTCGGCAACTCCACCGCGACCTGGGCGGTGGCCGCCTTCTTCTTCGGGTACTGGGTGCGGTCCGGGTGGCTGCGCGCCGCACTCGGCGCTGCCGTCCTGCTCGTCGTCGCGGTGCCCAGCTACTACCTTGCGGCGGCGCTCCTGCAGGGCGACGACCTCGCGGTGCTCTGGGCACCGTCGTCGCTGGTCTGGATGTTCTTCGGCGTGCTCGCCGGTGTGGTATTCGGCACCGGCGGGACGTGGGCGCGTGGTGAGGGGTGGCGGCAGGTCGTCGGGGTCGCGCTGCCGGCCGCCGTGTTCTTCGAGGAGGCGGCCCGGTTCGCCGGCAAGGCGACCGACCCCACCTACGGGGCCGGCGCGTGGTGGAACGCGGTCATTGACCTTGCGCTGGGTCTGCTGATCGTGGTGCTGACCGGTGGGTCGCATCGACGGCGGGCCCTCGCCGTCGCGGTGGCCGTGCCGCTGGCCGGCGCGATCCTGGCGAGCTTCGCGATGGCCGGCGGGACCGTCGCGTCCGCCGGTGCGAGCCACCCGGGTAGCCGCACTGTCGTTGGCTGTCCCCGCTGACCTGACCCCCGCCCAGCGGCGGGACGGCGCGGAGGGACCACCCGTCCGAGTGGTCCCTCCGCTGGTTTGCTGGTGAGTGGCTAAACTTCAGGTTGGCAGTTCACCTGTGCTCTGCTGCGGCGGGCGCAGCCTCGGGAGGGTGTTCCAGCACCCTCTCGAGGGGCCGTCCCATCGGACGGCGCCTACTCGCAGAAGACCCGCACTGTGGCATCGGGTGAATCCACCTCCACGGTGACCTCGTCGAGGTGCTCCACGAGCGCCTCCAACTGCTCGGGCTTGAGCTGCGTCAGGTCGATCGGCACGCCCGAGTCGCTGAGTGAGGCGTTGGCCTTGACCAGGGCCTGCGGCGGGATCAGAGCCGCCAGCCGTACGCCAGCGCGCAGCAGTTGCAGTGGCACCCGCACGTTGACCCGCGACGGCTCGCCGTTGTCGGTGGCGTCCACCACCACCCGCAGGTACTTCACCTTGCCCTTGGGTCGGGCGTCGTGACTCGCCGTCGCCGATGCGTGGTCCCGTTCGAGTGCGGTGATGAGCTGCTCCGCCTCCTCGGCGGTGATCTTGCCGGCGGCCAGCATGTCGAGGATGTCCTTGCGTTGTTCGGTCATTCGAACCTCTCCTATCGGATAGCCACGAGCACGGCCGTGCGGCAGTGCTCGATGTCGAAGCGGGCGCCGGGCAGCGCGGAGATGACACGCCAGGCGGCGCCGAGTGCCCGCACCACACCGATGCGGAACACGACGCAGGCCACGATCGCCGCCAGCACGACCAGGACCACGACCGGGAAGAGCACGAGCGCCACGGGGAGCACCGGAATCCAGAAGCGGATGGGCCGGCGGTCCGGGCGGTTGACTTTGACGGTCACCAGCTGCGGCATCACGTCGGGCCGCCCAGCTCAGCCAGCGCCTGCTGTGCGGTGATCTCACCGCGGCGCAACCGGTCGATGATGTCGGCTCGCGAGGGCGCCGGGTCGGTCTCGACGAAGTCGAGCATCTGCGTGATCCGGTTGAGTCGTGACTTGATCGTCGGGTAGCTCACCCCGAAGATGCGTTCCATCTCCTTGATCGAACCGTGGCAGCGCACGAACGCCGTGACGAAAACCTGATCATCGACGTTGAGCTGAGCCAGTTGCGGTGGCTCGAACTCGCCCTCGATCGCGACGCCGTTGCTCGCCAGGCGCACCCGCTCGACGACGAACGGCTGCCCCCGCGTCAGGCTGGTCAGGTCCTGCCAGTCCATCGCCTGTCCTGTCATACCTAAAGTTGTATCTTAAGAATCCTCAACTTCCAAGAGTCTGATCTTAATTTTTCTTAAGGTACGCTCGGTTGGAAGAGGCCTGGGTCGATCTCGCCGCCGGCCGGGAATGCGAAACCGCGGCGGGACCCGAAGAGGTCCCGCCGCGGTCGAAGGGTGTTGCTTGCCGAGCGCCCAGCGGGCGGGAGCGGGCAACCCCGACTCCCGCCCGCGGCAAGCGGATCAGCACATCCGGATGTACCAGACCGGCGAGAAGTCGACGGCTTCCCAGGCGACTCCAGAGCTGAAGCCGCGGATCGGGTTGCGGTTCTGGTCCATGATGTCGGCCCAGGCGCCCCAGGTCTGGTTGTTGTAGATGGAACCCCAGCCGTTCCAGTTGGTGAGCGAGTACCACCGACACTGGTACAGCACGAACATGCGTCCGCCGAAGTACGTGTCGGTGTAGACGCAGGTGGCGGTGTAGGGGCAGGGGCCGACAGCCTGGGACGAGACGCCGCTGATGCCGGCGTTCGGGTTGTCGGAGGCGATCGCGTTGGCCGGGTTGGCTGACTGCGTCGTGACACCAGCGATCGGATGGTCGGCCGGGGCCGCGGTGGCGGCCGACGGCACTGCGAGCGTGGCGAGGAGGGCCGCGAAGGCCCCGATCAGGAGCATGCGTAGCTTCATGCATTCACGATGCCCGATGGGTATGGAAGCAGAGAGTGCTTCACCTGTGACGGAAAGTACTCCATCTGTTGAGGCGTCAACGACCTGGCATTTCGGCCGGGGTCGTGATTGCGACTCGGCGGCCTGCGCGGGCCGCCGCTAGGATGCCGGGGTGGGCAGGTTCCTGGCGCTCTTCAACGGCGCGGCTGACGAGGCCGACAAGGCCGAACTCACCGAACAGCAGCAGGCCGAGTTCCTGAGCGCGTGGGCGTCATGGGCGCAGGCCAACGAGAAGGCCATCGTCGACCCCGGTGCTCCCGTGAACGCCAAGAAGCGGGTCACGGCGCGAGGTGTCGAGGACTTCACCGACGCCCTGATCGCCTACACCATCGTGGAAGCGGGCTCGCACGACGAGGCGGTCGAGATCTTCTCCGGGCACCCGCACCTGGGACTGTTCGCCGGAAATTCCATCGCGGTCCTGGAGTGTCCGCCGCCGCCCAGCTGACACTCGCGCGCCGCCCACGATCCACTCGCCTTTACGGAAGTCGGGGTGTCCCGGCTCCATGGACACCCCGACTTCACGGAACCCGAGTCGATCTCTCACCACTGGCCGGCAACACGGAACCGCGGCGGGACAGGCAGCCCGGCGGCGGCAGCCTCCTCCGGCCCGTGGGTGATTCAGCCCTACACGAACGAAGACTCACGTCCGGATCACTCGAAGAACTTGATGCTGAACCCGGTGTCGGCCGTCGGGCCGGGCACGTTGGCGCGGCGGTAGGTGGTGTTGCCCCACCAGCAGAAGGTGCCGGTGTACCAGTAGCGGTTCGCCCAGGAGTACGCGGTGCCCTTGGGCACCCCGTGGTACATCAGCGGGAACCTCGGCCCGGCGGGTGGGCTGGTGGCGATGTCGCCGTTGAGCAGCACGAAGCTGTGGTGACCAGGTCCGTTCACGTGCAGGGTCGGATCCCAGCCGGCCATCATGGTGGCCCGGTTCGAGCCGAACAGGCAGCCGTTCGACTTGTACCAGTCCCACACGTACGTCGGGTCGCCGCCGGCGCGCAGCCGTAGGTCGGCGAGGCAGTACTGGTCGCTCCAGCTGCCGTTGGCGGAGTAGACGATGTGGAGCTGCCCGTTGGGGTCCCTGATCGCCTCGGGTGACTCGTTTATGAACGGGTTGCCGACGACGCGCTCCCAGCTCTCGCGGGGCTGGGAAATGATGTACCGGCCACCGGTCGGGGTGAGCGGGTCGCTCATCCGGCTGAGGTAGATGTTCTGTTCGACGTTGGTGTCCCCGGCCCAACCCGACCAGACGAACCACCGCTGCCCGTTGAAGGTGAACAGGCTGCCGTCGATGGCCCACTTGCCGTCGGGCAGCGCGAGCTGCCGCTCGGCCGTGTAGCCGCTGGCCGGTGACGCCGAGTGGATCGCGTACATGCGGTGGGCGGTGCCGCGTCCCGCTGAGAAGTAGATGTAGTAGCGGCCGCCATCGGTGACGATCTCCGGGGCCCAGACCTCACCGAGGTTGCGGCTGTCCGTCCAGACCTGCCGCGCGGGTGCGGCGGCCAGCGCGTCGGGAGAGGCCGCCTGCCGCACGGCGATCCCGCCGTTGACCGACTGGACGGAGATGTAGGTGCCGCCGACGCGGATCACGCTGGGGTCGGCGGCTCGCATGCCGGTCTGCCCGGCCGCCGCCGGCGCGGCGCCGAGCAGGGACAGGCCGGTGGTGAGCACGACGGCCAGCAGGAAGGAGAGGAGTCGCGGAAGGGTTCGGCTACCGACGTTCACGATCGGGATTCCTCTCCTCGATGGAGCTGGAGGCAGCAATCGACACCCATAGATTAGGGCAGGAGTTGCTGTGCCACAGTGTTTCCGCGAGCCGGCCTCGGAGTTGGCAGTCGCTGGCGCGGGCATGGGTGCGCTAGCGTTCGGCCCCATGGAACCCGTGGACGTGGTCTTGGCCGTCGTGTGCGCGGCGGCCAACCTGGCCATGGCCGCCGTGCTGCTCGTCAGGAGCCGTGGGGGCACGGCCGTGCCCCGGATCTTCGGCCGCCGACAGCCCCTTCCACGCCTGCGGGCCGCGATGCATGCCTGCCTGGGGCTGGGACTGGGCGTCGGCCTGCTCGTCAAGGACATCTTCCCGCCGGACTCCACGGGCGACGCGGTGGTGTTCCACGTGGTGAGGATCTTGCTGGTGGCTGCTGTCGTCACCGCCCTGCTGAGCGCCCTCCGGTACCCGCGATCCCTCTCTAGCGAGACCGCCCGCCAGGGGCGGTGACCGGGAGAGCGGCGAAACCGCGATCCGACGGAAGTCCGACGTTGGGTGTCCGCTCGCTCACGCAGGGTCCAACCTGGAAGCCGGCTCGCCATCAGGGCGGTCAGTACACAGGGGACATTGGAGGGCTCAGTTGCTGATCATCGCGGAGGAGAAGGACGCCTACCCACCGAACGGTCAGATCCCCAACATGGACACCGACGCGAAGGCGTGCGGCGACATCCTGACCAGGATCGAACCGCTCCTGCCCACCGACCTTCGGGCAGAGGTGATCGGTGCCTTGGTGACCTGGTCGGAGAGCGTGCTGAAGCCAGGTCAGAGCTTCGGTACGTGGGCCGAAGCCATCACCGCCGCGACCAGATACGCACATAGCGACCCCGCGCTCAAGACCGACGACAGTCAGCGGCGTCGTGACCAGGCCGTCGACGACGACGAGGTGGTCAAGCTCAAGGCGGCGGTGGGGAGTACGGGCAAGACCGGCGACCCGCAGATCGCGTTGCGCGACGAGAGCCGCAGGTGGGCGAACTGCGGGATGGCGGCGTTCCAGATTCGCGAGCTGTTGCACGCAGCGGGCGGAAAGCCGGCCAGCGTGTCGCGCGAGACCTACGGGACTGGCGGCGGCGACGCGCTCAAGAAGGCGCTGCTCGTCAAGCCGGTCGGCACCGCTACCGTCCTGCTGCTCGACTGCCAGTTCCCGCAGGTGCACAACTTCATCATCGAGGTGCACCACGACGGGTCGCGCTACCTTGCCCAGGGCTACCAGGGCACCTACTTCGCCCACTGGTGGCTCGGAATCAACGACAGCTACTCCTCCAAGAAGCCCACGCCCGAGATTCTCGCTCTGCGTGAACGGTACGGGTTGGGTCGGGCGATCAGCCTGGAGGATTACGCGACCCTGCTGGACGGCCTGGTCGCGGCCGTCTCGTCCGACTGGCAGGAGACCGCCAACCAATGGTCGGCGTTGCCGTTCAACCCTGACCGGCAGGAGATCGACGGGATTCGCCGCCGGTCCGGATCGCCGACGCTCCTCGTCGAGGTGTTCGAGCTGGGCAAGCCCGCCGTGGCTCGGGCGGCGCTCGGCGACAACGGCGTCGCGTCGCTCAGCGAGCTGGCCACCCGAGGAATGGCAACGGCCTGACACGGCCTGCTCGGCGACGTGCTCAGCGTCGTGCTCGTGCTCAACGTGCAGGCCCTGCTGTACCTGGCTTCCGGTGCGTCGCCTACTTCGGCCTGCGCACTGTCCGGCAGCAGCGGCGTCCCGCCGTACGGCAGCGCGCCACCGTCGACATCGAGTAGACCAGGCTCGCGGCGGTTTGGCGGAAGAGTAGTGCGTGGCCTACGCGATCCCGCTGCTGCCGCCGGCGGACCAGCGACGGCCGCCGAAGCAGCCGCGCCTACACGCCCGAGCTGGCCTTGAGTGCCGTGTCGAGTGCCTGGTCTGCCGGGACGGGTACGTCGGGGACCACTCCGACGCCCTCCCAGTTGGTGCCGGTGACGCTGTTGATGGTCCGGGCGGTCGGCACGGTCACGAGGATGTGTTCGGTGACCGGGTGGCGGGCCGTCGGATGCGCGCCGCCACGCGTCGTCTCACCGACGACGACGGCCCGGCCGTGCGCCTGAAGGGTGTACGCCACGTCCTCGCCCCCGGAGAACGTCACCGCGCTGGTGAGCACGTGGACCGGGCGGTCCGCGTAGCGCGGCGCGGGCAGGTGCGCGGTCGTCCAGAACTGACGTGTGGCGCCGGTGGACCGCTCGTAGAAGTCGTTGAGGTGCACCTGGTCGTCGCGGAAGAAGTAGCTGCACCACATCGCGGCTCCCTCCGGTGTTCCGCCGGAGCAGGCGCGCAGGTCCAGGATGAGCGCGGAACTGAGGGCGACCAGTTGCATGGCCGCGCCGATCGCGGCGGCGCCTTCGTCGGCGTACGCGATGCGCCGCACGTCGATGAGCCCGACGTTGCCGTCCAGGTGCTCGACCCGGCGGATCCCCTGGTTCTCCGCCCTGAGCAGCGCGAGGAACGCGGCCCGCCCGCCGTCTTCGTCGGCTGGATCCAGCGACTGCGGCTGGTCCGACCACAGCAGCCGCAGATGCTTGTCCGGGCACACCTTTTGAAGGTGAGCGGTCACCGTCTCGCAGAGCGCCGGCCCGTCCAGGTTGTCGTACTCGCCTGCCGAGAGACGGCGCCGGATCGCGGCGTCGATGTCCGCTACCTTCTCAGGAAAGACGTACCCCGCCTCGATCCGGTCCAGGGCCTGCCCGATTATCTGTTCGTTTGAGAGCACGGCGGGCCACGGTAGACCGCAATCAGCCTCATGGCCACCGGGTTTCGCACCGACCCAGGTGCCACGAGGTGTGGCCGTAGCCCGTCCACCGTCAGCCGTCAGAGCGTCGCCGTCTTTCTCTGAGCACAAAGCTCACGGCCACGAGGAGCAGTCCGACCACGATCATCCCGCCGGCCAGGTACCGGAAGATCGGTTGGACATCCGGCCAGGCGAACTGCGCCGCGATGATCAGCACGAAGAATGCGAGTACGACCAGCGCACCTGTTGCTTGACGACGCAGCATCGTGACCTCCCCTGCGAACCTGCGCGGCTTCCCCAATCCCGCTGCTGCCGCCGCCGACGCAGCAGGTGCACGAGCACGGCAGCCAGGCCCACGACGATGATCGCGGCGGATGTGCCCACGAATGCGTCTGGATAGCGCTCACCGACGGTGCTGGCGAGCACGTACCCGATGATGGTGCCCAAGACCATGAGGAGTATGCCGAGAGTCGGTCGCTTCACTGGCCTCACTCCTTTGAGGACTCACACCTGGCCCTCTCGGATGTGCTCGAATTCCTCGTCGGTCAAACCTCGAGAGGCTTCCGACTCAGGAGCGCGGCAGCATGCCCACGAGCGACGTGATGATGGAGACCCGCAGGGCTGTCCGTAGGTCGACATGGTGGACCGCGAGCGCCGGCTCGGATTCGTAGACGGCGAGCAGGCTCGGCGGCGGCGCGGTGTAGGCGGACAGCGCGCCACCCATGATCAAGGCGTTCAGGCAGAACAGTTCGGCGTTGTCGCCGACCTCGGGCAGGTGTCGCCGGACGAGGTCGGCCATCACCGCGAGGTTGCCCAGTGCGGCCCGCTTGTGCCGGCGGACCACCTCGACCGAGACGTTGTGTTCGAGCACCCCGCCCTGCGCGCCGAACAGATCGCAGAGCACCGTCTGGGCGGCGAGCGACCGGCTGAGCACGTCGGCCGTCTGCTCCGCCCGTTCCATCGCCGGCCGGCTCAGGTCGACACCGTGGGCCAACTCCTGGTCCAGTTCGGTCAGCCAGGTCGTCGTCCGGTCGTCCAGCAGGTCGAGCAGGATCGCCTCGCGGGACTCGAAATAGCGCAGCACCGCCGTCTTGGCCAGGCCGACCCTCCGGCTCAGCTCGTTCAGGGTCACCTCGGCCACCGGCATCTCGTCGAGCATCGCCGAGGTCGTCTCCAGGATGGCCCGGCGTCGGACCTCACGCTGCTCCTCGCTGCGCGCCCGCTGGAACGTCATGACACCAACCCTAGCTTAGGTACCGGCGGTCCCTTGACAGCGTACCGGCGGTACCTTATCGTTTCAGGCATAAGTTACCGGCGGTACCTAAGGAGCTTGAGATGAAGTGGACCGAGCAGCAGATTCCGCGCCAGGACGGCCGGGTCGCCGTGGTCACCGGCGCCAACACCGGGCTGGGCTTCGAGACCGCCCGGCGGCTCGCTGAGCGCGGGGCGTCGGTCGTGCTGGCCGTACGCGACACGGAGAAGGGCAAGCTCGCCGCCGCCCGGATCAACGGCGACGTCTCCGTACGGGAACTGGACCTGACCTCGCTGGAATCGGTGCGCGCCGCCGCGGCCGGCCTGCGCGCCACCCACCCGCGGATCGACCTGCTGATCAACAACGCCGGGGTGATGTACACCCCGAAGCAGACCACCCGCGACGGCTTCGAGATGCAGTTCGGCACCAACCACCTGGGCCACTTCGCGCTCACCGGCTTGCTGCTCGACTTGCTGCTGCCCGTGCCCGGCTCCCGGGTGGTCACCGTCAGCAGCGTCGGCCACCGCATCCGCGCCGCCATCCACTTCGACGACCTGCAATGGGAACGGTCCTACGGCCGGGTCGCCGCCTACGGCCAGTCGAAGCTCGCCAACTTGATGTTCACCTACGAGTTGCAGCGCCGGCTCGCCGCGCACGGCACCACCGCCGCGGTGGCAGCGCACCCCGGCATCTCCAACACCGAACTGGCCCGCAACGCCCCGGCGGTCGTCCGCGGACCGCTGACCGTGCTCGCCCCCGTGATCACCCAGCCCGCGACGGCGGGCGCGCTGCCCACCCTGCGGGCCGCCACCGACCCGTCCGTCCTCGGCGGGCAGTACTACGGCCCCGACGGCCCGGGCGAGTCGCGCGGCTACCCGAGGCTTGTCACGTCCAGTCCCGAGTCCTACGACGTGAGCGTGCAGCAACGCCTCTGGGCTGTCTCGGAAGACCTCACCGGCGTGCGGTTCCCGGTGGGCAGGGCAGCCGTCGCGGCGTGACCGTGCCAGGCGCGGGTACGCGGTCCGGGCGCGGGCAGGGGCTGGCGACGGTGGTCGATCACAGGCGGCGGCGGCCCGGCGGGCGGCGCGGCGGCGGTCAGGTGGTCAGGGAGCTGTCGTCCCTGCCCTCCGCCGGGCCAGTGTGTCGCGGACGGTGAAGACGACGAGCGAGAGCGGCACGAAGACCCACAGCTGGAGCACTGTGTAGCGGCGCAGTTCCCGGTCGGTGTCGACGCCAGCCAGTTCGGCGTCGAGGGCGCCGCGTCGCATCAGCATGAGCGCGTACGTGGACAGCGGTGCGTAGTTGAGACCTGCACCGGTCAGCCACAGGCCGAACGCTCGGCTGCCGAGGTCGTTCGAGGACGACAGCAGCCAGACGCCCCACGTCACCATGACAACCACGCCGACGAGGAATTCGGCCAGAATGATCCGCCGTCGGCGGGTGGTTCCTCGGCTGCCGTACATGTCGACGGCCGCCAAACGACGAACGTTCACCAGACCGATGGTGCCACCGACGGGCAACCCGTCACAGAGTCGGGCGGGACCGCGGGGGCCCGGAACGGCTGGATCACCCACGGGCCGGTGGTGCCGGCCGACGCCCGGCTGTCGGTGCCGACCAGCGTCGCCGCGATCATGGCGAGCATCGTCACCAGGCTCGGGTGGGCGATCCACTCGCGTTCATCAAAGTCGGGGTGTCCCAGGAGCCCGGACACCCCGACTTCACGAAACCCGAGTCGATCTCCTGCCACCGGCCGGGCAACGGGACCTCAGGTGGTGCGGTCGGGCACCGCGCACCCGTCCGGGGCGCACATGCCCTCGGTGTCGCCGATAACCGGCAGCGGCTGCGGCGTCGGGTGGCTCTCGGCCCACGCTTTGTCGATGACCGCGAGCAGGTCGTCGAGGCCGATCGCCCCGGGAACGGCGAAGCGGCCGTCGAAGACGAGGAACGGCGCGCCGCGTGCCCCGAGGCGCTGTGCCTCGCGCTGGTCGGCCGCCACGCGGGCCCGGTAGCGGCGGCTTCGCAGGGCGTCGGCGGCTTCGTCGTGGTCCAGGCCCACCTCGGCGGCGAAGTGGAGCACCTCCTCGACGGTCCACAGCTTGCGGGCCTGCCCGAAGTGCGCGCGGAACATCGCCGTCCAGGTCTCGGCGCCGCGCCCCTGGTCGGTCGCGTAGGCGAGCAGTTCGTGGGCGAAATCCGTCGGCCCGAGGGTGCGGTCCACCGCGTGGTAGGGCGTCAGACCCTCCGCCTCGGCCGCCCGCTCGATGGGCCGCAGGACCCGGTCGACGGTTGTCGCGGGAGCCCCCGCCATCGTGATCAACTCCCGCTGACTGACCCCCGCGCGGGGCAGGTCGGGATGGAGCTGGAACGACCGGTGGATCACCCGCACCTGATCGCCGTACGGGAGCCGGTTCAGGGCCTGGTGGAGCCGGTGGTCCATCAGCCCGCAGTACGGGCAGACGATGTCCGACCAGAACTCGATCTTCATGGTGCTCCTCAGTGATTCTCACTTCTTGTTCGTAACGCCATGATGCATCAGAATCGGAGGGCCACAAAAGGTACATTCATGTGCGTAGCGCGGGCTACGCGGAGGGGTGAGGGGATGAGCGCAGGAGATCTTCGGCGCAGACGCACCAACGTCCGGGGCAACGTCCGAGCCGCTCCGGGGCCCTGCGCGCACTGGAACGACGAGGACGCCGACTTCATCCGGGAGGTCCTGGACCTCGTCGGCGACAAGTGGAGCGTGCTGATCATCGGCACGCTCGCCGACGGCAGTGTCCGCTACTCGGACCTGGGCGACGCGATCCCCGGTATCTCCCAGCGCATGCTCACGCTGACCCTGAAACACCTCCAGCGCACCGGCCTCGTCACCCGGACGTCGTACCCCGAGGTGCCGCCCCGCGTCGAGTACGCCCTCACCGACCTGGGCAGGTCGCTACTCTCCACGGTCCTGGCCCTGGCGGCCTGGTCCGCCGACCACCACGCCGAGATCCGCCGCCACCAGACCGCGTACGACAGCCGCGCCGCGACCTGACGGGCTCATGCTCCCAGTTGGGCGACGACCACGCGGGTGGCCTGGGCGATGACGGCGTCGTCGGGGGTGGCGTCCTTCCTGTCGCGGCTGGACAGCACGGCGAGCACGATCGGGGCCCGGTCAGGCGGCCAGATCACCGCGATGTCGTTGCGGGTGCCGTACCCGCCGGTCCCGGTCTTGTCCCCGACCACCCAGCCGGCCGGCACCCCGGCGCGGACCAGCGCCGCGCCGGTGGTGTTGCCCCGCAGCCAGGCGCGCAGCACGTCACGGTCCGCCGGTTCCAGGGCAACCCCCACGGTGTACGCCCGGAGGTCGCCGGCCAGGGCCCGCGCTGTGCTGGTGTCCCGCTTGTCGCCCGGTGTTCCCTCGTTCAGCGCGGTCTCGTAGCGGGCGACGTCGGTGACCGTGTCGCCGAGCGCGCGCAGCTTCGCCTCGAACCCCGCCGGTCCGCCAAGGTGGCGCAGCAGCAGGTTGCCGGCCGTGTTGTCGCTGTAGCGCACGGCGGCGTCGGCGAGGGCACGCAGACTCATGCCCTCACCGACGTGCTTCTCCGTGACGGGGGAGTGCGCCACCAGGTCCCGCGTCGAGTACCGCACCACGCGATCCAGTTGGGCGTCGGTGGTGCCGTCGAGCACCTCGGCGGCAGCGAGAGCCTTCCACGTCGAGGCGTACGCGAACCGCTCGTCGGCGCGGTACTCCACAGTGCGGCCGGTGCCCGTGTCGACGGCGTAGATCCCGAGTCGTGCCCCGAACTGCTCCTCCAACCGCCGGAACTCCTGATCGGGGGCCAGCGACGGGGCGAGCGTCACCTCCGGGCTCGGCGTCGTCCGCGCCCCGGTCGCCTCGCCGCCGCTGCCGCACCCCGCCAGCGACACCACTGTCGACGCCGTGGCCACCCAGATCGTCAGCCGTAGGACCGAAACCGCCATCGTCGTTCCTCCTGTAACGCCGCCGGTCAGGGCAGGATCTCGACGTACCCGTCGCTGCCGTGCACGCGGATCCGCTGCCCGTCGCGGATCAGCCGGGTGGCGTCGAGCACACTGACGACAGCCGGCAGGCCATACTCCCTCGCGATCACCGCGCCGTGCGTCATCAACCCGCCGACCTCCGTCACCAGCCCGGCGATACCGACGAACAGGGGCGTCCAGCTCGGGTCCGTGTGGGCGGTGACGAGGATGTCACCCGCTTCGAGGTCGGCCTGCGCCATGTCCAGGATGATGCGGGCGCGTCCTTCGACCGTCCCGGCGGACACCGGCACACCGGCCAGGGCGCCGGCCGGCACGTCGTCGCGTCGGTACGCCCCGGTGATCGCCTCGCCGTCGGAGGTCAGGACCCGGGGCGGGGTGAGCGCCTGGTACGACCGGAACGCGTCCCGGCGCTGCCGGATCAGCTCATCGTCCACCCGGTGCGTGCGCGCGACCTCGTGGAACTCCTGGAACGTGAGGTAGAAGACGTCTTCGGTCTCGGTGAGCACCCCGGCGCGTACCAGGCGCTCGGCCTCTGCCAGCAGGGCCTGCTTGTAGATGAAGTAGCGGCTGATGATGTCGTACTTCGGGTACTCCCGGTAGCCGATGAAGGTCCGCACCCGGTCGATCATCCGCGCGGTCTCGTCGGCCTTCTGCTGCCCGTCCGGCAGCGCCCGCAGGCGCGTCAACACCTCCTGCGCCTTCTGCTGCGCCTGCTGCTGACCCTGCTCGAAGCGCCGCCGGGCCGAGCCCGGCTCGAAGAGCTTGATGTTGTCCAGCAGCACGGGCACCAGCGTGCCGGGGCGTTCGCTCCACCGAGGCCTGGTGATGTCGATCTCGCCGACGCAACGCATGCCGTACCGGTCGAGGTACGCCTCGATGGCGGCGCGCGCCTCGGCCCCGCCCGCGACCTTCGGCAGTTCGTCGAGGAAGTCGTCGTGTGCGCCTTGCAGGAACGCCACCACCTCCGGATACGGACGGATCACGTCGGCGACGTCGAGCAGCGCCAGCCCCATCTCCGACGTGATGTTGCCGGGGGCGGACAGGGTGAGGGTGTCCGCGGCGTTCTTCTCGCCCAGCCACTCGTGCAGCCGGTCGTTGAGCCACCAGGTGGCCTCCATGCCGGCCATGATCGCCTGCATGTTCAGCGGATCGCCGAGGACCCGCTTGTGCTCCTGGAAGGCCTCCAGCAGGAAGTCGAACAGCGCCGTACCGGTCACCGGCGCGATGTCGCGCCGCAGGGCGGCGATGGACGCCTCGCTGCGCTCGATCAGCTCGGTGACGATGGCCGGGTCGGTCTCGATCGAGGTGGACGCGCCGCCGGTCGTCGGCCTGCCGGGCCCGCCGGTGTCCGGGAGCGTCGGAACGAAGTCCCCGCGGTCGATCAGGGTCTCCAGCGCGTCCCTCATCAGCGGATCGGACTTGCCCGCCAGGTTCAGGAAACCGGCGCGGCTCGCGGGTGAGGCAAGCAGCCGGGTGGCGTCGACGAACAACCTCCCGCCGGCCTCCAGCATCTGGGCGATGGCCGTCAACTGCCACATGGAGAGACCCAGCGGCCGCATGGCGTCGGTCATCATCTGCTGGTGACCGACGGAGAGATAGACGTGGTTCTCCTGGTCATCGGCCGCCGGGATGGGGAACAGCGTGGTGATCGGCCGGCTCTGCACGATCTGGAAGTCGTCGTCGACCATGCACCACTCGATGTCCTGCGGGCGGCCGAAGTGTGCCTCGATCCGTCGCCCGAGCCGAACGAGTCGCACCACCTGCGCCTGCGTCAGCGCCGGCTGCTCCTGCCGCTGCCTGTCGATCGCCACTTCTCGCGTGCCGCCCCCGGGCAGCGCGGTGACGGCACGCTGCTTCGCGGCGACCGTGCCGGCGACGACCTCGCCGTCGCGCACGGTGAAGACGTCCGGGTTCACCAGGCCGGACACCAGGGCCTCGCCGAGGCCGAAGCTGGCGTCCACTGTCGCGACCTTCCGGTTGCCCGTCACCGGGTCCGCCGTGAACAGGATGCCGGAGGCATCCGGCAAAACCATCTGCTGTACGACGACAGCCATCTGAACGCTGCGGTGGTCGATGCCGTTGCGCAGGCGGTAGATGACGGCCCGCTCGGTGAACAGTGACGCCCAGCACCGGCTGACGTGCCGCAGGATCGCCTCCGGCCCCACCACGTTCAGGTAGGTGTCCTGCTGGCCGGCGAAGGACGCCGTGGGCGTGTCCTCCGCCGTCGCGCTGGACCGCACGGCGTAGGCGGCCTGCTCGCCGAACCGGGCGAGCGCGCTGGTGATCGCGGCCGCCAGGTCGCCCGGAACCGGGACCTCCTCGACGCTGCGACGGATCTCCGCGCTGAGCGTGCGAATCGCCTCCCGGTCGTCCGGGCTCAGGCGCGACAGCTGATCGAGCCGATCGTCGATCGACGGCGCCTGCGCCATGATCCGCCCGAAGGCGGCCGTCGTGACGCAGAACCCCGCCGGCACCCGGATGCCGTCGATCCGGGACAGCGCGCCCAGGTGCGCGGCCTTGCCGCCGACGACCGACACCTGCGTCTCGTCGACCTCTCGAAGATCCAACAACGTTGCCCGGTCGCCGCGGTCCCCGTCCATCGACAACACACCCACGTCGCGCCCCCGTTACCTCGTTTGTGCTGGTCCGGCCGCCGATTCTGCGCCACGACCGGGGTCTTGCCGCAAGCCCCCAGGTGCGGTATACGTTAGAAGTGGCAGGGAGAGTGATCTCCTTGCCGCTTGTTTTTTGTGCTGCTTGTTCCTTGCCGGGGCAGCCGAGCCGGCGATCCGGCCCCGCTCAGTCGTAGGGGAGTCGGCGCGGCTCGAACCTCAGCCTTCGGCCGAGCTGCCAGGAGGCGGTGGGCCAGGCCGCGACGAAGCCGGCTATCAGCCCGAGCTGACCGGCGAACCAGAACGTCGGGCTGTCGGGTCGCAGGTGTAGCTCCGGAAAGACCACCCGATGCGCGAGGGTCAGCCACACGAACAACGCCACCTCGAACACGGTGATGGTCAGCAGCTCGATCCTGCCGACGCTCGACAGTGCGTGCCAGACCTTCGTCAGGCTGCGACCCGGCCCGGCGAAGTACCGGAAGAGCACGGCGATCGTCACCGCCGTCAGGTAGTCGCCGGCGTAGGCGACCCACAGCGGGTCCTCGGCCGGGTCGAATCTCACGGCGTACAGGGCGACCTCGGCGACGATGAACCCGAGAGCGCAGTGCGCGCCGCAGCGGGACACGTGGGTGACGACGATGCCCCGGCGGGGCCGTCGCGGTTGATCCTCCTGCCGCCGTTGAGAGAACGCCTCAGGTCTGCCCCAGTTCCAGTAGAGGCGGACAGCGGCCGGGCCGATGTAGAGGACTGTCACCAGCCAGACGATCTCCATGACCCGGACCGGCTGACGGTTTCCGCGGAGATAGGTGTCGGCCAGCACGACCGCGAAGCTGACGACGCCGACCGCGAGCGAAGCCCACGAGAGCGCTACGAGCCAGGTTGGTTGCATCCCCGCCCCTTCCGCCAGCCGGGCGAGTCTTTCATGGCGTACTCGTTCAGATCGGCGGATCGGGCGTTCCCGCGTGCCGGCGCGGACGGATTCACCCTCCCCGACCCTGCCCGGACGGAGGAGTGAACCAGCCAGCCGCTGCACTACGGTGCGAGGGTGACGAGTGCCCCTCGCGAAGCGGAAGCGCGCGTCGGTCCGATCGGCGCGCTGCTCAGCCGACTCGTGTTCCTGGCCATCTGCCTACCCGGACCGGTCCTGCTCGTCGCCGCCGTGACGCTGGACCCACCGCGATCGTCCAGCGACTTCTGGGGTCTGCTGGTCGGTGGCGTCCTGGCGACAGCCATCGGTGTCGGGTTCGGCGTCTTCGGTTGGCGGGTGGTGGGCCGCTCGCGCCGTGACGCGCGTCGGCTGGCCGCGGCTGGCGTCGCCGCGATGGCGGAGATTCTCGCGGTGGCGAACCACCTGGACGGCGAAAATCCCGGGCTGGAGCTCCGCCTGCGAATCAGTGGGCCGGGGTTCACCCCGTTCGAGGCGGACACGATCCACGCGGACGATCCGGCGCTCGTACCGGGCGCGGTGCTGGCGGCGGTCGTGGACCCCGCCGACCGTCTCTTCTTGATCATTTAACTTCTCCTGGCACCCGCCGGATTCCATCTCGATCGCGACGACCACGGACCGTGATTCGCGGGGTCGAAGAGGCATCGCCGCGCTGGCACACTCTCGGGCATGGTCGACTGGTATTCGCGGGCCGAAGTGGACGGCGACGTTGTCCGGATCTCGGAGCCGCACGTCAACGAACTGCTGTCGGCGGAGCATGGAGTTTCTCGTCGACCTCGACGTGTCCGTCGTCCATCCCGGCCACGGGGACAGCTTCGACCGGACACGCCTTCGGCAGTTGGCCGAGACCTACCTGCGCAGGACGGCGTAGGCGCGCCCTGCCGATCTTGACGGCGGGTTACCCGGTTAGGGTGCTCGCCATGATCGAGGACGTCCTATGCCGTTGACGAATCCGTGGCTGTCGGAGCCCATGCCAGCGAAGCGGCTCGATCGTGAACGGCTTGAGGAGCGCCTCCTCAACCTGTTGTCGTCGCAGAACATGTGTGTGCTCGCGACAACGGGTCCGGACGGGCCGCTGGCCACCCCGGTGCGGTACTACCCGCTCGGCTTCGCGGTGCTCTTCACCGCCGCGCCACGGTCGCCGAAGATCCGCAACATCGCCGCCGACCCGCGCGTGTCCATCGGCATCTTCGCGCCGCTGGTCGGACTGGCCAGCAGCCGCGGTGCCCAACTGTTCGGGACGGCCAGGGTGCTTTCGCCGGCGCATCCGGACCGCGCGCACTACTGGGCGGCGGTTCGGTGGGAGAACGAGCACGCCGAGCGGGGGCGGGCGCTGTCCGAGCCGCCCGAGGACACACTCGTGGTCGTCGAGGCGGATCGGATCGTCTACACCGAGCACTGGCTGCGACGTGAGGGTTTCGCGCCACGCCAGTTCTGGCGCCGCTCCGCCAATGACGAAAGCTGACCTATTGCATAATTCGCTACGTGCCTCCCAAAAGGGAAACTTCGCGGCTGACCCGTAACCCGGGCCGATTGCTGGCCTTCAGCGACGGTGTCTTCGCGATCGCCGTGACGCTCCTCGTGCTGGAGATCCAACCGCCCCACGACTTCGGGAACCTCGTCCAGGGGCTCGGTGCGCTGTGGCCGTCGTACCTTGCGTACACGTTGAGCTTCCTGCTCATCGGGCAGGTGTGGGTGAATCACCACGTCATGTTCGACCGCGTCCGGCATGTCGACCGGGGGGTCCTGTTCCTCAACACGTTGCTCCTGATGGTCATCGCGTTCCTGCCGTTCTCCACGTCACTGCTCGCCGAAGCGCTGCGCGCGGAGCAGGGGCTGCGTGCGTCGGTCGTCGTCTACGGCGGCACACTGTGGACGGCGGCGGCCCTCTTCAACATCGTGTGGGCACACCTCCGTCGGGCCGAGCTGCTGAACCCCGGCCTCGGTCGCTTCGGTGCGCGAGCCATCGGCCGCCGGTTCGCGCTCGCGCTGGTCTGGATCGGCTCCGGCATCCTCGTCGGCGCGTTCGTGCCGATCGCCGGCGTCGTCATCATCGCCGCGTTCCTGCCCGCCTACTACCTGCCCATCCGCGGCGAGTACGGCGAGAACGACGACACCGCCGAGCAACCGGCCGACTAACTAGAGTCGGTGCCATGCGGATCCGGATCGACGGCAGTGATCTCCCAGGTCAGCGTCCCGGTGCGGAGGCCGACGCGCTGCGGCGGGGCAACGTGCACGTCGGGGTTCAGCGCAAGGCCGAGGTCGTCGATCAGGTGCCGGCCGACGCGGCAAGCGCCACCTGGTCCTTCGAGGTGTCCAGCCGCGAGATCGACGGAGCACTCGACGTCGGTGGCCCGTGGGTGCACGGCCGCCCCGGGGCCCGGTTTCTCTATCTGAGCTGGGGCGCGGTGACCCAGGACGGCTTCGCGATGTTCCGACGAGCCAAGTTGATGTTCACCGACGTGCCGACCGAGCTGCTGCGCGCCGCCCACGAGGGCAACGGGACGCTGGTCGGCCGGCTCGGGTTGACCGATGCCGTCGGTGGGCCGATCTGCGCTCGGGTGCACCCGCCCGCCATCGCCTGGGCGGTGGAGTGAGCGTCCTCGAGAACTAGCTGCCGAAGTCGACGCCGCTGAGGGCGACGGAGCGGTACGCGGCGAGGTGTTCGGCCTGCGTGGTGATGGCCTTACGCGTGGCGTCCGACAACCGGTGCCACGGCTGGACTGCGACAGTGAACGTCCTGCCGGACTTGCGGGGACGCCAGGTGCCGACCAACTCGCCGTCGACCAGGACGGCGCCGGGGCGACCCAGCACCGGCCACAGCTCCTTGGCGTGGGCGGCGTCGGGCACCAGCGTTGCCCGGTCCTTGGCCTGCAAAAACAGGTCGAACGGGCCGAGCAGGCGGGTGACAGTGCTGTCGGCCGACTCCAGCGCCCCCTCGTCGGCGGCCAGCAGTGAGCGCACCTCGCGGTCGACCCTCACCTCGATGACATCCTCGGGCCAGTGCGCCTTCACGTCCTTCACCGGTGCGTCGAGGTAGTCGGCGACCTGTTTCGGGGTGGCCGGACCGAGCAGGCGAAGATACGCGCGGATGAGGTCGAAGCGGTCACCAGCAGCGGCTGCCTTCCTGAACCCGGTGATGCGCCGCAGGACCGGGGGTGAGGTGTCGAGCTGCAACTCCAGTCCGGCCCGTACGGCGGCGAGCCGGAACGGCATCTCGTAGAGGTGCGTGGCGTCACACGGACGGCAGAACCGCAGGTAGGGCTCGGGCAGCATGGTGGCCAGGCGGCCGGAGACGTCCCCCTTGACCGTCGGCGTGCTGACGATGGCCCGCATCCGGTCGGCGATCTCGTCCAGGGCTGCCAGAGTGTCGATGCCGGCGGCCTTCAACGGTTTCGCGGCGTCGTAGATGCGCTTGTCCGCGTCGGCCGAGGATTTGGGTTCGACGGCGGCGGCCACCTTCGCCACGTCGGCCCGGCGGTAGAGGTGGGGAGCGCCCCGGACGGTCCACAGCAGGACCAGATCGGTGTCGGACAACGCGGTCACGTCGACCCCGCGTACCGCCAGCGCCCACCGGGCGCCGTCCGGACCGGTGTTCTGCACGCCGAGGTCCAGGACGGCGGTGTCGGCGAGCGTGCCCTCGTCCCGGTCGAGCTGCTGGGCCCGGACCCGGAAGTTCATCACCTGGTGCCGATCGACCATGTCAGCACCCTAGTTGGGGCGGCGCTCCCGGTGGGTCCAGGCGCGCAGCGCCCATTCGACGGGGCCGTACCGGAACCGCCGCAGCCACCACGAACTGACCACCAGCTGCACCGCGAAGATCACCAGTGCGATCAGCAGTGTCTGTGCCGGCGCGGTGCGGCCGACCAGGCCCCACCCGAGGCCGGTGAAGACGAGCACGCACATGAGCGACTGGGCCAGGTAGTTCGTCAGGGCCATCCGCCCAGCGGGCGCGAACGCGCCCGCGAGGCGCGGCCGCCGCGTGAACAGGCGCAGCAGGGTCGCGGCGTAGGCGGCGGCCAGGAACGGCGCGGTGACGATGCTGACCATCAGCCCGGTCAGGTTCGCGGTGGAACCACCGACCGCGAACACGACGGCGCCGGCCAGACCGATCGGATACCCCACCCGTTCGCACCGGCGTAGCAGGTCCTGGTGGGCGGGCACGGTGGCGAGAAGCCGGTGCTTACCGGCGGCGAGGCCGACGAGGAACGCCGCGAACGCCAGGGGCCCCTGCACGGCCAGACCGCCGATCATCGCCGGCATCGACCGCACATGCTCCAGGACGACATCGCCGAGGCCGCCGCCCAGGGCCAGCGTCGAACGCGCACCGGCGCTGACCGCGGCGGCCTCGTCCGGAACCAGCGTGGCACCGAGGACCGCGGCGATCCCGACCACGACGGCGATGCCGCCGATGATGGTCGCCGCCGCGACCAGCGCGGTGCGGGGCTCGATCCGCCGGACCGCGAGCAGCACGAGACCGAGCAGCGCGTACGTGGTGAGGATGTCGCCGTGGAACAGCAGCACCGCGTGCAGCGCGCCGAGGACGAACAACCCGGAGAGCCGGCGCAGGAACGCCGGGCGGAACGCCACTCCGCGCCGTGCCGCGGAGTCGAGTTGCAGGGTGAAGCTGTAGCCGAACAGAAAGGCGAACAGCAGGTACGCCTTCATCGCGAACAACAGCTCCACCGCGCCGGCGATCAGCAGGTCGACTGCGCCGTGCGTCGGATCGTCGACCAGGTGGAAGTCGTAGCCGGAACCGAAGAACGCGATGTTCACCAGCAGGATGAGCAGCAGCGCGCTGTCCCGCAGTGCGTCCACGACGGTGATTCGGGCGAGGGTGTCCCCGGGCGGGGGCTGTGGGTGGCCGTCGCCTGGTCGGTCGAGCCCTGTCACATTCATGGTGTCCAGCCTCCGGAGCGTGACCCGCCGCCGTGAAGTGTTTTCGTCACACGGACCGTCGTGACGAAAAGACGCCATCCCTGCGGCGGGGGAGGCGATTTCCCTCCGCGCGGCGATCCGCTCGTCGCGCCGTTCCGCGACGGTGATCTCGGATGTGCCAACGCCCGCCACTGATGGAGACGACGCCGTGACCCGTACACCACGTACGAACGCCATGCCCGCACCGCCGCCGTCCTGGGCCCGCCGAGCCGGGCACGTGGCGTGGATCGCCCCCGTACTGGGGTTCATCCCGCTGCACGTGCCGTGGATCCTCGGCATCCCGCTGTTCGCCAATCCCGACCCGTTCCGCGAGTGGTACCACGGTCGCGGGCCCGGAGTGGGGGATCACCCCGTCGACGGTTTCCTGGGTCTGCCGGCCGGCGCGTTCTACCTGGGCCTGCTCTGCGTCCTCGCCGGGCTCGGCGGCGTTCTGGCGCTGGGGCTCATCAAGGACTGGGGGCTCGTCTTCCCCCGGTGGGTGCCGTGGCTGCGCGGACGTCGGGTGCCACAGTGGTTGCCGCTGACGCCAACGGTGCTGGGGTCCGCCCTGATGATCGGCTATTCGGCGACCCTGCCCTGGCAGTTCGCCGCTGACCTGGGGGAGTCCAGCGCGGATGACATCTTCACCCCGACCGGCGTCCTGATCGGCCTGCCGCTCCTGCTGGCCTGGGCGGTCGCGTTGCCGTTGGCCGGTTGGTCCTACTTCCGCCGTACCCGTCGGCCGCGACGCGACCGGCGGCGCCGGTCGGCGGCAGTGGATGACCGACCAGCGTCGCCGTCCGGGTGGCCCAGGATCGGGTGACGGCCTCAGGCCACCAGGGAAACCCGCCCGTTGTCCAGGTCGTAGCGGGCGCCCACCACGCGCAGCGCACCCTCGTGGACCTTCTCGGCGATGATCGTGCTGCGTGCGCTGAGCGCCCGCACCTGGGCGGCGATGTTGGCCCGGACCCCGTTCTCCACCGGGTCGCCGGGCTGGTCCAGCACCGGCTCGACGATCGGGCGCAGGGCGTCCACGATGGTGCCGATGTGCCCGGGCGCCGTCCCGCCGGTGTGGATGGCGTCGATGGTGGCGGTGATCGCGCCGCAGCGTTCGTGGCCGAGGACGACGATCAGCAGGCTGCCGAACTCCTCCACCGCGAACTCGACGCTGCCGAGCAGCAGGTCGTCGACGATGTTGCCGGCCACCCGGTTGTCGAACAGGTCACCCAACCCCTGGTCGAAGAGCACCTCGGGGGCGACCCGGGAGTCCGCGCAGCCGACGGTGATGGCGAACGGGTGCTGACCGGCGGCGAGCCGGTGCAGGTCGGTCAGGCCCTGGTGCGGGTGCCGGCCGTGCCCGGAGGTGAACCGCCGGTTGCCGGCCTGCAGCCGGCGCAGCGCCTCGGCCGGCGTATCGACCGGGTTGTCGGCTGGCGCGGCGGCGGCGGACGGACTGGCCCCGGCCGCGCCGAGGGCCACGGCGGCGGCGCCCCCGGCGGTCAGCAGCGAACGGCGGGACAGGTGGGAACGTGCCACGATCATCTCCCTGAGGTGAGGCAACTCGCCTCTTCCTACCAGCCCGCCGTCCACATAGGTGGTTGCCGTGCGGTGGCCAGTGGGCGGCGGTGAATCGTCGCTGACAGCACGCGGAGTGGCGGACGCCGAGCGAATTGATCACCGTGTGGACTTCGACTATCGTCCGCGTCCGTGAAATCTTCCCGTCTTGCCTCCGCCATGCTGATCCTTGCCGTTTCGACGGCCCTCGCCGCCTGTGGCGACGCCGACAAGGCGACGACCGCCGGATCCACCACGCCCGCTCCCACCTCCGCAGCCCCGTCTGCGGTGGCCACCTCCGCCGCCGCCACGGCGGCCTCGTCACCCGCGGCGGGCGCGGCGACCGACAAGCAGCTCTGCGAGGCGGTGAAGAAGGCCAGCGACGAGATGAGGACCGAGATGGTGAAGGTCGCCACGACCGGTGACGCGTCGGCGGCGGACTTCAAGAAGATCCTTACTGGGCTGGAGCAGAAGGTGACCACTGTCGCCTCGACCGGCGACGGCAAGCTGGCCGACGCCCTGCGGACGTTCGCCGCCGAGGCGGCCAAGGCTGCGGCCGCGGCGGACCCGGCGACCGCCGCCGACAACCCGGCCTTCGAGAAGGCCGGCAAGGACGTCAACGCCGCATGCAAGGCGGCCGGCGTCAGCGTGAATCTCTGACTGACGTGATGCGATGACGGACGGCCCCCACGCCTGAGCGGGGGCCGTCCGTCGACGACGGAGGCGGTGGTCAGCCGCCGGCGAAGGTCGTGTCGACGCCACATTTGGCGTTCTGGTTGAGGCAGGACTTCACCAGGTCACCGAGACGCTCCGGCTCCCAGGCGTTCATGAAGTCGCCGTGCATGGATGACGGCTTGCCGGAGGAGAGGCTGAGGCCGTCACCGCCCAGCGACTCGTAGTTGACCATGAAGGAGAGATCCGGCACGGCCACCGGGTACCTGCCGGTGCAGACGCCGTTCACCGGGTCGCCCATGTGTGACTTGTGATCGGGTGAGTCGATGTTCTTGCCGTCCCAGCAGTCCTTGAACACGAGCTGGAAGATCAGGTTGCCGCCGGGGGCGCACTTCGGCCAGTTGCCGTCGGCGCTGCGGCCGATCTCGGCGCTGCCCGCGCACCAGAACTGGTTGCTACCGGCGTTCTTCGGAGTGTCGACCTGCCGCTTGGCGTCGCCCTCGACCACGACCAGGCCCGGCGGGAAGGGCTTGACGGTCGACGGATCCTTGACCCGCGAGCCGTAGTAGATGCGCATGCTCTTGATCGGTACGGCCTTGCCGTCCTTGCGTAGCTCCGGGGTCCAGTAGGCGCTCCTGTCTCCGGGGGCGTTGCAGGTGTTCGCCGCGGTGAACAGCTTGTCCGTGGTGGTGAAGGCGTCGATCTTCGGGCCGAAGAAGGTGTGCATGTGCGAGGCGCCGGACAGGCCCGGCAGGACGATCGGGTCGTCCGGGGCGGAATTCGCGACACCGCAGTCGGTGTGGAACTCCGGCACCCGGGTGGTGCCCGGCGGCACCGCCTTCGGCTTGATGGCGTTGAAGGCGGCCAGTTCCCTGCTCCACTTGGCCTGGTCGACGGGCACCCAGCCGCCGGCCGGTGCGCTCGGCGGGACGGACGTCGACGGGGACGCGGACGCGGTGGAACCCGGCGTGGCCGAAGGGACAGCCGACGTGTTCGGCGTGGCCGAGGCGCTCGGCGACGTGCCGGTCGCGGGGCCGAACGTGAACCAGTTCAGGTTCACGAAGTCCGACGTCGAGGTGCTCTTCATGACGGCGAAGACGGTCTGCGCGCCGGCCGGCACAGCGGACGCCTTCGCGGTGACGGTGGTCCATTTCTGCCAGCCACCGGTCCCCGCGATCGGGAAACTGGCCAGCAGTGGACCGTTCTGCGCGCCGAGGCGCAACTCGACACTGCCGCCGGCGGTGTTGAGCGAGGCGACCCGGGCCGTCAGGTCGACGCCCGTCACCGACACACCGTCGAAGCGCAGCCAGTCGCCGCTGGCCAGCCAGCCGACGTTCCGGCCGCCGTCGGCGTCGCCGGTGCCCTCGGTCTGCGCCCCGGACTGTGCCGCGAAGGCCTCTGCCTGCACCCGGCCGGGCACGGCGACCTCTTCGGCCTGGGCGCCGGCGATGTAGATGCCGCTGCCGGCCAGCGCGGCGACGACCGCTGAGGCGAGCGTGATGCGAGTGAGGCGACGACGCTTTCGCGCCCGATCCGGCGGTGCGACGTGCGCGGGGGGAGTCCGCATTACCAGTGGTTTCCTTCGAGTCGACGATAAAGCTCTGTCGGAAGGAGTATGTGCACGTCAAGGGCCTGCATCAACTGGCGGGGAAAGAATTAAGGAGGCCGGTCGACAAGTGCCCTGGCAGCCAGCACGGCGGCTCCGGATGACAATTTTTCGCCCGCGCGTCGAACATCTCGCCGGCGGAGGCGACGCCGCTGGTCCTCGTCCGACCATCGAGGACGCGTCCGACCGCCTCCACGGCCAGGGGCGCGCTGACGGCGTAGATGTCCCGGCCACTGGCCACGACGCGGCGGTGCGTGTCGCCGCGACGCACCATGACGTCGACAGTGAACGTCTGCGCTGACCGGCCCCGCTCGTCGACCGCGACCGGCGCTGCCGCGGCGGCCAGGTCGGTGGCGGCGTCGACGGTCATGTACGTGCGGACCTCGGGGATGGCCAGGTGCCGGGGGATGGTGACGACGTCGGCCATGCTGAACTCGCCGAAAACGGTGCGCCGGCCCAGCGGCGCGGGGAAGTCCCAGTCCACCCTCGGCAGCTCCCCGCCGGGGTGGTACTCCAACCGGCCGCCGGTGTAGCGGACCCGGCGGCCGGCGCGGCGCTCGCGGGAGACGACGCCCGCGGCGACCGTCCCGGCCGTCGGGTGCCAGCTGCTCAGTCCGTACGCGACGTGCGCCTCGTCGGCCGACGTCCAGTCGCCCATCGCCGTCGTCGCGAGCAGGTCGCCGAGCCCACCGAAGAAGGCCATCGCCGGAACCACCGCCACACCGGCCGCGCGGGCGCGCTCGGTGAAGTGCGCGAACGTGTCGAGGTTGGCCTCGATCTCGGCGGCCACGTCCACGTACGGGATCCCGGCGCGCAGCGCGGCCTCGATCACGTTGGCTGCGGTCGCCGCGAACGGGCCGGCGCAGTTGACGACCGCGTCCACCCCGGTCAGCGCCGCGTCGAGCGAGGCCGGATCGTCGGCCGACGCCACCCGGTAGGCGAGCCCGAACGCCGCCAGTCGGTGCGCGTCGCGGCCCACCGGCAGCGCATCGAACCCGCGCTCGCGCAGCTCCGTCATCACGAACCGTCCGGTGTGCCCGTACGCCCCGAACACCGCCACCCGGTAACCCATCGCTGCCCCCTCGAAAGATCGACTGGGACCAGCCTCCCGCAGCGGTCGGCGGCCGACCAGTGTCGGGAACGCCAATCCCCGTACAGTTTCGGACATGGCCCTTGTCGCGATCGCCGCCACCGACGGGATGCTGCACTTCGAGCTGGCCCTGGCCTGCGAGGTCTTCGCCCACGACCCCTCCGGCCTGGCCGACCCCTGGTACGACGTAATGGTCTGCGGCCCCGGCCCGGTCCGGGTCGGCCGCTTCCTGGTGGCGCCCGACGACGGGTTGGACCGCCTCGCCCGAGCCGACACGGTGATCGTCCCGTCGGTGGAGGACGTCGACGCGGACGTGCCGCCCGACCTGCTCGACGCGGTCCGCGCGGCCCACCGGGCGGGCGCCCGGATGGTCTCGCTGTGCACCGGCGCGTTCGTGCTGGCTGCCGCCGGGGTGCTCGACGGGCTGCGGGCCACCACGCACTGGGCGCACACCGAGGCGCTGGCCGCCCGCTATCCCCGGGTACGGGTCGACCCGGACGTACTCTACGTCGACAACGGCACCGTGCTCGCCTCCGCCGGCAAGGCCGCCGCGATCGACCTGTGCCTGCACCTGATCCGGCGCGACCACGGCTCGACCGTCGCCAACGCGGTCGCCCGCCGCCTGGTCGTGCCACCGCACCGCGCCGGTGGTCAGGCCCAGTACGTCACCACCCCGGTGCCGGCCCGCGACGACCACCCGCTGGCCACCCTGTTTCCCTGGGCGCTGGCCCGCCTGGACCGGCCGCTGACCGTCGAGGACCTGGCCCGGCAGGCGAACATGAGCTCTCGCAACCTGGCTCGCCACTTCCGGTCGGCCACCGGCACCACCCCGCTGCTGTGGCTGTCGACGCAGCGGATCCGCCGCGCCCAGGAGCTGCTGGAGCAGACCGACGACAGCATCGACGCCATCGCCCAGGCGGCCGGCATGGGCACCGCCGCGACGCTGCGTCGACACTTCCACCGCACCGTCGGCGTACCGCCGGACGCGTACCGGCGCACCTTCCGGGCCACCGGGCCAGCCGTCGGCTGACCGTGCCGTCAGTGCTGGTCGGGGCGTTGGCGGGCGAACGCGTCGCGCTCGCCCCAACGGCCGGGGATGTCCAGGAGCGCGATCCGCCCGAAGGTGGCGGGCAACGCCGGGTCCACGGCCAGGTGGTCCTCGTGCGGGTTGATGCCGAGCATGGTGCGGATCAGCAGCATGCAGGCTCCGCTGGACCACGCCTGCGGACTGCCCGCGGTCGGGTACCGGATCGGAAACTTGGTGGTGTCGCGGTCGAACCCGCCGAACGCCTCGGGTAGCCGACCCTCGAAGTAGGTGGCGGCGGAAAGGATGCCCTCGGCGATGCGGGCCGCCTCGTTGCCGAACCCGTAGCGGCGCAGACCCCACGCGATGAACGAGTTGTCGAACGGCCAGACCGTGCCGTTGTGGTAGCCGAGCGGGTTGTAGCGGCGCTGCCCCTCGGCGAACGTCCGCACCCCCCAACCGGAGAAGAGCGCCGGACCCATCAGGTGCTCGACCACCCGGGGCGCCCGCTCCGGTGGCACGATGCCGCTCCACAACAGGTGCCCGATGTTTGACGACAGGCTGTCCACGGGAGTGCCGTCGTGGTCGAGCGCGAGGGCGTAGAAGCCGCGGTCCTCCAGCCAGAACTCCCGGTTGAACCGGTCGTACAGGGCCGCCGCCTCGCTCTCCAGCCGCTCGGCGAAGGCAGGATCACCCCAGAAGGTACGGGCCAGCCGGGCCCCTCGGATCTTCGCGTCGTAGGCGTACCCCTGGGTTTCGCAGGTGGCCCTCGGGAAGCCCGGCAGCCGGCCGTCGGCGTAGGAGATGCTGTCCCAGGAGTCCTTCCAACACTGGTTGTCCAGGCCGGTGGCCCGGTTGCGTCGCTGGTACCAGATGTAGCCGGTGGAGTTCAGATCCGCGTACCTGTCGATCCAGGCCAGGGCCGCGCGAGCCTCCTGCTCCAACTCCATCACCAGCGCGGTGTCGCCGCTCCACCGCTCGTACTCGTCGAGCAGCACCACGAACAGCGGCGAGGCGTCCACAGTGCCGTAGTAAGGGGAGTGTGGCTGCTCCTCGAACGCGGCCGACTCCCCGTAGCGCAGCTCGTGCAGTATCCGGCCCGGGTCCTCCTCCAACACGTCGTCGGTCCGGGTGCCCTGCAACGACGCGAGGATCCGCAGTGTCGGTGGGGTCAGCGACGGGGTGACCGGCAGGGTCTGCAGGCAGGTCAACAGGCTGTCGCGACCGAACAGGGTCATGAACCACGGCAGGCCGGCCGCTGGCACGCTCGCCCCGCCGAGCGAGAGCGGGGCGAAGCGCAGCGCCGCCAGGTCCACCAGGCTGCGGTGGTAGACCTGCTGGAGGCCGACGCTGTCGGTGTCCAGGGTCGGGGCCGCCGCGACCCAGGCCTGCACGCTCGTGGGCAGGGTGGACTCGTCCGGCCGTAGGGCCCGCAGGGCGGAGCGCAGGTCGACGCCGTCCGGGCGCAGCGCCAACATGACGGCCTGCAACCGGGTGGACCACTGCTGCCCGGGGCGCAGCCGGACCGCGAAGCCAAGGCCGTCCGGGCCGAACTCCGCGGGCTCGCTGGCCGACACGATGACCTCACGTCGGTAGGTGCCGCGCCGGTAGCCCAGGCGCAACTCGTTCTCGCCGACGTTTGTGTAGTACGCGCCGCTCTTCTCGCCGATGTCGAACTTGATCTCGAATATGTCGGCGAAGTCGGCGGCCACCTCCAGACGCACGTCGAGCGTCATGTCCCGCTCACCGTAATTGAAGATCGTCAGCGACTCGGTGAGGTCCGGGCCGATGCGCCTGCGTCGAATGGCCGACACGTCGGCCTCCACGTAGTCCACCGCCGCGCCCGGGACCGCGAAGAAGGTGACCTCGAAGTACTGGCTGTCGTCCACCGACAACGCGGTCATGCACTCGCCGTTGACGGTGAGCCTCCAGCGGGACAGGAAACGCGTGTCAGCGGCGAAGAGGCCGACCGGGGTGCTCGGGGACGATTCCACGTCGCCGCTGGCGTCGGACACCATGAAGGTGTTCCCGTCGATGCACGCCACGGTGCCAGCGATGTCTCTCATCGGTCACGTCCCACTGTCGGGATCCTCACGCTGAAGCCGCCCCGGCTCTCGCGGAAACAGCCGCCCGATACGCAACGCCAGGGCGAGATCACCGTCGACCATGATCTCGCCCCGGGTGATCGCCGCCAGCCCGTTCACCTCGCCCCGCGCCATCGCCTCCGCGAGCTGCGCGGACACCTGGATCACCGTGGTGGCGGGGGCACCGCTTCGCGTCACCCGCATCCGGCCATGATCGATGTCCAGCAGCCACTGCTCCAGGTTGCCGTCGTCGCGGATGTCGAATCGCACGCTGCCACAGACCTTGCTGAACCGTGGATCCTGGCCAGCGACCGTCAACCGCTCGAAGAAGGCGCTGGTCTCCGACATCCCACCTCCTCGGGCGCTGGTAAGAGCGCATGCCGGCTACCCGCTGCCCCGCACTCCTAACGCCGGGCGGTGCCCCTGTTCAGGGTGCGGCCGAGAAGCGCGTCCCGAGATTGAAGTCCACCATGACCGGCGCCCGTCGGACCCGCACGGCAGTCGCGGCGTCGAAGCCGGCGGCGTCGCGGTGCCAGACCGGAGGGGTGTACGCGCAGTCGCAACGCAGTTTCACCCGCTGCCCGGGGAGCAGGCGCAGGGCGTAACCGGTGCCCACGTCCGCCGCACCGGCCAGGTCCCCGGTGGCCGCGTCGAACGCGATCACCTGGGCGTAGGTGATCAGCTCGTCGACCCGTACCGTCCCGCTGAGCGGCGTCCCGGCGGGCAGCGCCTGGTTCAGGGTCACCGTCTGTTGGGCGCGGACCCGCACCGGCCGCGCCTGCTGCCGGCCGCCCACCCCACCGGACCACACGGTCGCCAGCCCGGCGGCGGCGAACTGCACGGGCCAGTGGTACGGGCCGAGGCCGGTGATCGTGTAGCGGCCGTCGTCGTCGGTGGTCGGGCCGTGGTCGCCGTACTTCGGGTGCGGCACGTAGGGCACCACCATGACCAGCGCACGGGGGATCGGCGCGCCCGTCGCCGCGTCGGTCACCACTCCGACGACGGTGCCCGGCGGGTCGAGCCGGATGACCGGCGCGTTGCTCACCACGCCGGGCCGCACCTGAATCACCTGTGCCCGCTCGCGCTCACCGGTGCCGCCGTGCCGCCCGACCCACTGCAAGCCGTGCGCCGTCTTGTCGTAGGGGTGCACCAGCAGCCGGTACCTCCCCGGGGCGACATCCCCGGTCACCAGGACGCCCTGCTCGTCGGCGCAACCCCCGTACCGTCCGAGTTGGTCCTCACCGATGCTGACCGCCGCCAACGCAGCGGCGTCCACCGGGACGAGCCTGGCGCAGGCCCGGGGGACCGGTGCGCCGGTCGTCGCGTCGCGGACCACTGTGCGGACGCCGCCGGGCGCGGGCGACCCGGGGGTACGCGCGGCGGCCGGTGCGGCGGCCTCCCCGACGAGCAGTGCGACGGCGATGGTGGCGGTCAGGTGGCGCAGCAGAGCACGGCTCACGGGATTGTCCTTCCGGCGGCGCGGCGAGTTGGGCCGACGGTAACGGCGTTCAGGTGATCCAAATCGGTCAATGTCGCGATGCCGACCGTTGCCGCAGGCTTTCCCGCTCACACCGCCCGCATCGGACGTTCTGCCCCGAACCCGGCGCGCGCGGCACCTGTTCGACATAGCGTCACGGGGGCGGGGAAACCACCGCCGCCCCCGCCGGCGGACCGGCGGCGACGCCCACCGGAAGGGACCGGACATGAGTCGTGTCGACACTGTGCTCCTGCCGGAGTTGGACGGGCCGGTGCCGGCGACGCTGCCGAGCGCGCTCGGCCTGCTGAGCCTGGCCCTGGGAGTGGGCGCGCTGGTCGCGCCCGGACCCGTCGCGCGACTGACCGGGGTGGACGACTCCCCGGCCGCGCGATCCGTGCTTCCGGCCATCGGCCTGCGGGAGTTGGGCAGCGCCGCCGGCCTGCTCAGCGGCCGCCGCCCGGCCGGCTGGGCCTGGAGCCGGGTGGCCGGCGACGCCATGGACCTCACACTGCTTGGGCGGGCCCTCGCCGACCGTAGCGGTGAACGCCGCCGCCGGGTCGCGCTGACCACCCTCGCCGTCGCCGGCATCACCGCCGTCGACGTGCTCGCCGCCGTGCGCGTCGGGCGGGCTCGACGGGCCCGCGCCCGGGTGATCCGGATGCAGATCGCGGTGACGGTGAACCGGTCGCCCGCCGAGGCGTACCGGTTCTGGCGGGACATGGAGAATCTGCCCCGGTTCATGGCGCACCTGGAGTCCGTCCGTGCCGACGACCTGCGCCGCTCGCACTGGATCGCCCGTGGCCCGGCCGGGCACCGCGTCGAGTGGGACGCCGAGATCATCGACGACCAGCCGAACAAGTCGATCACCTGGCGGTCGCTGCCGGGGACCCGGGTGCCCAACGCCGGCCGGGTCCGGTTCGTGCCCGCCCCCGGCGACCGGGGGACCGAGGTGCGGGTGGAGCTGCGCTACGCGCCGCCGGCCGGCGCGCTCGGCCGAGCGGTGGCGAAGCTCTTCGGCGAGGAACCCGAGCAGCAGGTCCGCGACGACCTGCGCCGGTTCAAGCAGGTGCTGGAGACCGGCGAGGTCGTCCGCTCCGAGGGCAGCCCCAACGGCATCTCCGTACGCCAACAGGCCATGCAGCGACCCGCCCAGCCGCTGCCGGCGTCCCGCCGCTGACCGCCCGAGCTCTCCGAAGGGACCGAGAATGAAGGCCACCGCCTGGATGGGCACCGACAGCGTCAAGGTCATCGACGTACCCGACCCGAAGATCATGAACGCCCGGGACGCGATCGTCCGGATCAGCACCACCGCGATCTGCGGCTCCGACCTGCACCTCTACCACGGCTACATCCCCGCCATGCGCAAGGGCGACATCCTCGGCCACGAGTTCATGGGCGAGGTGGTGGAGGTGGGCCCGCAGGTCCGCAACCTCGCCCCCGGCGACCGGGTGGTGGTGCCCTTCCCGATCGCCTGCGGGCACTGCTCGTCCTGCCAGCGCGGCCTCTACTCGGTCTGCGAGAACTCCAACCCGAACGCCGGCATCGCCGAGAAGATCATGGGGCACTCGCCAGCCGGCATCTTCGGCTACTCGCACCTGCTCGGCGGCTACGCCGGTGGCCAGGCAGAGTACGCCCGGGTGCCGTTCGCCGACGTCGGCCCGGTCAAGGTGCCCGACGAGATCAGCGACGACCAGGCGGTCATGCTGGCCGACGTGTTCCCGACCGGCTACATGGGCGCCGAGATGTGCGACATCAAACCCGGGCAGGTGATCGCCGTCTGGGGCGCCGGGCCGGTCGGGCTGCTCGCCGCGGCCAGCGCCCGGCTGCTCGGCGCGGAGCGGGTGATCGTCATCGACCGGTTCCCGTACCGGCTGCGGTTGGCCGAGGAGCACATCGACGCCGAGACGATCAACTACGAGGAAGCCGACGTGCTGGACACCCTCAACGAGATGACCGCCGGCCGGGGTCCTGACGCGTGCATCGACGCGGTGGGCCTGGAGGGCCACCACGGCAACGCCGCCATGTACGCGTACGACCGGGCCAAGCAGGCCGCGCGAGTCGAGACGGAACGGCCGTTCGCGCTGCGGCAGGCGATCCTCGCCTGCCGCTCCGGCGGGGTGGTCTCGGTCGTTGGCGCGTACGGCGGCTTCGTCGACAAGTTCCCGATGGGCGCGTTCATGAACCGCTCGCTGATCATGCGGACCGGTCAGTGCCACGTCCAGCGCTACACCCGGCCGCTACTGGAGCGCATCCAGCGCGGCGAGATCGACCCGAGCTTCATTGTCAGCCACCGGATGCCGCTGCGTGACGCCCCGAAGGGCTACAAGATCTTCCAGAAGAAGCAGGACGACTGTACGAAGGTGCTGCTCAAGGTCTGACCGGCGGCCAGGTCCGCCGGCGGGGGAGTTCTTCGCGCGCTGCCTTTGGAGCTGATGTCGCAAACGATTCAGCGCGGCTGGGCCGGGGGAGTCCGGCGGCTGGACCGGGCTGGGCCGGCGTGTGCCGGGCTGTGCCGGGCAGGGCTGGGCTGGGCCGGCGTGGGCCGGCGTGGGCTGGGCTGGGCCGGCGTGGGCCGGCGTGGGCCGGCGTGGGCCGGCGTGGGCCGGGCTGGGCCGGGCTGGGCCGGGGTGGGCCGGGGTGGGCCGGGCTGGGCCGGGGTGGCCGGGGTGGCGGGGGTGGCCGGGAGGTGATGTCGCCAACGATTCAGCTCCAAAGGAGCCGACCAGAGCCTCGGCTATCAACGCCGGTCGCTCTGCGTGCACACGGCGTCGAACCCAGCGTTGGCTCTGCGCAAGCTAGCGTGTCCGCCATGGAGAGTGGCGGTATGTCGATGTCTGTCTCGGCCGATCTCACTGTCCGGCTACGGCCGGTTGCCGAGCCCGACCTGGTGATGTTCCGGCGGTTCTGCACCGAGCCGGGCCTGATCGGTCTGGACTGGGCCGGCTTCCGGGACGCCGGGGTGCCGGCACGGCGGTTCGCCGTCGACGGCTACCTCGGCGAGGACGACGGACGGCTCGTCGTGGAGGTCGAGCAGGAGCAGGCCGCCGCCGGCGTCGTCAGCTACACCGCTGGGCGTTACGCCGGCCGGGCGTCGTACTGGGAAATCGGCATCGTCCTGCTGCCGCAGTGGCGGGGGAGGGGCATCGGCTGGCGCGCCCAGGCGTTGCTCTGCGACTACCTCTTCCAGCACAGCCCCGCCCAGCGCATCCAGGCCGGTACGCACCCGGAGAACGTCGCCGAGCAACGGGCGCTGGAGAAGGCCGGTTTCCAGCTCGAGGGCGTCGTGCGGGCCAGCGAGTTTCGGGCTGGCCAATGGCGTGACGGCTACCTGTACAGCCGGTTGCGTGACGACCCGTCCCCCTGGGACCCGACGCAGGTCTGAGCCCCTAGCGTGGGCGGACCCCCGGCTCCACCGTCAGGGTCCCTGCCGTGGCGTCGATCGTGGCGCGCGAGCCCAGCGGAACGGTGAGCTGCCCGTCGCCATGCCCCAGCCGTAGCCCGCCGAGGACCGGTACGCCAAGGTCGTACAGGCGGTCCTTGAGCATCGCCGCCGCGTCCCACTCGCCCGGCTCACCGACACTGTTGGTGATCTGGCCGATGACCACACCGGCGACCCTGCGCAGCACGCCCACCCGCCGCAGCTCGGTCAGCATGCTGTCGATGCTGTACGGAGCCTCGTCCACGTCCTCGAAGAAGAGGATCGCGCCGTCGAACTTCGGGGAGTCCTCCGCACCGAGCGAGGTGGAGATCAGCGTCAGGCAGCCGCCGAGCAGGGGCCCCGATGCCCGCCCCGGCACCACAACGGAAGCGGCTGTCTCGGCCGGGTCCCGGGAGATCGTGACGGGTGCGGTGGTCATCACCGCCCTGCGGAGCGCCTCCGCCGACTCGGGGCCGGTGCGGTCGTCACTCCAGTTGACCATGGGGCCGTAGAAGGTGACCAGGCCGGTATCGCGCCAGAGCTTGCCGTGGATGCTGGTGATGTCGCTGAAACCGACGACCACCCGGGGGTCCCGGCGCAGAACGGAAACGTCGATCTGATCGACGATCCGCTGCGTGCCGTAACCGCCACGGGCGGCGAAGACGGCACGGATGCCCGGGTCGGTGAGCGCGGCGTTCAGGTCGGCCAGCCGTTGCGCGTCGGTGCCGGCCAGATAGCCGTATTTGGTGAAGACGTGCCTGCCCAGCTCGACCTCCAGGCCCCAGCTCCGCAGGATCTCGATGCCGCGGGCCATGTTCGTGGGGTCGGGGGTGCTGCCGGGCGAGACGACCCGGACCCGGTCACCGGGTGCCAGCGCCGGTGCCCGCAGGACGCGCTTCGCACCAACCGGCGCGGCCTGCGCCGACGTCGCCTCCGCCGTGCCGACGAGCACCGCGCCGCCGGCGGCCGCTGCTCCCATCCGCAGCATGTGTCGACGGGACAGGGGCACCCGCGCCGGCCCCTCGATCGTGGCTGGGTCTGTGTCAGAAGTGGCCACCGGCGTCCCCTCATCGTGTTCAGACGATGTGTGCGAGCTGCCACAGCCTACGACAGGCATCAATCGGCGTGGGGGTCCACAAGGGACAACGGTCACTCCAGCGAACGCGCGGTGCCCCTGTATCAGCGGGCAGGCTTCCGACACGGCCCGAGCTGGCTCAGCTGGAGACCCGGGTGACGCGACTGGCATGTTTTGTGAGGTCTCGCCCGCCGACGGTGGGAAAGCCCGGGTCCGCGCAGGACCCGTTTGTCACCAGGGAGCCTGGGAACTCGCCCCGTTCGTCCCCAGGCAGGCCCGACGGCATGCCGACGAGACCGAAGGAGCGGGGCATGGAGTACGAGCAGATGATCGCCACGGTACGACAGCGCGCGGGCCTCGGTGAGAACGAGGCGGTGCGGTCCATACAGGCCGTCCTGTCGGTGCTCGGTGAACGGCTCGCCGGACAGGAGGCGGACCACCTGGCGGCACAGCTACCGGAGCGGCTGAACGGGTCCGTCACCCGCAACGCGCAGGGCCGCCGGTGGGACGTCGGCGAGTTCCTGAAGCACGTCGGGGACCGCGAACAGGTCGCCAACGCGGACCAAGTGCGTCAACACGCCCAGGCGGTGTTGCGTACCGTCGCCGAGGCGCTGAACGACGACGAGCGGCACGACCTGCTCGCCCAGCTTCCCGGCGGCATCATCGACCTCTTCGGTGTTCCCACCCCGCGAGGCTGAGCCCCGCGCCGATCGGGCCGACCATCCGGTATGTGCTCAGGGGATCGGCCACTCGTGCACCGGCCGGTTGCTGTGCATCAGGTCGACGTAGTGTCGGACCACCTCGCGCAGCGCCTCCGGCCGGTCCAGGTGGTCGGCCGACTCCAACCGGTGCAGAGTCTCCACCTGCCAGGTCGCGCCGTTGCGGCCAGTCAGGCACCGCTGCTCGATGATGCCGAGCAACCGGTCACGCTCGGCCGGGTCGAGCCCCCACCGGTCCAGGCCGTGATGCGCCATCGGCAGCAACCGGCGCAACACCAACTCGGTGACGGGCAGATAGCCGAGACCGGGCCAGAAGACCTGCGCGTCGATGCCATGCCGGGCGCAGCTGGTGAAGTTCTCCTCGGCGGCGCTGAACGACATCTGCGACCACAGTGGCCGGTCCGACTCGGCGAGGGCGCGCACCAACCCGAAGTAGAAGGCGCCGTTGGCGATGGTGTCCAGCACGGTCGGGCCGGCAGGCAGCACCCGATTTTCCACCCGCAGGTGCGGCCGGCCCCGCGACACGTCGTACACCGGGCGGTTCCACCGGTAGACGGTGCCGTTGTGCAGGCGCAACTCGGCCAGATTGGGCACCTCACCGGCCGCGAGGGCCTGCGCCGGGTCCTCCGGATCGCAGACCGGCAGCAGCGCCGGGAAGTAACGCACGTTCTCCTCGAACAGGTCGAACACGCTGGTGATCCAGCGTTCGCCGAACCAGACCCGGGGGCGTACCCCCTGGGCTTTGATCTCCTCCGACCGGGTGTCGGTGGCCTGCTGGAACAGCGGAATGCGGGTCTCGCGCCACAGCTCCCGGCCGAAGAACAGCGGCGAGTTCGCGCCGACCGCCACCTGAATGCCGGCCACCGCCTGGGCGGCGTTCCAGTAGTCGGCGAACTGGGCCGGGCTGACCTGGAGATGGAACTGGGTGCTGGTGCAGGCCGCCTCCGGGGTGATCGTGTCGGCCGTGACCGCCAGACGTTCCACCCCGCTGATGGCGATCGGCAGATCCTCGCCGCGGGCCGCGAAGATCTGCTCGTTGAGCAGCTTGTAGCGGGGGTTGGCCGACAGCGTCTCGGCGGTCAGGTGCTCGGGGCGCAGCGTCGGCAGGATGCCGATCATGACCATGTGCGCGCCGATCGCCCGGGCCTTCACCTCGGCGGCGTTGAGGCTGGCCCGCACGTACTCCTCGAAGTCGGCGGTGCCGGTGCCGGTCAGCCGGCGCGGCGGCACGTTGATCTCGATGTTGAACTGGCCCAGCTCGGTCTGGAAGCTCTCATCGGCGATGGCCGCCAGCACGTCGGCGTTGCGCATCGCCGGATTCGACGCCTCGTCGACCAGGTTCAGCTCGATCTCCACGCCGGTCATCGGCCGGTCGAGGTCGAAGCGGGACTCGCGCAGCATCTCGGCGAAGACATCCAGACAGCGGCGGACCTTGTCGCGGTACCGGGCTCGATCCTCTCGACTGAAGGTTCGTACGCCGACGTCCTCGCCCATGGTCACCACCCCGTCACCGCTGGTCCCCCTAACCTCGCACGTGATCGGCGGGCGGGGGAAGACCCGAGGACCCTTTCCTACCCAACTGCCCGCCCTGTTAGCCCAGCCAGAGCGGACCGATAGCATTGCGGGCCGAGAGGTGGTGGCGTGCGGATGCGCGAGAAGGTGACCCGGCTGTTCGTCGCGGCGGCGATCGCCGAGGCCTGCTCCTGGCTGGCCCTGCTGGTCGGCATGCTGGTCAAGTACGGTCCGCCGGACAACGAGCTGGGCGTCAAGATCTTCGGGCCGATCCATGGCGGCCTGTTCGTCGCGTACGTCCTGTTGGTGCTTGCCGTGGCCCGGCTGCACCGGTGGAGCCTGCTGGCCACGGCGGTGGCCCTGGCCAGCGCGGTGCCGCCGTTCGCCACCCTGGCCTTCGAGCGCTGGGCCCGCCGCCGGGGGATGCTCGGCGTCGACCGGCAACCGGCCCGCGAGCCCGCCCCGGTCGGCTGAACCGCCGAACCACCCGCACACCCACCCCGGTCGGCTGAACCGCCGACCCGCCGGGGCCGGTCAGGTCAGCGCGGAGCAGGCCGCGACGCCGGCCAGCAGCAGCGTGCCCAGGAACGCCTGCAACAGCAGTGGCGGCCCGAGATGCGACCAGAGCGTCGCCGTACGCGGGGTCAGCAGCTGCCCGGTGGTGAGGTTGACGATCCGCTCGATCCGGGGCGGCAGCTCCGGGTCGCGTTGCGGGCGCAGGGTGAGCTGCACCTGGTCTGCCGGGTGCAGGGCGCTCTGCGGCAGGTGACCGTGCAGCTCCACCTCGCAGAGCTGACCGGCGGCGTTGCGTAGCCGCACCGGGGTGACCAGGTATTCCGGACCCTGCTTCAGCTCCTTCCAGCGACGGCGGGTGCCGCCGCCGCCGAACGAGAAGAGCGAGCGCAGAAGCAGGGCGGGCAGCCGGGCGAAGGCCGCCGCCGCGAGCACCGCCACCAGCACCGGCTGACCGATGCGTACCTCACGGGTGTAGCCGTCGAGCAGGCGGATCAGCCGCCCGGTGACGATTCGTTCCGTCGGGTGCACGATCCGTCGGGTATCGAGTCCGCTGTCCATTTCCACCACCGAGAGTCCGCTTGTGTTCACAGATCGTATCGACGTCGTCGGTTGAACGACGTGAATGAAACCTGGTCACGGGCTCACGGCCGCGAGGTGACATCCCCGGCGACCCGGGTAAGCGGGGGGCCGAGCTGGAAAGGGGTCGAGCATGCAGCTGTCCTTCCTGCGCCCGCTCTACGACCGTCCCGGGCCGTGGTGCTCGGTGTATCTGGACGCCTCCGCGGACACGGAGGACGCCCATCCCGCGTTGGATCTGCGCTGGCGTGCCCTGGAGCGCAGCCTGGCCGAACAGGGGGCCGACGAGGCGAACATCGCCGCGCTGGACCGCGTGGTCCGAGGTCATGACCCGATGGTCGGGGACTACGGCCTGGCGCTCTTCGCCAGTCACGGCCAGGTGGTGCTCTCCGAGTACCTGTCCGCGCCGCCACTGCGGGACCTGGCCCACGTGGGGCCGCTGCCGCACGTGATGCCGTTGCTCGCCCAACGCGGCGAGCAGGTGGCCTGGGTACGTGTGGTCGCCGACCGCCTCGGCGCCGACGCGATGGCGGTCAGCGCCGGCGGGGTGCCCCGACGAGCGCACGTCGCCGGGCGGGACGAGTACCCGCTGCGGCGGGCGAAGCCCGGCGGCTGGTCGCAGTCGCGCTACCAGCGGGCGGCCATGGAGGCGTGGCACCAGAACGCCGGCGACGTCACCGCGGCGACAGTGCAGCTGGCCGACCGGGTCGGCGCGGACGTGGTGGTGGTCGCCGGTGACGTCCGGGCCACCGGAATGATCGCCGCCCAGATGCCGGAGCGCTGGCAGGACCTGGTGGTTCGTACCGATGCCGGGTCGCGGGCCGGCGGCGCCGACCAGACGATGTTGGACGACCTCACCGTGCAGACCATCGCGGAGATCGCCGACCAGCGGATCAGCGCCGCGCTGGACAAGTTCGGCGTGCAGGAGGACGTGGGCGGCGGGCTCGACGCGGTCGTCTCGGCCCTGCAACGCAACCAGGTCGACATGATGCTCATCGTGGACGACCCGTCGGCGAACGGTGAGCTGTGGATCGGCGCGCAACCCACCGAGATCGCCGTCGACCCGGGGCAGTTGGCCGCCATGTCGGTGGCCGACCCGCAGCGGGTACGCGCCGACGCGGCACTGGTCCGGGCGCTCGTGGGCACCGACGCGGCACTGACGGTGCTCGGCGCCGACGAGGCGCCCGACCTCACCGACGGCGTCGGCGCGGTACTGCGGTACGTCGACCCCAGCACACCGGGGCGCGGCAATGGTTGACCGAACGGTTGCGGACGTCGTGGTGGAGCGGCTCCTGGCCTGGCGGGTGCCCCGCGCCTTCGGGTACCCGGGCGAGGCGATCGCTCCACTGGTCGACGCGCTGGACCGCACCGGCGGCGAGCCGGCGTTCATCCCGGCCCGGCACGAGGAGACCGCCTCGTTCATGGCCACCGGGCACGCCAAGTTCACCGGCGGCATCGGGGTCTGCCTCGCCACCCAGGGCCCCAGCGCCGTCCAGTTGCTCAACGGCCTCTACGACGCCAAGCTGGACAGCAAGCCGGTGGTGGCCATCGTCGGGGAGGACATCTCCGGGCCGCTCGGCGGCGCGCACCAGGAGATCGGGCTGAGCCGGCTCTTCGGGGACGTGTGCAACCAGTTCGTCCGGTACGGCCGCAGTCCCGACGAGGTGGGGGCGCTGCTGGACCAGGCGTTCCGGACGGCGGCGGCGACCCGCAGCCCGACGTGCGTGGTGCTGCCCCGACAGTTGCAGGAGGCGTTGGTGCCCGACCTGCAGTCGTACGGCGCCGGGGTGATCACAGCGACCCCCGGCGAACCGCTGGCCCGGGTCCTGCCGCACGACGTGGACCTGGACGCCGCCGCGCAGCTGCTCGGCGGCGGCCAGCGGACCGCGATCCTGGTGGGCCAGGGCGGTCGGGACGCGGCCGCCGAGATCATCGAGATGGCCGACCGGCTCGGCGCCGGGGTGGCCACCTCGCTGCTCGGCAAACCGGTGCTCGACGAGCGGTTGCCGTTCCACACCGGGGTGCTCGGCGAGGTCGGCACCCCGGCGGCCGCCGAGCTGATGGGTGGTTGCGACACGCTGCTGATGGTCGGCACCAACGACCCGTGGACCGACTACTTCCCGATGCCCGAGCAGGCGCGCACGGTCCAGATCGACATCGATGGCCGCCGGATCGGCACCCGCTACCCGGCCGACGTGCCGCTGGTCGGTGACGCCGCCGAGACGCTGCGGGCGCTGCTGAGCCGGGTACGTGGTCGGCCCGAGCAGCAGTGGCGGGCCACCGTGGAGAGTTCGGTGGACCGCTGGCGGGAGGTCGCCGCCGAGCGGGTCGCCGCCGCCGCGGACCCGGTCAACCCGCAGCTCGTCCTCCAGGAGCTGTCCGCCCGGATGCCCGGGACCGGGTCGGTCGCCGTCGACGTCGGCTCGGTCCTCTACTGGTACGCCCGGCACCTCACCCTGCCACCGGGGGTCAACGCGCAGTTGTGCGGCACCCTGGGCTCGATGGGTTGTGCGCTGCCGTACGCGGTGGCGGCCAAGCTCGCCGCGCCCGACCAGCCGGTGGTCGCGCTGGTCGGTGACGGGGCGATGCAGCTCAACGGGCTCGCCGAACTGATCACTGTCTCGCACCTATGGCAGCAGTGGCGCGACCCGCGGCTGGTGGTGCTGGTGCTCAACAACAGGGACCAGAACGGCATGGGTGGCGGGCGACAACCGTCGTCCGACCCGACCCGCCGCCGCCCCGACGTGCCGTACGCCGGGTGGGCCCGGCTGCTGGGGCTGCACGGGGTGCGGGTGGACCGTCCGGAGCTGGTCGGCGCGGCCTGGGACGAGGCGCTCGCCGCGGACCGCCCCTGCGTACTGGAGGCGGTCGTCGACCCGGCGGTGTCGCTGGCGCCGCCGGAGCCCGCTTTCGCCGACCTGCGGGGCCTGTACGCCGAGGGCGCTCCGGCCCGGAAGGTCCGCGAGCAGGTGGAGGCCACCGCGAACGCTGACGACCTCGTTTAGCCACCCTGGACCAGGGCATGAGTAGCGGCCCGACGACGCTGGAGGTCCCATGTCCGAGCCCGCCGACCGCCGCTACGGTCCCGCGACCCTGCCGACGGCACGGGGTCCGCTCTCCGCGGCGGTCGTGGAGGCTCTGCGGCACACGCCGCACGACCTGCCGGCCGATCTCGGCGTCGACCTCTACCCGGCGGACCCGATCACCGACGAGGACCTGCAGCTGACGCTGTTCCTCTGCTACGAGCTGCACTACCGGGGCTGGCTCGGGGTGGACGAGTCGTGGGAGTGGCAGCCGACGCTACTGGCGGTGCGTGCCCGCTGCGAACGGGTATTCGAGACGGCGCTGCGTCGGCTGGTCGGCGCGCCGTCGGTGCCCGCTGCCGGGGTGGCGGCCGGCCTGGCCGAGCTGGTCGCTGCCGACGACGGGCCGGCGCTGGCCGCGACGTTGCAACGCCGCGCCAACCTCACCCAGTTCCGCGAGTTCGTCGTCCACCGCTCCGTCTACCACCTGCGGGAGGCGGACCCGCACAGCTGGGCGCTGCCCCGCCTCGGTGGCCCGGCCAAGGCCGCGCTCGTGGAGATCCAGACCGACGAGTACGGCAACGGGCGGCTGGACCGGATGCACGCCGAGCTGTTCCGGAGCACCCTCGACCGGCTGGGCCTGCACACCGGTTACGGCGCCCACATCGCCGAGGCGCCGGCGGTGACGTTGGCGACCAACAACCTGATGTCGCTGTTCGGGCTGCACCGACGGCTGCGCGGCGCGCTGCTCGGGCACCTGGCCGCGTTCGAGATGACCTCGTCGCTGCCCAACCGTCGCTACGGCAACGGGTTGCGCCGGCTCGGCTTCGATGAGGTGGCCACCCGCTTCTACGACGAGCACGTCGAGGCCGACGCGGTGCACGAGCAGATCGCCGCACACGACATGTGCGGTGGCCTGGTAAGCGTCGAGCCGGCCCTCGCCTCGGATGTGCTCTTCGGCGCGGCGGCAGGGCTAGCGGTGGACCGGCTGTTCGCCGCGCACCTGCTGGACAGCTGGGCCGCCGGCCGCAGCTCGCTGCGCGCACCGGCCCCGCCGGCCGTGCCGCCCAAGGTCTCGCTTGTCGCGGCACCCGAGGTGGCCCCGCCCGCGCTCGTCTGATCAAAGGGGCGGAGCCTCTGGTGCGGCCCCTCCGCGCCCTCTCGCTGCGCGACGCGGCGACGTGGGGTCAGCCTTCGCGGGTGGTGCCCGCGCGGAAGTTGATCGCCTTGTGGGTGCCGTCGCAGAACGGCTTGAGCGCCGACTTGCCGCACCGGCACAACGCCACAGTGCCCCGCCGTGCGTCGATGCGCTCGCCGTCCGGGGTGACCAACGCGAAGTCGCCGCGGACCAGCAGCGGTCCGTCCTCGTACGGGGTGATCGTGGCGGCGGCGGGCTCGCTGGTGTCGTCGGTGCGCATGGCCCCGGAAGTGCCCGCCCTGGCCCTGGCGAAACCCGAGCCGTCGAACGCCGGTGATGACCGGGGCACCCCGCTGACCAGCGGAATGTGCCGCCAGGTGGGTGATGCCCCGTTTGAACCCCATCGGGACGGGAAGCCGGGCCGCGTGGTGAGCGAACGAGGCAAGGTGGGGCCGGTGCACAAGGTGCACAAGGGGCTCACGGCCGATGGCGCCGGTCTCGCCGGCGACCGGGTCGTGGCCGCGGGCAGCTCCGCCCGGGTGCTGGTCGCCGCCACCGCCCGGGCACTACGCGGGGTCGACTGCGCAGACCTCGGGCACACCGGGCCGACGTCGCGGTTCCCCGGTGCCCCCGAGCCGGTACGCCGTGCCGCGGTCACCCGTGCCGCCGGCCGGGTCGCGCTCACAGTGGCCCAGGTCGACGAGGTGGACGCCGCAAGGGTGGCCCGCTGGTTCGTCGACCAGTACCCCCGCCGGCGCTACCCCGGGGTGCTGATCGGCTCTCCGCACGGCGCGGCCGCACACCTCGCGGTGGCCCTCGGCGTGCCGTGGCTGCCGTCGGGCTTCGAGATGACAGTGCACTGGTCCGACGGCGGAGTGGACCGCCCGGCGGACGCCGCGGAGCATGGCGCGGCACTCGCCACCCGGTTGCTCGCCGGCAACGCCGACCTGCACCTGCGCCAGGTGCACTGCCCGGCCAGCCGTGGCGCGCTGACCGGGGCGACCGTGTCGCTGACCGCCGCGTGGAGGGCCCTGCCGGCCGCGTACGCGCGGTTCCTGGCCGACCTGCTGGTGCCGGGCGCCCCAGTGCTCCTGGTCCGCGACGCGCGCACCTGGCCGGTGCTGGAGCGCGGGCCGGGGCACAGCTTCCAGGTCGGCTGCCCGGGCAGTGGGCTGGACCCGGTGGACTTCCACCCGGACAGCCACGCGTTGCGGCAGGTGCTGCGCTCCGTCGGCGGCGACGCGACCCGGTGGCAGCCGCCGGAGGTTTCCGTGCCGTCGGCGTACGCCGAGCACGGCGTCGACTCGGGCTTCGAGTTGGCCGCGCGGGACTGGTCCGCCCGCCACCAGCACCCGCTGCACCGGGTGTTGGTGCCCCGGCCGGCGGCGCTGAGCGCGGGCGTGGCCGACCTGTACCGGCGGTGGCTGCGGCGCGCCGGCAAGACCGGTGACCGGTTGGTGGTGGAGTGCGGTCGACTGCTCGACCCGTGGCAGGTGGTGCGGGCGGGGCTGGTGCCGTACTGGTGTGAGAACGCCACCCGCCGCAGCGTCGACGAGGCCGAGTGGTGGCTCGCCGGCAGCGAGGCGTTCAGCTCGGTGGACGTGTTGCCCGAGCCGCCCGGGGTGCGCTCACCCGCGCTGGCCGGGTTGCCGCAGTGGCTGGCCGTCGCCGGGTTCGGTCGGCGGCGTCGGGCGCTGGACCGCACCACCGCCCGGGGTTACCCGGTCACCTCGGTGCCCACCCGTCGGGCCACCGAGGTGCTGCGCGCCCAGCCGTACGACCTGCCCGCGCCGCCCCCGCTGGGGGTCGCCGAGGCGCTGGCAGTGCTCCGCGACAGCGGCGGCCACCAGGGGTTGTTGGTCTCCTGAGACGGAGCACGCCGAAACATCCTCGCGAACCCCGGGTCCCGTGATTGAGTACCTACGGAGCGGGAACATCGCTGGCTGCGACGGCCTGATTGCGCTGCGTAGAGGCGGTGTCGCCCGCTGGCATCCCAGTCACTGACCCACTTTCCGGCCCGGTGCGTGGCTCGACCACGCGCACGACCGGTTTCCCGATCCGGGCGGGGGACCTTCCTGAGGGAGGCGCGGATGTTCGGACAGACGAGCACGACCACGACCACGACCCCACCACCACCCACCGATCGAGGTCTGGAGGATCTCGACGCGGCAGCGATGGCGTACGCGGCCCGGATCGCCGGGCTGCCGCCGGAGCGGCGGGGGGAGGCCCGGGACGACCTGGTGCGCTTCGCGCTGCCGTTCGCCGGCCGGCTGGCCCGTCGGTACCGGGGGCGGGGGGAGCCGCTGGAGGACCTGGAGCAGGTTGCCCGGCTGGGGCTGGTCAACGCCGTCGACCGCTATGACCCCGAACGGGGCTCGTTCACCGCGTACGCCGCGATCACCATCGTGGGCGAGATCAAACGCCACTTCCGGGACCGTACCTGGGGCGTGCACGTGCCCCGCCGGCTGCGAGACCTGATCCTCGAGGTGGGGCAGGCCACCGCCGCACTCACCAGCGAGCTGTCCCGGGCCCCGTCGGTGGCCGAGCTGTCCGCCCGGCTGGAGACCCCGGAGGAGGAGATCCTCGCCGCCCTGGAGTCAGCGGCCGGCTACAGCCCGGCCTCGCTGAACGCGCCGGTGGGTGGGGAGAGCTCCGCCGAGTTCGGGGACCTGGTCGGCGAGTCGGACAACGCGTTGGAGTCGGTCGACGACCGGGTGACGGTGAGCGGCCTGCTGCACCGACTGCCCTGGCGTGAGCGACGGATCCTCGCGATGCGCTTCTACGGCAACCAGACCCAGGCGGAGATCGCCGCCCGGTTCGGCATCTCGCAGATGCACGTGTCCCGGCTGCTGTCGCGGGCGCTCACCTGGCTGCGCCAGGCGATGCTCGCCGACGCGCCGCCGCCGTGGCAGAACGGCGCCGCCGAACCCGACCCGGGCAAGACCCGGATCTCGGTCAAACAGAACGGCGACTCGGTGGTGGTCGAGGTCGGCGGCGAGATCGACCGCGACGGCGCGGACCAGCTGCGTCGGGCCATGCTGGAGGCGGTCACCGGCCAGCCCAGCGAGGTGGTCGTCGACCTGGTCGGCGCGGGTGGCTTCGACGCCGGTGGGATCGCCGCGCTGATGGCCGGTCGGGACGCGGCGGAGCGGACCGGGGTGCCGCTGCGGCTGACCCGGGTCCAGCCCGCGGTACGCCGCTCGCTCACCGCCGCCGGCCTGGCGCCGGCCCGGGACTGACGCACACGGACGGCAGAAGGGCCGACACCCCGCTGGGTGTCGGCCCTTCTGCGCGTACCCCTGGTCAGTGCTCTTCGGGGTTGCCGTCGCTGTGCGGGTGGCGCCAGCGCTCGTGTGGCTTCGGCTCGTCCTCGGCGTCCTGCGGCGGGTCGCTCTGCTCGAAGCTCGGCCGGCGGACGCCCTCAGGCTCCGGCACGTCCACCGGCCGGGCGCCGGAGCGCGGCGCCGGCTGGTAGTCGACCGCGTCGCGTGCGCCGTGCGCGCCCTCGGCGGACGGCGACTCCGGGGCGTGATGCTCCATCCGGAACTCCTCGGCGAAGTGCTGTGGCGGCTTGGTGGTGCGCTGCGGCAGGTCGCGGCCCAGATCGGCGACGAGCGGGCCGTACTTCAGGTCGAAGGCGGGGCGCTCGGAGCGGATCCGGGGCATCCGGTCGAAGTTGCGCAGCGGCGGCGGGCAACTGGTGGCCCATTCCAGGGAGTTGCCGAAGCCCCACGGGTCGTCCACCGTCACCATCGCCCCGTACCGCCAGGACTTCCAGGCGTTGTAGATGAAGAAGAGGGTGGACAGGCCGAGGATGAAGGCGAAGATGCTGGAGACCGTGTTCAGGGTGGTGAAGCCGTCGGTGGGCAGGTAGTCGGCGTACCGGCGCGGCATGCCCTCGCTGCCCAGCCAGTGGTGCACCAGGAAGGTGCCGTGGAAGCCGATGAACATGGTCCAGAAGTGCGCCTTGCCGAGCCGCTCGTCGAGCAGTCGTCCGGTCATCTTGGGCCACCAGAAGTAGTAGCCGCCGAAGAGGGCGAAGACCACGGTGCCGAACACCACGTAGTGGAAGTGCGCCACCACGAAGTAGCTGTCATGGGTGTGCCAGTCGACCGGCGGGCTGGCCAGCAGGACGCCGGTGAGGCCGCCGAGCAGGAAGGTGACCAGGAAGCCGATGGCGAACAGCATCGGCGTCTCGAAGGTGAGCTGGCCCTTCCACATGGTGCCGATCCAGTTGAAGAACTTCACACCGGTGGGCACCGCGATCAGGTAGCTCAGGATGCTGAAGAACGGCAGCAGCACCTGGCCGGTGGCGAACATGTGGTGCGCCCAGACCGTCATCGACAGCACGGTGATGGCGATGGTGGCCAGCACGATCCCCGTGTAGCCGAAGAGCGGCTTGCGGGAGAAGACCGGGATGATCTCGGTGATGATGCCGAAGAACGGCAACGCGATGATGTAGACCTCGGGATGGCCGAAGAACCAGAAGAGGTGCTGCCAGAGCATCGGGCCGCCGGTGGCCGCGTCGTACACGTGCGCGTTGAGCAACCGGTCGGCCGAGAGCGCCAGCAGCGCGGCGGCCAGCAGCGGGAAGACGAGGATCACCAGCACGCTGGTGAACAGCATGTTCCAGGTGAAGATCGGCATCCGGAACATGGTCATGCCGGGCGCGCGCAGCGTGAGGATCGTGGTGATCAGGTTGACCGCGCCGAGGATGGTGCCGAGCCCGGAGACGACCAGCCCGAGCACCCACATGTTCGCGCCCACGCCGGGGCTGTTCTCGACGCTGCTGAGTGGGACGTACGCGGTCCAGCCGAAGTCCGCCGAGCCGCCCGGGGCGAGGAACCCGCCGACCACCATGAGGCCGCCGAAGAGGTACAGCCAGTAGGCGAGCGCGTTGAGGCGGGGGAACGACACGTCCGGTGCGCCGATCTGGATCGGCACGATGTAGTTGGCGAACCCGAACGCCGCTGGCGTGGCGAACAGCAGCAGCATCACCGCGCCGTGCGAGGTGAAGAGCTGGTTGTACTGCTCGGAGGAGAGGAACTGCATCCCCGGGCGGGCCAGTTCGGCCCGGATCAGCATCGCCTCCAGGCCGGCCAGCAGGAAGAACCCGAAGGAGGTCAGCAGATACAGCAGGCCGATCTGCTTGTGGTCGGTCGTGGCGAGGAACTTGATCAGGGAGTTGCCGGGGACCGGTGTCCGTACCGCTCCCGGGAACCCCCCGAAACGGGCCGGTGCCAGGATCGCCGGGCCCCGATCGCGACCGGGTTCTGTGGTTACCCGCTTGGGCATGGCTGCTCACCCCGTCGTGACGGCAGAAAGGACGGGCGTGCTCTACCCACCCTCACACCATGTAACCAGCCAATGACGGGAATTTCGGTCAGATCGCCAGTACCGGCGCAAGCGCCTCGAACGCTCAGGTCGCCGGAAGCATCGCCCAGACGGCCTTGCCCGGACCGGCCGGCACGCTGCCCCACCGCTGGGTCAGCTCCCGGACCAGCATCAACCCTCGCCCACCCTCGGCGTGCAGGTCCGTCCTGCCCGCACGGGCCTGGGCGCTGCTGCCGTCCACCACCGCGAGGTGCAGATACGGCCGGCGCAGGGTCACCGTCACCTGCATCGGCGTGCCGGCGTGGCGCACCACGTTGCCCACCAGCTCACTGAGCACCAACGCGGCCGGGCCGGACGCGTCGGGCAGGTTCCATCGCGCACACGCCTCGGTGACCAACTCGCGGGCCCGCCGGCAGGCCCCGGCCACCGGCTCCAGCCGGGTCCGCATCCGCAGCGTGGACGTCGTGCCGGCCAACCGGGTCGCCTCCGCGCAGTCCGCGGACACCGGGAGCACCCGGCACGTCGTCGACTCGGCCAGCCATCGTGCGGCGACCGGCGACGGGGAGCAGAGCAGCACCGGCACCGCCGGCCACTCCTCGGCCCGGCGAGCGGTCGCGGCGAACACGGACAGCGCCAACCGATCCTCCACGCTCACCCCGGCCATGTCGACCACCAGCGCCTCCGGCTGGTCGACCAGCGCGTCGCTGAGCGCCCGGTGCACGGAGCGCATCGTGCCGAGATGCAGCGGACCGGTGAGCCGGACGACCGCCACCGGTGCGGTGGTGCGCACCTCGCAGGTGATCCCGCTCGACATCGGCGCCTCAATTCGCTGCTGGGTCGGGATCTGCCAACTACCCGAGGCCGTTCCCGGTCAAACCGGACCGACAGCGGGGCGAGGCAGGTCACGTCCCGCAACCCCAGGTCAGGGGCGGGCCCGGCAGGTCAGGCTTGGGCTCGGCGGTCAGCAACGGGGCGGCCGGTCAGGACGCCCAGTGCGATCATGCCGACGCCGAGCCCCAGGTGCAGCCAGTTGTCGGCGTCGTTGACCGGCAGCACGTTCGCCCCGGTGTCGTGGTCCACCGCCAGCCCGTAGAGCCAGAGCACCAGGTAGACCGCGCCGCCGCCGATCAGGAACGCCCGAGCACCGGTGACCGTCCGGGCCAACAGCAGACCCACCACCCCGTACGCCAGGTGCACCAGGTTGTGCAGCACCGACACCTGGAAGACGCCGAACAGGTACGCGCCCGAGTCGTGGCCGGCGAAGCGCAGCGCGTCCATGCCGGTGGTGATCCCCGGCACGAAGCCGAGTACGCCGATCAGCAGGAACAGCACCCCCACCGTCGCCGCCGCGCGACGGACCGGCGGTTTGCCGTCGGCCGGGTTGGGTCGGGCCCGTGAGTGCGCCATCGGTCCGACCATTCCCGGCTCCTCGTCGCGCGGCGGGCATGAGCGCTGCCGGCTACCCGCTGGCACGACCGGCAAACCCCCGGCCGGGCCCCGCCCGTCGGTCAGGCCGGCAGCAACCTCGGCGCGCTCGCCGACTGCCGGACCCGCTCGTACAGCTCGACGTAGCGCTGCGCCATCACCGCGGGCGTGAAGCGCTGCGCGGCCACCCGCCGGCACTCGTCGGGGTCGAGCAACTCGGCGGCGAGGACGAGGTCGCCCAACTCCTCCTCGTCGGTGGTGAGCAGCCCGGTACGGCCATGCTCGATCAGCTCCGGCAGGCAGCCCCGGGCGGTGGCCACCACCGGCGTACCCAGGGCGAGCGACTCGACGACCGCCGTGCCGCCCGGCTCCTCCCACCGCAGCGGGAACAGCGACGCGCGGGCGCTGGCGAGCAGGTCGTCGCGCTCCTGTCCGGCCACGGTGCCGACCCAGCGGACCAGGTCACCGTCGACGTGCGGTGCCACCTCGTCGAGGAAGAACCGCACGTCCGGGTTCTGCCGGGCCTCGTCGCCGGCCGCGGCCAGGTCAGCCGGCCGATGGTACGGGCCGACGGGGCCGGCCAGCACCAGCGGAATACCGACCCGGTGCGCGAGCCGGGCACCCACGTCCTGCCCCTTGCCCGGGTTGATCCGGCCCAGGATGAGCAGGTGCTCGCCCTTGTCCGGTCGGGGCCGCCGGTCGGCGTCCACGGCGAGCGGCGTGGACAGGTGCACGTGGCCCACCGAGTGCTCCCGCAGCGCCAGCGGGGCACGGGCCAACTGCGACGCGGAGACGCCGTTGACCCGGACCCGGTCGCCGCCGTCCAGACTGCCGTAGAGAGCCGGGTGCTTGGCCAGGTCCCAGTGCAGGGTGTGCAGGGTCGGCGGTCCGGCCGGCCCCATCGCGGCGAGGGTGGCCAACCCGACCGCCTCGACGTGATCGTGCACCAGGTCGACGTCGTCGCGGGAGTGCAACTCCCGCACCACCCCGGCCAGGTGCGCCTGGGCGATCCCGCAGACCTGGTTGTACGGCCGCTGCAACGCGGCGAACTGCCCGTCGGCGAAGACCGAGATCTGCTCGTCCACCGGCAGGGTGCTGCTGCCCACCGAGGCGAGCACCACCCGTACGCCGAGTCGCCGCAGCTCCGGCACCAGGGTGGCGATGACGTTCTCGATGCCGCCGTAGCCGGGCGGTGGCACGGACAGCCACGGGCCGGCGTTCATCAGCACGGTGAGGCTCCTCGTGCTCACGCGGCGGCCACCCGGCGGCGGGGCACCCGGTGGCGCAGTTCGGCCAACGGCGGGCGCTCTTCGATGGACACGTCGCTGACCACGATCTCGCGGTCCAGGTTCGGCAAGGTGTCCGAACCGCCGCGACGGAACTGGGTCAGCAACGACTCCGGCGCGAACCCGGGGGTCGCCCAGCCGCGCCGTTGCAGCCGGGACCAGGCGGTCAACATGATCTGCGCGGACATCCGGCCCAGGGCGGCGGTGTCCTGGTGGCGGTGCTTGCGTTCACCGAGGTCGACCTGCGCCAGCGCGTCCAGGCCGACCAGCTCGAGCAGGTCGATCATCATGGCCGTCTCCACCCCGTATCCGGAGACGAACGGCACCTGGGCCAGCACGTCCCGGCGAGCCGCGTACTCGCCGGCGAGCGGCTGCACGAAGCCGGCCAGCTCGGGCCAGAAGAGGTTGAGCAGCGGTCTGGCCATCAACTCGGTCACCCGGCCCCCACCGTCCTGCTCCACGCTGGCGCTGCCCACCAGGGGCCGGTGATAGAAGCCCTTCACGAAGTCGACCGACGGGTCGGTCAGCAGCGGGCCGAGCAGCCCGCTCACGAAGTGCGGTCGGAACTCCCGCAGGTCGGCGTCGATGAACGCCACCACGTCTCCCTCGGCGGCGGCCAGCCCGGCCCAGAGCGCGTCGCCCTTGCCGGTGAGCCGGGGCAACCCCCGGGTCATCGCGTCCTGACTGACCACCTCCGCGCCGGCGGCACGGGCCACCTGCGCGGTCCGGTCCGTCGAGCGGGAATCCACCACGATCAGCTCGTCGACCAGGGCCACCCGATCCATCAGGTGCTCCCGGATGGTCGACACGATCGCGCCGACGGTGGCCTCCTCGTTGCGCGCCGGCAGCACCACGCTGACCCGGGTCTCACCCTTGGCTCGCAACAGCCGACGGGTCGGCCAGTCCGCCGCCGATGTCGTCCGGTACGTGGCCCACGCCTCCACCACCGGCGACACACTCGATGTCGTATCCCGCACGGGCACCCCTCCGTTCGTGCGTGGAAAAACCAAATTTGGTTGTTCCCATTCCTCATCACGCGCTAACCGCATTCTCGGCAACAGCTTGATCACAGTGGTGACGACAATGCGTTCCCGGGTGATGAACGTTTGATTGCGCACAGCTCAGGGGACTGCTCCCATCGCACATGAAATGTCTTCGAAGGGGTGTCGGAATGCGGAACTGCCGGGTGGGTCTGGTCGGAGCCGGCGGCGTGGCACAACGCCACGCGCGGGTACTGGCCGGGTTCGACGACGTCGAGCTTGTCGGCGTCACGGACGTCGCGCCGGAGGCCGCGTCCGCGCTGGCCGCACAGCACGGTGGGCGGGCCTGCGCCGACGTCGCCGAGCTGCTGGCCACCGAGCTGGACGCCGTGTACGTCTGCGTGCCACCGTTTGCGCACGGTCCCGCCGAGGAGGCGGTGATCGAGGCCGGGGTGCCGATGTTCGTGGAGAAGCCCGTCGCGGTCGACCTGAGCACCGCCGAGCGGATCGCCGACCTGGTCGCGCGGCGCGGCCTGCGCACCGCAGTCGGCCACCACTGGCGCTACCTGAGCGTGCTCGACCAGGCCCGCGACCTGCTCGCCGACCGCCAGGTGCGGATGGTCAGCGGCGCCTGGCTGGACAAGGTGCCCCCGGTGGCGTGGTGGTCGCGGCGGGACCGCTCCGGCGGCCCGGTGGTCGAGCAGGCCGCCCATGTGCTCGACCTGATCCGTGTGCTGGCCGGCGAGGTGACCGAGGTCACCGCGTACGGCAACGGCACACCACCGCCGGTCGACGGCGCCGACATCGACTCGGTGACCACCGCCGCGCTGCGCTTCGCCGACGGCGCGGTCGGCACGCTCAGCGCCGCCTGCGTCCTCGGCTGGAAGCACCGCGCCGGCCTGGAGATCCTCGCCGACGGGCTGGCCCTCGCGATCACCGAGGACGGGCTGTCGATCCGCGACGCCGACGGCGAACGACATCTCCCCGCCGACCCGGAAGCCGCCCGGGTGGCGGTGGACCGGGCCTTCGTCGACGCCGTCCGCGGCATCGGCGACGACGTGCGCGTCCCGTACGCCGAGGCCCTCGCGACCCAGCGGCTCGCCCTCGCGGTGGCCGACTCGGCCCGCACCGGCACCACAGTGCGGCTCGCCGCCGCGACCACGCCGGCGGCGCTCACCACCGGGGTGACGGTCGATGCGTGACAAGGTCGTGGTGGTCACCGGCCCCGGCCGGGTCGACCTCGTCGAGCAGGACGCCGCCCCGCTGCGCCCCGGCACGTTCCGGGTCGAGACGCTGTTCAGCGGCGTCTCCGCCGGCACCGAACTGAGCTACGTCAAGGGCACGAACCCCTATTTGAACGTCACCTGGAACGCCGACCTGGGCCTGTTCCAGCCGGGCGCCGCCAGCACGCCCTACCCGGTGACCCGACTCGGCTACATGCAGGTCGGCCGGGTGGTGGAGAGCGAGACCCCGGCCGTCGCGGTGGGCACTGTCGGCGCGATGACGTACGGGCACCGCACCGGCTGGCTGGCCGACCCGGTCGCCGAACGGTTCGTGGCGCTGCCCGACGACCTGGACCCGCTGCTCGGCGTCTACGTCGCCCACATGGGCCCGATCTGCGCCAACGGTCTGCTGCACGCCGCCGCCGACCTGCACGGCACCGACGTCCGCGCGCTCGGCGACGGGGTACGCGGCCGACGGGTCGCCGTCGTCGGCGCCGGTGTCGTGGCGCTGCTGACGGCGTTGTTCGCCCGGCACAACGGCGCCGCGTCGGTGGTGGTGCTCGACCCCACCCCGCACCGCCGCCAGGTAGCCGAGGCGCTCGGTCTGGAAACCCTCGACCCCGACGCGGACGACCCGGCGGTGGTGCTCAAGACCCGCTGGGCGCACACCGCAGGCGACCGGGGCGCCGACGTGGTGTTCCAGTGCCGGGGGCAGGCGTGGGCGCTGCACCTCGCCCTTCGGCTGCTGCGGCCCCAGGGCACCGTCATCGACCTCGCCTTCTACCAGGGCGGCGCGGACGCGGTCCGCCTCGGTGAGGAGTTCCACCACAACGGGCTGTCGCTGCGCTGCGCCCAGATCGGCCGGGTGCCGCGTGGGCTGGCGCCCACCTGGGACCGCGAACGGCTCTCCGCCGAGACCGTCGACATGCTCAGGACGTACGGCGACGCGATCCGCAAGCACCTCGTCTCGGCGGTGGTGCCGTTCGACGAGGCGCCCGCCCTCCTCATCGACCTGGCCGACCGTCGCCGCCAGGAGCTTCAGGTGGTGCTCGCGACCTGACCCGCCTTCGCCGCGTGCCAGGGGCGGCTACCGTTCGCGACATGAGCACCGTGCAGGACCGGCCGGTTTCCGGCGACACCTCGACCGACCGGCCGGACGGCGGCAGCCCCGGGAGCCGGTCGGTCGGCCTGGCCGCGTTGCTGCCGTACCTGCGGGAACACCGCGGCACCCTCGTCGTGGTCGGCGCGCTGTCGCTGGTCGGCTCGGCGGCGTCGCTGGCGCAACCGCTGCTCACCCGGTCGGTGCTGGAGCGGATCGGCGCCGAGCAGGGGGTGTCCCGGCTGGTGGCGGTGCTGGTAGCCCTCGTGGTGCTCGGCGCGGCGATCGGCGGGCTGCGTGACTACCTGCTGCAACGCACCGCCGAAGGAGTGGTGCTGGGCACCCGGCGTCGGCTCGCCGGCCACCTGCTGCGGCTGCCCATCGCCGAGTACGACCGCCGACGCACCGGCGACCTGCTCTCCCGGGTCGGCTCGGACACCACGCTGCTGCGCGCGGTTGTCACCTCCGGGCTGTTCGAGACGGTCACCGGGGCGGTGACGGTGCTCGGCGCCGGCACGGCCATGGTGCTGCTGGACCCGCTGCTGTTCGGCGTCACCCTGCTCGGGGTGGCGCTGGGGCTGGTCTTCGCCGCCACCTTCGCCCGCCGGGTCCGGGCGCTGGCCCGAGTCGCCCAGGAGCGGATCGGCGAGATGACCTCGGCGGTGGAGCGGGCCATCTCGGCGGCCCGGACCATCCGGGCCAGCCGCGCCGAGACCCGGGAGACGGAGACCGTCACCGGCAGCGCCCGGGAGGCGTACGCGGCGGGACTGCGGGTGGCCCGGGTGCAGGCGTTGGTCGGCCCGATCGGCTCGGTCACCGTGCAGGGCGCGTTCCTGCTGGTGCTCGGCATCGGTGGGGCACGGGTCGCCGCCGGGGCGATCTCCGTCGGCGACCTGGTCGCGTTCGTCATGTACCTGTTCCTGCTGGCGCTGCCGTTGGGTCAGGTGCTGCGGGCGTACACCCAGTTGCAGTCCGGCCTGGGCGCCCTCCAGCGGATCGAGGAGATTCTGGCCGTGCCCGCGGAGGGCGCGGACGACAGTCCGGCGCGCGCCGCCGCGACGGCGACTCCGCGCCGCCCGACCCCGATGATCGAGTTCGACCGGGTCGGCTTCGGCTACCCGGGCGGTGAGCCGGTGCTGCACGAGGTCAGCTTCGCGGTCCCCGCGGGCACCCGGACCGCCCTGGTCGGTCCCTCCGGCGCCGGCAAGTCCACGGTGCTGGCCCTGGTCGAGCGCTTTTACGAGGTGAGCGGCGGCGCGGTCCGACTCGACGGCACCGACGTACGGGACCTGCCCCGCGACGCACTGCGGGCCCGGCTCGGCTACGTCGAGCAGGAGGCTCCCGTGCTGGCCGGCACGCTGCGGGAGAACCTGCTGATCACCACCCCGGACGCCACCGACGACCGATTGCGCGACGTCCTCGACGAGGTCAACCTGGGCCACCTGGCGCAGCGCACCCCGCTGGGCCTCGACGTGCAGGTGGGCGAGGGTGGCGTGCTGCTCTCCGGAGGTGAGCGGCAGCGGCTGGCCATCGCCCGCGCGCTGCTCGCCGGCCCGCCGGTGCTGCTGCTCGACGAGCCGACCAGCAACCTCGACTCCCGCAACGAGGTCGCGCTGCGCCGCGCCATCGACGCCGTGGCCGTCCGCCGGACCCTGTTGATCGTGGCGCACCGGCTGGCCACCGTGGTCGACGCCGACCAGATCGTCGTCCTCGACGGCGGCCGGGTGGTGGCCGTGGGCACCCACGCCGAACTGACCGCCACCGACCCGCTGTACCGGGAACTCGCCAGCCACCAGCTGCTGGTCGGCTGACCGCGCCCCAGGAAGGCCAACTTGCCGGGCGGCCGGGCCGCGCGAGCCGCCCGGAATCGCGTACCGTTGCCGCTCATGGGTGTGTCGCAACGGTTCAAGAGCAAGTTCCGGCGGTTCCTCCAGCGCCCCGGCTCGACCGTGGATCTTGCTCCGCTGGAGAAACTGCTCCCGGCGATCGAGGCGCGCGAGGCTGAGCTCACCGCGCTCGACGAGGCCGAGCTGACCGCGGCCGCGGGTGCCGCCGCCGGTTACGAGGAGATCTGCGCCGTCGGCCGTGAGGCCGCCCGCCGTGGCCTCGACCAGCGGCCGTACGACGTGCAGCTGCTCGGCGCGATGTCGCTGCTCTCCGGCAAGGTCGCCGAAATGGCCACCGGTGAGGGCAAGACACTGACCGCCACGATCGCCGCGTACGGGCACGTCCGGCTCGGCAACGGCCCGGTGCACGTGCTCACCATCAACGACTACCTGGCCCGCCGCGACGCCCAGTGGATGGAGCCGGTCTACACCCTGCTCGGCCTGACCGTCGGCTGGGTCAACGAGGCCTCCACCCCGCAGGAGCGGCGCGACGCGTACGCCTGCGACGTCACCTACGTCTCGGTCAGCGAGGCGGGCTTCGACTACCTGCGCGACCAACTGGTCACCGACGTGGAAGACCGGGTCCAGCCCGCGCTGACCACCGCCATCGTCGACGAGGCCGACTCGATCATGATCGACGAGGCCCGGGTGCCGATGGTCCTGGCCGGCGCGGTGCCGGGCGAGCAGGACCCGGTGCACGCCGCCGCCGCGCTCGTTCGTGGCCTGCGCAAGGGCAAGCACTACACGGTCGCCGAGGACGGGCGCAGCGTGGCGTTCACCTCCGCCGGCCTGGCCGCCATGGAGGCCAAGCTCGGCATCGACCTGTACGACGAGGAGCACGTCGCGCAGCTCTCCGCTGTCAACGTGGCGCTGCACGCGCACGCCCTGCTGCACCGTGACGTGGATTACATCGTCCGGGACGGCTCCGTCGAGCTTGTCGACGAGATGCGCGGCCGGGTGGCCCAGCGCCGCCGCTGGCCGGACGGTCTCCAGGCCGCGGTCGAGGCCAAGGAGGGGCTGGACGCCACCGCCGAGGGTGAGGTGCTCGGCACCATCGCCATGCAGGCGTACATCGCGCTCTATCCGAAGGTCTGCGGGATGACCGCCACCGCTGTGCTGGTCGGCGACCAGTTGCGGGAGTTCTTCGACCTCGAGGTCGCGGTGATCCCGCCGAACACCCCGTGCATCCGCGAGGACGAGCCGGACCGCATCTACGCCACCCGGGCGGAGAAGGACGAGGCGCTGATCGACGAGATCCAGCGCTGGCACGCCAAGGGGCGGCCGGTGCTGGTCGGCACCCTGGACGTCAAGGAGTCCGAGGGGTTGGCCGCCGGGCTGAACGCCGCCGGGGTGCCCTGCGTCGTACTGAACGCCAAGAACGACGACGAAGAGGCCGCGATCATCGCCGAGGCCGGCGCGTACGGCGCGGTGACCGTCTCCACCCAGATGGCCGGCCGTGGCGTCGACATCCGCCTCGGCGGCAGCGACCAGACCGACCAGGAGCGGGTCGCCGAGCTGGGCGGGCTCTACGTGATCGGCAGCGGCCGGCACGACAGCCGCCGGGTGGACGACCAGCTGCGCGGTCGGGCCGGCCGGCAGGGCGACCCGGGCGGCTCGGTCTTCTTCGTCAGCCTGGAGGACGACCTCGTCGTCCGGCACGCCGCCGACTCGGTGCCGGCCTCGCCGCGGATGAACGCCGACGGTCTGGTGACCGACGAGCAGGTCGACTACGCGGTGGAGCACGCCCAGCGGGTCGCCGAGGGCGTCAACCACGAGATCCACCGCAACACCTGGCGCTACAGCGTGGTGATCGAGCAGCAGCGCAAGGCCCTCGCCGCCCGCCGGGAGCGGCTGCTCACCAGCGATGTGGCCGCGGTGATGCTGTTGGAGAAGGAGCCCGAGAAGGCCAGCGAGATGGACGAGGACCTGCTCGCCCGTGCCGCCCGGTCGATCGCGCTCTACCACCTGGACCGGCTCTGGGCCGAGCACCTGGCCGAGCTGTCGGAGGTCCGCGAGGGCGTGCACCTGCGCGCCCTGGGCCGGCTCGACCCGCTGGACGAGTTCCACCGGGCCGCGGTTCCGGCGTTCAACGACCTGATCCCGGAGATCGAGGCCCGCACCATCGCCACGTTCAACGAGACCGAATTCGATGAGGACTGGCAGCCCGACGACGGCACCCTGGTCCGGCCCACCGCCACCTGGACGTACCTCGTGCACGACAACCCGTTCGGGTCCGAGCTCGACCGTCTGATCGCGTCGATCGGGCGGCGGCTCAGCGGCGCCTCGCGCTGACGTACCGACCGTCGGGGCCCCGATCGCGCCTCCGCGCGTGACCGGGGCCCCGATTTACGCCGTTTCGACCCAGGTTTCCCAGGGTAGTAGGGCTGGTCGGTCGAGTCGGGAGAGAGCAGACGATGACACAGGTGACGATGCTTGCCGGGCAGGCGCGAGACGGCACGGAGGCTGCGAACCGGTGAACCTCGACACGCGGGAACCGGTGGTGCACACCCTCGGCGTCCTGGAAGCAGCCGCACTGTTACGGGAGCTGACCGCAGGGCTGATCGCCCTGACCGACTTTGATGAGGCGCTGCTGGCCCTGGTCCGGGTCACCCGGGACGCCGTCGCCGGGGTGCGCTGGTGCGGGTTCACCGCCCTGCGGGCCGGCGAGCCGGCCGGGGTGGCAGCCTCCGACGAGGGGCTGGCCGGGCTGGACGACCTGCGACACGGGCCGGACACGCCGGCGATGAGCGCGATCCACCGCCGCGAGATGATCCTCGCCGCCGACCTGACCGCTGAGCTCCGCTGGCCGGCCTGGACGGCGCACGCCCGCGACCTCGGCGTACGCGGGGTGATCTCCGCACCGGTCGACATCGACGACCAGGTCATCGGGGTGATCAACCTGTACGCCGCCGCGCCGGACCTGTTGACCCCGCAACACCAGTTGACCGCCATGCTGCTCGCCGAACACGCCGGCCTGCTGCTCGCCGCCGTCCGCGACCGCAACCGACAGCTCATCCTCGCCGGTGAGCGGGACGCCTCACTCCTGCACGACGGGGTGGTGGGTCAGGCCGTCGGCGTGATCATGACGCAGCGCGGGTGCCCGCCGGCCGAGGCCCTCGACGTGCTGCGGACCGCCGCCTCGTCGCTGGACATCCCGCTGCGCGAGGTGGCCGAGCGCCTGGTCCGGACGGTCTCCCGCCAACGCGACAACTGACCCCGGCCGCCGAGGCCGCGTGGGTCGCGTCGGCCGCTGGGTCGCGTCGGCCGCTGGGGTCGCGTCGGCCGCTGGGGTCGCGTCGGCCGCTGGGGTCGCGTCGGCCGCTGGGGTCGCGTCGGCCGCTGGGTCGCGTCCGCCGCGTGGGCTGCCTGGGCGGCTCGGGTCGCGTCGGCGGTGTGATCAACTCGGGTTCTTGGAGATCGGGGTGTCACGGGCCGGCGGACGCCCCGACTTCCTGAAGCCCGAGTCGATCACCCGCCGGTCTGGCCATCCGGCCGACGGGCGCGGCCACGGTGCCCGTTCTCCCCGCCTGCGGCGAGTCGGGCGGCATCGTTTCGCCTCGACCGGCCCCGGGTAGCACTCTGGTCAGGTGAGCTGCGCCGACCTGGGGGAGGACCGATGCAGAGCCGGCTGCGGGTGCAGGGGCACCCGATCCAACCGATGCTGGTGACGTTCCCGCTCGGGCTCTTCGTCAGCGCCACCGTCTTCGACCTCACCGACGTGATCGGCGGGCCCGCGTTCCTCGGCGAGGTCGGCTACTGGACCGGCGTCGCCGCCCTCGTCGCCGCCGCGCTGACCGCCGTGGCCGGCATGGTCGACCTGTGGGACGTGCCGGGCGACCGTACCCGCCGTACCGCTGTCGCCTTCAACCTCGTGAACGCGGTGATGGCCGCCATGTTCCTGCTCACCTGCCTGGTCCGGTCACACTCCCCGCAGCGCGGCGCGTCGGTCGCGATCCTGGTCACCGAACTGGTCGCGCTGACCGTCGGCGGGGTCGGCGTGCACCTGGGCGCCCGGCTGATGCGTCAGTTCGACAGCGGCCGCGCCGAGTCCGGCGGCCTGGATGCGCTGGCCGGCTCCACCGGCGAGATCGCCCGCCCCTGACCCGACCTGCCGGCGGTCTCGTCTCTGGCCCCACCGGCCGAGCGGGCCCGCTGATCGGACCCGCTGGACTCGCCCCTGACCCCACCCGGCCAGACGGGGCCGACCTGGCCCGCCCCGCCGTCCGGCCGGCAAGTGCGCCTGGTGCGCGGGGCCGGCATCCGTGCGACTGGTCGGTCTACCATCCCGGGATGACCTCCTCTCTGGACACGCTCCCGAAGATCGGCGCGCCCGCCACCAGGGCCCTGCAGGGTGCCGGCTACACCGCGCTGCGTCAGCTCGCGGGCGTTCCCGAGGCGGACCTGGCCAAGCTGCACGGCATGGGCCCGAAGGCGCTCGGGATCCTCCAGGCCGCCCTCGAAGAGCACGGGCTGAGCTTCGGCTGAGATCCACCGCGGACACCCCGACCGGGCGGCGGCAAATGGGTTGCCGGCCGGGTGACCGGCCGCGAAGCTGACCGCCATGACCGCTGAGCGTGACGCCGAGGACTTGATCGCGGAGGCCGCCGCCGCGCCCGTCGATGGTTGGGGCTTCGACTGGCTGGCCGGCCGGGCCACCGAGGAGCGTCCACCCTGGGGGTACGCCCGGCTGGTCGCCGACCGGATGGCGCGGGCCGATGCGGCGCTGGACGTGGACACCGGCGGCGGGGAGGTGCTCGCCGAAGTGCCGCGTCCACCGAAGCTGCTGACGGCGACCGAGGCGTGGCCGCCGAACGTGGAGGTGGCCCGCCGGACCCTGCGTCGGGTCGGCGCGTCGGTGGTCGCGGTCGCACCGGACGGGCCGCTGCCGTTTCGCGACGCCTCGTTCGACCTGGTGGTCAGTCGGCATCCGGTGCGTACCGACTGGGTTCAGACGGCACGGGTGCTGCGGCCGGGCGGGACGTTCCTGTCGCAGCAGATCGGGGCCGGCACCATGCGGGAGCTCAGTGAGGCGATCCTCGGGCCGTTGCCGCCGCCGACCCAGCGGCACCCCGAGCACGCGGTCGCCGCCGCCGAAGCGGCTGGCCTGCGGGTGGTCGACCTGCGCCGGGCCACGCTGCGGGCGACCTTCGCCGACATCGGCGCGGTGGTCTGGTTCCTGCGCAAGGTGATCTGGACGGTGCCCGGGTTCACTGTCGACCGCTACCGCGCACCACTGCGCGACCTCCACCACCGCATCGCCAACGAGGGCCCCTTCGTCGCCCACGCCCAACGCTTCCTCATCGAGGCCACCCGCCCCTGACGGCCACCCCCACCCGTCGATCTTGCACTTTCGGCACCCGCAAAGCCGCCTATCAGGGCACCTCGACCGCCGGAACCGCAAGATCGGCGAGGGCGGGGGCGCGGGGTTAGTGGGGGTGGGCCTGGTGGTGGGTTGCCAGGACGTCGGCGCCGAAGTCGCTGGCGGGGCGGCGCAGCACGGTGTGCGCGTGGTTGCCGTCCGCTGTGGTGTTGTCGTACTCGATCAGCAGGTCGTCGCCCTGCACCCGGTAGTAGTGCCGCCGCCCGGGTTGGGTCGGACCGGCCCAGGCGAAGTGCAGCGGGCCGGCGTCCAGTCGGGTCGCCTCCCGGATGGCCAGCTCGGGCGGCAGCCGGTCGAGGTAGAGGGCGACCACCTGGTCGAGCAGCGCGCGGCCGGTCGGCCCCAGCCGCTCCGCCGGTACGCCGAGGGGCTCCAGCGGCGCGTCGACCCGCCCGCGGGTGGCGCTGATGATGTCCGCGGGCGCCTCGTCGGCGATGATCGCGGCGGCCCGCTCGGCCGGGCCCAGCGCGTCGAGCAGGGCTCGGGCCAGGTCCTCCTCCACACCGAGTGGACGGGAGACCGGCCGGCCGGCGTAGCGGACCGCGGCCGGGTTGGCACCGAAGAAGATCGGCGCGGGGGAGACCTGACCGTCCACCACTGTCATGTTCACCGACAGGTGGTGCCCTTCGAGTCGCCACGCCCAACGGTCGTCGCGCGCCGGGTCGCCGAACACGGCCACCCAATAGTCGGCGCTGTGCCGCCCGCGCTGCCAGCCCTCGGCCCGGTCCAGCACCTCCTCCAGCGAGATGATCGCCATCGCCTGTGCGTACGCCGAGGGGCTGAGCGCGGTGGCCAGCAGCCGGTGAGCGGCCTTGCGGGCGGTGACGTCGAGCTCGGCGAGGCAGACGCCCGGTCGGGGTCGGGGCCGGTACTCCAGCCAGCGTCGGGCCGCCTCGTCGTCGAACGAGTGCACGGCGCTCTCGCGGGTGGCGGGGTCGAGCGCGGTCAGCAGCGCGGTGCCGGCGGCCCGCATCTGCTCCGGCAGAGGATCTTCCACCGACTCTGTATACCGGCCGGCCGTGCCGGTGTCAGCCGACGCGCAGCAGCTCTGTCATCTCCGGCAGGTCGAAGAAGCGCGCGGTCTCGACGGCCGACGGGTTGCCGTGTGCCGGATCCGCGCCAGCGGCGAGGAGCGCGCGGACCGCCTCGGTGCTGCTGCGGAAGACCGCCGCGGCCAACGCGGTCTGACCTCGGTCGTTGGCCCGGGTGTGGTCGGCGCCGCGGCTGAGCAGGGCGGCCACCGTGTCCGGGTGGGCGTGGTACGCGGCCAGGATGAGCAGCGTGTCGCCCTTGTCGTTGGTGAGGTTGACCGGCAGGCCGGCGTCGATCTGCGCCGCCAACTCGTCGGCGGCGCCGGCTCGGGCCAGGTCGAACATGCGGTGCGCGAACGCAAGCGTCTCGGCGTCGAGGTTCTCGGTCACCGGTCCAGGTTAGCCACACCGGTCCTGATAGGTTGCTCGGCCGGCGCGCTGGGGGAGGGGTCCGATGGGTGAGACGGTGTACGTGGGCAACGCGGGCGTCGACGGCGCCGCCAACGCCGGTTGGCTGCTCGGGCACTTCGCGCCGCCGGGGGAGATCCGGCACAGCACCGACGTCGAGGTGAAGTGGGGCGTGCATCCGCCCGGGCAGGCCCGGTCGCGGTGGGCGACCGGTGAGGTGCGCACCACTCTGCTCGTACTCGTCGAGGGGTGTTTCCGGGTGGAGTTGCCGGACCGGACGGTACGGCTGGCCGCGCCGGGCGACTACGTGGTGTGGGCCCGTGGGGTGGACCATTCCTGGTTCGCCGAGCGCGCGTCGGTGGTGTTGACAGTGCGCTGGCCCTCGTTGCCGGGCTACCGCGCGGACCCGCCGGTGCTGCGCTGATTCACCCGAGCGGCTGGCTCTGCATCCCACCAGCCGGAATTACCTACTAAACCTATAGGCTTTGCCGTCTAGAGTACGAGGGCATCCCGCCGAACGACCGCGAGGAACCGCCATGAGGCACCACCGTCCGGAGCCCGACCTGCTCACCGTTGCCGCCGGATGGGCCGACCCGGCCGGCTGGCCGGTCGCGCTGCGTTTCGACCCAGCCGAGCGCTGGTACACCCGCCTCGCCGTCAGCGACGAGCACGAGGTGTGGGCGCTGAGCTGGCTGCCCGGGCAGGGCACCGACCTGCACGACCACGGCGGCTCCTCCGGAGCGTTCCGGGTGGTCGGCGGCGTGCTCACCGAGGAGACGGTCAGCGCCGGTCGACTGCGCCCCCGACTGCTGTCGGCCGGCGCGGGCCGCCGCTTCGGCCCCCGGCACGTGCACCAGGTGACCAACCGGGGCTCGGCGCCGGCGGTCAGCGTGCACGTCTACCGGCCGGCGCTGCTGCGGATGACCCGCTATCACCTCCTGGACGGGCGGCTGCGGGTCGCCGAGGTCGCCGAGGCCGGCCGGTCCTGGTAGCCGCGCCCACCGCGAACCCTGTCACCGGAAGGAACCGAGAATGCAGATAACCGCCGAGCACTGTCCCGCCCCCGTGCCGCCACCGGGCTCCCGGGGCATCGACGAGATCCTGGCCGCCGCGCGGGCCCGGCTGCGCCGGCTGGACCCGGAGCGGGCGCACCTGGCGTACCGGGCCGGAGCGCTGCTGGTCGACATCCGCCCGGCCGCGCAGCGGGCCGCGCACGGCGTGGTGCCGGGCTCGCTCATCGTCGAACGCAACGTGCTGGAGTGGCGCTTCGACCCACGCTGCGCGGCCCGGCTGCCGCAGGCCGTCGACTACGACGTGCCGGTGGTGATCCTCTGTCAGGAGGGCTACACCTCGTCGCTGGCCGCCGCCGCGTTGCAGGACGTCGGCCTGCACCGGGCCACCGATGTGGTCGGTGGGTTCGCGGCCTGGCGGATCGCCGGCCTGCCGGCCCTCGGCCCGACCCCACTGCACCACCCCTCTCCCCTCGCGTCCCCGGTCAACGCCGGCTGGGCGCGCCGCTGACCGTCACGCCACACCCGGCGTGGCGCGCGTACCGCCACTCAGGAGGCACCATGTCCGTCGTCGCCATCCCCACGCGCCGCCACCCCGGCGTGCGCCCGCCGGCCCGTCCGCGCACCAGCCCGACCCTGACCATCACCCTCGATCTCGTCCCCGGGCCGCTGAGCCCTCGGCTGGCCCGGCTGGTGCAGCTGCTCGGCGAGCTGGCCGAGTCGGGGGAGGGTCAACTGCGTGCCGTGGAGGACCCCGCGTCGGGGCCGCGACCGGCTCCGCGCCCAGTCGTGCCGCCCGCCGCACCGGACCACGTCCGCATCCTGGCCGGCTCGCGGATGGTCCGCCAGGGCGACCGGGTCATCGCGCTGACCCGCATCGAGTACGAGCTGCTGCTGTTCCTGGCCGAGCGGCCCCGCCGGGTCTTCACCCGCCTGCAACTGCTCTCCAGCGTCTGGGGCTACGAGCACGCGGTGGCCCGGACGGTGGACGTGCACGTCCGCCGGCTGCGCGCCAAGCTGGCCGGCTCGGAGGTGGTCACCACCGTCTACGGCGTCGGCTACCGGCTGGCCGACGAGGCCCCGATCAGCGTGGATCACAGCAGCTGAGCCCTGGTCCGGCGGCGATGTGACCGCCTGGTGAACCGGTCGGGGACCCCCGTAACGGGGCATCTCGACGACTCTGCTGTAATCATCAGGCCTCGTACGCAGAGCGAGCATTTGGCTCCGATGTGTTCGTCAATTGTCACATTCATGCAACGCAGCCGCCTCTTGACCCTCGCCCAGGCGCCGGGAAGCATCGATGAAGCGGCGTCCCGGGCCGTGGGGAGATACCCGGACCAGCCCAAGGAGGACCATGTCGGTCAGCCCCGCCTCGTCGCGCGCCGGATGGCATACGTCCCAACCCGCGGTGCCCGGTCGACCTCCCGGCGGCCAGCGTCGCCCGGCGAACACCGCCGCGCCCGTGCTCACCGTGACGCTGTCCATCCCGCTGGCCTGTGAGGAGTCGCTGACCCCGGCGGCGCGCCGGCTGTTGGAGGCCGCTCGCGAGATGCTGGAGCGGGGCGAAGGCGTGATCATCGGCTCGGTACCGGCCGAACGCCGCCCCGACCAGGCGCCCGCCAACCGGTCGCCGGCCCGCCCGATCAGCCCGACCATTCCCGCCCTGCACATCCTCGCCTCGTCGCGCTCGGTGCTGCGCGACGAGGAACCGCTGCCGCTGACCCGGCTGGAGTTCGATCTGCTGCTGCACCTGGTCGCCCACCCGCGCCGGGTGTTCACCCGGCTGCAACTGCTCAACGCCGTCTGGGGCTACGAGCACGCCGGCGTGCGCACCGTCGACGTGCACGTGCGTCGGCTGCGCGGCAAGGTCGGCGTGGACGTGCCGCTGGTGACCACCGTCTACGGCGTCGGCTACCGGCTGGCCGACGACGCCCGGGTCACCATCGACCGCAGCGGCTGACCGGCGGCACCGACGTACCCGGCGCGGGGCAGGATGGTCCGGTGCGCATCCGCCCCATCTCGCCCGATCTGCTCGTCGCCGAGCTGACCGGCCGGCTGGCCGACGCGGCGACCCGCGCCGCGACCGCCGCCGCCGGGCCCGCGCGGCTGCGGGTGGCCGTGGACGGCGCCCCCGCCGCCGGCGTCGACGAACTGGCCGCGGCGCTGGTCGACCCGCTGCGCGCCCAGGGCCACCCGGTGCTGCACGTCCGCGCCACCGACTTCCTCCGCCCCGCGTCGCTGCGCTTCGAGTTGGGGCGCACCAACCCGGACTCCTTCTACGAGGCCTGGGTCGACGAGGCCGGGCTGCGCCGGGAGGTGCTCGACCCGGCCGCTCCCGGCGGCAGCGGCCGGCTGCTTCCGTCGCTCTGGGACGCCGACGCCGACCGGGCCAGCCGCGCCCGCTACGTCGACCTGGCACCCGGCGGCGTTGTCCTGGTCAGCGGCTCGCTGCTGCTCGGCGGCGGCCTGCCCTTCGACGTGACCGTCCACCTGGAGTTGTCCCCGGCGGCGCTGCGCCGGCGCACCGAACCGGCCCAGCAGTGGGCGCTGCCGGCCTTCGACCGGTACGCCGAGGAGGTCGTCCCGGCGAGCTTCGCCGACGTCGTGGTACGCGCCGACGACCCCCGCCGCCCGGCGCTCGTGGAGCCCGGCGGCAACGACTGACAACAACCGAGAATTCGTCGGTTTGCGCGCCTGATCGGGCGGGTACTCGCCCGGCTCACAGAGCGCTGGTGATCGCCCGCGCACCGAACGCGACCGTGACCGGGGCCCCGCGCCGCCGGCACCCGGTTCACTTGAGCCACAGGCCCAGGAAAGGCAGGCAGCGATGCTCGTCCACGACACGGTCGGTACGACCCGGTCCCAGACGGAGATCGACCAGATCCGACAGTCGCTCCAGGCGCGCTACGACGAGCTGACCGCGGAGTACGACCAGGCGGTGCTCCAGAGCCAGGTGCTGCGGCTGGTGGAGGTCGGCGACACCGCCGGCGACGACCAGGCCGACAGCGGCACCAAGACCGCCGAGCGGGACACCGCCCAGTCCCTGTTGCGCACCATCCTCGACCGCCGCGCCCAGTACGAGCACGCCCTCGGCCGGCTCGAGGAGGGCACCTACGGCTGGTGCGAGGGCTGCTCGGCGGCGATCCCGGTGGAGCGGCTGGAGATCTTCCCGTCCGCCACCACATGTGTGACGTGCAAGCAGACTCGCGAGCGGCGGGCGGCCTGAGCCACCCCAGCGGTTGCCGGTCGGTCCGCGACGCGATGGACTTCCACAATGGGTGACATCCTCGTGGGCACCGCGTCCTGGACCGACCGCACACTGCTGGACTCGGGGTGGTATCCGCAGACCGCCGACACCCCGGAGAAGCGGCTGGCGTACTACGCCCGGCAGTTCTCGCTGGTCGAAGTGGATGCCACCTACTACTCGCCACCCGCCGAGGCGACCGCACGGCTGTGGGCCGAGCGCACCCCGGCCGGCTTCACCTTCAACATCAAGGCGTTCAGCCTGCTGACCGGGCACCCCACCCGGGTCAGCGCGCTCTACAAGGACCTGCGTCCGGAGACCGACAAGAAGAACGTCTACCCCGACGACCTGCCCGCGCAGTCGTACGAGGAGGTGTGGACGCGCTTCCTGTCCGCCCTGGACCCGCTGGTCGAGGCCGGCAAGCTGGGCGCGCTGCTGTTCCAGTTCCCACCCTGGTTCACCATCAAGCGGGCCAACAAGCAGTACCTGCTGGAGGTGGCGAAGCGCTGCGCGCCGCTGCGCCCGGTGTACGAGTTCCGGCACGCCTCCTGGTTCGACGGCGACAACGCCGACGAGACCCTGGCCTTCCTGCGCGAGCACAAACTGCCGTACGTCTGCGTGGACATGCCGCAGGGCCACCGCTCGTCGCTGCCTCCGGTGCTGGCCGCCACCGCGGACCTCGCGGTCATGCGTTTCCACGGGCACAGCGACAAGTGGACCAGCAAGGACATCCACGAGAAGTTCGGCTACCACTACTCCAAGCGGGAGTTGGCCGACTGGGCGCCGAAGCTGCGCGAGCTGGCTGACGAGGCCGGGCAGACCCACGTGCTCATGAACAACTGCTACCGGGACTATGCGCAGACCAACGCGAAGACCCTCGCGGGTCTGCTCGACGCCGGCTGACCTCACCCGATCAGGGTGGGGACGACTCACCCCACCCGCGGGGAGGGTGGACGCGGTGGGTACGGCCGTCCGGGGACGGCCGACGCCGGAGACGACACGGAGGTGACGGGGATGACGGTTCGACTGGTGACGGATCGACGGCGAGGTGCCGTCCTGCACGTGGTCGGCACGGCCGACAACGCCCGGCGCGCCCCGCAGGGCAGCCCGGTGCGGGCCCGCCGTGGCCCGGTGGGGCCGCCGCGCCGCGCCGACGACCGACGGTGGGACACCACGGAACGGGGGTCGACCGATGGCTGACTCGATGATTTCAGCGTTCGAGTCCTCGCTGGACAAGACGAACCTCATTCTCAAGGACATCGAGAACGCCTACGGCTGGCCGAAGGAACGGCGCAACCAGTCGTACGCGGCCCTGCGCACGGTGCTGCACCTGCTGCGCGACCGGCTGCCGGTGGGCGAGAGCGTGGAGTTCGCCCAGCAGTTGCCGGTGCTGGTGCGGGGCATCTACTTCGACGGCTGGGTGCCGTCCGACGTGCCGATCAAGCTCAACCGCGACGACTTCCTCTACGAGGTGCGGCAGGGCTTCCCGTACGACGCGGAGGGCGGCCCGGAGCGGGTGACGCAGGTGGTGCTGGACACGCTGCGCCGCCATGTCACCCAGGGTGAGTGGCAGGACGTGAAGGACACCATGCCCAAGGACCTCGCCACGATGATGCCGTGACGGCCTGACACCGCGAGCCCGCCCGACCGCCGTCGGGCGGGCTCAGTCGTCGGCAGCCTTGGCGGCGGCGGGCACCCGCGACACCGGGTGCCCGGCCCGCCGGGCCAGCGCGGCGAACGCCACGGCGTCCACGATCGCGGCCCCGCCCGGATCGTTGTTGAAATAGACGTACGCCGGCTCGTCCGCGCCGAAGGCGTCGGTCAGCCGACCCACCCAGGACCGTAGGGCCGCCCGACCGTAACGGGGCCACGGCCGCGCCCGCCCCTCGTGCAGCCGCAGGTAGCCGAAGTCGGTGGTGCGCCAGCGGGGGGCGACCGGGCGGCCCAGCCGGTCCGCCCAGACCAGCGCGGCCCGACGCCGCTCCAGCACCGCCCGGGTGGCGTCGGTCCACCAGGAGGGGTGCCGGGGCTCGACCGCCACCCGCACCTGCGCCGGGAACAGTCGCAGCGTCGCGTCCAGCGCCTCGACGTCCGCCCGCAGGTTCGGTGGTAGTTGCAGCAGCACCGGGCCGAGCCGGTCACCGAGCGCGGTGGCGCGGCCGAGGAACCGGGCCACCGGCTCCTGCGGGTCACGCAGTCGCTTGATGTGGGTGAGGTAGCGGCTCATCTTCACCGCCACGCAGAAATCCGCCGGGGTGCGCGCCCGCCAGGCGGCGAAGGTGTCCCGCTCGGGCAGCCGGTAGAAGGCGTTGTTGACCTCGACCGTGGCGAACCCGGCCGCGAAGTGCTCCAGCCAGAGTCGCTGCGGCAGCCCCTGCGGATAGAAGCGGCCGCGCCAGTCCCGGTACTGCCAGCCGGACGTGCCCACCAGGATCACCACCCCATCCTGGCACTCTCCGCCGCCGCTCGCGAACTGCCCGTGTCGCCCCGGTTCGGCGTCTACGGTGAGGGTTAGAGAAGATCGCGCGTGGGGTACCACCCGCAGCACGACGGACCCCGGCGCACGGCGGGGCGGCACACCCGAGGGAGTACCGATGGCACTCAACGATGACGACATGCAGACCACCGGCGGCGGCGGCGCGGAGGGTCCGGCCGACGGCGGCGCGACCCCCGGTCAGCACGACGGTGGCGCCGATGGCGGCGCGGAAGGTCCCGCCGACGGTGGTGCCACCCCGGGTCAGCACGACGGTGGCGCCGACGGCAGCGCGGAGGGTCCCGCCGACGGCGGTGCCACTCCCGGTCAGCACGACGGTGGCGCCGATGGCGGCGCGGAGGGTCCCGCCGATGGCGGTGCCACCCCGGGCCAGCAGGACGGTGGCGCTGACGGCAGCGCCCGGTAGCGGCTCGCCATGACCTACGTCGACCCGCCGGGCGGCCACCACGGCCGCCCGGCGGTTCCGTCCGCCGAGGCCACCGCGGCGCTGGCCCGCTGCGTCTCGGTCGAACCGGCCAAGTTCGCCGCCGCGCACTGGGGGCACACCCCGCTGCTGTCCCGCGCCGCCGAACTGCCCGACCCAGCCGGCTTCACCGACCTGCTCAGCCCCGCCGACGCCGACGAGCTGCTGAGCCGGCGCGGCCTGCGTACCCCCTTCCTGCGCGTCGCCAAGGACGGCCAGTTGGTCGCGGCGTCGCGCTGGACCGGCGGCGGCGGCGCGGGCGCCGAAATCGGCGACCAGGTGCTCGACGAGCGGGTCCTGGAGCAGTACGCGTCCGGGGCCACACTGGTGTTGCAGGGGCTGCACCGGATCTGGCCGCCGCTCGTCGACTTCGCCCGCGACCTGGGCCTCGCGCTCAACCAGCCGTTGCAGATCAACGCCTACCTGACCCCGGCCGGCAGCCAGGGCTTCGCCACCCACTACGACACCCACGACGTGTTCGTGCTCCAGGTCGACGGCCGCAAGCATTGGCGGATCCACCCGCCGGTGCTGCCCGACCCGCTGGAGAAGCAGCCGTGGGGTGGTCGCGCCGACGAGGTCGGTGCCACCGCGCAGGGCCCGGCCGCGCTGGACGTGGTGCTCGCCCCCGGTGACGCCCTCTACCTGCCCCGGGGGTGGCTGCACAGCGCGCAGGCGCAGGACGCCAGCTCCCTGCACCTGACCGTGGGCATCCGCGCGCTCACCCGCTACGCCCTGGTCGAGGAGTTGTTGGCGCTGTCCGCCGAGGACCAGCGGCTGCGGGCCAGCCTGCCGTTCGGCACCGACGTCGCCGACCCGGACGCCATCGAGCCGGAGCTGACCGAGACCGTGGAGGCGTTGCGGGACTGGCTATTGCGCGCCGACCCGGGCGCGGTCGCCGCGCGACTGCGGCAGCGGGCCTGGCCGGCGGCCCGCCCGGCGCCGATCCGACCGCTCGCCCAGGCCGACGCGCTGGCCACCCTGGACGCCGACTCCCGGGTCACAGTGCGTCCCGGCCTGCGCTGGCAGTTGGTGCCGCACGATTCCGACACGGTGGCGCTGCGGCTCTTCGACCGCACCATCACCCTTCCGGCGAGCTGCGAGCCGGCCGCCCGCGCGCTGCTCACCGGCACTGTCACCCGGGTCGGTGACCTGCCCGGCCTGCCCGACGACGCCGACCGGGTCACCCTGACCCGCCGACTGCTCCGCGAGGCCGTGCTCGTCCCGGCCTGACCGGCGGCGCGGCGCTGATCGACTCGGTTTTCAGGAAACCGCGGTGTCCGGGAGGCCGGGACAGCGCGGTTTCCAGGAAGCCAAGTCGATCACGCCTTCGGCAGGCGGCGAGAGGGCAGCGCCGGCGGGACCCGCCGCGCATGGGTCAGCGGCCCAGGATCAGCAGCAGCACCGTGGTCAGCAGACCGGCGCCCAGGACCACAGTGATCGGTCGCGGGCCGAGCACCGCGTGCCGGCGGTCGGCCAGCACCCGGGCCGGCACCAGGCCGACCAACGGCCCGAGCAGCGTCACCACCAGCGCCAGCACCGGTAGTCCGACCGCCAGGTCCCCGCCGTACCCGACGCCGAGCGCGCGGGCCCCGGCTCCCAGCGCGTACGCCAGCACACCGCCGGCCACCCCGCACAGCGCCAGCAGCGGGTTGACCGAGCCCGGCAGCTCGCCCGGCTGACCGGCCCGGTCGAGGAGGTCACGGGCCTTGGCGAGCAGCAGCACCGGGTCGGTGGCCCCGATGCCGATCGCCGGGGCGGGCGGGGCGCCGAGGCGGCGGGCACCGAGGCGCGAGCGGACCTGTTGCCACAGGTGGGCCACCTCGGCGTCGACCCGTTCCTGCTGCTCACGGGCGGCGACCAGCTCCTCCTCGGCGCTTCGGAGCTGCTCGGCCGCCTCGGCAACGGCCCGCTCGGCGGCAACGCACTGCCGCTCGTGCCAGGTGTGCGCCTCGTCGCGCTGCTCGCGCACCCGCGCGGTGAGGTCGGCCAGCCGCCGCAGCTGCGCCGCGTACGTCTCGCTGGTCACCGGTTCGTTCATCGTGTCGGTCCATACGGGATGATCACCTGTCCGGTGCGGTGCACCGCCCGGTCGAAGAACAGCCCCCGCCAGGGGCGGGGATACCAGTCCGGGCCCCCGGTGCCCGGGTAGAGCGACGAGCCCAGCTCGCCGCCGTGCGCGTCCAGGGCCACCCAGGCGCCGATCTGGTCGGTACGGGCGGCCGGCCCACCGAGGTCGGCGCGCATCCGGGCGACGCCGCGCCACCAGGCCAGCACGTGCGTGCGTCGTTCCGGCCCGTCGTGCATGATCCGGCGCAGCTGCTCCAGGCCGGTGCGCCGACCCACCCGGGCGGCCAGCGCACCCGCTGCCGCGTCGACAGCGAACAGCAACAGGTAGTGCGGGCTTGCCCGGCCGCTGAGCCCGTCAGCCGTCTCGGCCATCAGCTCGCCGACGGTCTCCTCGTCGTACCAGGCGGCGTCGTCGGCCAGGTCGTCGTAGAGGGCGCGGGCGATCGGGTCGGCGTCCGGGTCGAGGCAGGCGATGGAGAACCGGGCGGTGCCCGGCGGGTGCTGACGGGCCAGCGACCGGGCCGCCGCGTCGAGCACCGCGCACGCCTCGTCGACGCGGGTGCCGAGCACCGCGAGGTTGCGGCCCGGGGCACGCGGCAGCCGCAGGGACGCCGAGCGGGACTGCACGTCGATGATCTCGCCGAGCAGGGCCACCGGGTTGCGGGGCGCTGTCCCGTCCGGAGGGACGGCGAGCGCCCGGAAGTCCGGGGCGTCCGCCAGCCGGGGGATCGCGTCGCCGTCGAAGAGCCGGGCGGGCGCCGCGTCGGGGGCCCGCATCCGCCACAGCCGGTGCTGCAACCCGCTCCAGGTCTCCCAGTCGCTGGCCGACGGGATGCGGGCCACCTCGTTGCCCTCCACCATGCCCGACTCGGCGTTGACCACCGCGTGCCAGCGCGGCAGCGACTGCGCCGCGTCGTTTCGTTCGGCGAGGATGCGCAGCGCCTTGGGCAACGCGATGCGCAGGGTGAACTGGGCGACCAGCGCGGGGCGGCCCCACAGCGCCTCGATGCCCCGCACGTCCTGCGAGGCGAGGACCAGGTGGATGCCCTGGGACCGGCCGCGGCGGGCCAGGTCCTCCAGCAGGTCGGCCGCCTCCCGGGCGACCACGTCCCGGCCGGCCAGCAACATCTGGAACTCGTCCACCACGGCGACGATGCGTGGCCAGTGCCCGGTCGGGTCGACGGCCCGCAGCTCGGCCAGCTTGGTCACCTCGTGTTTCTTGGCCGCGTCGGCGCGTCGGCGCAACTCCTCGGCGAGGAAGCGCAGCAACGCCAGCCCGAACTCCCGGTCGGTGTTGACGTTGATGCCGACCAGCCGCATGTGCGGCAGCCAGCTCGGGTCGCGCCGGCCCTGCGCGAACCGCGCGAAGGAGACCCCCTCCTTGAAGTCCAGCAGGTAGAACTCCAGCTCGGCGGGGGAGTAGCGGGCCGCGAGCGCGCCGATCCACGCGAAGATCAGGTTGGTCTTGCCGGTGCCGGACGGCCCCCCGATCAGCGCGTGCGGTGGATAGTCGCCAAGCGTCAACCGCACCGGCCGACCCTGTGGGCCCTCACCGATCGGCGCGGTCAGCCCGTCGGCGGAGTCCTCCCGCCACATCAGCTCGGGCGGGGGCAGCAGGTCGGTGAAGGGGGTCGGCGGCGGGCCCGCGTTCACCCGGGCGGCGACGTCCCGGCAGGTCTCGGTGACCAGCGCCGCCGGCGGCGGTGGGTCCAGTCGGACCGGCAGCCCGGCTGAACCGCCGATCCGCGCGCCGGACACACCGGCCACCACCCGGGTCACCGTCGGATCCTCCGGCAACGGCACACCGCGCACCACCAGGTGTACGCCGCAGGCGGCGCCGGCCCGCACCACCCGGTCCAGTTGCCCGCGCTCGTGCCGGTTCAGCTCCTCCCCACCGAGCAGCACCGCCACCCGCCACGGCTCGGGCCGTCGGCCGGTCGCCGCCGCCAGTTCGCGCAGCGACGCGTACTCGCCGGCGAGGACCGTCTCGTTGATCCGGCGGATCTGCTCCACCAGGTCGTCCAGCAGTGGGCCCAGCCCTCCCGGCCCGACGAAGGTGAGCAGCCCGGCCGTGCCCAACGGAGCGAACCCGGCCAGTCCGCCGCCGAGCTGGTCCGGGTCGTACCCGATCAGTCGTACCGCCCCGGGGTCGGCGCGGCCGACGGCGCGCAGCAGCAACGCGGACACCACCGCGTCGCAGCCGGCGCGGTCGTCCCCGGAGAGGTGGACGTGCCCGGCGTCGAGCAGCGGCACCAGCGCGGGCACCGGGTCGACGCCGTCGATCCGGACCGTGCCGATCCGCAGCGCTCCGGGCGGCTCGGCCCGGCGGGCGGGCGTGGGCGCCCACCCGGCCCAATCGGCCCCCGCGCAGCCGGGCGCCTCCTGCCGCGCCGCGTCGGCGGCCCGCCGGGCCAGCTCCGCGATCCGGGTGGAGTAGCGGGCGTCGATCTCGGCGATGCGGCGGTCCCGTTGGGTGCCCACCCGCGCCGGTACGGCGGCCGCCGCCCGCTGGACCCGGGCCAGTCGTTCCCGCCCGGCGGTCAGGTCGGCCTGGGCGGCGGACAGCCGGGTACGGGTGGCGCCCAACGCCTCGGCGAGGGTTTCCCGGACCCGGCTGGCCAGCTGACCGCGCCGGTCAGCCATCGGAGCCCCGGCGCGTCGGCGCGTCCCGCCAGGGGCTGCCCGAGCGTGGGGGCAGCCCACCGGGGCGTGGCGGCGGCCCGTCCGAGCGTGGCGGCAGGCCACCGGAGCGCTGCGTGGTGGCGGTGTTCGCCCGCTGCACCGGACCGCCGGCGCGGGGAGCCGCGCCTGGTCGCCCGGTCCCGCCCGGTTCCTGCGCGCCTGCCGGCTGCCCGGCCCGCGCTGGCTTTCCCGCGTCGCCTCGCTGCCCCGCGCCCGCCGGTTCTCTCCCGCCGGCCGGCAGGTCCCGGCCGAGGCGGGCGAGCAGCAGCCCGGTCGCCACCCCGGCGGTGACCGCGGAGTCGGCGGCGTGCGGCGGCTCCCCGGAGGCGCGCGGCGGCGGCATCCGGCACACCCGGGTCAGCAGCGTCTCCAGCACCGGCGGCGGCAACCCGGGCAGCAGGTCGCGGACGCGTCCGTCCAACTCGCCGCGCAGCCGCCCGAGGTCGGTGGCGCGCGGCGGGTGCCCGAGCAGCTCACCGGCCAGTTCGCGCAGCAGCGGCGGTGCCAGCGCCGCCAGGCCCAGCCCCACGTCGGCCGGGGCTCGGTGCAACTCCCTGCGGAGCCGGTCCCGGTCGCCGGAGCGGACACCACCCACCACTCGGCGCAGCAACTCCTGGGAGTCGTCCACCCGCTCGTCGGGTTCGTCGTCGGTGCCCTCGCGCCCGCCGGTCAGCTCGGCCACCCGCACCGACCACCAGCGGCGCATTCGCACCTGCTCGGCCGGCTCCGGCGCGACCGTGGCGGGCCCGGACGCCGGTGGCGTGTCGTGGCGGGGAGCGCGTTGCTCGGGGCGGGGTGCCGGGGCGCCGTCCGCGCCGAGCCCGATCGCCGTCAGGTAGGCCGACAGCTGTTCCTGGGCCACCCGCAGCGCGTAGCCGGCGCTCTCGGCGTGCTCGGTGGCGGCGGACAGCTCGGGCACCCCCATCGGGTTGGCCGACTCCTGTCGTACCCAGCGCAGCCGCTCCGCGGCCAGGCCGAACTTCTCCAGCGCCTGCCCGAGCAGGGCCACCGGGAACTCCTCGGTGGCGGCACGGACCTGCCCGCCGACATCCTCGATGATGGACATGGCGGCCTACAGGGTGGAGACGTAGAGCTGCGCCTGCTCCACCGCGACAAGTGTCGCGGCGAGACACTCATCCAGCTCCTGGCTGGCCTGGGTCAGCGACGCCTGGGCCGCCTCCACCGTCTCGTGCCCGCTGCCCTCCAGCGCCCCGGCCAGGGTCTGCTGTGCCTCGGAGAGCTTCTCGCCGGCCGCCTGCACGGCTGTCTGCCCGTCTCCGATCTGTTGGAGGGCGACATCGATGGCAGCCTTCAGCTCGGCGACGCTCGCCACGGCGGAACCTCCTGGGGGCGGGGAGATCTCCATTAGAGCCTATCGGCGGTTCCGAAAGAACATCCGCCCTGTCGGTGTTCCTGCCCGCCTGTCCGGAAGGCCCTCGGAAGTGCCGGGAGTCCGATCTGTGGGAGTCCCAGTGCGAGAATTTCTCAGTTGCTGGTCGGGTTCTCTCGGAGCCAGCGCGGGCCGTACACCTCGGCACCCAGCGCTGTCACCCGCCCGCGCAACTCCCGGTCGGCGGTGATCACCAGCCGCCGACGTCGCGGCGCGCCCTTCACCAGCTCGACCACAGTGTCGTCGCCGGAGCCGGCGGCGGAGACCACCCGGACGCCCTCGGTGCCCGGCACGTCCCGCGCGGCACCCTCGACCACCAGGACCACCTCCACCGGGGCGGTCAGCCGGGCCGGCAACCCGATGGTCGCCACCGGGGCGAGCGAGTCGCGCAACCGGGCAGCGGCCCCGGCACGGTCACGCCACCACCCGTTCGGGCGCGAGCCCACCACGTTGGCGCCATCCACGATCAGCAGCGGGGTCTCATCCATCCCGTCAGCCTGCCACCATCGGCCGGCCCTGACCCGACGCCACTCCCGGAACGCCGGTCCTCCGCCACCTGCGGCGTTTGTCGGGGCGCGCGCCGGGTAGCCCCTGCCGACCGTGCCGAGCCCTACTGCGGAGGACAGACATGATGGGACCCGGTGACATCGGCTCCGACCCGTGGGACGAATTCCTGGCCAGGTACTTCGGCCGGGGCGAGGGAGGGCGCCGACCGCCGCACCGGGTCGACATCACCCGACTGATGACGGCCGACGCTCGGGAGATGCTGGCCGACGCGGCCCGGCGGGCCGCGCAACGGCAGAGCAGCGACCTGGACACCGACCACCTGCTCTGGGCGGCGCTGCAACGCGAACCGCTGCGTGACCTGGTACGCCGGGCCGGGGCTGACCCGGACACCCTGCTCAACGCCCTCGGTGGAAAGGGCGACGGCGCGCCGCGCGGGGAGGTGCCGCCGAACCTGTCGTTGACCCCCGCCGCCAAGCGGGCGCTGCTCGACGCCCATCAGTTGTCCCGGGCGATGGGCGCCAACTACATCGGCCCCGAGCACATCCTGATGGCGCTGCCGCTCAACCCGGAGTCGCCAGCCGGGCGGATGCTGGCCGCCGGCCGGATCCAACCGGAGTCGTTGCAGGCCGCCAATGCCGAGCGCGGGCCGATGAACGGCCCGAAGCCGGACCGCGGCACCCCCACCCTGGACCAGTACGGCCAGGACCTCACCGACCTGGCCCGCAACGACCAGATCGACCCGGTGATCGGGCGGGCCGACGAGATCGAGCAGGCCGTGGAGATCCTGTCCCGGCGGACCAAGAACAACCCGGTGCTGATCGGCGAGGCCGGCGTGGGCAAGACCGCCATCGTCGAGGGGCTGGCCGAACGGATCTGCGACGGCGACGTACCGCAGACCCTGCTCGGCAAGCGGGTCGTCCAGCTCGACCTGGCCGGTCTGGTCGCCGGCACCCGTTACCGCGGCGACTTCGAGGAACGGCTGAAGAAGGTGATCGACGAGATCCGGGCGCACCGGGACGAGCTGATCATCTTCATGGACGAGATCCACACCCTGGTCGGGGCCGGTGGCGCCGGCAGCGAGGGCGGAATGGACGCGTCAAACATGCTCAAGCCCGCCCTCGCCCGCGGCGAGCTGCGGGTGATCGGCGCGACGACGCTGGACGAGTACCGCAAGAGCATCGAGAAGGACGCCGCGCTGGCCCGGCGCTTCCAGCCGGTGCTGGTGCCCGAGCCCAGCGTCGACGACACCATCGCCATCCTGCGCGGGCTGCGCGACCGGTACGAGGCCCACCACCAGGTGCGCTTCACCGACGAGGCGCTGGTCGCCGCCGCCGAGCTGTCCGACCGGTACGTCACCGACCGCTTCCTGCCGGACAAGGCGATCGACCTCATCGACCAGGCCGGCGCCCGGGTGCGGCTGCGCACCCGCACCCCCGCGTCCGACGTGCGGGAGCTGGAGCAGGAACTCGACGATGTACGCCGGGACAAGGAACAGGCCGTCACCGACGAGCAGTACGAGCGGGCCTCCGCGCTGCGCGACCGGATCGCCGAGTTGGAGGAGGACATTCGACGGGCGAACGGCGAGGACGGTTCGTCCGGCTCCCAGGTGCCCGAGGTGGGCCCGCAGGAGATCGCCGAGGTGGTCTCCCGGGCCACCGGCATCCCGGTCAGCCAGCTCACCGAGGAGGAACGCGACCGGCTGCTGCGCCTGGAGGGCCACCTGCACCAGAAGGTGGTCGGTCAGGACGACGCGGTCACCGCGGTCGCCGAGGCGGTGCGCCGCTCCCGGGCCGGGCTGGCCGACCCGGAGCGGCCGATGGGCAGCTTCCTGTTCCTCGGCCCGACCGGCGTCGGCAAGACCGAGTTGGCGCGGGCCCTGGCCGAGGCGTTGTTCGGCGAGGCGGACCGGATGGTCCGGGTGGACATGAGCGAGTTCCAGGAGCGGCACACGGTCAGCCGGCTGGTCGGCGCTCCGCCCGGATACGTCGGCTACGAGGAGGCCGGTCAGCTCACCGAGGCGGTGCGGCGCCGCCCGTACGCGGTGGTGCTGCTCGACGAGATCGAGAAGGCCCACCCGGACGTGTTCAACATCCTGCTCCAGGTGCTCGACGACGGGCGGCTCACCGACAGTCAGGGTCGCACTGTGAACTTCAAGAACACGGTCCTGATCATGACGAGCAACCTCGGTTCCGAGCTGATCACCGGCGCCCAGCGCTCGGTCGGCTTCGGCACCGGGGACGTGGGCAGCGAGCAGGAGAGCAACGAGCTGCGGGAGCGGCTCATGCGCCGCCTGCAGGAGAACTTCCGCCCGGAGTTCCTCAACCGCATCGACGAGGTCATCATCTTCCGCCGGCTGGAGGCCGAGCAGCTGCGCGACATTACCGCGCTGCTGCTGGAGGAGACCCGCCGCCGGATGCACGCCCAGGACCTCCAGGTGGAGTTCACCACCGCCGGCATCGACTGGCTCGCCGAGCACGGCTACCAGCCGGAGTTCGGTGCCCGCCCGCTGCGCCGGGTGATCCAGCGGGAGGTGGACAATCACCTGTCCCGGATGCTGCTGGAGTCGGCGATTTCGCCGGGGCAGAAGGTCACTGTGGACGTCCGCGACGGCGCACTCACCTTCGACGTGACCGCGGGCGAGCGGGGGTACACCGCCGCCACGACCACACACCCGCGATGAGCGGGCCGGCGCGAAGGGACGAACACGAGGACCCGCACCAGCCCGCGGAGTCCGCGAAACCCCGGGATGAGGACGACCATCCCGACCCGATCCTGGCGCCGCCCACCGCGAACCCCCGCCGGACGCGGGTGCCCGCGGAGGGCCTGCATCCGAAGACCGACCAGGACGACCCGGAGACGTCCGGGCCGCCGCCCGGAGAGGAGACCTGATGGTACGCGAAGCGCGGCTCGACCCCGAGGTGGAAGTGCTCTGGGAGGACTTCCACGCCGAGGTCAACGTCCCGTCGGAGCAGCTGCGAACGTGGCTGCTGACCCGGGGTTCGGGAGAGGAGTCGTTCAGCCCGAACCCGAACCTCGACCTGCCCCAGCCCGGCCGGGAGATCCTCAAGGTGCTCACCAAGCGCAAGGTGGACCTCACCCCGGAGGACATCGAGGTGATGCGGGAGGCGGTCGAGCGGATCCGCGAGCTGATGGACGCCAAGCCGTCGCGCGGCAACGCCGACGACAGCTGGCGGCACTCCCTGCTGGACCTGGGTCACGACCCGCTCGTCGAACGCTGAGCGACCGCACGACGGTGCCGTCCCGGGCAGGGACGGCACCGTTCGGCGTCCTGCTACTGGCCCTTGTCGGATTCCAGGCTTGCGATGGTCAGGCCCGCCGCGTCGGCGGCGGCGTCCCGGTCACCGCGGGTCTGGTCCTCTCGGGTGAGCAGGTTGGCGTACTCGGTCACGTCGGCCGGGTCGGGCACCGCCGGTAGGCGGCGCAGGAAAGCCTCCACCTCGCGGGTGGCGGCGGTGTGCGCGGCAGCCGCCTCGCGCAGCAGTTCGCGGTCGTCGGCGGGCGGGTAGAGGTCGGTCATGTCCGCCAGATACCCGGCCCACGGCGGTTCGCACCGCCAGCGGCCGGGAATACCGGCCGCTCAGCCCGGCCGTACCCCGGTGGGGTGCCGGACGCCGAACCCCGGGTTGCGGGGCAGCCAGGCCAGGTACGCCGGGTGCGGCGCCAACGAGTCGACGTAGGCCGCCTTGGCCGTCTCCAGCACCAGCGCCGCACCCTGGGCGGCGTGGGAGTCCGGATGCCAGCCGAGCAGCAGCCGCCAGCGCAGCGGCGTCCCGGCGAGTTGACGGGTGACCAGGCCGCTCACGGGGCGGAACGTCGCCTGGCACAGGGCCACCGCCACGCCGGCTTCCACCAGGTCGACGCAGCCGCGGATGTCGGTCTCGTACACCTTGCGGGGGGTGAAGCCGGCGCGGGCGCAGGCGGCGGCGAAGCAGTCGGCGAAGCAGCCGTCACCCGGCGCGGCGACCCACTGCTCGTGGCGCAGGTCGGCCAGGCGGACCTCGTCCTGCGCCGCGAGGGGATGGGTTTCCGGCAGCAGCACCAGCACCGGGTCGACGGCGACCTCCTGCCAGCTCAACCCGAACCCGGCCGACGGACTGGCGTCGCCGCACACGCCGGCCAGCGCGAAGTCCAGCCGACCGCCGGCCACCAACTGCGCCAGCTCGTCCACCGACCAGGACGCGTACGTGGTGATCTGGGCGGGCGGCTGCTCGGCCGCCAACCGGTGCACCAGCCGACCCAGGATCGGGCTGTTCACCCCACCGAACCGGTAGCACGGCGGTGTGTCGCCAGCCCCGGCCAGCCGGGCGGCCTCGTCCTGCAGCCCCTTCATCGCCGGCAGCAGCACCCGGGCGCGGGCCAGCACCAGCTCACCGAGCGCGGTGGGTCGAGCCCCGCGCCGGTCCCGGTCGAACAGCGGGCCGCCCAGCGTCCGTTCGATGCGTTGGAGCTGGGCCGTGAGCGCCGGCTGGGCCAGGCCGAGAGCCGAGGCCGCCTTCGTCACACTTCCCGTCTCCGCTATCGCGCAGACCACCCGCAGGTGACGCAGCTCCAGGTTCATATTGTGACGGTAGGACTACGTGTCTGCTGGCGGAATAGCCCGAGCGGATCGGTGATAATGAATGCATTGCCGGCGGGCGCCGGTCACCGGTCGCGCGGTGGCTCCGGCAGGTCCGCCAGGTACGTCGGCCGGCGGGTCACCGCGTCGAGGACCTTGTCCACCACCCCGACCGCCGGCTCCACGATCCGGTTCCATGGAGGGGTGGCCGGCGTGCCCGGGTGCGGCCGGGTCGGCGCGGCCTCCTCGGCGATCTCCAACCGGTTGCCCAGCCGGATCAGCTCCTCCTCGGTCGCGACCGCGCGCAGCTCGGTGACCAGCGCGCCCACCCCGTCGACATGCCGGCGGACCCGCTCGGCGATCTCGGTCAGCGCCTCGTCCGTCAGCCCTTTCAGGGCGCTCAGCAGGGCCGCGTCGGCGTTGATCTCCGCGTCCACCCGCTCGGTGGCCGCCGGCAGCACCGCGCGGACCGCCGGCAGCAGGTACTGCTCCTCGGCGGACAGGTGCCGCGACAGCGCGGCGGTGAGCACCGCCAACCCCTCCTGCGGCGTGGTGTCCGGGCCGGAGAGCTGGTCCAGCAGCGCCAGCAGTTGCCGGTGCTCCCGGTCGACGATGTCGGCGATGCTGCGACCGGCGGGTCGGTAACCCTCATCGGGTGCGGGCGCGGGCGGCAGCGGCGGCAGGGGAACAGCGGACATGGTGCCCTCCTCGACTGGCGGGCGGAAGCTCCGGCAGGGACGTACGGTCGTGGGCGGCGGTACCCGAACGCGACCAACGCGAAACCGGCCCGTCGATGCGCCCACCCGCGCCGGCCTGTCGAGCGGCCCGGGCTGGTATGAAGAGGCGATGACGAGCGATGCCGCCTCCGCCCTGCCCGACCCCACCGCAGAGGTCGTGGACCTCTGCCGCGACCTGCTGCGCATCGACACCACCAACACCGGTGACAACGACACCAGCGTCGGCGAGCGCCGCGCGGCCGAGTACGTGGCGGAGAAGCTCGCCGAGGTGGGCGTGGAGTCCGTCCTGCACGAGTCCGCGCCGGGTCGGGCGAACGTGGTGGCCCGCATCCCGGGCACCGACCCGAGCCGCGGCGCGCTGCTGGTGCACGGCCACCTGGACGTGGTGCCCGCCGACGCCGACGAGTGGTCGGTGGGCCCGTTCTCCGGCGAGCTGCGCGACGGCTACCTCTGGGGCCGGGGCGCCATCGACATGAAGGACTTCGACGCGATGGTGCTCGCCGTGGTGCGGCACTGGCAGCGCACCGGCGTACGACCCCCGCGCGACATCGTGCTCGCGTACACGGCCGACGAGGAGGCGGGCAGCGACTACGGCGCGCGTTTCCTGGTGGACAACCACCGGGGCCTCTTCGACGGCTGCACCGAGGCCATCGGTGAGGTCGGCGGCTTCTCCTACTCGGTCAACGACAACCAGCGGCTCTACCTCATCGAGACCGCCGAGAAGGGCATCGACTGGCTGCGGCTGCACGCCAAGGGCCGCCCCGGGCACGGCTCGATGATGCACGACGACAACGCCGTCACCGCGCTCGCCGAGGCCGTCGCCCGGATCGGCCGGCACCGCTTCCCGGTGGTGGTCACCGACACCGTGCGGGCCTTCCTGACCGAGGTCTCCGACCTGCTCGGCATCGAGTTGGACCCGGACGACCCGGAGACGGCCATCGCGAAGCTCGGCCCCATCGCCAACATCATCGGCGCGACCATCCGCAACACCGCCAACCCGACCCGGTTGAGTGCCGGCTACAAGGACAACGTCATCCCCGGCCGGGCCACCGCCACCATCGACTGCCGCAGCCTGCCCGGCCAGTCCGAGCTGCTGGAGCGGCAGCTGCGCGAGCTGGTCGGCCCGGACATCGCGATCGAGTACGTCCAGCGGCAGCCGGCGCTGGAGACCACCTTCGACGGTGACCTCGTCGAGGCCATGTCGGCGGCCCTGCGCGCGGAGGACCCGGGAGCGCGGCCCGTCCCGTACATGCTCTCCGGGGGCACCGACGCCAAGGCGTTCTCGCAGCTCGGCATCCGCTGCTTCGGGTTCGCCCCGCTGCGGCTGCCCGCCGACCTGAACTTCTCGGCGTTGTTCCACGGCATCGACGAGCGCGTTCCGGTGGACGGACTACAGTTCGGCGTGCGGGTTCTCGACCGGTTCCTCCGCACCTGCTAGTCGTGTCCGGCGGTGGCCGCCGGCGCGCAACCTCCCCATCGTGAAGGGACTGCCCCACATGACCGACCAGCATGGTGAGCTGGACGCCGCTCTCGAGCGGGTGATCGAAGCGGCCCGCCACCACCTGGCCGCCGTACGCGCCGCGCAGGGCCGCGTCGACGACGACGACGTCTGGCAGGCGTACGTGGCGTTGAACAACGCCTCCTTCGCGTACGACGAGCGACTGCTCGACGCCTTCGGCGAGGTGACGCCGTGGGATGTCGACTCGATCGACCCGGACGAGGCCGACGAACGTTTCGGCGGCGGCGAGGGTGCCGAGGCCAGCGACCCGCACCCCCGGGTGATCTCGGTGCGTCAGCGTCGTGACTACCGGGTGCCGAGCGTCGCCGCGCTGCTGCGGGTGGCCGAGGCGGCCCGCCGCGAGGGCACCCCGGAGGACGACGAGCCGGCGCCGGTGGAGGGCGTCGGCGAGGCGGTGCTGGAGCTGCTGCAGAGCGGTGACGGCTCGCTCGGCGCGTTGGACGTCCCCGAGTTGGAGCCGCTCGACGGGGTGGTCATGGTCAGCGAGGTGGGCACCCCGGTCGACCTGGAGTCGTTCGACGACGACGACGCCGTCGGCCCGTTCCAGCCGGCTGCCGACGACCGGCTGGTCGGTCGGCTCGACGAGCACCCGTTCCTGGAGCTCGACGACGACCACGACCACGCCGGGCACCAGCACTAGGCCGGGTGCCGCCCGGGGCCGACTCCGGCCTCGGGCGGCACCGCCCGGTCGTCAGTACGACAGACCCGGCTGCGGCTGGTTGACGCGCCGACGACGCAGCACCACCTGCCGCGTGCCGTCCCGGTACAGCCGCACCCGGGCCAACTCCCATCCGGAGAACTCCGCCTGGATCGCCAACTGCGCCGCGGCGGTCAACCGGTCGACGTTCGGCGGCAGCCGCAGTGGCGCGTACTCGTAGTCCATGCCCTCCATGCTGCCCAGCCCAGCGGCCGTTCGCCACCCCCTCCGGAGTGACCAACGACGCCACCGCGGGCGGTTCGTGCCGCCCCGTCCCTCCGAGCCACCCCGCGTCCCCGTCGCGCCGATCTTGCAGTTCCTGTCGCCGAGATGAGTGGAAAGCTCCCTGTGCCGCGACAGCAACTGCAAGATCGCGGGAGAGGGGGCGTCGTCGCGGCTGGACAGGGCGTCAGGCTGTGGAGACGTTCGCCGTCAGCAGGGCGGCGAGGGCCGGGGCGGCCAGGGCGACCGCTCGGGGGCTGCCCGGGTCGACCGCCAGCCCCCAGGACGGGTCCGGCCAGTCCTCGAACAGTTCGGCGCAGGGCAGCGCGACGAACGGCACTCCGTCCCCTGCGAACGCGGCGAGCGCCCCCGGCGAGGTGAAGACCGGCAGCAGCGGCGCGCCGGTCGCGTCGCCGACCACCGTCCACGGGAAGTCGACGTCCGGCGTCGGTTCTCCGGCGAGGGGGACGCACACCGTGGCGCCGGCCAGCGCTCCGAGGTAGCCGGGCAGGTCGCGTCGGTCGACGGCCGCGGCGAGCTGCGCCACCACCGCCGGCACCGCGTCCTCGGCAGGCGCTGGTCCAGGTCGCGCAGCCGGCGCCGCCGGTCCGGGCCGAGCGGCCGGAACCGCTGGTCCAGGTCGCGCAGCCGGC
>NZ_PYAC01000042.1:0-524533 GCF_003264475.1 Micromonospora noduli | reverse complement strand
GGCGTCGCGCCTCGCGCCTCGCGCCTCGCGCCTCGCGCCAAGATCGTGCTCGAACCAGGATGTAGTGGCTTCACCGACGCGCCGATGCCACTGCATCCTGGATATTGCGCGATCTTGAGTTCGGGGCAACCTGCCGAAGGGTGCCGCGGGCGTCGCGGGCAGGCATTCGGCGCGCCGCCCAGGGCCCACCCCATGATCCACTCGAGTTCCTTGAAGGCGCGGTATCCCGGGTGCCGGAATACCGCGCCTTCCGTGAACCGGAGTTGATCACCGCTTGTCTCGGCCCCCGTGACGCGATTGGGCTCCACAATGAGGGCTAATGGAGGGAAGCTGACCGAGTCGCAAAGCAGGCCGAAGGGGTCTTCGCGAGGCTAATTGGTCGTCGTCAAGGGCCGGCTGCCCGGACGCGGCGGCTGCCCCGGATGCTCCGGCTCGCCAGGCCTTGAGGGTTTCCCGTGCGCCACCTCGCGTTGATCATGAAGTTATTGTCGGAACGCGAGATGGACGGCGATAACTTCATGATCAATAGCTGTGGTGCGAAGCGGGGAGCGAGCAAAGGTGCAATTTGCGCGGCGAGTCGGGGTCTATGGTCTTTTGCGGGACTCGGGCCGGGTCTTGGTGGTTCGGGACGGGGCAGAGGGTGAGTTTCCCGGGGTCTGGCGGTTGCCGGGCGGTGCCGTCGGGCATGCCGAGGACCCGGAGCGCGCTGTGGTCCGCGAGGTCGCCGAGCAGGCCGGGCTGACGGTCGCGGTGACGCGACTACTCGCGGTGGTCGCCGATGTGGCCACCTTTGCGGAGGACAAGGCCGCGCTGCACACCGACCGGCTATTGTTCGAGCTCAGCACTCCCCACGGCGCGCGGCCTGAGAGCGCGGGGCCCGGGGGCGGGTCGCGGGGTGTCGGGGCTGGTCTGGTTGATCAAGTGTGCTGGCTTTCGCTGGCGGAGGTGGCGCAGTTGCCGCTGACCCCGTTCACCGCCGAGGCGCTCGGCCTGCCGGTCACCCCACTGCCGCCGGCAGCGCACCGGTCGTGGGACCTGTTCCCGCCGCAGCACCCCGACCGGCGGCTGCGCTTCGGGGCGTACGGGCTGGTCACCGACCCCGCTGGGCGGATCCTGCTCACCCAGATCGCGGAGGGCTACCCGGGGGCCGGTCTGTGGCATCTGCCCGGCGGTGGCACCGATCACGGTGAGCAGCCGGCCACCGGGTTGCTGCGGGAGGTGGTCGAGGAGGGCGGGCAGGTGGGTCGGGTCGTGGAGCTTCTCGGCGTCAACAATCTGCACAATCCTGCCGCGCTGGGCCCGGAGGGCCGACCTCTGGACTGGCATGGCGTACGGGTGATCTATCGGGTGCTGGTGGACGTACCCACCGACGCGGTGGTCACCGAGTCCGCAGGAGGGTCGACGGCGCGGGCGGGGTGGTTCACCCGCGACGAGGCGGCTGACCTGCCGTTGAGCGACATCGCTGCCGTGGCAATCGGACAGAGTGGCCGATAGCACCCCGCTCGGTGAGCCGACTTGGTGACCCTCCGGTACAGTCAAAGGCGGGAATGATGGAGGAAACGGGCGATGAAGCCCGGGATGGGAACAAGCGAGCGGTTCGAGCGGTTTAAGCCAGATATAAGTACCGCCGGCAGCTATCGCCAAGCCATGTTCCCCTATGCGATGGTGTACTCCGCAAAACGGCTGCCGGGCCATGCAAGGTCCGGCACGAGACAGCCGGACACCCGCCGCTTGGCGGTCAGCAGATCCGGTGATGGAGGAAACGTGCCGAGAGCCCCATGGCGCCGGCGTCGTACTACTGACAGTCCGCGCCCCGCAGGGCGTCGCTGGGCGGGCCGGTTGCGCCGCAGCAGCACGTTCGCCCGCCAGGTGCTGTTGGTCCGGGTCGGTCGCCGCGACGGCGACCTGCACCCGACCGACCTGGCCCCGACCGAGCACCGGTACGCCGATCGGCAGCGCCGTCGCTACGGCCTGGACCGGCTCAGCCGGCCGACACTGGGCGTGGACCCGACACTGGGCCTGGACCGAGCCGACGTCAACGCGGTCATGCCGGTCAGCCCGGCGATGCCGCCGATGACGCAGACCGACGAGGCCCACTCGATCCCACTGCTCCCCGGCGAGCGCACCATCGCGCGCCGGATGAAGTTCGGCCTGGTCAACGCCTGCACGCTGGCCAGCCTGATGCTCGGCATGCTGGCCATCTTCCTGGCCATGCAGGGCGAGGTGCGCATGGCGGCGCTCTGCCTGATCGCGTGCGTCGGCTTCGACGGTCTGGACGGCGCGCTGGCCCGACGGCTCGGGGTGGCCAGCCCGTTCGGCGCGCAGATGGACTCACTGGCCGACATGTGCTCGTTCGGTCTCGCCGCGCCGGTAGTGGTCTACGCCTCGCTCGCCGGCTCCGTCTCCACGGCGGCGGCGGCGGTGGCGTGCGCCCTGGTCGCAGCGTGTGCCGCGATTCGACTGGCCCGCTTCAACGTCTCGCCGAAGGACGGCAGGTTCTTCTGCGGGGTGCCCACCACCATGGCGGCCGCGGTGCTCGCCGTGACGGTGGCGATCGGCCTGCCGGTGCCTGGTGCCGTGCTGGTCGCCGGGGTGGCGCTGCTGGCCTTCGCGATGGTGTCCAGCTTCCCGTACGCCAAGCTCGCCCGGCTGGTGAAGCTGCCGCCGTGGCTCTGGCTGGCCCCGGTGATCGGCGCGCTGGTCGACATTCGGCTCACGTTCGCCCTGATCGTGGTGGGCTACCTGGTCAGCGGGCCGGTTCTCTGGCTGCGGCAACGTCGTACCGCCTGATCTGAGCAGACAGGAACGGGGCGCCGCGAAAGCGGCGCCCCGTTTCTCGTTTGCGGGTCAGCGCCAGCGGGCGATGACAGTCGACCCGCCGACCACCTTGTCGCCCGGCCCGACCAGCGGGTCCGCGGCCTCAGCGGGCAGGTAGACGTCGGTCCGGGAGCCGAACCGGATCAGCCCGAAGCGCTCGCCCTTGGCCAGCAGCGCGCCGATCGGCGCGCGCTGCACGATCCGGCGGGCGATCAGCCCGGTCCGCTGCGCGACCACCACCGTGCCGCGAGCGGTGTCCAGCACTGTGTACGCGGCGACGTTGTGCTCGGCGTCCGGCTTCATCGCGTTGACGAAGCCGCCATCGGCGACGAAGTAGTCCACCACCTTGCCGGCGACCGGGGCGCGGTTGACGTGCACGTCCAGCACCGACAGGAACACCGCGATCCGCAGCCACTCGCCGTCGCCGAAGCGCTCGTCGTGCAGCCGCTGCACCGACAGGACCTTGCCGTCCGCGCTGGCGACCACGGCGCTCGGGTCCTCCGGCACGTCCCGCTCGGGATCCCGGAAGAACGCGGCGACCGGCCCGGCGGCCAGGGCCGGCAGCAGCCACAGCTTGGACGACGGACGCGCCACCCGGGCCAGCGCCGCGAGGCCCAGCGCGATGCCCGCCGCCGCCACTCCGTTGGAGTCGATGTGCATGCCCCGGGTCACCGGCACGCTCGACGGCCGGTACGCGGGGGCCAGGGTGTCGGCCGTGGCCGGGCTGGCCGGGGTGAACCGCAGCCGGTAGACCCGCACCGGCGGCGAGTTACGCAGCACCAGATCGGCGCCGACGCCGTAGAGGGCGTCCTGCCGGGCCAGCTCGGCGGCGGCACCCTCGGTCCGGCCGGGGGTGGCGACGGTCGCCACGCTCAGCACCGCCCCGTCGGTCAGGTACTTCGCCAACCCCTCGACGCCGTTGCGGGTGGCCTCGGCGGTGCCGGTGAACGCCTCACCGGCGATGACGACCCCGGCGGCCTCGGCTTCGGCCAGCGAGTCGACGACGCTCACCCGGTCGGCGACCCAGCGGCCCTGGGCTGTGACGTGCTCGCGGAGCGCCGCAGCGCCGAACGGCTCGGCGGGCACCACGGTGAGCCGGTCACCGGGGAGCAGCGCATCGACCGCCGCGGCCAGCACCGCGGAGTCCGGGGTCACCCCGACCAGCAGGGCGGCCTTGGGGTCGTTGATCCGGGCCAGCTCGGCGACGAGGGTACGGGCGGCTCGCTCGCCGATGCGGACCGGACCGGACCGGCCGGTGGTACGCACGGCGGGGGACTGGGTCATGTCGGGCGGGCTCCTGACGGGGGTAGAGACGGGAATCGCGGCGGGACCGCCATGGGCGGGACGGGCCGGCCGGCGGAGGCGAGATCTCCACCAGCCAGCATATGCGTCCGTCCGCGCCGGCCGCACCGCCGTGGGGATGCGGTGGACCGACGCGGACGGACCGCCCGAGGTCAGGCTTCCCTGCGCGGACCCTCGCGCTCGTCACCCGGCTGCTCGCCGCTGGCCTCGACCGGTTGGTCGGACCGGGTCGGCTCGTTCCCCTCGGACGAGGCCGGGCGGGCGGAATTCCCGATGGTCGGCTCGTCGTCTGCGTTGCCGGGTTGGCCGGGGATGGGCTCGGTCGGCGACTCCGCCGGCGAATGTGCCAGCCAGGCAGGGTGGATCACGTCGGCGGCCGGCACGTCCTGCGGCCGCACCTCGGTGGTCGGCGTCTCCAACGTCCGGTCCGAGATGAGCGTCGGGTCCGAGATGAGCGTCGGGTCCGAGGAACGCGTCGGGTCCGAGATGAGCGTCGGGTCCGAGGAGGGAGTGTCCCAGGTGGACCGTTCGGCTTCCCAGACCGGCAGGGCCGCGCCGGACGTCGCCGTGGCGGCACCGGAGACGGGTGCGCCGGAGACGGACGTGCCGGAGAGGGGAGCGACCGCCTCGGCGGCACCGGCCTCGGCAATCGGCTCCGGCTGGTTCGGTCGACCCGAGCGCAACGCGCCGACCAGCCCGAAGACCCCGATCAGGATGAGTGCGCCGGCCAGGAACCAGCCGACCGGCGGCAGCGCGAGCCCGAGCAGTTGGGCGAGCAGCCACCAGGCGGACAGCGCCAGGAACACGAGCCCGAAGGCGAACGACACCAGATCCGTGCGGTGAGCCTTCACCGGGTCACCTCCAGGTTGCCGGCATTGACATGGATGTAGAGGCGCAGGGTCCCGCCGCCGGGCCCGTCCGCGCCGACGTCGGTGGACTCCCGCAGGCGGCCGTCCAGCCCGCCGGATCGGTTGCCGAAGACGGTGGCGTCACCCGCGTTGACGTCGGCCACCGTGGTGACGTCCACGTTCGGCGGCACGACGACCGTCGCCTGGCCGAAGTTGACGGCAACTGTCACCTGGCTGTCCCGTTTCGCGAAGTCGATCCCGCGCAGGTCGAGCACGGCGTCACCGAAGCTGTTCTCGTACCGGTCCGCCAGGTCGCGGTAGTCGGTGGGCGCCCAGGTCACCGCGCCGTCGACCCCCCGGATCCGGTCGTAGGACTCGGCGACGGTCGCCGTGCCCAGCGCCGCCGCGGTCACCAGACCGAGCGCGATGAGCCAGCGCGCCCGCCCGAACCACGTGCCGACCAGCAGGCCCAGCGCGATCGTGGCCAGCGCGGCCGCGAAGTACGCCGAGGCGCTGATGGCGAAGACGTCCAGCAGGTCGAGCAGGGCGACCAGACCGAGCACCAGGAAGATCAGCGAGAAGGTCACCGCGCCGAGCGGCGACCGCTCCTTGGGGCGCTTCGGCGGCTTCGGCGGCTTGGGCGGAGGAGGCGCGGCCGGGGTCGGCGAAGCGTACGGGCCGTGCGGCGCGAACGGGGGGCGGTAACCGGAGGGCGGCGGGGCGGTCGGATAGCCGGCCGGTGCAGCGGGTGTGCTGCTCACCGGTGCCGACGGCCAGCCGGCGCTGGGCATGGCGGTGCTCGGCCAGCCGGGCTGGGCAGCCGTCGTGCCGGCCGGTTGCCCGGACACCGGGCCGACCCCGGACACCGGCTGCGTCGCGCTGGTCGGCGGCGCGTCGTACGCCGGGATGGTGACGGTGGGCGTCGCCCCCGTCGTCGCGGTGGCGTACCCCGGACCGGTGCTGAACATCGGCGGCGTCGCCGCTGGGCCGGTCGACGGTGCCGCGCCGTACGACGGCCAGGTCACCGGTGGGACGACCGCGCCGGGCGGTGCGGCGGGCGGCGGACCCCCCGGGGCGCCGGGCCGTGGATTGCGGCCGTCCCGGTTGAGCAGGAGCGCGCCGGCGACCAGGATGGCCGCGCCGAGCAGCACCGCGCGGAAGGCGTCGGTGACGATGTACGCGAAGCTGGCAGCGACCAGGATGCCCAGGACGATCACCGTCACCGGGGACATGCTGGAGCGACCACGACCGAGCATGGACTCGACGGGGGACGCGGTGTCGCCCTCGTTCGGGATGATCAGCCAGGCGGCGACGTACACCAGGATGCCGATGCCCCCGAAGAACCCGAGCACCGCGAGCAGCACCCGCCAGAGCACCGGATCGGTGTTGGTGGCGCGCCCGATCGCCGCGCAGACGCCAGCCAGATACCGCCCCTCGCGCGGCCGGACCAGCCCGTACCGCGAGGTGAAGCCGGTGCCGCCCAGCGGCGGTGGTGGCGCGGACGGACCGGGACCACCCGGCCCGGGTGGCGTGCCGCCCGGACCGTAGCCGGTGCCCGCCGCGAACCCCGGGCCTGGGCCGTAGCCCGCCGTGGGCGGCGCGTAGCCGTCGGCCGGCTCGCCGGGCGCGGTGCCGGCGGTCGCGTCGGTGCCAGCGTGCGGACCGAACGTGCTGGGCTCGGTCCATTCGGTGGGCGTGGTGGTGGGCGGGGACGGTGCTGAACCGCCCGGCTGTGCCGACCCCGGTCGGGGCGGCGGGGCAGCTTCCTCGGTCATGCTTCGATCCTGCTGCCCGGTCCACCCGAACGACCTCAGGACCCGACCCTGACCCCACCCTGAGATCCGGCGGCCGGAATGTCGGGGGCGTCCCCGTGGTCGCGGCCGCCGCAGCGTGTGACGATCGAGTCACCGACCTCGACCTGTCCGCCACCGTGACCAGGGAGCCTCCGATCAGCATCGTGACCCCGCCCCCGCGCCTCTACCGCGCCCCGGAGCACCGGATGGCCGCCGGCGTCGCCGCCGGTATCGCCGACCATCTCGGCATCTCGGTGCTGCGGGTGCGCGTCGCGTTCATGGTCCTGCTCGGGCTCAGCGGGCTCGGCCTGCTGCTCTACGCGGCCTTCTGGGCGGTGGTGCCGCTGCGCCCCGGCGACACCGCGGTGCCGCCCCGGCGGGACGTCGCCCAACTCCTGCCGTTCGTGGGGATCGGGCTCGGTGTCCTGTTGATCCAGGTGATGGTCTTCGACTCGGTCGGCGCGGCGGGCACCGCCGGTTGGTTGGTGGCCATCATCGCGGTCGGCGCGGGGGTCATCTGGCACCAGTCCGCGCCCGAGCGGCGGCGACAGTGGGGCGACGCGATGCCGGTGCCCTGGCTCGGCGCGGTCGTCGAGGAGAGCGACCGGCGGGCCTTCGTGCTGCGGTTCATCGGCGGGGGAGTGCTGGTCGCGGTCGGCATCATCGGCGTCGCGGCCGTCTACTCACCGGCACAGAACTTCGACGCGGTGATCAATGGCGTGATCTTCGCGTTGGTCGGGCTGGCGGGCGTCGGCGTGGTCGCCGCGCCGGTGCTCTGGCGGACGTACAGCCAGCTCCGCTCGGAGCGTGAGGGGCGCATCCGCGAGCAGGAGCGGGCCGAGCTGGCCGCGATGGTGCACGACCAGGTGCTGCACACGTTGGCACTGATCCAGCGCAACGCCGGCGACGTCAAGACGGTGCAGCGGCTGGCCCGGGGGCAGGAGCGCTCGTTGCGCAACTGGCTCTACAAGCCGACCGCTTCGCCGAGCGAGCGCTTCGCCGCCGCTCTGGAACAGGCCGCGGCCGAGGTCGAGGACACCTTCGCGATCAGCGTGGAGACGGTGGTGGTGGGGGACCGGGAGACCGACGAGAAGGTCGGCGCGCTGGTCGCGGCCGCGCGGGAGGCGTTGGTGAACGCGGCCCGGCACGCCGGCGTGCAGACCGTGTCGCTCTACGCCGAGGTGGAACCGGATCAGGTCAGTGTGTTCGTCCGGGACCGGGGGAAGGGCTTCGATCCGGATACCGTGGAGGACCACCGGCACGGCGTACGCGGCTCGATCATCGGGCGGATGAAGCGGCACGGCGGACGGGCCGAAATACGGTCCGGCCCGGGGGAGGGGACCGAGGTCCGGTTGATCCTGCCGATCTCCCGGGACTCGTCCGCAGCGGAGAGGAACAGATGACCATGGCCGAGCAGTCGACCGAGCACCTCGACCCAGCGGATGCCCGCCCCGAGCGGCTGCGGGTGTTCCTGGTGGACGACCACGCCATGTTCCGAGCCGGGGTGCGCGCGGAGTTGGGCGCCCACGTCGAGGTGGTGGGCGAGGCGAGCACGGTGGCCGAGGCGGTCACCCGGATCGCCGCGGTCGGTCCCGACGTGGTGCTGCTCGACGTGCACATGCCCGACGGCGGCGGCCGCGCGGTGCTGGAGGCGATGCGGCGTACGCACCCGCAGGTCAAGTTCCTCGCGTTGAGCGTCTCCGACGCGGCGGAGGACGTGATCGGGCTGATCCGTGCCGGTGCCCGCGGGTACGTCACCAAGACCATCTCCCCGGACGAGCTGGCTGCCGCGATCCGTCGCGTGGCCGACGGGGACGCGGTGTTCAGCCCACGGCTGGCCGGGTTCGTGCTGGACGCCTTCGCGGCCCGGCCGGACGCACCGGTGGCCGACCCGGAGCTGGACCAGCTCACCAACCGTGAGCGTGAGGTGCTGCGGCTGCTGGCCCGGGGGTACGCGTACAAGGAGATCGCCAAGGAGCTCTTCATCTCCATCAAGACGGTGGAGACGCACGTGTCGAACGTGCTGCGCAAGCTTCAGATGTCCAACCGCTACGAACTCTCCCGTTGGGCGGCGGATCGCCGCCTCGTGTGACGGCGCGTCGGCACCGGCGAGGATCAGAGAAACGTCCGGCGCGCCCTCGTACACCCGGCCGGTGATCGTGTCCGGGTAGCCGTAGGGGCCCTCATCCGGATGGGTCGAAACGTGAGCGGTGACAGACGTCCCCCCGGGCTCGGGTGAGCTCGGGGCTCGCGCGCGGGCCGAGGCTGGCTGTTCGGGTGGCGCAAGGTATTTCCTGCTCAGTGCCGTCCGTGTCGGGCGTTTTATGATCATTTTTCAAGTATCGGCAACGTGGCGGGCAACTAACGGCTTGATAACGGCACCTTCACGGAAGAGGCCAGTGGGTGTCACAGTGGCAGCACCTCACCATCGGTGTGTGGCACTCCGTACGCCCCACGACCACGATTCCGCCGATCTCGGCGGCCCGTGGCTGTGTCGATTGCGTCGTGTCAAGCGTCGTTGGTGGGGGAGCCCGGCGGATCGGAACATCAGGGGTGTCCCCAACTTCCCTGTGGTCCCGGCGACCCGCGCCCCGGGGTGGTCGGGCGGTGTCACCCCCAAACGTGCGTGAAACCCACGACGGAACCTGGTTAGAAAGAGGAGGCCCCTCGGAATGAGAGTCTCGAAGCGGGCGACGAGCGCTATCGCGCTCAGCGCGGCTGCCGCGCTTGTCGCGAGCGGTTGCTCGAGCGGCGGTGGCGACGAAACTGCCGCCAGCGCGGACGGCTCGATCGTTGTTCACGGCGTCCAGCCGGAGAACCCGCTGGTCCCGTCGAACACCACGGAGACCGGTGGCGGCAAGATCATCGACTGGATGTGGACCGGCCTGGTCGAGTACCCGAACGACGGTGGGGCCCCGCGTAACGCGCTGGCGGAGTCCATCAACACCACGGACTCCAAGGTCTTCACGATCAAGATCAAGGCCGGTACCAAGTTCCACGACGGTACCGAGGTCAAGGCGAAGAACTTCGTCGACGCCTGGAACTGGGCCGCCTACTCGCCGAACGGCGCGCAGAACGGCACCTTCTTCGCGGACATCGCGGGCTTCGACCAGACCTACACCACGGACCCCGATGGCGCGGACGGCCCGAAGAAGGCCCCGACGCCGACGGCCGACAAGCTGTCCGGCCTGAAGGTCATCGACGAGCAGACCTTCGAGGTCACCCTGGCAGCGCCGACCGCGGTCTTCCCGACCAAGCTCGGCTACAGCGCCTTCATGCCGCTGCCGGACGTGTTCTTCACCATGAAGCCGGAAGAGTTCGGCAAGAACAAGCCGATCGGCAACGGCCCGGTGAAGTTCGTGTCCTGGGAGGACAACTCCCTCATCAAGCTGACGCGCTTCGACGACTACAACCTTCGCGACAAGATGAAGGTCAAGGACGTCGACGTCAAGCTGTACCAGGACGACAACGCCGCCTACGCCGATCTGCTGGCCAACAACCTCGACTTCATGGAGGTTGTCCCCACCTCGGCGCTCGCCGGTGACAAGTGGAAGACCGACCTCGGTGACCGGGGCCGCTCGACCGTCACGCCGTCGACCGCGTTCATCGCGTTCCCGATCTACGACAAGCGCTACGCGAACCCGAAGCTGCGTCGTGCCGTCTCGCTGGCGGTCAACCGGCAGGAGATCTCGGACAAGATCTTCTTCGGCACCCGCAAGCCGGCCGACAGCTGGGCGAACCCGCTGACCCCGGGCGCCAAGCCGGGCAACTGCACCGCCTGCAAGTTCGACCCGACCACGGCCAAGCAGCTGCTCGCCGAGGCCGGTGGCTTCAGCGGTGAGATGGTCTTCTACTACAACGCGGACTCCGCCCACAAGGACTGGATGGACGCCGTCGCGCAGCAGGTCAAGACCAACCTCAACATCAACGCTCGGGCCGAGGGTGTGCCGACCTTCGCGGTGTTCCGCCAGAACATCAACGCCCACAAGATGACCGGCCCGTACCGCGCTGCCTGGCAGCAGGACTACCCGGACGTCGAGAACTGGGTCAACCCGCTGTTCATCACCAACGGCTCCTCGAACGACGGCCTCTACAGCAACCCCGAGGTCGACGCCCTTGCCAAGCAGGCCAGCGGCGCCCCGAGCCTGGAGGCCTCGCACGAGGCGTTCGCCAAGGCGGTCGAGAAGGTCGACCAGGACGTCCCGAGCATCCCGGTCTACTTCTACGGTCAGCAGTCCGGCCACTCGGAGAAGATCAAGAAGCTCGAGCTGAACAACGTCGGCGAGATCGACATCACCTCGGTCGAGCTCTGATCCGAACGGTCTGACCCCGGGTCGGGCTCGCCACATCCGGTGAGCCCGACCCGGGGCCGTTCCGCGATTGGGTGTTACAACACTCCACTCGCACGTTGTCACCACCGTGTCGGCCGTCCGACGCGCCCCCTGTCTGGAGGACCACCCCATGGGCCGTTATCTGTTGAGACGGCTGCTCCAACTCGTGCCGGTCTTCATCGGTACGACGTTCCTGATCTACTGGCTCGTCTGGGCCGTTCCGGGCGATCCGTTCGCCGGCAAGTGCGGTGAGCGTCGCTGCCCGGACCAGTACATCGCCTTCATGACCGAGAAGTACCACCTCGACCAGAACGTCTTCGTGCAGTACGCCAACTACATGAAGAACCTGCTCCAGGGCGACTTCGGTCAGACGTTCTCGCAGCGCGAGATCAGCGACATCATCCTGACTTCGTACCCGAACACCCTGAAGCTGGCCCTCGTGGCGCTCGCCATCGAGGCGATCATCGGCCTCGGCGCCGGCGTGCTCAGCGGTCTGCGGCGTAACGGCTTCCTGGACAACCTGGTCCTGGTCTCCACCCTCTTCCTGATCGCACTGCCGGTCTTCGTGGTCGGCTTCGTGCTGCAGTGGCTGCTGGGTGTGCAGTGGGGCATCATCAAGCCGACCGTCTCCTCCGAGATGCGGTGGTCCGAGCTGATCGTGCCGGGCTTCGTGCTGGGCAGCGCGTCAGTGGCGTACATCGCCCGGGTGGCACGAACGAGCATCGCGGAGAACCGTCGCGCCGACTACGTGCGCACCGCCATCGCCAAGGGCCTGCCGATGCGCCGGGTGGTCGGCGTGCACCTGCTGCGCAACTCGCTCATCCCGGTGGTGACCCTGCTCGGTACCGACCTCGGTGCCCTGATGGGTGGCGCGATCGTCACCGAGGGAATCTTCGGCATCAACGGAATCGGCCGCCAGGTCTTCCGGGCGATCATCACCAAGGAAAGCGCCACGGTGGTAGGAATCGTGGTCGTCCTGGTGCTGGTCTATCTCGTGATGAACCTGCTGGTTGACCTGCTCTACGCCGCCCTGGACCCGAGGATCCGTTATGAGTGACCCGAGTACCGCATCGATCGTCAGTACCCCTGGCGCACACCCCACCGACTCCGCCGCACCCGCCACCGCGGGCCAGCCGCAGAGCAACGAGAAGCCGCGCGGCCTGCTCGCCGACGCCTGGCGGGATCTGCGGCGCAAGCCGCTGTTCTGGATCTCGGCCACGCTGATCGTGATCTTCCTGTTGATGGCGGCCTTCCCGGCGCTGTTCGCCCCGGGCGACGCGGTCAACGGCTCGCTGTCCCGCAGCCTCGACAAGCCGTCCGCCAATGGCTGGTTCGGCTACGACGTGCAGGGCCGCGACGTCTACGCCCGGGTCATCTACGGCGCACGGGCCTCCATCGTGGTCGCCGTGCTCTCCGTGATGGGCACCCTGCTCATCGGCGGAACCATGGGCATCATCTCCGGTTACCGCGGTGGCTGGGTGGACGCGCTGCTCAGCCGGATCGCCGACGTCTTCTTCGGTCTGCCCTTCGTGCTCGGCGCGATCGTCATCCTGACGACCTTCAACGGGTCGGGCGCCGGCAACAGCAAGGCCCAGATCATGGGCCTGGTGATCGCGTCACTGATCGTGCTGAGCTGGCCGGTCGTGATGCGGCTGATGCGCTCCTCGGTGCTCGCCACCAAGGAGGCCGACTACATCGTGGCGGCCCGCGCGTTGGGTGCCGGCACCGGCCGGATCATCCTCAAGCACCTGCTGCCGAACTGCCTGGCCCCGCTGCTGGTCTACGGCACGATCATGGTCGGCTCGTTCATCGGCGCCGAGGCCACCCTGTCGTTCCTGGGCGTCGGTCTGAAGTCGCCGGTGGTGTCCTGGGGCATCATGATCAGTGATGGGCAGCAGTTCGTCCGGGTCGCGCCGGGGCTGGTGTTCTTCCCCGCCGCGTTCCTCGTCACCGCAGTGCTGAGCTTCGTGATGCTCGGTGAGTCGGTCCGCGAGGCCCTCGATCCGAAACTCCGCTAGGGGAGATCCAGTTGTCCGACATTCTCGTGTCCGAGCAGTCAGCGCCGGGACCCGGCGGGTCCGGGCGTCCCTCCGGCCGCCTGCTCGAGGTCGACGACCTGCGGGTGGAGTTCCGTACCCGGGACGGCGTCGCAAAGGTCATCAACGGGGTCACGTACCACGTCGACGCGGGGGAGACCCTCGCCGTGCTCGGCGAGTCCGGCTCCGGTAAGAGCGTCACCGCGCAGACCATCATGGGCATCCTCGACACGCCGCCCGGCTTCGTCACCGGTGGGCAGGTCCGCTTCCACGGCAAGGACATGCTCCGCATGTCCGACGAGGAGCGGCGCCGCATCCGCGGCGAGGGCATCGCGATGATCTTCCAGGACGCGCTCTCCGCGCTGAACCCCGTCTTCACCGTCGGGTTCCAGATCGCCGAGCAGTTCCGGGTCCGGCGGGGCATGGGCCGCGCGGAGGCCAAGAAGCGCGCGATCGACATGCTCGACCAGGTCAAGATCCCGAACGCCAAGGGTCGGTTCAACAACTACCCGCACCAGTTCTCCGGCGGTATGCGGCAGCGCGCGATGATCGCGATGTCGCTGGCGCTCGACCCCGAGGTGCTGATCGCGGACGAGCCGACCACCGCTCTCGACGTGACAGTGCAGGCCCAGATCATGGACCTGCTGGCCGAGCTTCAGCGCGAGCGGCAGATGGGCATGATCCTGATCACCCACGACCTCGGTGTGGTCGCCGACGTCGCGGACCGGATCGCGGTCATGTACGCGGGCCGGATCGTCGAGGAAGCAGACGTGTACGAGCTGTACGCCAAGCCGGCGCACCCGTACACGCTGGGTCTGATCGACTCGATCCCGCGCCTCGACGAGAAGGGGCAGCAGCTCCGGACGATCAAGGGCCTCCCGCCGAACCTGATGAACATCCCGCCGGGCTGCCCGTTCAACCCGCGGTGCCCGATGGCTCAGCCGGTGTGCCGGGAGAAGGTCCCGCCGCTGCTGCAGGTCGGCCCCGCCCGGGCCAGCGCCTGCCACTTCGCCGAGGAGCTGGTGAACCGTGTCTGAGAACATCCTCGAGGTCAATGACCTGGTCAAGCACTACCCCGTCACCCAGGGCGTGGTGTTCAAGAAGACCGTCGGTCAGGTCAAGGCGGTCGACGGGGTCTCGTTCGGTCTGCGCGCCGGTGAGACGCTCGGTGTGGTCGGCGAGTCCGGCTGCGGCAAGTCGACGCTCGCCCGGGTGCTGATGAACCTGGAGAAGCCGACCGCCGGCAACGTGGTCTACAAGGGCCAGGACATCTCGAAGCTGTCCGGTGGGGCGCTGCGGCGTCTGCGCCGGCAGATCCAGCTGGTCATGCAGGACCCGTACACCTCGCTGAACCCGCGGATGACCGTCGGCGACCTGCTCGGTGAGCCGTTCGAGATCCACCCGGAGGTGGCGCCGAAGGGCAGCCGCCGGGCCAAGGTCCGCGAGCTGCTCGACCTGGTCGGGCTCAACCCGGAGCACATCAACCGGTACCCGCACCAGTTCTCCGGCGGTCAGCGTCAGCGCATCGGCATTGCCCGCGCGCTCGCGCTGCGGCCCGAGATCATCGTCTGTGACGAGCCGGTGTCGGCGCTGGACGTCTCCATCCAGGCTCAGGTCATGAACCTGCTGGAGCAGTTGCAGGGCGAGTTCGGCCTCTCGTACGTCTTCATCGCGCACGACCTGTCGGTGGTCCGCCACCTGTCGGACCGGGTCGCGGTGATGTACCTCGGCAAGATCGTCGAGATCGGCACCGAGGACGAGATCTACGAGCGACCGACCCACCCGTACACCCAGGCTCTGCTCTCTGCCGTGCCGGTGCCGGACCCGACGCAGCGGCACAACAAGACGATCATCCGGCTCACGGGTGACGTGCCGTCGCCGATCAGCCCGCCCTCGGGCTGCCGGTTCCGGACCCGCTGCTGGAAGGCGCAGGACGTCTGCGCCGAGCAGGTCCCGCTGCTGGAGATCCGACGGGACTCGGACCACCCGAGCGCCTGCCACTTCGCGGAGAAGCGCGAGATCGTCGCCACCCACGAGGTGTGAGTCACCGAAACCGCCTGCCGCCGTCACCACGACGACGGCAGGCGGTTTCGTCTGTCAGTGACCGGATCGGCCGCGCGGCGCCTGGCCGCCCAGGAGGCGTCTGCAAGCACAGGGAAGCCGTGGCCCGGTTCAGCGCGGGCTGAGGTGGCTCACAGCGGGCCGCGGCCCGCGCGGAGCAGCAGCAGGGCCAGCTGGGTGCCGTCGGCACCGAGCGCGACACGGAAACGCTCCAGGATCTCCCGTTCCCGGGAGAGCACCAGGCGGGTCCCACCGGACGCCATCCGGGTCACCCCGACCTCCTGGGACAACGCGGCCCGCTCCTGCCAGAGCGTGATCAACGCGTGGTCGATCTCGTCGATCCGTTCCCTGATCTGCACGATCCGCGCCGAGGCGGACGGCTCCTCGGTGCCGGTCTGCTGCTCGGCCGGCTCGGCGTCCGCACCCGTCGCTGGTGTGGCCACCGCCGGCTCAGCCCCCTGCGCTGCCGGCTGCCCCGGTCGGATCGGGCTGCCGCTCTGCTCCATCACGTTTGTCATCATCGGGTACCTCTCGCAGTGTGGTGCCCGGTGCCCGGAACCTGGGACGGAAAAAGCCCCGGACTCCAGGAGCCCGGGGCTTTAGCAGGTCTGAATCGATCAGGCGCGACCTACGGCAGCCGGACTCCCGGTGCCATAGTAAAAGTAGAAGCGCGCAGCGATCACGCCGTCGAGTATGCCCACGTCGTTGCCGGGTGCGCAAGCAATCCGCGTCGCGAAGGGCGTTTGCCGCCGGTGGGCGTGTCGGGTGGTGGTGCGCGCCGTCGGGAAGTGTCGGGCCGGCGGCATAGACTTGTCGGGCGATGCATCCTCTCTTCGACATCCCCGCGTCCCCGCCTGCGCCGGAGTCCGCGCCGGCCCGCCCGCACCGACCCGGGGCGGCTGCCGCGCGTCTCGATCCGCAGCAGCTGCTCGCCGGGCTGAACGGGCCGCAGCGCGACGCCGTCAGCCATGCCGGCTCGCCGCTGCTGATCGTGGCCGGCGCCGGGTCCGGCAAGACCCGGGTGCTCACGCACCGGATCGCCTACCTGCTCGCCGCTCGGGACGTGCACCCCGGTGAGATCATCGCGATCACCTTCACCAACAAGGCCGCCGGCGAGATGAAAGAGCGCGTCGCCGCGCTGGTGGGCCCCCGGGCCCGCCTGATGTGGGTGTCGACGTTCCACTCGGCCTGCGTGCGGATCCTGCGTGCCGAGCACGAGCACGCCGGGCTCAAGTCGACGTTCTCCATCTATGACGCGGACGACTCCCGCCGGCTGATGCAGTTGGTGACCCGCGAGCTGGATCTCGACCCGAAGCGCTACCCGGCGCGTGGGCTCGCCGCCCAGGTCTCCAACCTCAAGAACGAGCTGGTCGATCCGGAGCAGTTCGCGGCGCGGGCCACCGGGCCCAACGAGCGGGCGCTGGCCGAGGCGTACACGCTCTACCAGCGTCGGCTGCGTGAGGCACACGCCCTGGACTTCGACGACCTGATCATGACCACGGTGCACCTGCTCCAGTCCCACCCGCACGTCGCGGAGAGCTACCGCCGACGGTTCCGGCACGTGCTGGTCGACGAGTACCAGGACACCAACCACGCCCAGTACGTCCTGATCAAGGAGCTGGTCTCCGGCACCGACGGGCTGGAGCCCGCCGAGCTGTGCGTGGTCGGCGACGCCGACCAGTCGATCTACGCGTTCCGGGGTGCGACGATCCGCAACATCCTGGAGTTCGAACGGGACTTCACCGACGCGCGGACGATCCTGCTGGAGCAGAACTACCGCTCCACCCAGACCATCCTCAACGCGGCCAACGCGGTGATCGACCGCAACACCTCCCGGAAACCCAAGCGGCTGTGGAGCGAGGCCGGCGCCGGCGAGCAGATCGTCGGCTACGTGGCCGACACCGAGCACGCCGAGGCCGACTGGGTGGCCCGGGAGATCGACCGGCTGGTCGACGCCGACGAGACGCGCCCCGGCGACGTCGCCGTCTTCTACCGCACCAATGCGCAGTCCCGCGTCTTCGAGGAGGTGTTCATCCGGGTCGGCCTGCCCTACAAGGTGGTCGGCGGGGTGCGCTTCTACGAGCGCAAGGAGGTCCGCGACGCCCTGGCGTACCTGCGTTCGGTGGTCAACGACGACGACACGGTGAGCCTGCGGCGAGTGCTCAACACCCCGCGCCGGGGGATCGGCGACCGCGCCGAGGCGTGTGTCGAGGCGCTCTCCAGCCGCGACCGGATCTCCTTCGGCGCGGCGTTGCGCCGGGCCCGCGAGGCGCCGGGCATCTCCAGTCGGGCGGCCAACGGCATCGGGGACTTCGTGGCGTTGCTCGACGGCGCCCGTGAGCTGGCCGAGACCGGCACCCCGGAGGAGGTGCTGGAGGCGCTGCTGACCCGTTCCGGCTACCTCACCGAGCTGGAGGAAAGCCTGGACCCGCAGGACGCCGGCCGGGTGGACAACCTCCAGGAACTGGTCAGCGTCGCCCGCGAGTACACCGAGCGGATCGAGGCGCTGGGCGAGGAGGGGGAGCGGGCCACCCTGGCCGGCTTCCTGGAGCAGGTGGCGCTGGTCGCCGACGCCGACCAGATCCCCTCCGACGACCCCGACCACCAGGGCGTGGTCACCCTGATGACGCTGCACACAGCCAAGGGACTGGAATTCTCGGTGGTCTTCCTGACCGGGCTGGAGGACGGCGTCTTCCCGCACCTGCGCTCGCTGGGCGACACCCGCGAGTTGGAGGAGGAGCGCCGGCTGGCGTACGTCGGCATCACCCGTGCCCGACAGCGGCTCTACATGTCCCGGGCGGTGACCCGCTCGGCGTGGGGGCAGCCGTCCTACAACCCGCCGTCACGCTTCCTGGAGGAGCTGCCGACCGAGTTGGTGCACTGGGAGCGCACCGAAGGGTCGTACACCTCGTGGGCTGGCGGGGGCGGCGGCGTCGGTGGCCGCGCGGACCGCGCGCCCGGCGCGCGTGGCAACTTCACCGGGGGGACGCCGAAGGCAGCCCAGCTGGCGCAGCGGCTCGGCGTGGACGCCAGCCGGCTGACCACGGCCAGTGAGCTGCCGCAGGGGCCGAAGGTGTCCGCGGGCGACCGGGTCAACCATCAGCGGTACGGGTTGGGGCGGGTGCTCGCCGTCGAGGGGCACGGCCCGGGTGCCCGCGCGCAGATCGACTTCGGCGACCAGACCATGTGGCTGGTGCTCCGGCACGCCCCGGTCGACAAGCTCTGACCCGGCGCGCCGCACCATCGCACCGAAGCAGGGAAGGAGGGGCCTCAGGCCCCTCCTTCCCTGCTGTTGCGCCCGGACCGCGCGGGGATGTTGCCTCAGCAGCCCAGGTCGACGCCGTGGGCCCGCATGAACGGGGCCGGATCGATCTGGTTCCACATGCCCTGGTGCACCTCGAAGTGCAGGTGCGGGCCGGTGGCATCGCCGGTGGCGCCCTCGTAGCCGATGACCTGGCCGGCCTTCACCTTCTGGCCGACGGTGACAGCGATGCGGCTCTGGTGGGCGTAGTGGGTCAGGTAGCCGTTGCCGTGGTCGATGAAGACGGAGTTGCCGTACCCGTCGGAGGCGTCGCCGGCCTGGGTCACGGTGCCGGCGGCCGCTGCGTGGATCGGAGTTCCGGAGGGCAGCGCCAGGTCGATACCGGCGTGCAGGGTGCCCCAGCGCTGCCCGTAGCAGGACGTGACTGCTGCGCCCGGCATCGGGTCGACCCAGGCGGGCGTGGGCCTGGTGGTCTTCTTCGGCTTCGGCTTGGCCTTCGCGGCGGCCGTCTTCGCGGGGGCCGGGCTGGTGCTGACCGCCGACGGGCTGGGCGTCGGGCTCAGCGAGGGGGCGACCGGGGTGCTCGACTCACGGACCGAGCGGTCGGCCCGGCTCGCACCCTCGGCCCGGGCCTGGGTGTCGAGGGAGACGGCGGCGGGTGCCGGGTGGTCGCCGCCGGTGGTGGCGACCGCGACGCCGCCGAGGCCGAGGGCCACCAGGACGGCGGCGCCGAGCACGATGAGGCGGTTCCGCCGGGGAGCGCGCTGCGGCTGCTCGGTGTGGGGGGCGTCGGGGGTGTTCTCGTTCTGGACGGGGCTGTCTTCCTGCACGGCGGACCTTCACAGTCGAGGGGCACTTGACCTCGAAATACTGGTGTCGGTTCGAGCCGGGGTGGGCGCGGGGACCGGGTGACCATGCGGCGGGCGAAGTGATGGCTGCCCGGATATGACCCGCTCTACGGCGCTCTATCCAGAAAAGTGATCATGCTGAGTGGTGTTGCCCGTCACAATCGCCGATGTGACCCGGGATACATCCGCTCGGCCGAGGCAACGAAAAACCGCCCGGATCGACAGATCCGGGCGGTCAACGGTCGTTACGCAACGTCAGCCGGCGGCTACCTCGCTGTAGATTGCCTCGATTTGCAGCTTGATGTCCACTCCACGCTCCTGGAGGAACGGCACCGGGTCGATCGGCTGCCCCTTGACATGGATCTCCAGGTGCAGGTGGGTGCCGTACGCGTGGCCGGTCTGACCCACCAGGCCGAGCTGGTCGCCCGCCTTGATCTGCTGGCCTTCCTTGACGCTCACCGCGGAGGAGTGGCCGTAGATGGCCTCGCTGCCGTCGGCGTGCTGGACGATCACCGCGTTGCCGTACCCGCCGAACCAGCCGGCCTTGGTGACCAACCCGTCGTGGATCGCCACGTAGGGAGTGCCCTCGCCGGCGACCAGGTCGACGCCGGTGTGCATCTTGCCCCAGCGGAGCCCGTACGGGGAGTTGAAGTCGTAGCCCTGCAGCGGCAGCAGCCAGACCTCGCGCTCGGCGCTGTCCTTGCTGCGGCTGTCCCGGGAGGCGCGGTCGGCGTTGTCCGCACGGGCCGCGGCGTCCTGGCTGGTGACCGACGCCTGCTTGAGCTCGTCGAGGACCGTCGGGCTGACGTCCTTGGCGTCCGGCAGGGCGCTCGCGCCGAGGGCCACGATGCCGGCACCGACGAACGCGGTGGTGACGACAGCGGCGTAACGGCTGCGGGGTGGGGTGGGTACGCGGCGGCGACCGCGATATCGATCGGGCTCAGACGACAGGCGCTGGCGCACGCACACCCTCCGTTGTCGGGGTTCCGAAGCGGCCGGTGGGCGTCCCCTGAAGCTCCAGTGAAACGTCCGCTGACCGCGTCGTCACCCGTCCATGGACCTGATGACAACCGTGGACACGTTAGCCAACCGCCAGGCGAGTCACAAGCTAGACCGAAAAATTGGCGTGTCGATCTGTCCGTTTGCGTCCCTGATTGTCATGCATCGCGACGCCGAACGGTGCCCCCGTCGCTGCCCGTTCGTCGCCGAGCGTGACCGTTCCGGCGGAGTCGTCCGGCTTGACTCCGAACGGCGCCGGGATGTGTCCACAGTCCTGCCAGCGGTGCAGCGACTCCGAAGCCCGGATTGCGCGCGGCCGCACCTCTTCCGGGTTGCGCGGTGGACACGCCGGGTAACGGCCGGTGGCAGAGCCCGGATTTCCCGGGCCGGGCCCGCCGGGTTACCGTTCGTTAAGGTGAAGGCGGTCAAGCCGGTGAAAGGTGTGCGCTGATGAGCTCTCGGATTCGGGTCGTCGTCGCGAAGCCTGGCCTGGACGGCCACGACCGGGGCGCGAAGGTCGTCGCGCGCGCCCTGCGGGATGCCGGCATGGAGGTCGTCTACACCGGCCTGCACCAGACCCCCGAGCAGATCGTGGAGACCGCCATCCAGGAGGACGCCGACGCGGTCGGCCTGTCCGTGCTCTCCGGCGCGCACATGACGCTCTTCCGGCGGGTGCTGGAACTGCTCGGTGAGCGGGACGCCCGCGACATCGTCGTGTTCGGTGGCGGCATCATTCCGAACGGCGACATTCCCGAGTTGGAGAAGCTGGGCGTCGCGAAGATCTTCACGCCGGGCGCCACCACCCAGGCAATTGTCGAGTGGGTCCGACAGAACGTGGCCCAGCCGGTTTCCTGAGGCACGCCGATCGCTGCGTCACCGAATTTTGGGCACGGGGGAGGGGCCGGACGCACCCCTCACACGTCCGGCCCCTCTATGCACGATGCCCCGCCGCCACCCCTCGACCGACAGGGCATCGGCCGTATCCCGTCATTGCGCTGTTCAGCGCTCCGACATCTGACTCAACGACGCCCCCACGGCAGGGTTACGCAAGCCGGACAACATCGCCCGGACGGTGGATGCCACCCGAGTCATGACCGGAAACCGGCCACACCTGGTGTCCGGTTGTGCATTACCGCACACCGTGCACCCGCTCGGTTGCCGGTGGTGCCGACCTCGCTAGGCTGCCGCCAATGGCCTGTTTCAACTGATGACAGGCGTCAAACTGTTTTCTGAACGCTGGTGGCGGCGCGACGGCGCGCCGCGGAGACGGGACGGGACGCGCAATCGTGGACCTGTACGAGTACCAGGGGCGGGACCTGTTCGAGCGGCACGGCTTGCCCGTGCTGGCCGGCGGCGTCGCCACTACCCCGGAAGAGGCCCGCGCGATCGCCGAACGTCTTGGCGGCCGTGTGGTCGTCAAGGCGCAGGTAAAGGTCGGCGGCCGAGGTAAGGCCGGCGGCGTCAAGCTGGCCGAGGGCCCGGATGAGGCGGTGGCCCGTGCCACCGACATCCTCGGCATGGACATCAAGGGTCACACCGTCCACAAGGTCATGATCACAGTGACCGCGGACGTGGCCGAGGAGTACTACTTCTCGTACCTGCTCGACCGGGCGAACCGCACCTTCCTCTGCATCGCCAGCGTCGCCGGCGGCATGGACATCGAGCAGGTCGCCGCCGAGACCCCCGACAAGGTCGTGAAGGCCCCGATCGACGCCGTGAAGGGCGTGGACGAGGCCAAGGCCCGCGAGATCGTGACCGCCGCCGGCTTCCCGGCTGCGGTTGCCGACCAGGTGGTCGAGATCGCCGTCGGCCTGTGGCAGGCGTTCGTCGCCGAGGACGCGACCCTGGTCGAGGTCAACCCGCTCGCCAAGAACGGCGACGGCCGGATGCTCCTGCTCGACGCCAAGATCAGCCTGGACGAGAACGCCGCGTTCCGGCACCCGGACCACGAGGCGCTTGTCGACCAGGCCGCCGTGGACCCGCTGGAGCAGGCCGCCAAGGCCAAGGACCTCAACTACGTCAAGCTCGACGGTGAGGTCGGCATCATCGGCAACGGCGCGGGTCTGGTCATGTCGACCCTCGACGTGGTCGCGTACGCCGGTGAGCGGCACGGCAACGTCAAGCCGGCCAACTTCCTCGACATCGGCGGCGGCGCGAGCGCCGCGGTGATGGCGAACGGGCTGGAGATCGTGCTCTCCGACCCGGCCGTGAAGAGCGTCTTCGTCAACGTCTTCGGCGGCATCACCGCCTGCGACGAGGTCGCCAACGGCATCATCCAGGCGCTGGCCCTGCTGGAGCAGCGCGGCGAGCAGGTCACCAAGCCGCTCGTCGTCCGTCTCGACGGCAACAACGCCGAGGCTGGCCGGGCGATCCTGGACAGCGCGAACAACCCGCTCGTGCAGCGGGTGGACACCATGGACGGTGCGGCCGAGCGGGCCGCCGAGCTGGCAGCTGCGGGGGTCTGATCATGGCTATCTGGCTGACCAAGGACTCGAAGGTCATCGTCCAGGGGATGACCGGTTCCGAGGGTTCCAAGCACACCCGGCGGATGCTGGCCGCCGGCACCAACGTGGTCGGTGGCGTCAACCCGCGCAAGGCGGGCCAGACTGTCGACTTCGACGGCACCGAGCTGCCGGTCTTCGCGTCCGTCGCGGACGCGATGGCCGAGACCGGGGCCGACGTCACAGTCATCTTCGTGCCGCCGCAGTTCACCAAGGCCGCCGTGGTCGAGGCGATCGACGCCGCGATCCCGCTGGCCGTGGTGATCACCGAGGGCGTTCCGGTGCACGACACCGCGTCGTTCTGGGCGTACAACGTGGCGCAGGGCGAGCGGACCCGGATCATCGGGCCGAACTGCCCGGGCATCGCCTCGCCGGGCGCGTCCAACGCCGGCATCATCCCGGCCGACATCACCGGCTCCGGCCGGATCGGCCTGGTCAGCAAGAGCGGCACGCTGACCTACCAGATGATGTACGAGCTGCGCGACATCGGCTTCTCCACCTGCGTCGGCATCGGCGGTGACCCGATCATCGGGACCACCCACATCGACGCCCTCGCGGCGTTCGAGGCCGACCCGGAGACCGACGCCATCGTCATGATCGGTGAGATCGGTGGCGACGCCGAGGAGCGGGCCGCCGAGTTCATCAAGGCCAACGTCACCAAGCCGGTGGTCGGCTACATCGCCGGCTTCACCGCTCCGCCGGGCAAGACCATGGGTCACGCCGGGGCGATCATCTCCGGCTCGGCCGGCACCGCCGAGGCGAAGCAGGCGGCGCTGGAGGCAGTCGGCGTCAAGGTCGGCAAGACGCCGACCGAGACCGCGAAGCTGATGCGGGAGATCATGTCCGGCAGCTGAGCCGGTCAGGCAACACGAAGGGGGTCGACCGTCACGGTCGACCCCCTTCGGCGTACGCGCGCTCCGCGCTGGTCAGTCGTTGTTCCAGAACGGGTAGTTGCCGGTCGAGCGCAGGATCGCCCCGCCGATGATGTTGATCACGCCGAGCGCGATGGCGAGGTAACCGAGCAGCGGCGACTGCCCGTACCGCCGGGCGTCGCGGATGGACAGGTAGCCGAAGACGATGCCGAAGATGCCGCAGCAGATCAGCCCCAGCACGATGCCCAGCACGCCCCAGAGGGTGGTTCGGTCGCGTCCCTGGGCCGGTGGTGGTGGGGGAGGCGGGTATGGCGTCGTCACAGCGTCCTCCGAGCGGTCATGGGCGACGTGCCGGCCCGGACCGCGACCGGCGGGCCCGTCCGGGGTGGCGGGACTCGCGCCCCCTCAGGGCCGAGGCTAGACCGGCCCGGGTGGGCAGGACGTCGGTTCGGTGAACTCGCCGACCTTAGGAGGGGTTAACGGACTGCCACCGCCCGCGCGACGTGCCAGAGTAGAGCGGATGTCCCCCGTCACCCCTGACCGTCCCAGCCGTCCCGGCGGTGTGAGCGCCGACGACCGGCCGGTCGACCGTGCCGCACCGGCCCGGCGGGTGCCCGCGCCTCGCGCGGGCGGGTCGCCGCGCGGGCGGGCGCCGTTGCCCGTCGCTGCCGGGGTGGCCGCCTGCTGGGCCGGCCTCACCTCGTACCTGCCGGTCGCCATCGTGCTCGGCCTGGTGCAGCTCGGCGCGGATGGCACCACGGTGACCGGTGCCCTGCGCACCGCGCTGGCCGGCTGGCTGCTCGGGCACGGCGTGCCGTTGCACACCGAGACCGGGCCGCTCGGGCTCGCCCCGCTGGCGCTGACAGTGCTCGCGCTCTGGCGGCTGACCCGCGCCGGCGTGCACGTCAGCCGCGCGATCGGTGCTCGCGACACCCGCTCACCGCGCCGGGCACTGCTCGCCGCGGTCGCGGTCGGTGTGGCGTACGCGCTGCTCGGCGCGCTCGCGGCGGTGCTGGTCGGCACGGGTGGGCCGAATGTGTCGCTGATCCGGGCGGGTGCCACGTTCGCGGCGGTCGGCACACTCGCCGCGCTGGTCGGCGCGGTCCGGATCACCGCCGTGACCCGGCTGCTCGTCACCCGGCTTCCGGGCCCGGTGCGTGACGGCGTTCGCACCGGCCTGGTGGCCGGGCTGCTGCTGCTCGGCGCGGGCGCGGGCGCGGCCGGCCTGGCGGTGGCCACCGGCGGCGGCGACGCTGCCGACATGATCGGGGCGTACCGGACCGGGGTCGCCGGGCAGGCCGGCATCACGCTGGTCAGCGTCGCGTACGCGCCCAACGCGGCGGTCTGGTCGACCAGTTACCTGCTCGGGCCGGGGTTCGCGGTCGGGACCGACACCGCGGTCCGTACCAGCGAGGTGTCGGTCGGCGCGCTGCCGGCCGTTCCGCTGCTCGCTGGCCTGCCGCGCGGCCCGGTGGACGGCTTCGGCGCCCTGCTGCTCGCGGTGCCGGTGCTGGCCGGGATGGTCGCCGGTTGGCTGCTCGCCCGGCGGGTGGCCCGACTCGCCGTGCCGGAGCGGGCTGCGCAGCGCTGGGCCGAGTTGCTGGCGCCGGCGGTGCTGGCCGGGCCGGTGGCCGGGGTGGTGCTCGGTGCGGCCGCGGCGGTCTCCGGCGGGCCGCTCGGCGCCGGTCGGCTGTCCCAGGTCGGGCCGGTGGGCTGGCAGGTCGGGGCGGTGGCGGCCGGTGTCATCGCGGTCGGCGCGCTGCTCGGCGCCGCCGCCACCCGGGCGCTGACCCGCGGGCCCGCACAGTAGAGCCCCAGCCACGCGGGCGCTGACCTGGCGACCCGCGCGGTAGACGAGCGCGGGGCGCCCCGGGCGAACCCGGAGCGCCCCGTCGAATCCGAGCCCGTCAGGGCTGGGTGGGCAGGTTGACCTGCGCCACGACGCTCAGGATGAGCAGCAGGATGCCCAGCCCGACGCCGACCGCGCCGCAGATCAGACCGGCCTTGGCCTGGCCGGCGTTGTTTGCCTGCCCCTGGGCCACCTTCTGCTTGGCGAGGTAGCCGGTCACGATGCCCGCGATGCCGACCGGGATGCCCAGGTACAGGCAGCAGACCAGCGGGATCGACGCGATACCGAGGATCATCGACACCAGGCCGAGGGTGTTGTTCTGCCCCTGTGCCTGCGGGTACCCGGCGTTCGGGTAGGTCGGGCCGGCGCCGTACGGGGGCTGCTGCTGTGCGTACGGGTCCTGGTACGGCGGCTGCTGACCGTACGGCTGCCCCGAGGTGGGCTGCTGACCGTACGGGGCCTGCGGCGCGGCGTACGGGTCCTGCGGCTGCTGACCGTACGGCTGGCCGGAGGTGGGCTGCTGGCCGTACGGGGCGGCCGGCGGCTGGGGAGCGGTCGGGTCCTGGTTGGGCTGCTGGCCGTACGGGTCCTGACCGGGGTTACCGGGCTGCATTCGAGAAGCTCCTTGGACTGGTTCCGTCAGTTGGTGCTCTTGTTTCCATCCATGATCGCGGTCAGTCCTCCCAAAGCCCAGTACAGCAACAGGACGACATGTCTCCCAAAGCAGGCAAACGGGCCCTTGTCGACCGCTTCGTGTGCCGGATCAGGGGCGGTGTGTGGGCCGGTGCGGCGTTCGGCCCGAGCGAGCGGCAGCGTACCGGGTCGACGCACGTCGGCACCGTCGAAGATCGGCGCGCCGCCCAGCCGGAGGGCGTCCCTGACCTGCCCGATAGGGTGGCCCGGTGACCGAGCCCGCGCCTGTCGCCCGCATCGTCGTCCTCATCTCCGGCTCCGGGAGCAACCTTCAGTCGCTGCTGGATGCCGCCGCCGACCCCGCGTACGGCGCACAGGTCGTCGCGGTCGGCGCGGACCGCGACGGCATCGCGGGCCTGGACCGGGCCGAGGCGGCGGGGGTGCCGACCTTCGTCGAACGGGTCCGCGACCACGACACCCGGGAGGACTGGGACCGCGCGCTCACCGCGCACGTCGCGAAGCACCAACCCGACCTGGTCATCTCCGCCGGTTTCCTCAAGCTGGTCGGTCCGCACTTCCTCGCCGCCTTCGGCGACCGCTACCTGAACACGCACAACACCCTGCTGCCGGCGTTTCCCGGCATCCACGGCCCGCGTGACGCACTCGCCTACGGCGTGAAGCTCACCGGGGCCACCCTCTTCTTCGTCGACGCCGGCATGGACACCGGGCCGATCGTCGCGCAGGTAGCGGTGCCGGTGCTGGACGACGACGACGTCGACACGCTCACCGAGCGCATCAAGGAAGCCGAGCGACGCCAGCTCGTCGAGCAGGTCGGTCGGCTGGTCCGCGAAGGCTGGACCATCACCGGAAGGAAGGTCACGGTTCCGTGAGTCCCACTCAGGACGGGCGCCGCCCGATCAGGCGGGCGCTGGTCAGCGTCTACGACAAGACCGGGCTGGTCGAGCTGGCTCAGGCCCTGCACGCGGCCGGCGTGGAGATCGTGTCCACCGGCAGCACGGCGGGCACCATCGCCGCCGCCGGGGTGCCGGTCACGCCGGTGGAGACGGTGACCGGGTTCCCCGAGGTGCTCGACGGCCGGGTGAAGACCCTGCACCCGAAGGTGCACGCGGGTCTCCTCGCGGACCTGCGCAAGGACACGCACGTGGCGCAGCTGGACGAGCTGGGCGTGGCGGCGTTCGACCTGCTGGTCTCGAACCTCTACCCCTTCCAGGCGACCGTCGCCTCCGGCGCCGACGTCGAGGAGTGCGTGGAGCAGATCGACATCGGTGGCCCGGCCATGGTGCGGGCCGCCGCCAAGAACCACGCCTCGGTCGCCGTGCTCACCGACCCGGCCGGTTACCCGGCGCTGCTCGGCGCGCTCAGCGAGGGTGGCTTCACAATGGCCCAGCGTCGTGCGCTGGCCGCCCGGGCGTTCGCCGACATCGCCGAGTACGACGTCGCGGTGGCCCAGTGGTGCGCCCGGGAGCTGGCCCCGGCCGACGACTCCTGGCCGGCGTTCGCGGGGCTGGCGCTGCGCAAGTCGACGGCGTTGCGGTACGGGGAAAACCCGCACCAGCCCGCCGCGCTCTACACCGACCCGGACGCCCCGGCGGGGCTGGCCCAGGCCGAGCAGCTGCACGGCAAGGAGATGTCGTACAACAACTACGTCGACGCCGACGCCGCCTGGCGGGCCGCGAACGACTTCGCCGACCAGCCGGCGGTGGCGATCATCAAGCACGCCAACCCGTGCGGCATCGCGGTCGGCGCGGACGTCGCCGAGGCGCACCGCAGGGCGCACGCGTGCGACCCGGTGTCGGCGTTCGGCGGTGTCATCGCGGTCAACCGGTCGGTCTCGGTCGAGCTGGCCCGGCAGGTCGCCGAGATCTTCACCGAGGTGGTGGTCGCCCCCGGCTTCGACGAGGGCGCGGTCGAGGTGTTGCAGGGCAAGAAGAACATCCGGCTGCTGCGGGCACCGGCCTGGACGCCGGCGCTGGTGGAGTTGCGGCCGGTGACCGGTGGCGTGCTGGCCCAGGTCGCCGACCGGGTGAACGCCCCCGGCGACGACCCGGCGAGTTGGCAGTTGGCGACCGGCGAGGCCGCCGATGAGGAGTTGCTGCGGGACCTCGCGTTCGCCTGGCGGGCGGTCCGCGCGGTGAAGAGCAACGCGATCCTGCTCGCCAAGGACGGCGCCACCGTCGGCGTGGGCATGGGTCAGGTCAACCGGGTCGACTCGGCGCAGCTCGCGGTCACCCGCGCCGGCGCCGACCGGGCCCGTGGCTCGGTCGCCGCCTCGGACGCGTTCTTCCCGTTCGCCGACGGCCCGCAGATCCTCATCGACGCCGGCGTCCGCGCCATCGTGCAGCCCGGCGGCTCCATCCGCGACGAAGAAGTCATCGAAGCGGCCAAGAAGGCCAACGTGACGATGTACCTGACCGGCACCCGCCACTTCTTCCACTAACCCCCACCGGGGCCAGACCCCGTCGATCATGAAGTTATTGCCCTGCACGTCGGCGTGTCAGGGCAATAACTTCATGATCAACGGCAGGGCCGGTCAGGCCGGGGTGGGGCGCAGTTCGGCGAAGTGGCAGGCCGAGGGGTGGGGGTCCGCCGCTCTCGGGACCGTTGCCGGGTCTTCGACGGCGCAGACTTCCTGGGCCTTCCAGCAGCGGGTCCGGAAATGGCACCCGCTCGGCGGGTCGGCCGGGCTGGGCACGTCGCCGACCAGCCGGATCATGTTGCGCTGGTCGCGGGCTTCCGGGTCCGGCACCGGCACGGCAGAGAGCAGAGCCTGGGTGTACGGGTGGGTGGCCCGCTCGTAGATCTCGTCCTCGGTGCCGATCTCGACGATCCGACCGAGGTACATCACCGCGACGCGGTCGGCGATGTGCCGCACCACGGACAGGTCGTGCGCGATGAAGATGTACGAGAGCCCCAGCTCGCCCTGTAGCTGCTTGAGCAGGTTGATCACCTGGGCCTGGATGGAGACGTCGAGCGCCGACACCGGCTCGTCGCAGACGATCACCTCGGGCTTCAGCGCGAGGGCGCGGGCGATGCCGATGCGCTGACGCTGACCGCCGGAGAACTGGTGCGGGTACCGGTTGATGTGCTCCGGGTTGAGCCCGACCAGGTCCAACAGCTCCTGGACCCGCTTGGCCTTGCTGCCCTTCGGCGCGGCATCCGGGTGGATCTCGAACGGCTCGCCGATGATGTCGCCGACGGTCATCCGCGGGTTCAGCGAGGTGTACGGGTCCTGCATCACCATCTGCATGTTGCGGCGCAGCCGGCGCAGCTCACCGCCGGAGGCCTTGAACAGGTCCTTGCCCTCCAGGGTGGCGCGTCCGGAGGTGGGCGTCTCCAACCGCATCAGCAACCGGGCGAGGGTGGACTTGCCGCAGCCGGACTCGCCGACCACGCCGAGCGTCTCGCCCCGACGCAGCTCGAAGCTCACACCGTCGACGGCCTTCACCGCTCCGATCTGCCGCTGGAACAGCACGCCCTGAGTGATCGGGAAGTGCTTCACCAGGTTGTCGACGGAGAGGATGGTCTCGCCGCGGACCTTGGTGGGGTTAGCGGGCGACGCTGTCATCACGGACCTCCTGCGCGAAGTGGCAAGCGCTGGTCCGGCCGTCGCCGAGGACCAGGTCGTGCGGCACCTCGTCCACACAGACCTGCTGGACGTAGGGGCACCGGGGGTGGAACGGGCAGCCGGACGGGATGCGCATCAGGTTCGGCGGCAACCCCTTGATCGTCGACAGTTCCTGGCCGCGAACGTCCAGGCGCGGGATCGACTCCAACAACCCCTTGGTGTACGGGTGGGCGGGCGCCTTGTAGAGCGAGCGGACGTCGGCGTGCTCGACGATCCGGCCGGCGTACATGACCGCGATCCGGTCCGCGACACCGGCGACCACACCCAGGTCGTGGGTGATCAGGATCATCGCCATGTTGAGTTCCCGGCGCAGGTCGGCCAGCAGGTCCATGATCTGGGCCTGCACTGTCACGTCGAGGGCCGTGGTGGGCTCGTCGGCGATCAGCACCTTCGGGTCCAGCGCCAACGCCATGGCGATCATGACGCGCTGCCGCATGCCGCCGGAGAACTGGTGCGGGTAGTCGCCGATCCGCTTGGCGGCACCGGGGATCTTGACCAGATCCATCAGTTCGACGGCACGACGTCGAGCGTCGGCTCGGGACATGCCGGCGCGCTGGCGCAGCGTCTCACCGATCTGCCAGCCGACCGGGAAGACCGGGTTGAGGGCGGAGAGCGCGTCCTGGAAGATCATCGCGATCTCCTTGCCGCGTACCTGCCGGCGCTGCTCCTCGGAGCGGGTGAGCAGGTCCTCACCCTGGTAGAGGATCTGGCCGGAGCGGACGAACGCGGGCGGGGTGTCCAGGATGCCCATGATCGCCTGGGCGGTGACCGACTTACCCGAGCCGGATTCGCCGAGCACGGCAAGGGTCTCGCCGGCGTCCAGGTGGTACGACACACCGTTGATCACCCGGGCGACGCCCTCGTTGGTGCGGAACTCGACGTGCAGGTCCCGCAGCTCCAGCAGGTGGCCGCCCTCGGGGGTGGCAGAGGCGGGAGTTGGATTGACGGTCATGGTGTTCTCACCGCAGCTTCGGGTCGAAGGCGTCACGGATCGCGTCGCCGAGCATGATGAACGCCAGCACGGTCAGCGCCAGGAAGGCCGACGGGACGATCAACGGAGTGGCCGCCTCCCGCATGTGGATCCGGCCGGTGTCGATGTCCTGCCCCCACGAGATGGTGGGCGCCTTCAGGCCGATGCCGAGGAAGGAGAGCGTCGCCTCGGCCGCGATGAACGAGCCGAGCGCGATGGTCAGCACGACGATCGCCGGGGCCAGCGAGTTCGGCAGAATGTGCCGCCACATGATCCGGCTGTTGCCGGCGCCGAGCATCCGGGCCGCCGCGACGTAGTCCTGCTCCTTCGCGGTGATCACCGAGGACCGGACCACGCGGGCGGCGGTGGTCCAACCGAGGAGGGCCAACACGAAGACGACCGCGCCGATCCGAGCCCACTGGCTGTCACTGGACACCCGCTTGAGCAGCACGATCGCGGCCAGCAGCAGCGGAATGCCGAGCACCACGTCGATCACCCGGGAGAGCACCGCGTCGACCCAGCGGCCGAAGTAACCGGCCAACATGCCGATCACCAGCGCGATGATGCCAGTGCCGAGCGCGGCGAGCGCACCGACCAGCAGCGATGCCCGGGTGCCGTAGACCGCCCGGGAGTACGTGTCGCAGCCCTGGAAGTCGTACCCGAAGATGGCCCCGCCGGACGGCCCGGCGTGCTGCCGGGAGAGCAGGCAGTCGTTCGGGCTGTTGGCGGTGAAGACCCCGGGGAGCAGCGCCATCAGGGTGAAGATGACGACGAGCGCCAGCGAGATCCAGAAGATCGGGTTGCGGCGCAGGTCGCGCCAGGCGTCCCCGGCCAGGCTGCGGGGCTTGTTCGCGGCGCCGACCTGGTTGGGCGTGCCCGGCTCCCCCGAGGGGCCACGTCGCGCGGCCTGGTTCTCGGTGGCCGCCACAGTTTCAAAATCACTCATAGCGGATCCTCGGGTCGAGTACGGCGTACAGGACGTCCACCACCAGGTTCGAGACCAGGTAGACCACGACGAGCACGCTGACGATGCCCACCACCAGGGGGCCGTCCTCGGTGCGGATGCCGCGGAAGAGGTTGAAGCCCACGCCGGGGATGTTGAAGACGCCCTCGGTGATGATCGCGCCGCTCATCAGGTTGCCCAGTTCCACACCGAGGAAGGTGACCACCGGGATCAGTGAGTTGCGCAGCACGTGGACGATGACGATGCGCCGCTTGACCAGGCCCTTGGACCGGGCGGTCCGGACGTAGTCCGCGCGCAGGTTCTCCGCCACCGAGGCCCGGGTGAGTCGTAGGGCGGTGGCCAGCGACAGCGAGCCGAGCACGATGCCCGGCAGCAGGAGCGCGTAGAACGTCGGGTCGGAGCCGGCGGTGGGTGGGAAGAGCTGCCACTTGACGCCCAGGAAGTACTGCGCCAGTGGCGCCAGCACGATCGTCGGGATGCCCAGCACCAGCAGGGTCAGCACCAGCGTCGAGTTGTCGAAGATGCTGGCCCGGCGGATGCCGGCGAGGACCCCGGCGGTGACACCGAAGATGATCGCCACGGCGAGCGCGATGAGCGCGAGCCGAACGGTGACCGGCCAGGCCTGCTGGAGGATGTCACCGATGCTCCGACCGGTGAGCGACTCGCCCAGGTTGCCCTGGAGCAGGTCCTTCACGTAGTCGAAGTAGCGGTAGAAGAAGCCGCCGACGCCCGTCTGATCCAGGTTGTACTTCTCGGTGAGGTAGGCCCGCTGCGCTGGCGTCACCGGCCGTTCGCCGGCGAGCGCCTGGATCGGGTCGCCCTGCCCGGCGAATGTCAGCGCGTAGACGATCAGGGTGGTCCCGAAGAACGCCAGGACCATCTGCAGTAGGCGCCGCAGGATGTAGCGGAACATGCTTAGCAGTCTCTCCGGAAATGTGCGAAAGGGTCGCAGGACGGCATCTCTGGTCGTACCCGAAATATCCGAGACGTGCCGTCCGGCCCGGGGGAGCCGGCGCCACCGACGCCGGGTCCGCTGCTGCGGCCCGGCCCCGGTGGCGCGGTCGGGGCCACCCGGGCATCGTCGCCCGGGTGGCCCGCACCATGGTCAGCTCAGCTGGCTGCTTCGATCTTGACGAGGTTGACCCGCTGGAACAGGTCCATCTCCACGTTCTTGACCTTGGACGAGTGGCCGAACACGTTCTCGCCGAAGCGGAGCGGGATCACCGGCATGTCCTTGGCCAGGATGTCCTCCGCCTGCTGGTACTTGGCGATCGCCTCGTCCTGCGTCTTGGCGGCGGAACCCTCCTTGACCAGCTTGTCGAACTCCGGGTTGCTGTAGCCGTAGTAGTTCGACGAGCCGTTCGTGCTGTACAGCGGGCCGAGGTAGTCCTCCATGGTCGGGTAGTCCATGACCCAACCCATCCGGAACGCACCCACCGGCGTCTTCTTCTCGACCTTGGTCAGCAGGTCGGCGAACTTCGGCTCGGCCGAGCCGACCGCGTCGACGCCCAGGTTGGCCTTGAGCTGGTTGACAGTGGCGTCGACCCAGTCCTTGTGCCCGCCGTCGCCGTTGTACGAGATGACGATCTTCGACGGACCGCCGGCGGCCTGGTAGAGCTTCTTGGCCTCGGTCGGGTTGAACTCGCCTGCCTTGCCCGCGGTGTTCTCCCGGTAGCCCGGCAGGACCGGCGAGACGAAGGAACGAGCCGACGTCTGCGAACCCTTGAAGACCGACTTGGTGATCTCGTCACGGTCGATCGCCATCGAGATGGCCTTGCGCACGTCCGGGCTGCTGTAGTCCTTGTCGAACGTCGGGAACGCGAGGAACTGGAACGACGACATCGGGCTGGTCCTGTACCGGTCGCCCAGGTCGCTCGGCGCGGTGCTCAGGCTCTCGGTCGGGATCGTGGGCAGCACGTCCAGGTTGTCCGCCAGGACGTCCGCGTAGGCCGCGGTGAGCTGCTGGTAGATCCGGAACTCGATGTTCTTGACCTTGGGCTTGTCGCCCGGGTACGCGTCGTAGCGCTCGACGTCGATCTTGCTGTCGTGCTGCCAGGCGCCCTTCATCTTGAACGGGCCTTGCCCGATCGGCGCCTGCTCGTAGGAGTCCTTGAGCACGCCCGGAGCCGAGAACGCGGCGTCCGGCATCGGGTAGAACGCGTTGTAGCCCAGCGTCGTCTTGAAGTCGATGTACGGCTCGGAGAGCGTCGCGGTGAAGGTGAGGTCGTCGACCTTCTTCAGACCGGACATCTCCTTGGCCTTCGGCGCCTTGCCCTGCAGGTCGGCGTAACCAGCGATCTTCTCGAAGAAGAAGTTGCTGTCCTGGCCGTTCGGGGCGTACGCGCCGTAGTTCCACGCGTTGATGTAGTCCTCGGACGTGACCTTCTCACCGTTGTGGAAGGTGAAGCCGTCCTTGAGCTTGATCGTCCAGACCTTGTTGTCGGACGAGGTGATCGACTGCGCGGCGACCTCGTACGGCTTGTTCTGGGCGTCGTAGTCGACGAGCGGGCTGAACAGGCCGGCGAGCACCTGCGACCCGGACGTCTCGGTGGTGTTGGTGGGAACCAGGTGCTTCGGCTCGGCGATCTGGATGCTGACCACCGAACTGTCGCTGCCACCGGATCCACCGTCTCCGCCGCTGCCGCAGGCCGCGAGGCCCAGCGTCACCGCGAGCGGGAGGGCGGTCCAGGCGGCGAGTCTACGAACTCGCATTGAGCCTCCTCATCTCCTCACGCTGCGCAGTCAGGCCCGACGCTGGGTTACGCTGCGCAACAAGCGGTAACGGTAGGTCGGCGACGGGCCTTCGACAACGACGCGGTTGCGGGTGGGTAACGGTCCGGGGTTGCCTCTCTTGTCGAGGGCGAGTGAATCTGCTACCCCAAACCGGGTTTATCGACGTTGGCCTGCGGAAATCGCGATGGTTGGCGACGTGTTTGCCCCTGCTCGACCGTCCGGGCGCCGCCTGGGGCGGCCGTCCGGTCTCCGTCGAGCTGGTCTCTGCTGTCTGGTTCGAGCGTGATCGAACCCACAAATTGTCACCGAAAGTGACTAGCGACACCTCACGCACGGTGACTTCAGTAGCGATCACCCACCCTGGCCCGGCCCGTCCGGTGGGCCGCCCCACCGCCGAGGGTCGGCGGACGGCCTGGAGCGAGGTCGTCTGATCCGCGAGCGGCGGCCGTGAGACGATCTGGTCGTGACGGCGACGCTTCTGGACGGCAAGGCAACCGCAGCGGAGATCAAGGACGAGCTGCGCATCCGGGTGAAGGCACTCGCGGAACGCGGCATCACCCCCGGGCTCGGCACGGTCCTGGTCGGTGCGGACCCGGGCAGTCAGGCGTACGTCAACGGCAAGCACCGCGACTGCGCCGAGGTGGGCATCGCATCGATCCGCCGCGAACTGCCGGCCGACGCCACCCAACAGCAGGTCGACGACGTACTGGCCGAGCTGAACGCCGACCCGGCGTGCCACGGCTACATCGTTCAACTGCCGCTGCCGGCCCACCTCGACACCCAGCGGGTGCTTGAGTTGATCGACCCGGACAAGGACGCCGACGGCCTGCACCCGGTCAACCTGGGTCGGCTCGTGCTGGGCTACGACGGTCCGCTGCCGTGCACCCCGCGCGGCATCGTCGAGCTGCTCCGCCGGCACGACGTGGCGCTGCGCGGGGCCACCGTCGCGGTGGTCGGTCGTGGCAACACCGTCGGCCGACCTCTCGGCCTGCTGCTCACCAGGCGCAGCGAGAACGCCACTGTCACCCTCTGCCACACCGGCACCCTCGACCTCGCCTCGCACACCCGGGCCGCCGACATCGTCATCGTCGCGGCCGGCGTACCGGGTCTGCTCACCGCCGACATGATCAACCCCGGCGCGGTGGTGGTGGACGTCGGCATCACCCGCGTGATCGGAGCGGACGGCAAGGGTCGCTACACCGGCGACGTCGACCCGGAGGTGGCTGAGACGGCCGGCGCGCTGGTCCCCATGCCCGGCGGTGTGGGCCCGATGACCCGGGCCATGCTGCTCACCAACGTCGTCGAGCGTGCCGAGCGCGGCTGACCCGCACCTCGGTAGCGTCGAACCAGGACGGCGGTGACGTTCACCCCATCCCGGCGATGGCCGCCGCCCCTGGCCTGATCGGTGCCAGGATGACTGATACGGTCCGGAAAACCGACTGGTATCAGGGAGTGGGACGACCATGGGTAAGAAGGTCACTGTCGTCGGGGCTGGCTTCTACGGCTCCACCACCGCACAGCGCCTGGCCGAGTACGACGTCTTCGACACCGTAGTGATCACCGACATCGTGGAGGGCAAGCCCGCGGGCCTCGCGCTCGACCTCAACCAGTCCCGGGCCATCGAGGGCTTCGAGACCAAGGTGGTCGGCGTGACCACCGGCCCCAACGGTGAGGGCTACGAGAGCATCGAGGGCTCCGACGTCGTCGTGATCACCGCTGGTCTGCCGCGCAAGCCCGGCATGAGCCGGATGGACCTGCTGGAGACCAACGCCAAGATCGTCCGCCAGGTCGCCGAGAACGTCGCCAAGTACGCCCCGAACGCCGTCGTCATCGTGGTCTCCAACCCGCTGGACGAGATGACCGCGCTGGCCCAGCTCGCCACCCAGTTCCCGAAGAACCGGGTGCTCGGCCAGGCCGGCATGCTCGACACCGCCCGGTTCAGCAACTTCGTCGCCGAGGCGCTGAACGTGCCGGTGGCCTCGGTACGCACGCTGACCCTGGGCTCGCACGGCGACACCATGGTCCCGGTGCCGTCGAAGAGCACCGTCAACGGCAAGCCGTTGCGCGACGCCATGCCGGCCGAGCAGATCGAGGAGTTGGTCGTCAAGACCCGCAACGGTGGCGCCGAGGTGGTCGCGCTGCTCAAGACCGGTTCTGCCTACTACGCCCCGTCCGCCGCTGCGGCTCGGATGGCGAAGGCCGTCGCGGAGGACTCCGGCGAGGTCATGCCGGTCTGCGCCTGGGTTGACGGCGAGTACGGCATCTCCGGTGTCTACCTGGGTGTCGAGGCCGAGATCGGCGCCGAGGGCGTCAAGCGGGTCGTCGAGACCGACCTGGACGCCGACGAGCGTGCCAGCCTCCTGGAGGCTGCGGAAGCCGTCCGCGCCAAGCAGGGCGACATCTCCAGCATGTAGTTGCCCCGAACCACAGCACCAGCGAAGGGCGCGCCGGCAAACCCGGCGCGCCCTTCGCCGTCCAGCCCCAACCCCGCCGACCCCGGCTCCGCCCTCCCCGCCGACCCCGGCTCCGCCCTCCCCGCCGACCCCGGCTCCGCCCTCCCCGCCGACCCCGGCTCCGCCCTCCCCGCCGACCCCGGCTCCGCCTTCCCCGCCCCGGTTGATCAAGAGGTTTGCGTCAAAAATCGCGCCTGCGGTGACGCAAACCTCTTGATCAACCAGTTGGGGGTGGGGGTGGGGTGGGGGTGGGGGATTTCGATTGGGATCGCTTCAGGCCTGGGTGGGCTGGTGGGGGGTGAAGGGGGTGCCGAGGTGGGGGGTGGCCAGGACGGTGGGGGAGTGGGTGCGTAGGGCGGTCAGCCGGGAGGTGCGAGCCAGGTCCGGGTCTTCCTCGTGGGCGTACGCCAGGTCGGGGTTGACGAGTTGCACCATGTGCACCAGTAGGTCCCCGGTGAGCAGCATCCGTTCGTCGGCCGAGGTCAGGAGCACCGACTGGTGACCGGGCGTGTGGCCCGGGGTGGGCAGCAGACGTACCGCTGGGGTGAGGGCGGTTTCGCCGTCGACCACCCGGAGCTGGCCGGCGGCGCGCAAGGGTGCGATGAGGCCGGCCGGCAGCCCGGGGTTGAGCGTCTCCGCCGCGTCGAGTTCGGCGCGCTGCAGCAGGTAGCTCGCGTTCGGGAAGTACGGCAGCCCCGGCGTGCCGGTGACCGCCCAGCCGATGTGATCGCTGTGCAGGTGGGTCAGGACGACAGTGTCGACATCTGCGGGGTCGATGCCCGCGGCGGCCAACTCGGCGGGCAGCCGCCCCGGCACGGGTGCCCAGCTCGCGGCGGGTGCGTCGACCGGGCCGATCCCGGCGTCGACCAGCGTGACCGGCCCGTCGCCGACGCGGATCGCGAAGCTGCGGAACGGCAGCCACCACTGCCCGTCGGCGGTCACCGAGCCGGGGTCGCGCCGGTCGGCCTCCGCCCAGTGCCCCGCTGTGGCCTGCGGAAACGCCTCCGTGCGGGGCTGGAAGAAGGCACCCTCGCCGTCGGTGAGTGCGGTGACCGTGATAGACCCGAGGGTGCGGTTCAGTGGCATCGGACGATGATTCCAGGGCATTCCTGTTCCGCGCAGCCCGGTTCCGCCGGCCGGTCGAGGCCGGCTGGGGGCTGCCGGCCCAATTGCAGTACGCTCGTACTGCTTGAGCACGTGTCCCCCGAGAGGAGCGCCGGCCGATGGCGAAGATCAAGGTAAACAACCCGGTCGTAGAACTCGACGGCGACGAGATGACCCGGATCATCTGGAAGCAGATCCGGGAGCAGCTGATCCTGCCCTACCTCGACGTCGACCTGCACTACTACGACCTGTCGATCCAGCACCGCGACGAGACCGACGACCAGGTCACGATCGACGCCGCCAACGCCATCAAGGAGCACGGCGTCGGCGTCAAGTGCGCGACCATCACCCCGGACGAGGCCCGGGTCGAGGAGTTCGGCCTGAAGAAGATGTGGCGGTCGCCAAACGGCACCATCCGCAACATCCTCGGCGGCGTCGTCTTCCGTGAGCCGATCATCATGTCCAACGTGCCGCGGCTGGTCCCCGGCTGGACCAAGCCGATCATCATCGGCCGGCACGCCCACGGTGACCAGTACAAGGCCACCGACTTCGTCGTCCCCGGCCCGGGCACGGTGACCATCACCTACACCCCGGCCGACGGCGGCGCGCCGATGGAGATGGAGGTCGCCAACTTCCCCGGCGGCGGCATCGCCATGGGCATGTACAACTACGACGAGTCGATCCGGGACTTCGCCCGGGCGTCGTTCCGGTACGGACTGGACCGCAACTACCCGGTCTACCTGTCCACCAAGAACACCATCCTCAAGGCGTACGACGGTCGGTTCAAGGACCTCTTCGCCGAGGTGTTCGAAGCCGAGTTCAAGGCCGAGTTCGACGCCGCCGGCATCACCTACGAGCACCGGCTCATCGACGACATGGTCGCCGCCGCGCTCAAGTGGGAGGGCGGCTACGTCTGGGCCTGCAAGAACTACGACGGTGACGTGCAGTCCGACACCGTCGCGCAGGGCTTCGGCTCGCTGGGTCTGATGACCTCCGTCCTGCTCTCCCCGGACGGCCGGACCGTCGAGGCCGAGGCCGCGCACGGCACTGTCACCCGGCACTACCGGCAGTACCAGAAGGGCGAGAAGACCTCGACCAACCCGATCGCGTCGATCTACGCCTGGACCCGGGGCCTCGCCCACCGGGGCAAGCTGGACGGCACGCCGGCGGTCACCGAGTTCGCCAACACCCTGGAGCAGGTCATCGTCGACACCGTCGAGGGCGGCCAGATGACCAAGGACCTCTCGCTGCTCATCTCGCGCGACGCCCCGTGGCTGACCACCGACGAGTTCATGAACGCGCTCGACGAGAACCTGGCCCGCAAGATCGCTGCCTGATCCAGGCGTACCGCGTCAACGAAGCCCGCCGGCACCACTGCCGGCGGGCTTCGGCGTGTCCGACACCGCCGCGCCGATCGGCGTCACTGCGGCCGGCGCGCCTCGTTGACCAGGATGGACGAGATGCCAGTCGCGTCCAAGGAAGGTTGACCACGGTCGACCCGCGGCACCCGTGCGCCGATCAGCCAGCCTTCCCGGCTGTGCCGTGCACAGCCAGCCGTCCCTTCCCTGCGGGGGGCCCTGTCCCGGGCCCCCCGCGCCCTGTTTCCCGCCAAGCTCATGCCGCACCGCGCAAACTCAGGACCAGCGCACCGCAGGGGCCGCTCAGGCGGCGCGAAGCAACTCGGCGGCCCGCTCCGGGGCGATGTCATTGATGAAGACGCCCATCCCGGACTCGGAGCCGGCCAGGTACTTCAGCTTGTCCTGGGCCCGCCGGATGCTGAACAGCTGAAGGTGCAGGTGGCCCAGCTCGCGGTCGACCCGCACGGGCGCCTGGTGCCAGGCCGAGATGTACGGCATCGGCATGTCGAACAGGCCGTCGAAGCGGCGCAGCAGATCCAGGTAGAGCGGCCCGAAGGCGTCCCGCTCGCTGTCACTGAGCGCCGGGATGTCCGGCACCACGCGGTGCGGCGCGACGTGCACCTCGAACGGCCAGCGGGCGGCCGCCGGGACGAACGCCGTCCAGTGTTCGTTCTCCGCGACCACCCGGTCACCGGTAGCACGCTCGGCAGCTAGCACGTCCGCGTACAGGTTGCCGCCGCCGGTCCGCTCGGCGTGCCGGCGCGCCGCGGCCAGCAGCGCGCGGGTGCGCGGCGTCACGAAGGGGTACGCGTAGATCTGGCCGTGCGGATGGTGCAGCGTGACACCGATTTCAACGCCCCGGTTCTCGAAGCAGAAGATCTGCTCGACGCCGGGCAGCGCGCCGAGCACCTCGGTGCGGTCGGCGAGGGCGTCCAGCACGGTGCGGACCCGGCGCGGCGGCAGGCTGGCGAAGGAGGCGTTGTGATCCGACGTGAAGCAGACCACCTCGCACCGGCCGAGGCCCGGCCGGACCGGTGTGAACGGGGTGATCTCCCCGGGCTCCTCGGCCACCCGACCGCTCAGCGACGGAAACCGGTTCTCGAAGACCACCACGTCGTAGTCGGGTGCGGGGATCTCGGTCAGCCGGTCGCCCACCGACGGGTCGAGAGGGCACTCGTTCGCCGGCGGGAGGAAGATGCGGGTCTGCCGGTGCACGGCGACCGCCACCCACTCGTCGGTCAACGGGTCGTAGCGCAGCTGCGACGCGGGGGGAGGCGGCGGCAGGTCCCGGCGGTCCGGCTGGTCGCGGACCGCGTCGTCGCGCTCGTCGAAGTAGATCAGCTCCCGGCCGTCGGCCAGGTCGATCGCGGTGCGCTTCACGGCGCCGTCCCCTCAGTTGTCGGCGTGCGCATCACGCGGCCCGCCCCTCGCCTTCACCATGATCAATTCGCCCACCTGTTCGCCGAGTACCCGTCGTGCGGGTGGAGGCAACCGGTCGTCGCTGACCAGTACGTGGGCCGCCGCCAACGCGACGATCGAGGAGATGCCCACCGTGCCCCACTTGGTGTGGTCGGCGAGCACCACCAGTTGGTCCGCCGCGGCCACGAGTGCCCGATCGGTCTCCGCCTCCATCAGGTTCGGGGTGGTGAAGCCGGCCCGCTCGGTGATGCCGTGGACACCCAGGAAGAGCAGATCAAGGTGCAGTGACCGGACGGCCCCGACCGCGAGTGGACCGACCAGCGCGTCCGACGGTGTGCGTACGCCGCCGGTGAGCACCACCGTCTGGTCCGGGCGGCCGCCGGCGTGCATGATCTCGGCGACCGGCAGCGAGTTGGTGACGACGGTCAGCTCGGGCACGTCCACAAGCCGGCGGGCCAGCTCGGCGGTGGTGGTGCCGGCGGAGAGCGCGATCGCCGCTCCCGGCCGGACCAACTGGGCCGCCCGGTCGGCGATGGCCGCCTTCTCGGGCAGTTGGCGGACCGACTTGGCGTGGAAACCCGGCTCGTCGGTCGAGCTCGGCCCGGTCGTGGTGGCACCGCCGTGCACCTTGGCCAGCAGGCCACGCTCGTGCAGCGCGTCCAGGTCACGCCGGATGGTCATGTCGGACACGCCGAACTCGCCTGCCAACTCGCTGACCCGGACGCCGCCGGTCGAGCGGACCCGCTCCAGGATGGCCGCCTGCCGCTGCTGAGCGAGCATCAGCCGTGCCTCCCCGGACGTCCACGTACCTCACGCGGTCAAACGTGTTCCAACAAAGATGAACACTAGCGCGTGCCGCTCAGCGGTGGAAGGAACGGGTACGGCGACGCCTCAGGCGGTGGCGATCTTCAGCTCCACCCAACCGGTCTCGGTCAGATGGTGCAGCACGGCCTGCACCGCGTCCGCCACGCTCAGGTCGGTGGTGTCGAGCACCAGATCGGCGTCGGTCGGCTCCTCGTACGGGTCGTCGATGCCGGTCATCCCGGTGAGCAGGCCGGCTCGCGCTCGCGCGTACAGGCCCTTGCGGTCCCGCCGCTCGCACACCTCCAGCGGAGTAGCCACGTGCACCAGCACGAAACCCGATCCGGCGGCGAGGGCCATCTCCCGGGCGGTGGCCCGGGCCGCCGCGTACGGGGCGATCGGACAGCAGATGCCCACCCCACGGTGCCGGGCGATCTCGGCGGCCACCCAGCCGATCCGCCGGACGTTGAGATCCCGGTCGGTCTTGCTGAAGCCCAGCCCGGCGGAGAGTTCCCGGCGTACCACGTCCCCGTCGAGCAGGGTCACCGTGCGGTCGCCGCTCTCCCGTAACGCGTCCGCCAGCCCTCGGGCGATCGTCGACTTGCCGGAGCCGGAGAGACCGGTCAGGAAGACCACCAGCCCTCGCTGCCGACGCGGCGGCCGGGCCCGGGCCAACTCCCGTGCCACAGCGGGCGGGGTGTGCCACTCCGGTAGCGGGAAGCCCCGGTCGAGCAGGTCGTCGATCTCCGGCTGGGTCAGCGCGAGCCGGCGGTTGCGCGGTGGGATGTCCTCCCGCCAACGCCACTGCCCGTCCCGGTTGTCGTAGGCGAGTTCGCGCGGCACCAGCACCCGCAGCCCGGCGCCGGAGAGCATCTCCCCGGTGGAGAGCAGGTGGGTGACCCCGTACGCGGCCGAGACCCGGGCGCGCAGCAGCGCGTCGCTGATCTCCTCGCGTCGATGCGACAGCGGCACCGCGACCAGGGTGGCGGGTGGCATCCGGTCCCGTGCGGCGAAGATCGTACGGACCAGCGCCTCCGGCGGGAGCCCGTCTGCGCCGCCCTCGCCCACCGGGATCATCACGAGCAGATGAGCGGCCAGGGTGCGGGCGGCGTGGGCGATCTGGGCGAGCTGTGGACGATGCAGCGGCCGATCGGCAATCACCCCGAGCACCCGGCCCGGGGGCAGCAGCGCACGAACCTCCTCCGGGTTACGCCGCAGTCGCTGGAACGGACCGTGCCCACCGTCGCCCAGCCGCCGAACCTGGCCGCCCACTCCCGCCACGCCCTCGCGGACCGGCCAGACGTCGGCCACGTCCAGGGCGGCCACCGGGGCGCCCTCCCCATCGGTCAGCACGAGCGCCCGGCGGGCCGGGTCGCGCGGATCAAAGCTCTGGGCCAGGGCGGCCGGCACCTGCAGAACTACCGCGACCTGCCACGGTGTGCCGTCGGCCAGTCGGCCGCGTCGGCTGACCGAGACCAGGTCGGCGCGGGTCATGAAACCGGTCAGAGGGGCGTACGCGCCGGTCAGCAGCAGCTCCAGATCCGCGAGCTCACCGGGACGTGGCGTGTACGCCGGTGCGTCCCGTAGCACCTCGTCGGGCAGCACCCAGCCGTTGCTCATCCACACCCCCCACTCGCTGACCGGCACACAGTTTCGCAGCCGACCGCCCATCGGTCGAGGGCGCCACTCCAAGACCCCCGCGGGCGGATCAGCGCTTGATCCGCCGGCCTACCGCCGACCGCACCCGGTTCCACACCTTCCGCTCGTCGCGGATCCGGGGTCGAGAGCCGTCGGCCCGGCAGATGAACACCAGCGGCAGTCGGGCGTCCTCGGTCCAGCCCACGTTGGTGATCCGGGCCTTGAGCTGCCAGCTGCCCCTGGTCCGGCCGCCGTTGAGGGCGGCGAAGTCGATCGTGGCGGTGGCCCGGTGCACCAGGTGGACGGTGTCCGCTCCGGTCGTACCGGTGATCCGCTCGGTCTGGAAGGTGTTCGGAATAAAGATCTCGGCACCGGTCTCCCGGTGGCGGGCCACCAGGTCCAGGCGGGCCTTGCGCACCTGCGCGGTGGCGTCGAGGACCTCGGGGGTGACCTCCTCCATCGGCAGCATCAGCACGTCGCGGCCATCGTCGGCGCGGAACCCGACAGGCTGGTCCGCGGCGCGCAGCTCGGCGGCGACGGTCACCGTGACGGCGTGGTCGACACGTTGGAATTCGTTGACCGTGCCGTGCGCGGCGATGCCTGCCTCCCAGCGGGCAAGCCTGCGCAGGTCCGCGACGCGCCCCTGCTCCGCCAGGTACGCCACGGCTCGGAGCAGGGGTGGCAGACCACCGGCGACGCCCGGGGCGAAACGGTCCTGGATGATCTTCTGGATCTCCAGCGCGACCTGCTCCAGCCACGCCTCGCGGGCGTTCAGCAGCCGCTTGCCGCGCAGCCGGCTGAGCATCTCGTTGCGCAGCCAGCGCCGGTGCAGCCGGTCCCGCAGCGGACCCGGCTCGGTGTTGGCGTCCACGACGTCCAGCGCCTCCCGCACGCTGGCGAAGTAGCTCGCCGGGTCCAGCTCGCTCGCGGTGACGTTGCGCGCGTCGCCCCGCTGGACGTGGTGGTAGCAGACGTAGTCGGACAGCACTGAGGTGCGCCGGGACAGGAAGTAGGCCCGGATGACCAGTGAGTGGTCCTCCAGCCGACGCTTGCCGCCCTCCGGGAACCGCAGACCATGCTCGTTGAGGAACGACCGCCGGAACAACTTGTGACAGGTCAGGCTGTCGACCAGTGGGGAGTTGCCGAGGGTGGCGTCGAAGCGGTTCTTGCGGAACAGCTCCCGGGGCACGGGACGTCCGTACCCGGCCATCTTCCCCACCACGATGTCGGCGTCGTTCGCCTTCGCGCAGGCATAGAGCCGCTCCAGTGCCTCGTCGGCGAACCAGTCGTCGTCGTCGGCGAAGAAGACGTACTCGCCGCGGGCGTGGTCGACTCCGAGGTTGCGCGGACGCGACGGCCAACCGGAGTTCTCGACGTGCAGCACCTTGATGTGCGGGTGCTCGGCGGCCAGCCGGTCCAGCCGCTTCGCGGTGTCGTCGGTCGAGCCGTCGTCGACGAAGATGGCTTCGAACTCGTCGGCGGGCAGCGACTGCCGCAGCAGCGAGGCAGCGAGCTTCTCGATGTGTGGGCCGCAGTTGTACGCCGGCACCACGACGCTCACCTTGGGGACGCCCACCTCGGCCATCAGGATCCCTCCCGCGTCGTCGGTCGATCACCGGGCGGGTCGACGCCTGGTGAACGGGAGGTGAATGGTGTCACCCTGGACGGGTCTTTCCCAAGGCGGGGTCAGGTCGAACGCGGGACCGGCGGAAACGTCCCGGGAGCCCTCAGCGAGGGACCTTAGGGGTCCGGCGGGGAAAGGATCAGGGGAGGGCCGGGGGCGTGCCGGTGTCCCTGCTGGGCATCGACTCCCTACGCTGGGCGCGTGACACTGATCGCGACCCAGTCGCTCACCAAGACGTACGGAGGTCGGGTCACCGCGCTGGCCGACCTCACCGTCGCCGTCGAGCCCGGGATCATCGGCCTGGTGGGCGCGAACGGCGCCGGAAAATCCACCTTGATCAAGATCCTGCTCGGCCTGATCGCACCAACCGGCGGTCAGGTCTCGGTGCTCGGCATCGACCCGACCGCAGACCCGGCGGCTGTCCGCAACCGGGTCGGCTACATGCCGGAACACGACTGCCTCCCACCGGACCTGTCCGCCGCCGAACTGGTCACCCACCTTGGTCGAATGAGCGGCCTTCCCCGCACCGCGGCTCGCGAGCGAGCCTCGGAGGCGCTGCGGCACGTGGGGCTCTACGAGGAGCGCTATCGTCCGGTCGGTGGCTACTCGACCGGCATGAAGCAGCGCGTCAAGCTGGCCCAGGCGCTGGTGCACGACCCCGACCTGCTGTTGCTGGACGAACCGACCAACGGCCTGGACCCGGCCGGGCGCGACGCCATGCTGGCCCTGGTGCACCGGATCGGCACCGAGTTCGGCATCTCCGTGCTGGTCTGTTCGCACCTGCTCGGCGAGGTGGAGCGGATCTGCGACACGCTGATCGCCATCGACGGCGGTCGGTTGCTGCGCGCTGACAACATCTCCGCGATGACCTCGGCCACCGACGTGCTCGCCGTGGAGGTCAGCGAGGGCACCGAGGAGCTCGCCGCCCGGCTCGCCGAGCTGAAACTGCCTGTCGCCCGGGACGGGCGACTGCTCCTCGTGCCGCTCGCCGACGACGGCACCTACGACCTGATCCTCGGTGCGGTCGCCGAACTGGACCTGCCACTGCACCGACTGGACCAGCGCCGGCACCGGGTGGCCGAACTCTTCGCCACGAGGGAGCTCACTCATGCCTGAGCCGTCCACCGCCGCCGTGCGCCCCACGCCGACCGGCGTCATTCACGACATCGGCTATCAACGCTACGAGGGCCCGAGGCTCGGCCGCCGGCAGGTCTTCGGCGCGCTCTACCTGCACGGTCTGCGTACCGCGTTCGGTTTCGGTCGCAGCGCCAAGGCCAAGATCTTCCCGTGGCTGGTGGTCGGCATCGTCACCCTGGTCGCCGTGGCCCTGGCCGCGGTACGCAGCCAGATCGGCGAGCCGGTCGCCACGTACGCCCAGTTCGCCGACGCGATGAGCTGGCTGGTCATCTTCTTCGTCGCGGTCGTCGCTCCGGAGCTGGTCTCCCGGGATCTGCGCAGCGGCGTGCTGCCGCTGTACTTCTCCCGGCCGCTGCCGCGTTCCGACTACGCGTTGGCCAAGCTGCTGGCGCTGGTCACCGCACTCTGGCTGCTGCTCGGCGGGCCGCAGCTGCTGATGTTCCTGGGCGCCGCGTTCACCACCAAGCAGGGCATGCGCGGGGTGTGGAACGAGCTGCTCGACCTGCTGCCCGGGCTGCTCTACGCCGGGCTGTGGGCGGTGGTCTTCGCCTCGGTCGGCCTGCTGGTCGCGTCGCTGACCGGCAAGCGCGCCTTCGCCGCCGGCGGCGTGGTCGCGGTCTTCCTGATGACCACCCCGATCGTGGGCGTGCTGAGCATCCTGCCGTCGCGCGCCGCTAACGAGCTGGCCGGGCTCGCCTCCCCCTCCACGCTGGTGCAGGGAGTGGGCATCTGGTCGCTGGGTGACCTGCTGGTCGAGGGCGATCCGGGCGAGATGATGATCGGCGGGTTCGGCCCGGTCTACGCCCTGGCAGCGGTGCTGCTGGTCGCCGGCGCGACCGCCCTCCTGCTGGCCCGCTACCGGAAGGTCGCCTCCTGATGAGCACGCTGAGCCTGACCGGGGTGTCCCGGTGGTACGGCAACGTGGTCGCGGTCAACGACATCAGCATGGCCCTGGGGCCGGGCGTGACCGGGCTGCTCGGCCCGAACGGCGCCGGCAAGACCACGCTGCTGCACATGATGGCCGGGTTCCTCGCCCCGTCGCGCGGCACCGTCACCCTCGACGACGAGCCGACCTGGCGCAACCCCGACGTCTACCGGCGGCTGGGGCTGGTCAGCGAGCGGGAGGCGGTGCAGGGTTTCCTCACCGCGTACGAGTTCGTGCTGGCCAGCGCGAAGCTGCACCGGTTGCCCGATCCGGCGGCCGCGGCCCGACGGGCGATTGATCTGGTGGAGCTGGAGTCGGCGCAGGACCGCCGGATCGGCACGTACTCCAAGGGCATGCGCCAGCGTGCCCGGGTGGCCGCCGCGCTGGTGCACGACCCGCAGGTGCTGCTGCTCGACGAGCCGTTCAACGGCATGGACCCGCGCCAGCGGCTGCACATGATGCAGCTGCTGCACACCCTGGGTGACGCTGGCCGGACGATCCTGTTCAGCTCGCACATCCTGGAGGAGGTCGAGCAGGTCTCCGGAACGGTGCAGGTGATGGTGGCCGGCCGGTTGGCCGCCTCCGGCGACTTCCGGACCATCCGCCGCTTGATGACCAACCGCCCGCACGTCTTCGCGGTGCGCTCCACCGATGACCGGGCGTTGGCCGTCGCGCTGATCGCGGAGGCGTCGGTGAGTGGGGTCGAGTTGGACCCGACCGGCTTGACCGTGCGGGCCGGTGACTACGGCGCGTTCACCCGGGCGCTGCCCCGGATCGCGCTGAACAAAGGCATCCGGGTGCGCCAGCTGGTGCCGTCCGACGAGTCCCTGGAGAGTGTCTTCTCCTACCTGGTGGAGGCCTGACATGTCGACAGTTACCTGGATCACCGCGCGCGGGTTGTTCGGTCGACGTCGGTTCCTGCTGCTGCTACCGCTGCCGTTGGTGCTGCTCGGGCTGGCCGTGCTCTGCCGGTCGCTGGGAGTGGACCCGGGCCAGTGGGGGCCGCCGGTGCTGGTCGGCCTCGGGCTGGCCGTGGTGCTGCCGGTGGTTGCGCTGATCATCGGAACGGGCGTGCTGGGCGCCGAGATCGACGACGGCACCGTGGTGCACATCCTGACCAAGCCGCTGCCGCGCTGGCAGATCGTGCTGCCGAAGCTCGCGGTGGCCGCCGGGGTCACCGCGGTCACCGTGGCGGTGCCGCTCTACGTCGCGGGCGTGCTCGCCGACTCGGTACGCCTCGGACTGGCGCTGGCGGTCGCGGCGGCGCTCGGCGCGCTGGCGTACTCGGCGTTGTTCCTCGCGCTCAGCCTGGTCACCAGGCGGCCGGTGCTGCTCGGGCTGGTCTACGTGCTGATCTGGGAGGGGCTGCTGGGCAACTTCGTCAGCGGCACCAAGGTGCTCTCCATCCAGCAGTACGTGATCGCCCTCGCCGACCGGATCGCCCCCACCGGGCTGCTGGAGACCAGCGTGTCGGTGCCGGTGGCGTCGGTGATGACCGCGCTGGTCAGCGTCGGCTTCACAGTGCTCGCCATCGACCGCCTGCGCTCGTTCAGCGTGGCCGGCGAGACGAGCTGACGGCGGTGCGAGACGCTGTTCCGGCCAGCCCCCGCGCAGCGGTAGGGCTGGCCGGATGGACCGGTCGGGCCACCTCGGGCCAGGCTGGTGGACGTGAGCGTCGAAGCGGAGCGGACGTCGTTGGCTGAGCCATACTCCCGGAGCAGCCGGCCGTGGCTGACCAGCCTGGCCGTCGCCGGGCTGGCCTGTGCCACGGTCGCCACGGCGGCTCAGGGCAGCGGCCAGTTCCACTGGTGGGCGGTGTTCATCCTGATCCCGGCCGCGTTGATCGCGGCCAGCGGTGGGCCGTTGCTGGCTCGCGGTGGCGGCCGGGCCTTCGCCGGGTACATGCTCGCCTGCGTCGGCACGATGGTCTTCGCGGTCGGCGCGCTGCTGATGTTCGGCGTGATGGGGCGGGGTTGGCCGCTCATGGTGGTGCTGCCCTGCCTGGCGGTGGCCGGCACCTACGGCTGGCGCGCGGCCCACCCGCTGGCCCGGGGCCTGCACCGGGCGGTGGCCCTGCTCGCGCTGACCGGAGCACTGCTCGGTCTGACCCTGCAACTGATCCGGGTGGAGCTGATCCACCTGGAGACCGGTTGGTGGGGTGCGTTCCTGATGCTGGCCGGGGCCATCGTGCTGGGCAACGCGGGGGAGTTGACCCGGCACCGGATGCCGTACCGCCTCCAGGCGATCACCCTGCTGGTCGGGCCCGCCGTGATCGCGTTCCTGCTCGGGCTGCGCTTCCTGCGCGGCTGGTGACCCGCCGGTCCGCCGCCGCCCGAGCGGGCGGCGGCGGACCCCTGTCAGAAGGCGCAGGCGATGACCAATTCCGGGGTACGGTCCGGGAGCAGGTCGAGTTTGCCGATCCGGCCCGCCGCCCGTAGGTCGTCGGCGACCAGCGTGAGCTGCTCCAGCAGCGCCGCCGGGCCGAGCGCCTCCGCCAACGGCACCTCCGCCTTCATCGACAGCTTCCGCTCCGACTTGGCCCGTCGCACCTGGCTCAACGCGTCACCGGCGAGCCGCAGCAGCGCCGGGTCACCCGAGCCCTCGATCGTCCGGGCCACCTCGTGGGTGGTGGGCCACGGCGCCTGGTGCACCGAGCCGTACCGCCACCACGACCAGACCTCCTCGGTCACGTACGGCAGCACCGGGGCGAACAACCGCAGCTGCACCGACAGCGCCGAGGCCAGCGCCGCCCGCGCGGAGTCGGCCGCCGCGCCGGTGCCGTAGGCCCGCTCCTTGACCAGCTCGATGTAGTCGTCGCAGAACCGCCAGAAGAACGCCTCGGTGACCTGCAGGGCCGCCGTGTGGTCGTACGAGTCGAAGGCGGCGCCCGCGGCGGTGACCACGGTGGCCAGCTCGGCGAGCATGGCCCGGTCCAGTGGGGTGGTGGCCGACAGCTCCAGGTCGCGGCGTGGCGTCAGACGCGCCGAGCTGGAGTTGTCGTACGGGGCGCGCAACGCGTCCGCAGCGCCCAGCCCGAGCGCGAACTTGGACGCGTTGAGCAGTTTGGTGGCCAGTCGCCGGCCGACCTTGATCTGCGCCGGGTCGAAGGCCAGGTCCATGCCGGGCTTACCGCTGGCCGCCCAGTAGCGCACCGCGTCCGAGCCGTGCTGCTCCAACAGGGCCAGCGGGGTGACCACGTTCCCCTTGGACTTGGCCATCTTCTTGTGGTCCGGGTCGAGGATCCAGCCCGAGAGCACTGTGTCCCGCCAGGGCAGCACCCCGTGCTCGAAGTGCGAGCGGACCACGCTGTCGAAGAGCCAGGTTCGGATGATCTCCTGCCCCTGCGGGCGGAGGTCCATCGGGAAGACCCGGGCGAACAGGTCCGGGTCGGTCTCCCAGCCACCGACGATCTGCGGGGTCACCGAGGACGTGGCCCAGGTGTCCAGCACGTCCGGGTCGCCGATGAAGCCGCCCGGTCGCCCGCGTTGCGACTCGTCGTAACCGGGCGCCGGATCGCTGGATGGATCGACCGGCAGCGCGGACTCGTCCGGCGTGAGAGGGTGGGACCAGTCCGGCTCGCCAGTGTCGTCGAGCCGGTACCACACCGGCACCGGCACCCCGAAGAAGCGTTGGCGGCTGACCAGCCAGTCCCCGTTGAGGCCGCCGACCCAGTTGTCGTAGCGGTGTTTCATGTGCGCCGGCACCCAGTGCAGCTGCTCGCCCCTGCCCAGCAGCGTGGCTCGCAGAGCCTCGTCCCGGCCGCCGTTGCGCAGATACCACTGTCGAGTCGAGACGATCTCCAGTGGCCGGTCGCCGCGTTCGTAGAACTTGACCGGGTGGGTGATCGGGCGCGGCTCGCCGATCAGGTCACCGGCGTCGGCCAGCATCCCGACGATCTCCCGGCGGGCGCCGTTGACGGTCTGCCCGGCCAGCGCCGCGTACGGCTGGGCCGGCACCCCGTGCGGCGGCTCGGGGAGCAACCGACCGTCCCGGCCGATCACCACTCGGGTGTCCAGTCCCAGCTCACGCCACCAGGTCACGTCGGTCAGGTCACCGAAGGTGCAGACCATCGCGACGCCGGTGCCCTTGCCGGGCTCGGCGAGGGGATGGGCGTACACGGGCACCTCGACGTCGAACAGCGGGCTGCGCACGGTGCCGCCCACCAGGTCGGCGTACCGCTCGTCGTCGGGGTGGCAGACCAGCGCCACACAGGCCGGTAGCAGCTCTGGCCGGGTGGTGTCGATGAGCACCTCACGCCCGTCGGCCGCGGTGAACCGCAGACGGTGGTACGCGCCGGGGCGCTCCCGGTCCTCCAACTCCGCCTGGGCGACAGCGGTGGCGAAGCCGACATCCCAGAGGGTCGGCGCCTCCGACTGGTACGCCTCGCCGCGGCGCAGGTTGCGGACGAACGCCCGTTGGCTGGTGGTCCGGGCGATCCGGCCGATGGTCGTGTACGTCAGGGACCAGTCCACCGAGAGCCCGAGCCGCCGCCACAGCGCCTCGAAGGCCTGCTCGTCGGTGACCGTCAGCCGTTCGCACAGCTCGATGAAGTTTCGCCGGGAGATCGGGGTGGGGTTGCGGCGGGCCGCGTCGTCGACCGGACCCGCCGGTGGCCGCCACACCGGGTCGTACGGCAGTGCTGGATCACAGCGCACCCCGTACACGTTCTGCGCCCGACGCTCGGTGGGCAGCCCGTTGTCGTCCCAGCCCATCGGGTAGAAGACGGCCTTGCCACGCATCCGCTGGTACCGCGCCGTGGTGTCGGTGTGGGTGTACGAGAAGACGTGCCCCATATGCAACTCGCCCGATACGGTCGGCGGCGGGGTGTCGATCGAGAACACGTCGCTCCGCTGCTTCGAGCGGTCGAACGCGTACGTGCCTTCCTCCTGCCAGCGGCGTGCCCAGCTCTCCTCGAGCCCGTCCAGGGTCGGACGCTCGGGAACGCCGGCGCGGGCCGTCCTCGCCGTATCGGTCATCCTGCGATCGTAGGCACGTAGCGGGTGCGGGGCGACGTAGTTGCGGCCGAACACACCGGCTGGCGGTTGTGGCCGCGACCGGCCGGCCCGGCTAGATCAGCGAGTCACGCCACTGGCGGTGCAGGGCGGCGTACCGGCCGTCGGCCTCGGCGAGCACGGCGGGTGGGCCGTCCTCGACGACCCTTCCGCCGTCGAGGACGAGCACCCGGTCGGCAGTCTCCACTGTGGAGAGGCGATGTGCGATCACCAGTGCGGTGCGGTCGCGCAGGATGGTTCCGAGTGCCCGCTGCACCAGACGTTCCGTCGGCACGTCCAGCGACGACGTCGCCTCGTCCAGGATGAGCACTGTCGGGTCGGCCAGGAACGCGCGGGCGAACGCCACCAGCTGCCGCTGCCCGGCGGAGAGCCGGCCGCCGCGCCGGTGCACCTGAGTGGCGTACCCCTCGGGTAGTGCGGCGATGAAGTCGTGCGCGCCGATCGCCCGCGCGGCGGCCTGGACGGCGTCGTCGTCGGCCCCCGGGCGACCGAACCGGATGTTCTCCGCGACGGTTCCGCTGAAGAGGTGGTTCTCCTGCGTCACCAGCACCACAGCGCGGCGCAGGTCGGCGTCGCGTACGTCGCGCAGGTCGACCCCGTCCAGCCGGACCGTGCCGGTGTCGGGGTCGTGGAACCGGGCGACAAGCTTCGCGATCGTCGACTTGCCCGCCCCGGTGGGGCCGATCAGCGCCACGGTCTGCCCGGCCGGCACTGTCAACTCCAGCCGGCAGAGAATCGGGGTGTCGGCCCGGTAGCCGAAGCCGACCGAACGGAAGATCAACTCACCGCGGCCGGGACCGGTCGGCAGCGGTGTGGGCCGGGCCGGTTCGGCGACGGCCGGTCGTTCGTCGAGCACCCCGGCCAGCTTCTCCAGCGCGGCGGTGGCCGACTGCAACGAGTTGTAGAACTGGCTCAGCTCCTGCATCGGCTCGAAGAAGCGGCGCAGGTAGAGCAGGAACGCCGCGAGCACACCGATCTCGGTCTGCCCGCCGAGCACCCGCCAACCGCCGTAGCAGAGCACCACCGCCACGGTTACGTTGCCGATCAGCTTGATCGCGGGCGAATACGTGGCGATCAGCCGGAACGCGTGCAGGCTGCTCCGCCGGTAGTCGTCGCCGAGCGCCACGAAGATCCGTTGGTTGCGAGGCTCCCGGCGGAACGCCTGCACCGCCCGGATGCCCCGCATCGACTCGACGAAGTGCACGATGACCAGCGCGACCGCGTCCCGGGTCCGTCGGTACGCGCTGGCCGACGACCGGGCGAACCAGCGGGAGAGCCAGAACAGGAAAGGGAAGGCGAACAGCGTCACGGCCGCCAGCGGCAGGTCCAGCCAGAGCAGGATGGCGGCCACCGACAGGATCGAGAGCCCGGCCAGCACCAGGCTGTCGATCCCACCGTCGACCAGCTCGGCGATCGAGTCCAGGTCACTGGTGAGCCGGGAGACCATCCGGCCGGACGTGTACCGCTCGTGGAAGCCCACCGAGAGCCGCAGGAAGTGCCCGAACACCCGCTGCCGCAGGTCGAGCAGGACGGCCTGGCCGATCCGGGCGGAGAGGGTGAGGAAGCCGCGGCGGGCCGCGTACTCGGTCACCGCGGCCACCGCGAACGCCCCGGCAACGGTGACCAGCGGGCCGGCGTCGCCGGCGCGCAACGGCGGGATGGCCCGGTCGATGCCGATCATGACCAGGTACGGGCCGGCCATCGCGGCGGCGTTCTGGGCCAGCAGCAGCGCGACCGCCGCGGCGAGACGCCTCCGATGCGGCCGGAGCAGACCGCCCAGCAGGGTGCGGCTGAGCCGGCGCAGCCGGGCCACGGCCTCGGGGCTGGTGTCCTCGGCTCGACTGCGGTCAGCCTCAGGGTCGGTGGCGGTTCCGCGCCAGCGGGTGAGCTCGGGCTCCTCCTCGGGAGGTGGGTCGGCCTGCTCCGGCACGCTCACGAACGCACCAGCCCCCACCCGTCCGAAGGGGACGAACTCGGGCCACTGGCCCCAGCCGGCGGTGGGCGCCCCGCGGGCGGCTCGGCGGCGAGCAGTGCCCGGTACGCCGGAACGGTGGCCAGCAGGTCGGAGTGCCGACCGGTCGCTGTGATCCGCCCGTCCTCCAGCAGGGCGACCCGGTCGGCCAGCGCGATCGTCGACGGCCGGTGCACCACCAGCAGCGCGGTGCTGTCGCGCAGGACCCGCCGTAGCGCCGCCTCGACCAGGGCCTCGGTGTGCACGTCGAGGGCGGAGAGCGGATCGTCCAGCACCAGCACCGCCGGTCGGCCGAGCACGGCCCGTGCCAACGCGAGCCGTTGCCGTTGCCCGCCGGAGAGGGACAACCCCTGCTCGCCCACCCGGGTCGCCAACCCCCAGGGCAGGTCGTACGCGAAGTCGGCCTGGGCCAGCGCGAGGGCCGCATGGATCTCGTCGTCACCGGCGTCCGGGCGACCCAGGGTGAGGTTCTCCCGCACCGACATGGAGAAGAGGGTGGGCTCCTCGAACGCCACGCCGACCAGCCGGCGCAGCGAGGCCAGCCGCAGCTCGCGCAGATCGTGCCCGTCCAGGGTGATCCGGCCGCTGGTCACGTCGTGCAGCCGGGGCACCAGGGAGAGCAGGGTGCTCTTGCCGGAGCCGGTGGCGCCGACCAGGGCCAGCGTCTCGCCCGGCTCGATGGTCAGGTCGATCTCGCGCAGCACCCCCGTGGTGGCACCCGGATAGCTGAACGCGACCCGCTCGAAGCGCAGCCGACCGTGCACCGCGTTGCGCGGCAACGCGACAGCGCCGGCAGAATCCACGATCTCCGGTGGAGTGTCCAGCACCTCCTGGATCCGGTCGGCGGCGGTGGCCGCCTCCTGACCGTTGGCGATGATCCAACCCAGCGACTGCACCGGCCAGATGAGCATCAGTTGGAGACTGACGAACGCGACCAGCTCGCCGATGGTGAGCGCGCCCTGCGCGGCGGCGGCCGCCCCGGCCGCCAGCACCACGCCAAGGGTCACGTTGGGTACCAGGTCGAGCAGCGCCGAGGTGTTCGCCAGCAGCCGCCCCTTGCCGACGCCCGTGTCGTGCAGGCGGCGGGCCGCACCGGCGAAGCGAGCGGCCAGTTCGGGCCCCCGCCCGTAAGCCTTCATGGTGCGCAGGCCCTGCGCGGTCTCCTCGACCAGCGTCGCCACGTCGCCCTGCTGATCCTGCATCCGGCGGGACGCGGCGTGGTAGTGCCGGCCGAACCGGCGACTGATCAGCAGCAGTGGCACCGCGCTGGCCGCGACCAGCACCCCGAGCGCCGGGTGCAGGTTGATCAGCAGCACCACCACGACCACGTACGTGGTCAGGTTGAGCACCAGGAAGAAGACGCCGAAGGAGAGAAACCGGCGGATCACCGACAGGTCGCTGGTGATCCGGGAGAGCAACTGGCCGGACTGCCAGCGGTCGTGGAAGCTGGTCGGCAGCCGTTGCAGGTGGGCGTAGACGTCGGCGCGCAGCGCCGCCTCCATGCCCACCGCCGAGGACGACTGCACCCACCGGCGGATGAAGATGAGCACCGCCTCGACGACGCCGAGCAGCAGCGCCAGACCGCCGAGCTGGAGCAGCCCGGCCGGTTCGTGTCGGGCCACCGGCCCGTCCACGACCCGCTGCACGACCAGTGGTACGGCGATCCCGGCCGCGGTGCCGGCGAGGCCCGCGACGAGCAGCCAGGCGAACTCGGCGGCGTACGGGCGCAGGTAGGGGCGCAGCCGCCAGAGGTTGTGCACGGGGTGGGTGCCCGCGGCGGCCCGGGCGGCCGGGTCGCCGTCGCTCTCCACAGGCACTACCCGACGGTAGCGTCAATGAGTGTCGATGCTCCTGTCAGCTTGTTGTCAAGCGTCGCTCATGACCGAGAAGCCACTTCTTCACGTCCAGCCCCCAGCGGTAGCCACCGAGCGTGCCGTCGGTGCGAAGTACCCGGTGGCAGGGCACGAAGAGGGCTGCCGCGTTCCGGGCGCAGGCGGCCGCGGCGGCCCGCACCGCCGGTGGTCGACCGGCCAGCGCGGCGTACCCGGTGTAGGTGACCGGGGTGCCCGGCGGCACCTCGCGCAGCACCTGCCAGGCATGCGCCATGAACTCTCCACCGGTGCGTTGACGCACCGGCACCGCGTCGATGGCGGCGAGGTCACCGTCCAGGTAGGAGTGGACCGCCGCACTGACCGGGCCGAGGTCGGCCCGCTCGCGTAGCGGTGCCCGCAGGGCCGGGTGGACCAGGGGCAGCAGCGCCGCCGGGTCCGGGGTGAAGCCGGCGGCCCGTACGTCACCGTCGGGGCCGGCGAGGATGCTCAGTGGGCCGGCCGGTGTGCTCAGTACGGTGCTGTCGATGTTCATGCCGCTCTCCAGAGTCTGATCGTGGCGTAGGACCGCCAGGGACGCCAACGCTCGGCGTACCTGTCGAGGGTTGGTTGGGTGTCGGGCAGGCCGAGTGCGGCGGCGCCGCGCCGGACCGCGAGGTCGGAGCTGAGGAGGACGTCCGGGTCGCCGAAGGCGCGCATGGCCAGGTAGTTGGCGGTCCACGGGCCGATGCCGGGGAGCGCGAGCAGCCCCCGAACGACCTCCCCCCGGTCCGTTCCAGCGGCGAGGTCGACAGACCCGTCCACCACGGCCCGAGCCAACCCCCGCAATGCCTCCCGCCGCCCCACAGGCATCCCGAACCCCGAGTCCGGCAGGCCCAAAAGGTCCTCCGCGCTCAAAAACCCCCGCAGCTCACCCCGTTGATCATGAGGTTGACCTGGGGTTCGATCTTCATCGGCCGGGTCAACCTCATGATCGACGCGGTGGGAGAGGAGGCGGGTGAGGGTTGTTCTTGCGGAGGTCACCGAGACCTGTTGGCCGATGATGGCGCGGACGGCCTGCTCGAAACCGTCGACGGCGCGGGGGACGCGGATGCCGGGTTCGGCGGCGACCACCGGGGCCAGCGCCGGGTCGGCGGCCAGCGTTGCGTCGATGGCCGCCGGGTCCGCGTCCAGGTCGAGCAACCGGCGGCAGCGGGCCACCGCAGGCGCCAGGTCGCGCAGGTCGGCGAGCCGCAACGTCGCCGCCACGTGCCCGTCCGCCGGGGTCAGCGCCACCTGGCCGGTGCCGTGCGGCAACCGCAGACCCCGGTGGTACGCCCCGTCGCGGACGGCCTCCACACCGGGCAACGCCCGCACCGCGAGGAAGTCCAGCAGCGCCCGGGCGTGCAGCGGCGGGCGGTACGCCAGCCGGAGCGCGATGGTCCCCGCCCCGGCCGGCGCCTGCTGGCGGCCACGGGCCGTGCGCAGGTCCGACGGGGCGCTCGCGTACACCTCGCGAAGCGTGTCGTTGAACTGCCGCACGCTGCCGAAGCCGGCGGCGAACGCGATCTCGGCCATCGCCAGGTCGGTCGTCTCGATCAGGATCCGGGCGGTCTGGGCGCGCTGGGCGCGGGCCAGCGCGAGCGGCCCGGCGCCCATCTCGGCGCTCAGCATCCGGTGCAGGTGCCGCTCGGTGTAGCCCAGCCGGGAGGCCAACCCCGGTACGCCGTCCCGGTCGACAACCCCGTCGGCGATGAGCCGCATCGCCCGACCGACCACGTCCGCGCGGACGTCCCAGAGCGGGGAGCCGGGCGCGGCGTCCGGCCGGCAGCGACGGCAGGCGCGCAGCCCGGCGCCCTGCGCGGCGGCGGCGGACGGGAAGAATCGGACGTTCTGCCGCTTCGGTGTGATCGCCGGGCAGGACGGCCGGCAGTAGATCCCGGTGGACGTCACACCGGTGTAGAACCAGCCGTCGAACCGCTGGTCACGGCTGTCCACAGCCCGGTAACACCGCTCGAAGTCCATCTCCATGTCACCGATGATGCCCCGCTCGACCGGTCATCGGCTGGCGGGAATCGGACCTGGGTGTGCGCGCCGAGCCTGCGGTCAGCGGCGGCGTCGGTGCGGCTGACCGGACCGGCCGGCGCGGGAGCCCTGACTGGTTCGGTCGGCCTGGCCGGCGCGGCCCGACCGGTTGCCCTGGCCGGCGCGGTTGGCCTGGCCGGTCAGCAGGGCCGATCGGAACACGCCGTCCGGGTCGTACCGCTTCCACAGCCGCCGGACCCGGGCCCCGGTCTCGCCCGGGTAGATCCGGGCGAACGCGGCCGGGTCCGGCCGGCTCTCGAAGTTGACGTACGCGCCGTCGGCGCGTGCCCCGGCGGCCCGCCAGGCGGCGTTCAGCGCGGCGTCGGCCTGCGGCGGAAACACCGAGGCCACGATCAGCGTGTCCTGGTGACGATGCGGGTACGCGGTCGCGTCGGAAGCGACGTCGTTGACCGCCCCACCCAACGAGCGGAGCTGGATCACCGCCCGCCCCGGCCCGGTCACCGCTCGCGTCACGGCCCGCGCCCCGGCGTCGTCCAGCGCGGTGAACAGACCGTTGGTGGTCGTGCCACGCTGCTGCCCGACGTTGGGGTTGAGGTGCGCGGTCGGCACCAGCGTCGGGTAGGGCAGCAGGTCGGTCCGGTGTTCGAGCACCTTGCCGATGGCGAGCAGCGGCTCCACCGCCGGCCGGGCCCGGCGCAGGCTCTCGGCGGCCACCACGGCGGTGATGGACATGAGGACCGACCGACCCTCGGCGTACACCACGGCGGCCGCTGACAGCTCCCGTGGGGCCTGCGCGAGGTAGCTCGTCCACTCCCGGACGGTGCGACCGTCCGGATGCGCCTCGACGACCAACTGCGCGACACCGACGTTGCGCTGCTCGGCAGCCTCGATCTCGAAGGCCACCACGATCCCCGCCCCGGCCCCGGCCCCGCGGATCAGCCAGAACAGCTCCGGCTCGTGGTCGGCGTCAGCGCGTACCAGCGTCCCGTCCGCCAGCACCACCTCGACGGCGCGGACCCTGTCGATGGTGAGGCCGTGGGCGCGGACCAGCCAGCCGACACCACCGCCGGTGGCCAGGCCGCCGACGCCGACACCGCCGTAGTCACCCGAGCTGATCACCAGGCCGTACGGGGCCAGCGCCTTCGCGACGTTCGCCCAGCGGGCCCCGGCCTCGACCCGGACCAGCCCGGCCCGCTCGTCGATCACCTGAACCCGGTTGAGCATGGAGAGGTCGATGACCACCCCACCGTTGTTGGAGGAGGCCCCGGAGAAGCCGTGCCCGCCGCTGCGGACCGCGATGGGCAGCCGCTGCTCCCGCGCGTAGCGGAGCGCGTCGACCACCTGCGCGGTGGTCTTCGGCAGCAGCACGGCAGCCGGCGACGCCGACCTGGTGTACGTCGAGCGCAGGTTCGCGTACCGGCGGTCGCCGGGCGTGACGATCTGCCCCCGGAGGGAGTCGGGCACCCGGGCCATGGCGGTGCTCATCGTTGCCCCCGCAGCTCGCACCGCGGGTGTCCGGGATCGGTCATGGCCCAAGAATGAGCGGGCATGCCGGCCTCGACAAATTCGGTGGACCAATGCCCGCCGGTCGCCGCAGCGCGCGACGCTCGCCGGTACGGGGAGCGTCGCGCGAAGGTGACCGGAATCTCCTGGGTTGACCGGTCAGGCCGGGGCGGAAGAACCACCGACCTGACCGGTGATGCTCAACGTGACGGGCTCGGCGTGACAATCGGCCGTCCCGGCACACCGGGCGGGCCCAGCGGAGTCGTCGGGGTTGGTGAGACAGTCGGTCGGCCCGGTACACCGGGCGGGCCCGGCGGAGTCGCCGGGCTCGGCGTGACAGTCGGCCGGCCCGGGACGCCGGGCGGGCCCGGCGTGATCGACGGGTCCCCGGGCGCGCCTCCGGGGCTCGGCTCGACCGTCGGCACCGCGGTGGGCGCGGACGGGGTGGGTTCGGGTGGGCTGGGCACTGCCGCCGGACCGGCCGGGCTGGGCACGGCCGGGGGAGGTCCGTCCGAGCCGGTCGCGGCCAGGGCGAGCGGGGTGGCGATCAGGATCGCCGCCAGGGTGCTCACCGCCCCCACCGCCACCGTGGCGCGACGTCTGTTGCGCACCCGCCGTTCCGCTCGGCTCAACTGGTCATGCACGATCGGTGCCTCCTCGGCCAGGTCGGTGAGGGTGGAGCGGATGAGGTGCTCGAAGGGTTCGGTCATCGCCGTACCTCCAGCATGTCGACGTCCGGCAGCAGGTCGCGTAGTCGCTTCACCGCTCGATGGGTACGGCTGCGCACGGTGCCCACCGAGCAGCCCAGCAACTCGGCCACCCGGGCTTCGGGCAGGTCCTCGTAGTAGCGGAGGACCACCACCGCCCGCTGCGTCGGTGGCAGGTGGCGCAGCGCGGCCCGCATCGCCAACCGCACGTCGGAGCCGCCGCTCGGGTCGCCGCCGACCGGTTCGTCCGCCGGGTTGAGCGGTGTCTCCCGCCACCGGCGAAGTCGCCGCCACCAGCTGATCTGCTCGCGGTACATCACCACCCGCAGGTAGCCCTCGGGATCGGCGTGCCGGATGGTGCCCCACTTCGGGATGGTCCGCGCCAACGCCGACTGGAACAGGTCCTCGGCGGCGTTGCGGTCCCCGGTCAACAGGTACGCGACCCGCATCAGCGCCGGAGTCCGGCTGCCGACGAACTCGGCCAGCCGCGCGCGCTCGTCCTCGTCCACCCACCACCCCCGTTTCGTTGTCACAGATACAGACGTCCCAGGTCATCGTCGCTATCCACGATCGGTGGGGTTTTTCGGCCCGAAAGTGTCGGTCGTGCCGGGTAGCGTCCGGCCACCAACTGAAGAAGGGGTGCGGCGGATGACGAGCGTGGCGGGTTGGGCGGCGGCGTCGACAGCGGGTGCGTTCCCGCCGCTGCCCCGCGCGGTGGCGCAGTCCTTCTACCGCCGGATGCGGGCTGTCGCGCCGGCCGCCGTGGGCGCCATCGAACGGGACCGGGCGGGCGACCCCGAGCAGAGCTTCCCCGACACGGCCTGCGGCCGGTTGGCCGGCTCCCTTGACGACGCGGGCCTGCGGGCGCTCGGGATGTGGACGCACCACTGGTGCATGCGCTTCTACGACGACGACACGAGGGTCGGCCGGCGGTTGATCCGCGAGATCGCCGCGCGGCCGGGGCTGGGTTGGACGGCCGACGAGGTGCGCTGGATGCTGCGCGAGTCGGTCTCGGCCGGCCCGGCCGCCGCCGACCGGTTCACCCTGCCCCGCGCCGCCGCCGGGCAACTGACGCCGGCCGACCGTCGAGCCCTGGGCCGTTGGCCCGAGGTCGAGGTGCCCCGCCAACGGCGGCCCGACCAGGCTGGTTGATCATGAGGCTGGCGCGGCCCGACCACCACCTGCGCGTGGCGGTCGGGCCCCGCACCGAGCAAACCGGAGACCGGCTACGGCAGGATGGACGCCGCACCGCCCCCGACGGAAGGACGCTTCGATGCCCGCCAGCGAACCGACCATCATCGCCACCAGCATGGGCTTCTTCCGGGGCGACCGCGGGCCCTACGACCTGCGCCCCAGCCCGGTCTTCGAGCTGGCCGCCGAGTTGGCCGAGGCCGGTCCGCAGCCGCGGGTCTGCTACCTCGGGCAGGCCGTCGGCGACCAGCCCACCTCGCTGACCGCCGTCTACGGCGCGTTCGCCGACACCCGGTTCCGGCTGTCACACCTCGCCCTGTTCCCGATGCCGAACGTCGAGGACGTCCGCGCCCACCTGCTCGCCCAGGACGTGATCTGGGTCGGCGGCGGCAGCGTGGCCAACCTGGTCGCGGTGTGGCGGGTGCACGGGCTCGACGAGATCCTGCACGAGTGCTGGCAGGCCGGCGTGGTGCTGGCCGGCGTCTCCGCCGGCTCGATCTGCTGGCATGTCGGCGGTGCCACCGACAGCTTCGGCCCCCGGCTGCGCGGCTTCACCGAGGGCCTGGCCTGGCTGCCGTACGGCAACGGGGTGCACTACGACAGCGAGGGCCAGCGCCGCCCGCTCATGCACGAGCTGGTCGGTGACGGCACGCTCCCCACCAGCCACTGCACCGACGACGGCGTCGGCCTGGTCTACCGGGGCACCCGGCTGGTCGAGGCGATCGCAGACCGCGAGGGCGTCTCGGCGTACGAGGTCAGCCGCGGCGCGGACGGCAGCGTCCGGGAGGCTGTCATCGCCCCCCGCCTGCTCGGCTGAGCGTCACGCCTCGTCGACGGCCTGTCGGCGGCGGAGCACCGCGTCGAAGACCTGCGCCAGCTCGGCGGCGTCCTCCCCGGCGTGGTGCGTGTGCGGCAGGTCGTGCAGGCCCAGCTCCTGCTTGATGGTGCCCTTGCGGGTCCGGACCCACTCGCTGCCGGTCAACCCCATCCAGTAGCTGCGGAGATCAACACCGGAGCCGGTCGCACCGAACGGGCTGTGCCCGACGAAGCGGACGAAGTACCAGTGCACGAACATGCCGTCCCAGACGGCCGGGGCGGCGAGGAAGACCGGACGGCCGACCCGGCGCAGCCCGTTGACCCAGGCCGCCGCGGCGGACATCGCCTCCTGCGCGGTGGGCGCCTCCCGCAGCAGCCGGTCCCGGTCCAGGCCCGAGACGGCCAGCGCCGCCGGGACGAACTCGTCGGAGATGGGACGCAGCTCGGTGTAGAAGGTGAGGTCCGGGCGGCCGGCCACGGCCATGCCCAGCGAGATCATGCTGTACGGCCCGGGGATCGGCCCGTCCGCCTCCACATCGACGGCGATGTACAGCTCAGGCAATGTCGAGGTCATCTCACCTCCAGCAGCGGAACATCGAACCGGGAGATTAGCAACGCCTGCCGCCGTGCGGGGGGAGCGACGATCGACCACCTGCGCAGTGCCGAATCGGAGCCGCCTGGACCGGCCCGGCCGGGACCGGCGTAAGCTGGCCCGTCGTGAGTCTCACCATCGGCATCGTCGGCCTGCCCAACGTCGGCAAGAGCACGCTTTTCAACGCGTTGACCAAGAACGACGTGCTGGCGGCGAACTACCCGTTCGCCACCATCGAGCCCAACGTCGGCGTGGTCGGGCTGCCCGACGAGCGGCTGGGCAAGCTGGCCGAGATCTTCTCCTCGCAGAAGGTGCTGCCGGCCCCGGTGTCGTTCGTCGACATCGCCGGCCTGGTCCGCGGCGCGTCAAAGGGGCAGGGCCGGGGCAACGCCTTCCTGGCCAACATCCGGGACGCCTCGGCGATCTGCCAGGTCGTCCGGGCCTTCTCCGACCCGAACGTGGTGCACGTCGACGGCAAGATCTCCCCGGCCGACGACATCGAGACGATCAACACCGAGCTGATCCTCGCTGACCTGCAGACCCTGGACAAGGCGCTGCCCCGGTTGGAGAAGGAGGCCAAGCTCCGCAAGGACCGGGCCGCCGCCGTCGCCGCCGCGAAGGCCGCGATCGAGGTGCTCGACGGTGGCACCACCCTCTACTCCGGGGCCGCCGCCGCCAAGATCGAGCTGGAGCACCTGCGCGAGCTGCACCTGCTCACCACCAAGCCCTTCCTGTACGTCTTCAACGTCGACGAGGCCGAACTGGCCAACGAGACGTTCCTCGACGAGCTGCGCGCCCTGGTCGCCCCCGCCGAGGCCATCTTCATGGACGCCAAGATTGAGTCTGAGCTGGTGGACCTGCCCGAGGAGGAGGCCCGCGAGCTGCTGGAGTCGATCGGGCAGAACGAGCCCGGCCTCAACCAGCTCGTCCGGGTCGGCTTCCGCACCCTCGGCCTCCAGACGTACCTTACGGCCGGCCCCAAGGAAGCGCGCGCCTGGACCGTCCCGGTCGGCGCCACCGCGCCGGAGGCCGCGGGTGTCATCCACAGTGACTTCCAGCGCGGCTTCATCAAGGCCGAGGTGGTCTCGTACCACGACCTGGTCGAGCACGGTTCGATGGCGGCGGCCAAGGCTGCGGGCAAGGTCCGCATCGAGGGCAAGGAGTACGTCATGCAGGACGGCGACGTGGTGGAGTTCCGCTTCAACGTCTGAACCTCTCCTGTAGTCGCGGGTCAGGCGGTTGGGGGAGATCGGCGAGTCGGTCGCGCGAGGCCGACCGACTCGGACGTTCGCCGGCAGGTAGGGTGCGTGCGTTTGTGCGCGGCCGAAGACCTGGAGGAGCGACGTGGGCGCGAAGACAGCCCTGCTGGCATTCGCCGATGGAGATCTGCGTCCCGCGTTGTACGGCGCGACGCGATCGGAGCTGTCCGAGACCGAAACGCTGGTACGTCAGATCCATCCGGGGCCGAGCTGTACTGCGACCGGCGACTGGTGCTCGACCGTCCGTCGGAGCTGCCGGAGCACCTGCGCGAAGCGGGGGCGGGCAGGCGGATCATCATGCACGGGATGCACTCGGTCGTGGACTGGCTCAGTTTCGCGGTCTGGGAAGACGGCCTGCTCATCAGGTCGCTGAGCCTGTCGCCCGACGGCGGCATCCGGGAGAACATCGGCAAGCCGTACGACTTCGAGCTGCCCTACTGGGCAGGCGAGCATCCTGTTGAGCCCGTACCGGGGTGGCCCAACCAAGCACCGTACCCATTGCCGTTCCATCCCCTCGCGCTGGGCGAGCAGGCATTGCGCGCGCTGTTCGGCTTCGTCGTCGAGGGGCACCCCGAGTCGGACGACATCGACGCCGAAGCTGTTCACCTGCACGGCTTCCGCGTGACCGACCCGTCCGGCGAGGAACAGGCCGCGCGTGAAGCCGCATACGCGCAGGCACGGCGGGCCATGAGTTCGCCGCGGAGGTTCCGGTTGGGACCGGACGGGGCGATGCACGAGGTCAGCCTCGAAAGCTCCTGATTCGCCTGTCCCTCGGCCGGCAGAGTGTCACCCATCAAGTGCTAGCCGTAGTCTCGTTCGCACGATGCGTACAGAGAGAGAACCGCTAGACGGCCGGATGCCACGAGAGCTCGCTCGTCGGTGGACAGCTTCCAGTTATCAAACGGTTCGCGGTCACGTTGGTACCGGTACACCACCACCCGGCAGTTACCGCTCGCCTTGCTGGCTCCTTCACCCTCAAGGAGTCGGTCCCAAACTGCGACGGATCCATCCGTGGGTTGAAGGGTAAGCGCAGGGCCTGAAAAGACCCGTGCTGGATCCGTGTGGCCGGGGCCGATGTAGAAGTACTCCAGGTTGCAGTTGCAGTTGCCCTGACCGCCCTGACCCACTTGCCGGTACGCGGGATCCATCTGCACCTGATCCAGATACCGGTGCGCATGCTTTGGGCCGTCCGGGAGCAGCACAAGTGCGCCAAGGCAGCACAGGAGCCCTACCACCGAAGAGCCGGCTAGGACGCAACCAATGATGATCCCGGCCGCCTTGCGCTGGCTCATGATTGGCCCCTTCGTGCTCGGAGCAGGCAGGCTACCAATCCACTGGTCAATTGCTCGCCGGCTGGTGCACAGCTCGTGTGCGTTCGGGTTTGCGAGCCTTGAACCGGGCGATCGGTTTGACACTGGTGCGGGCTACCTCGGTGACGAGTTGGTCGCCGTCGTGGACGCGGAAGGTGATGTCGGCGGCTTCGACGGTGAGCGTTGCTCCGAAGTGGACGAGGCCAACATGGATACGTTGGCCGGCGATGACCAGGGATCCCTGGCAGCTGGCGCGGCGTTCAACCCGTACCGGTTCTGAACTTGGGGTGGGCCGTGGTCCGGCGGTGGGCGTCGTGGATACGGGCGATCTTCGTAGCGCTGAGCGGGCTGGGCAGGCTGCACAGTAGGACCCGTCGGGCGGTGATCCGCACGAGGCCGCGGTCGAGCCGAACGATCACGCGTCTGCCGGCGAAGTGGTAGCCGACGGGGTGTTGTCGGCCGGCGTGACCGATCAGGCCGGTGGGGTCAGCTGGTCCCACCCTCACCTGTGGTCGTCGAACCGCAGGAGCTGTCATTGTTCGTCCCGGACCGACGAGTCAGGTGCGGCCTGCTGTTCCAGCTGCCGACGAGCGTCCCGCCACAGGCGCTCGAACTCCTCCGAGGGCAGGCTTTCCAGAGTGGGTTCCAACGCCGAGTCGGGTAGCGGGAACGGGGCCTCCGGCACAATTCCGTACCGCTGTTCGTACTGGGTCGCCGCGCCCTGGGTCCCCGAGTCTCGGGCGGTGAGCACATCCGCGAGCGCCGCCGCCGCCATGAAGACCCCGTCCGAGCCGCGTAGCTCGATGTGGCGCAGCGCCGACCGGTCGGCGTCCAGCTCGTCGTAGTTCCAGCGGTCCTCATCCGGCCAGTACCAACGGACGTAGGTGAGCATGTGGCTAGTGTTGCGCGTCGTCAGTCCTGGTTCGGCCGTCGCCGGCTCGGCTTGCGTTTTCTTCCGGCCCTGGCGTTTGCGAACTGTCGTTGGCGCTGTTCGCGTTGCTGCCGCTGCCAGTCGTTTCGCCGGCGGTCGCGTCGTCGCTGGTAAAGCCGGGCGATCACGGCTAACACCATTACCCCGAACAGCATGAGGCCTGCCGCCCCGACCACCCCTTGCAGCCGACCCCGATTCCCGCTCAACGTCCCGAACTCAGTCACGAAATCATCCGGGTCGTTGGGGTTGACCCAGACCCGTACCGCACTGCCAGCCGGTAGGCAGACCTCCCAACAGCCAACCTCGGCCTGACGCTGGGCCCCGGCAAGCTCGTAGCGCAGGTGCATCGTGTTGCTGTTCCGCCGCTTGTGCACGAATTCATCGATGACTGCCTGGGCTGGCACGCCGTCGACGCGCAGTCGACTCTCCCACGCGTCGTTGTCCTGGGAGGTCTTGATGGGCAGCCACATCATGACCATCCCGACCGCGAGGCCGAGTATGTAGACCGGGTAGCGGACCCGCCACCAGCTTCGCAAGATCTGCACGGTGGCCATGGTCGCAGCCGATGTCGACAAGCGGCGGTACGTTGACCGGATGACGGAACAGCTGCTCCGATCGTCGTTCGGCGCGGCGGCGACCGCGTACGCCGAGCACCGCCCGGATTACGCGCAGGCCGCGGTGCGGTGGGCGCTGGAGCCCGCGCCCGGCCTGCGCGTGCTCGACCTGGGCGCCGGCACTGGCAAGCTGTCCGCGACGCTGGTCGCGGTCGGCGCAGACGTCGTGGCGGTCGAACCCGACCCGGCGATGCTCGCCGAGCTACGCCGTGCACTGCCGACCGTCAGTGCCCTGCCGGGTAGCGCCGAGGCCATCCCGTTGCCGGACGGGTCCGTCGATGCCGTGCTCGCCGGCAACGCCCTGCACTGGTTCGACATGACTGTCGCGGGGGCGGAGATCGCCCGGGTCCTCGCACCCGGCGGTGTCCTGGCCGGTCTGTGGAACATCATGGACGACCGGATCGACTGGGTTGCCGGGCTCGAACGGGTCAGCGGGAGTGCGGCCATCGGCCCGCGTGACACGTTGAGCAGTTGGCGCGCCGCGACGGCGGACATGCTCGTTCCGAGCGCCGGCCTGATCGCCCTGTTCGGGTCGGCGGAGCAGGTCGAGTTCCCGCACGGGCAGCGCCGTACCGCCGACTCGCTCGTCGCGACGCTCGCGACGCGGGCCGGGATGCTGGTCATGCCGGACGAGCAGCGAGAGGCCACCCTCGGCCGGATCCGCTCCTTCCTCGGGAGCCGACCCGAAACCGCCCACGGCGAGTTCACGCTGCCGATGCTGACCGGCGTGCTGCGCGCCCGCCGGAGCTGACGGTCGGAGGCCCGTTGAATCGGCATCGCTCCGGGGCGTTGAACGCTGTGCTGGCAGGCGCCGAGGTGGCGCTGGTGGGCCTGTTCTCGGCGAAGGACAAGGAGTTCGACAGCAAGCTCAATCTGCTGGCCAGCTTGGTGGACGCCCACGGCGGTCAGGTCGTGAGCCGGCACGTGCAGCGGCGGGGAGTCTCTTCCGGCGGAGCGGACAAGATGGGTGACCCGTTCTCGCGGCGGACGTTGCTCAGCCCCGGTAGGGCCCGCGAAGTCGCCGAGGCCTGCCGGCAGCGCGGGGTCGCCGTCGCGGTGTTCGCGAACCCCTTGACCGACCACCAGAGGGCCGTCCTCACGGACATGTTCGGCTGTCCCGTCCTGACTGGCGAGGACCTCCGATAGTTCAGGGACGGAGGGCCTTCTCGCCATGGACGACTGCGTACTCGGCGGCGAGCCAGGGCCCGAGGTCGTCGATGAGTTCGCGGAGCACACCCGGAACCGGCGAGGGCGTGCGGCCGATAGCGGCAGCTCTACGCATCTGCCCGGCACGTTCCGGATAGTGGAGCCCGAACGCCTCGGCGGACTCGGTGAGGTCGCTCGTCCAGCCTCCCCAGCGCGGCATGATCAGTGTGAACCCCGTCCTGACGATGCGCCGAGCGACGACCCGGCTGAGTGCCTTCCGTTGCTGGTCGTTGTTCGCTTCGGCTGCCTGGCGGCGCCATCCCGGAAGGGCAAGGGACAGGTCGCCGTTCGTCTCGCGGGCGAGCAGGGGAGTGGGCCGGTAGCGGGGGAGTTGGTCGGCGAGGTCGTCGCCCAGCAGGGGGGTGCACAGGCAGGCGACGAAGAAGCCGAGGTCGTGCCGCTCAAGCTCGCTGAGCAGCGTACGCGCACTGAACAACAGGATGCCCACGCCGTCGATCTGCGAAAAGGACCGGTCGAGGTCTTGCTCGATCCTGGTGGCAGCCGCCCGGTCGGCCTCGGTTGGTTCGGTGTGCAGGGCGAGGAGCAGGTCGAGATCGGAGACGCCGAGGATGGCGGTGCCACGCGGGATGCTGCCGTAGATGTAGGCGCTGTGCAGCAGACCACCGTCGAACGATTCGGCTATCCGAGCGCGTGCCGCGTCGACTACACCGGCGAACGCGGCCGGGACCCGACTCAGTGCACCCTCGCGCGCAATCCAGCCCTCGGCGTCCAGTCCTGTTCCGGCCATGGCGACACTCTGCCGGAGCTGGCGAGGACGCTCAGCCCCGGCCGTGCGACGTCGGCGCCCTACTGCTCGGCCCAGGCGCCCAACTCGTTGCCGCTGGGGTCGGTGAAGTGGAACCGCCGGCCACCGGGAAACTCGTACGGCCCGTTAACCACCTGGCCGCCGGCCTCCTTGACGGCCTGCACGGACCGGTCCAGGTCGGTGGAGTAGAGCAGCACGAGCGGGCCGCCCGCCCGAACCTCACTGTCCAGACGGAGACCGCCGACCTCGGGCGCGGCGTCGCCGTGTGGGCTGCGGATGCCGGCGTACTCCGGCCCGTAGTCGTTGAACTGCCAACCGAAAGCGTCGGCGTAGAAGCGCTTGGCCACGGCGAGGTCGGTCACCGTGAGCTCGACGTAGTCGATGGCGTGGTGTCGGTGCGGCGATGGCTCAGACATGCGCCGATCGTGCACCCCGGGTACGACGAAACCGCGACGTGCAACGAAAGGTTGCGCGATGGGTGCACGCTGTCGTAGGTTGAGTGCAACCAAAGGTTGCGAAAGGTTGTGGGCATGGAACAGGGAACGATCGAACGCGACATCCACGTCAACGCGTCCCCCGAAGTCGTCTTCGAGGTGGTCAGCCAACCCGAGCACATGCGGGAGTGGTGGCCCGACGACGCGCGGTTCGAGTCCGTCTCCGGCGCGCCCGGTGAGCTGGTGTGGCGCGACGCCGACACCGGGGAGACGAAGACCGTCGCGCTCGCCGTCGTCGAGGTCGACCCGCCGAAGCGGTTCTCGTTCCGGTGGTGCTTCACCGAGCCGGACCGGAGCGGGCAGGCGCTGTTCGTCACCTTCGACCTGGTGCCCAGCGGCGGCGGGACGCTGATCCGGATGACCGAGACCGGGTTCCGCGAGCTGGGTTGGGAGGTCGCTGTCCTGGAAGAGCAGTACCGCGACCACGAGAACGGTTGGGACCACTACATGCCCCGGCTGGGCGAGTACGTCGCGCGGCTGGTCGCGACCCCGTGAGCGCGGCGGTCGACGACGAGTTGTGGTCGGCGATCGGCGACCCCATCCGGCGTACGATGATCGATCTTCTTCTCGCCGACGGGCCGGGCACCGCCACCTCGTTGAGCAAGCGGCTACCCGTCACCCGTCAGGCCGTCTCGAAGCACCTGGCGGTCCTCGACCGGGTTGGGCTGATCCACGCGCAGCCGGCCGGTCGCGAGCGTCACTACCAGGTGGACGAGGCGCAGCTCGCCCGCGCGGTCGCCCAGTTGTCGGCCGTGGGCTCCACCTGGGACGCCCGACTCCGCCGGATCAAGCGCATCGCCGAGGCGATCGAACGCACCCGCACCAACGACGAAGGAGACTGAGAATGGTCGACATCCTGCACCGGGTCGGCGTCGTCGCTCCGCTCGACGACGTCTACCGAGCGGTGGCAACGCCGGAGGGCCTCGCCGCCTGGTGGACCACCGACACGGTGGGCAAGAGCGAAGTTGGTGGACAGCTGGCCTTCCGGTTCGGTGATGCCGGCGGCTTCGACATGGAGGTCCTGGAGCTGAACCCCGCCGGGCGGGTGCGGTGGCGCGTCGTCGACGGCCCCGAGGAGTGGGTCGGAACCGAGGTCGACTGGCGTCTCGACCAGCGCGGCGAGTACACGATCGTCCAGTTCGCGCACCAGGGCTGGCGCGAGCCGGTCGAGTTCATGCACCACTGCAGCACCAAGTGGGCGCTGTTCCTGATGAGCCTTAAGGAGCAGGTGGAGACCGGCCACGGCCGACCGGCCCCGGACGACGTCCGGATCAGCGACTGGCACTGACCTCGGTGACGGCTGCATCGCCGGGCAATCGCGAGCTCCGCCTGGAGATCGCGATTGCCCCGGCGATCAGGCCGAGGGCCACGATCGCCATGGCACACAGCAGCAGCGTCGGGCGTGCACCGATGGCACCCACCAGTGGCCCGCCGAGCATGGTGCCCAGCGGCACCGCCAGCACGAGGATGGCGCCGTTCGCGGCGAGCACCGCCGGTAGCTGCGCGATGGACGTGCTGCGCTGGAACAGCGCCATCGACGTGGACATGTACGGTGCCCAGATCAGGCCCGCGAGGGCGAAGGCGGGCAGCGACAGGCTGACAGGTGCTCCCAGGCCGAGCGGCAGCATGGCGACGCCGAACCCGACGACGATGCTGATGGTGGTGGCACGCAGCGGCCAGCGACGTAGATGGCCGGCGACCACACCGCCGACCAGGCCGCCGACGCCGAACGCGGTGTAGTAGCCGCCGAGCAGCGTCGCGGAGGCGTGCAGGTCGTCGGTGACGTGGATCGGCATGGCCACGTACACCGGCCCGAAGAGGAAGAAGAACCAGAGGCTCAGCACCAGCAGGCCCAGCAGCGCGGGGTTGCGGCGGATGACGGCGAAGCCGGCGGTCCGCGAGGCGCCGCGCTCATGCCGGTGGTCGCTCTTGCGTGCGGGAAGGGCGAGACGGTACGTGAGGGCCAGCGCGGCGAAGGTGGCAGCGTCGATGGCGATGACCCATACCGGCCCAACCCAGGCGATCAGGAGGCCCGCCAGTGGCGGACCGACGATGGTGGCGAACCCGGCGATGCTGGCGAGCACGGCGTTGGCCGGCAGGTGGTGTCGCTGCGGCAGCAGCTCGGCGATCAGTGTGAAACGCCCGGCGGAACCCCACGAGTGCAGCAATGCGGACGCGGCGAGCAGGACGACGTACAGCCCGATGGTCAGTGCGCCGAGGAGGTAGGCGAGGGGGATCGCCCCGAGCGCACTGGCCCGCAGAATCGCGTCCCACCCGGCGAGTTGGGCGCCGCTGCGCCCACGTAGCAGCCGGCCGAAGACGACAGTCCCGGCCGCGCTGGGCAGCGTGTACGCCGCCATGGCCAGCGCGATCCAGGTGCCTCGCTGATCGTGCGGGGCGAGTTGGATGGCGAGCCAGGTCACCGCGACCACCGCCAGGCCGTCGCCCAAAGCGGAGACGGCCAGCCCGGGCAGTACGCGTCGGAGCTGAGGGTGACTGACCACCGGCCAGTACGGAGAGGAGCGCGGGAATCGGGAGTCGTCCGGCATGCTGTCAGCTCACCCGGCGCGGGACCCGCGGATCAACACCTACTGCTACCAGCAGAATCAGCCGAGGGTGAAAGGCCGGATCACCGGCTCGGGCGGTCGTCTTCGCCGGGAGGACGGTCCGGGCGCTCGTCTGCTCCCGTTGTGGTGGGGCTGCCGAGCAGCGCCGCGCGTAGCCGGTCGTTCTCGCGCTTGCCGCGACGGGACTGGCTGAAACCGGCGACGATGCAACAGATCCAGCCGAGGGGCACCAGCACCCGGCCGACCGTATGGGCGCTGCCGTGCTCGTTGTCCCGAAGGACCCAGCCGACAATTAGCAGGCCGAGCGCCAGCCCCAGGACGGCTCGTTCGACTCGTTTGGTCATCATGGGCACCCGCTTCCAATGACCGAGATCGACCCAGGTCACACGGTGACAGGTCGTCGTGCCCACAGTGACACATCCACGCCCATGCCCTCGGGGATCGAAGCCCAGCCACCGCTGCTGCTGGCCGCGCTCCACACCTCGGCCCGGCGTGTCCGTCTGATCGGACAGCGAACTGGCCGGATCACCGTTGCGGGCCGTCGTTTCCGCGCGTATTGCGGAAGGACGAGCCGATGGTCGCCACGATCGAACCCACCGAGGCGAGCGACACCGCCACCGTGCCGGCCGTGTCGGCCCCGCCGTCCCCGGTCACCTTGAGGATGATGCCGGTGACCATCAGGACGACCGACAGGGCCAGGACTACCTGGATGGCTCGTCTGCTCATGGCGGCATCTCACCTTTCCGGCGGCGGCAGATCGACTCGGGTTCCTTGACGTCGGGGCGATGACACCCGGACTTTCCGGAACCCGAGCCGATCAAACCGCTACTCCGCCCGGTAGACGGAGATGTGCGACGGGCTGTCGGTCTGGAACGGTCGTCGGTGCCAGTCGGCGTACCGCTCGGCGAGCTGGAGCCCGGCCTGCTGCGCCATCTCGTCGATCTGGTGCGGCCAGGCGTACCGCATGGCGAACGGCTTCAGGTGCACACCGTCCGCGTCGAACGTGATCGTCTGCCGGATGAACCGCTGCGCCGGCCGGTCGTACCGGTGCAGTCGGATCGTCGCGGAGTCCTCGGTGACCTCACGCACCTGCACCTGCTCGTCCGAGTCGAAGCTGCGCGGGTCGGGCACGAACGTCTCGATGACGAACGCGCCGCCCGGCGACAGCACCCGGGCGACGTTGCGGAAGCAGTCCGCCTGCCGCTCGGCATCCACCAGGTTGAACAGGGTGTTGAAGACCAGGTACGCGAGCCGGAACTCACCGGCCACCGGCACATCCGCCATGTCGGCGACGACCACCGGGATCCGGTCACCGCCGGGTTTCGCCCGCAACTGCGCGAGCATCTCCTCGGACGCCTCGACGCCGTGCACGGCGAGGCCGCGTTCGGCCAGCGGCAGCGCGACCCGGCCGGTGCCGATCGCCAGTTCGAGAACCGGACCTCCGTCGGCCAGTTCGGCCAGGAAGTCCACGGCGGGCGCCGGGTCGGGGTTGCCCGGGCCGTCGTAGTCGGCGGCCCAGAGCCGGCCGAAGAGGCCGGGATCGTCGAAGACCGACATCAGCGGCCCCCGAGGTTGGTGTCAGTGGCGCCCAGCAGCGCCAGGGGAACAGTTCTGCTCACGAAGTCTCGATTCCTCGGGTCGGATGACGGTTGGTTCGGGGGACTTCGTCGTGTTGGGCATGGCGGCTGCTCCCTTCGCGCGGCTGTCGACCGAGGACACCAGAGACGCCGCGGGCCCGGCAAGGCAATTACGCCAGCCGGGCCCACGACGGGACGTGCGGTCAGGAGATGTGGTGCAGGATCACGTTGTGCACGTGGTGGCTCTTCTGCGCGCCACGGAACTCCACCTCATAGGTGTGCGTGCCGACGTGGATGGCGATGGCGCCGGTGGAGAAGAACGAACCACCCCATGACTTGTTGCTGACCACGCTCACGCTGGTGATCTTCGAGTACGGGATGCTGGTGATCGCGAACCGCTTCCCGACGAAGGACCGGTCCTGGATGATCACGCGGCGGTCGGTCAGCCCGATGAACCCGGTGCCGGTGCCGACGGCGTCGTAGACGGCGATGATCTGCTCGCCTTCGAGGAGGCCACTCTCAATCTGCTGGACCTGCTCTTTGCGGTCGTACGCGATGTTCGCCATGTGATCCAGGCTAGAAAACCGGTGCCAACGTGCCCACCCGGGCGAGGACCACGAACTCGCCGTCGCCATGGCCGACGGGCTCGCCGTGCCAGCCCCCGTGAACGCGATCCACGATGAAGCCCGCTCTGGTCAGAGAGGTGCGTAGCTCGGCCTCGGTGCGGAAGCGCAGGCTCGCCGAGCTCAGGAGCTCTTCCCCGTCGTCGAAGTGGTAGTGGTGGGTGAAGTCGACCACTCCGTCGCGTACCCCGGTGACCTCGGTCCACGCGCGGACCTCGCCACCGTCGGGCAGCGTGACCAACCGGTGCGAATCCACCGGGTTCCACAGCTCCCAGCGACGGTCCGCCGGGTCGCGGGCGTCGAACACCAGCCGGCCGTCGGGCACCAGCGCCCGGGCCAGGTCGGCGAGGGTACGCGCCCACTCCGCATCGTCCACGAAGAACTGCGCGACGTGGCTGGTCAGCACCGCCACGTCGAACGCCCGCTCCGGCAGCAGCGCCGACGTGCCCGCGAGCCAGGTCACCCGCTCACCACCCGGCTTGGCGCGGGCGGCGGCCACTGACGCGTCGGCCGGGTCCACACCGGTGACGGTGTGGCCGGCGGCGGCGAGGGCAATGGTCAGCCGGCCGGTGCCGCAGCCGAGGTCGAGCACCCGGGCGGCCGGGGTCTTGTCGACCACCTTCTGGAAGAAGTCGTCGTCCGGCCCCCACCGGCACTCCGCGTCGTACACCTGGACCAGCCGGTGGTGGCGGAACTCGGCGTGCCTCATCGGGGGTTCGCGTCGGTCGCGGCGCGGACGAACTCGCGTACCTGGGTGGTGGTGTTGCTGGGCAGCCAGACCGGCCCTCGTTCAATCGGTGGCGCGTCGTGGATGGGCACGTACGCCACGTCGGGGCGCGGGTAGTAGCGCCGCGTGTGCTCGCCCACCGGCAGCACTCCCCGGCCCAGCGCGACCAGGGACAGCATCTCGGAGAAGGTGTTCCCGGCGGGCCCCTTCGGCACCGCCCGGCCGGACGGGGTGCGCTCCGGGGTGCGGTCCCGCTTGAACTCCACCGAGGTCACTGTCGGGTACTGCACCACCGGGTGGTCGGCGAGCACCTCCAACGACACCGACCGCTCCCGGGTGAGCGGGTGACCCGCCGCCACCGCCAGCGCCCGGTCCTCGGAGAGCAGCGCCGGGCCGGTGGCCATCCCGTCGAACGGGTACGAGGCGATCAACACGTCGGTCTCGCCGTCGAGCAGCCCCGATCGGGTGGTGGACAACTGCGCCTCGTGCACCTCCACCCGGCAGTCGGGGTGCCGTTCACCGAACAGGGCAACCGCCCGGAGCAGCACCGGCGCGGTCCACTCGCCGAGGAACGCCACCCGTAGCGTCCCGGTCACGCCCCGGGCGGCGTCGGTCGCGCGGCGGACGGCCTCGTCCATGCCTGCCACCAGCGGGGCCAGCTCGTCGGCGAGCTGCCGGCCGATCGGGGTGAGCCGAACGACCCGACTGGTGCGGGCGAACAGCGGTGCGCCGATCCGGCGCTCCAGCTTCTTCACGATGTGGCTGACCCGGCCGGTGCTGACTGTCAACCGCTCGGCGGTCCGGCCGAAGTGCAGTTCCTCCGCGAGGGTCAGGAACGTCTCGACCTCGTACCGCTCCAGCACACCGTTCCCATCGTTGACCTGTGGGCAACGATCGTAGCGGCATCGGGTCTTGGTCGGCGTCCCTCGTCCGGGGATCGTGAACGCGGCAGGGAACACCGAGCGAAAGGCTCTGACGTGAGCATTGACGACTACCTGGCCGGCCTGGCGGGCCCACTGCGCGAGATCGGCGACATCGACCCGGCCCCGTGCAGCGACTGGCTGCGCGCGGCGGCCCACCTGGAGGAGGCGTGAGCGCGGTGCGGGTAACCGGTTTCGACCACCTGGTGCTGACCGTCGCCGACGTGGAACGGTCCCTGGACTTCTACTGCGGCCGGCTCGGGCTGGCACCGGTACGGGTCGACGAGTGGCGCGCGGGCACCGCCCCGTTCCCGTCGGTGCGGATCAGCCCCGACAGCATCATCGACCTCGTCCGAGGTGAGCCGCAGGGCGCGAACGTGGACCACTTCTGCTTGGTGGTGGCACCACTGGACTGGAAACAGGTGATCGAGTCGGGGGTCTTCACGGTGCTGACCGGCCCGGTCAGACGGTTCGGTGCCCGCGGTTCGGCGACCTCGATCTACGTGCGGGACCCGGACGGCAACTCGGTGGAGCTGCGCTGGTACCCGCAGGACGCCGGGTCGGATTCGGAGACGGAAGTCAGGCCTCGGTGACCGCCCGGTAGGCGTCCTCGATGCGGGCGGCCAACAGCACCTCGCCCTCGGTCAGCGGCTCGCCGCTGCCGTGCCCGACCCGGATCTGGGTGCTGTCGGCCCGGCGGCTGATCTCGGGCCGCAGATGCAGCGCATCCGCGACGACCTTGACCCGTTCAGTTAGTGCGGCGTGTTGGGTATCGTCGATCACGAGCGTCCGTCGGATCTGCTCGCCCTCGCGCGTCCAACCAGATAGCAAGGTCAACGCGTCGGAAAGGTAGTCGTGCTTGGCCCTGCTGTTGAACAGCACGCGCATCACCGCACCCCCCAAGCGCCGTTGCCGGCTTGTGGCCAAATCGTCGCCATCCCGTGTCTTGTCGGTGTCTCCTAGTCTCTCGCTGCTCGGAGGGGGGTGTCCACGCCCACACTTCCGTGTCTTGTTGGCCTAGCGGACGGCTACGGTACCCAAACCGCCGATTGATCTGGCACCCTGGACGCCCGTGCGGACCGAACGGGCGAATGATGGCGGGCAGGCCGAACGACGGGACCTGAAGGTGATCGTCGGTGCGGCGATCATCCGGGATGGGCGGGTGCTCGCCTGTGCGCGTTCCGCCCCACCCGAGGTAGCGGGCATGTGGGAGTTTCCGGGCGGAAAGGTCGAGCCGGGGGAGGCTGAGACCGACGCGTTGATCCGGGAGTGCGCCGAGGAGTTGGCCGTACGCGTCGAGATCGGCGCCCGGGTCGGCCGCAACGTACGGATGGCGCACGGCCGCTCGGTGCTCAAGGTGTACGCGGCCCGCCTGCTCGGCGGCGACCAGCCCCAGGCGCTGGAGCACGAGGCGCTCCGCTGGCTAACCGCCGACGAACTGGACTCGGTCACCTGGCTCCCCGCCGACGCTCCCATCGTGGCTGCCCTCCGCCCCCTCCTGCTCACCTCACGTTGATCATGAAGTTATTGCCACTGCGGACGGCGTGTCGTGGCAACAACTTCATGATCACCGGGAGCGGTGGGGTGGGGTGGGGGGCGCGCTGGGGGTGCGGGAAGTGGGACGGGGGCCGTGGCAACTGCCACGACCCCCGTTGTTGTTCAGGTGGTTAGTGCTTGTTGTCCTGCTCCGGGTGAGCGAAGTTGAGGTGCTCCGGAGGCAGCGGGAAGGTCACGTCGTCGCCGAACGGCGACGGCGCGGCGGCCCGGTCGAAGGTGAGCTCGGTCAGCGGCAGCTTGCCCCGGTCGTCGACCGCTGGCGCGGTCGGGTGGGGCACCTCCCGGTGCCAGTTGACGCCGCTCTGCGCCTGCGCCTCAGCCCGCGAGTCGTGGGAGCCACCCGCGTGCGAGTGCAACCCACCCCGGGCGGAGCCCGGCGTCGCCGAGCCCTGACGGGCGGTGGTCACGCTGGTCTGGGGCGTCTCGCCCCGACGGAAGATCTTGCTACCAAGCCACACAAGGGGATCGTACCTGCGGTCGACGACCCGTTCCTTCATGGGGATGATCCCGTTGTCAGTGATCTTGATGTGCTCGGGGCAGACCTCGGTGCAGCACTTGGTGATGTTGCAGAAGCCGAGGCCCTGTTCGGCCTGCGCGTACTCCTTGCGGTCGGTCCGGGCGTCCAGGGGGTGCATGTCCAGCTCGGCCGCCCGGATGAAGTACCGCGGGCCGGAGAACGCCTGCTTGTTCTCCTCGTGATCGCGGATCACGTGGCAGACGGTCTGGCACAGGAAGCACTCGATGCACTTGCGGAACTCCTGCGAGCGCTCCACGTCGACCTGCTGCATCCGGTAGTCACCCGGGGCCACGTCCGCCGGAGGGGCGAACGCCGGGGTCTCCCGTGCCTTCTCGTAGTTGAACGAGACGTCGGTGACCAGGTCCCGGATGACCGGGAAGGTACGCAGCGGGGTGACCGTGACGGTCTCGTCGTCGCCGAAGGTCGACATCCGCGTCATGCAACCCAGCCGCGGCTTGCCGTTGATCTCCATGGAGCAGGAGCCGCACTTGCCGGCCTTGCAGTTCCACCGGCAGGCCAGATCGGGCGCGTCGGTGGCCTGCAGGCGGTGGATGACGTCGAGGACGACCTCGCCCTCGTTCACCTCCACCATGTAGTCCTGGAGGTCACCGCCACTCTCGTCGCCCCGCCAGATCCGGAACTGACGCTTCCCGCTCATCGGTTGTCCGCCTCTCCAGCGTCGGCAACGAGGGCGTCGAAGTCGGCGAGCTCCTCGTCGGTGAGGTACTTGGCCAGCTCGGCCCGGTCGAAGAGGCCGATCAGCTCCGGCCGCATCTTCGGCAGCGGCTTGCGGGTCAGCTGCACGGTGTCGCCGTCCAGCGCGCAGACCAGGTTGACCTGCCGCCACTTCGGCTCCATCGCCGGGTAGTCCTCCCGGGTGTGCCCGCCGCGCGACTCCTGCCGCTCCAGCGCCGCCTTCGCGGTGCACTCCGAGACCACCAGCATGTTGCGCAGATCCAAGGCCAGGTGCCAGCCCGGGTTGTAGCGTCGACCGCCGGCCGCGCTCACCTTGGCCACCCGCTCACGCAGCTCGGCGAGCCGGACCAACGCGTCGGCCAGCTCACCCTCCCTGCGGATGATGCCCACCAGGTCACCCATGACCGCCTGGAGGTCCTGCTGAAGGGTGTACGGGTTCTCGCCGGTGTCCCGTTGCAGCGGCGCGAGGGCAGTCTCCACGGCCGCCTCGACCTCGTGCACGGCCACCTTCGGCCGGGCGGTCAGCCCGTCGGCGTAGCTGGCCGCGTGCCCGCCCGCCCGCTTGCCGAAGACCAGCAGGTCGGACAGGGAGTTACCACCGAGTCGGTTGGAGCCGTGCATGCCACCGGAGACCTCACCGGCGGCGAACAGCCCGCGTACGTGGCCGAAGGCGGCACCCGAATCCGGGTCAACCTCGACACCGCCCATCACGTAGTGACAGGTCGGGCCGACCTCCATCGGCTCGGCCGTGATGTCGACGTCGGCCAACTCCTTGAACTGGTGGTACATCGACGGCAGTCGACGGCGGATCTCGTCGGCCGAACGTCGGCTCGCGATGTCCAGGAAGACACCTCCGGCGGGGGAGCCCCGGCCGGCCTTGACCTCGCTGTTGATGGCGCGGGCCACCTCGTCGCGGGGCAGCAGCTCCGGTGGACGCCGGTTGTTGTCCGGGTCGGTGTACCAGCGGTCCGCCTCCTCCTCGGTCTCCGCGTACTGCTTGCGGAAGACGTCGGGGACGTAGTCGAACATGAACCGCTTGCCTTCGGAGTTCTTCAGGACGCCACCGTCACCACGCACCGACTCGGTGACCAGGATGCCCTTCACCGAGGGCGGCCAGACCATGCCGGTCGGGTGGAACTGGAGGAACTCCATGTTGATCAGCGTCGCCCCGGCCCGCAGCGCAAGCGCGTGCCCGTCCCCGGTGTACTCCCAGGAGTTCGAGGTGACCTTGTAGGAGCGCCCGACGCCGCCGGTGGCCAGCACGACCGCCGGCGCCTCGAAGAGGATGAACTCGCCCGACTCGCGGTAGTAGCCGAACGCGCCGGCCACCCGGTCGCCGTCGAGCAGCAGCTCGGTGATGGTCGTCTCGGAGAACACCCTGATCCGGGCGTCGTACGAGCCGAACTCCCGCTGGTCCTCCTGCTGGAGCGAGACGATCTTCTGCTGGAGGGTGCGGATCAGCTCCAGGCCGGTCCGGTCGCCCACGTGCGCCAGGCGCGGGTACTCGTGGCCACCGAAGTTGCGCTGCGAGATCTTGCCGTCCTTGGTGCGGTCGAAGAGCGCACCGTACGTCTCCAGCTCCCAGATCCGCTGCGGCGACTCCTTCGCGTGCAGCTCGGCCATCCGGAAGTTGTTGAGGAACTTGCCGCCACGCATGGTGTCGCGGAAGTGCACCTGCCAGTTGTCCCGGCTGTTCACATTGCCCATCGCGGCGGCCGCGCCGCCCTCGGCCATCACCGTGTGCGCCTTGCCGAACAGCGACTTGGAGATGATCGCGGTCTTCTTGCCGGCCAGCCGGGCCTCGATCGCCGCGCGCAGACCGGCGCCGCCGGCCCCGATGACGACGACGTCGTAGTGGTGTCGTTCGATGCGAGTGGTTGTGGTCATGTCAGGGGCCCTTTAGTTGATGAACCGCAGGTCGGAGAACCAGCCGGCCGCGAGCGCCATGATGTAGAAGTCGGCCAGCGCCAGGGTGCCGAGGGTGATCCAGGCGAGCTGCATGTGCCGGACGTTCAACGCCGAGACGAAGGTCCAGGCCTTGTACCGCACCGGGTGCTTGGAGAAGTGCTTGAGCCGGCCGCCGATGATGTGCCGGCAGGAGTGGCAGGAGATCGTGTACGCCCAGAGCATCACCACGTTGAGTACCAGGATGATGTTGCCCAGCCCGAAGCCGAAGCCCTTCGGCGAGTGGAAGGCGAGGATCGCGTCCCAGGTGTTGATCAGCGAGATGATCGCGGCGGCGTAGAAGAAGTAGCGGTGCAGATTCTGCCCGAGCAGCGGGAAACGGGTCTCACCGCCGTACTCCTTGTGCCCGTCGGGCACGGCACAGGCCGGCGGCGACAGCCAGAACGACCGGTAGTACGCCTTGCGGTAGTAGTAGCAGGTGAGCCGGAACAGCAGCAGGAACGGCAGGGTCAGCGCGGCGTCCGGGATGATCCACCAGCCGGGCAGGAACCGGCCGAAGTGCGAGGCTGCCTCGACACACCGGTCGGTCACGCACGGGGAGTAGAACGGCGTCAGATAGTGGTACGCGTCCACCCAGTAGTTGTCATGCTGGAAAACCCGGACGGTCGCGTACGCGACCCAGGCGCTGAGCCCGATCACGGTGATCAGCGGGGCGAACCACCATCGGTCGGTACGCAACGTCTTCGCCGCGATGGCGGCGCGCGCCCGCGCCCCCCTCGGCCTCGTTGCCGTTGAAGTCATTCGAGTCGTCTCCTCGACGGGCCCGTACGGGCGGGCTGGTCTCTCTCCGGTCGGCACGCGGACCGGCGAACCCGCACCCGCTGCCACGTCATGCGCACACCAACGACCACGCCGGATCGACCGACGCAGCTAAGTGACACACGTTACGCCGATCTCTGCGAGCCGTCCGCGCAAGGGAGTGTCCCGTGTGTCTGGCCTGCGGAAAAGCCCTCGACACGCCGGTTTGGCGCCCGCGGTCGAGAACGTCAGCCGGAGGCGCCTCCGGTGAAGTGCCAGGACGCCAGCCGCACTGAGGGCGCCGCCCACCAGGCACCGTCCACCCGCTCCGGTTGGCGCACCGCCCGCGCCCCCAGCCCGAGCACCGCCCCCGGCCCGAGCGCCCGCGGGTACGACTCGGTGAACCGCAGGTCACGGACCGCCCGGACGACAGTGCCGTCCTCGATCAGCCAGACGCCGTTGCGGGTCAACCCGGTGACGACGAGGCTCTTCGGGTCGAGCACCCGCGTGTACCAGAGGTCGGTGACCAGCAGCCCTCGGCGTACGCCGGCCACCAACGCGGCGGTGTCCGCGTCGACGACAGCCCCGGCCGCCGCGCCGGTGGTGCTCCGGCCCACCGCACTCGCCGGACCCGCCACCGCGCCGGTCAGCCGCAGGTTACGGGGCATCGGGCCCCAGGTGGCACCCCCCGCGACCGCGTGCCCGGTGGACTCCGCGCCCGCCTCGGCGGCAGTTCGGCGATCGTGCGCCACCGCCCGGGTGGTGCCCGCCTCGACCAGTGTCAGCGCCCGTCGGCCGGTGCCCTCCGCGTCGAACGGCAACCCGGACCCGCCCAGCGGGTCGTCCACCAGGGTCACCGCCCGGTCGAACTGGGCCGCGCCCGGCTCGGCGAACGACTGCCGCTCGGCGTAGCGCTTGCCGTTGAAGCCGTAGAAGGACAGGTTCTGCAGGAGGTCCGCCACGGCGGCCGGCTCGAACACCACCTCGTAGTGCCCCGGCGGCAGCTCGACCGGGTCGGCCGCCGCCTGCGCCTTCGCGGCCGCCTGCGCGCCCAACTCGGCGCCGTCGAGGTCGGACAGCCGGTCGGTGCTGCGCCGGGCCACCCCGTCCGCGCCGTCACGGCGGGCGATGCCGTCCATCGCAGCCTCCACCGAGCGGCCGTACGCCGAGTGCCCGGCCGAGTTGGCGAACGCCGACGAGCGGTGTGCGGTGCGGCAGTAACCGGCGGTGCTGAGGCCCCCGGCGGCGGCCACGAACGCCCCCACCCGATCGGCCCGCTGATCCGGCTCGGCGTGCGCGGTGGCCTCGTCGACGGGCGGGGCGTCCGGCATGGGCATGGGCGGGGTCAGCCCCGGCCAACCCGGGTCGGGCGGGCAGAGCCGGGCCACGGTCAGGGTGCGCTCCACCAGGGCGGACAACCCGTCGGCGGTGACCACGCTGCCGCCACCGGCAGCCGTCCGACCGTCGACGTGCACCCGCAGCCGGACCCCGACAGTGGACTCGGAGACGTTCTGGTGGATGCCCGAGTTGGCGAACCGGGTCAGCGCCAGGTCCGCCCGCGTCACCACCGCCTCGGCCTGCGCGGCCGGCCCGCCAAGACGCCGAACCAGCTCCACGACCTGCCCGGCCAGCTCCAACTCCGTCTGCCCGCTCATGCCGAGCCACCTTTCGTTCGCGACTGCGGGGCTCGCAAACCCGGCTCACTCCTCGCGCTCACGCCGAGCCGCCTTTCGTTCGTGACTGCGGGGCTCGCAAACCCGGCTCACTCCTCGCGCTCACGCCGAGCCGCCTTTCGTTCGTGACTGCGGGGCTCGCAAACCCGGCTCACTCCTCGCGCTCACGCCGAAACCCCCACCCGGACGTTGCGGAACCGGGCCGGCGCGGCCGGGTGGCCGGTGTGCCCGACCTGGCCGGGTTGGCCCTTGCCGCAGTTGGGCGTGCCCCAGGAGACCGTCTCGCTGGAGAGCATGTCCATCGAGCGCCAGAACAGCGGACCGATCCCGGTGTACGTGGGGTTGCGCAGCATCCGCCCCCGCCGCCCCTTCTTGATCTCCCAGCCGACCTCGCAGCCGAACTGGAAGTTGAGCCGCTTGTCGTCGATCGACCAGGACCGGTTGAGGTCCATCAACACGCCGTCGTCGGTGGCCGCGATGATCTCCTCCAGCGTGTGTGGGCCGGGTTCCAGGCCGACGTTGGTCATCCGCACCATCGGCAGCCGGGCCCACCCGTCGGCCCGTACGCTGCCGCCGTAGTCCAGGTTTGCCATCGCGGCGGAATCCCGGCCGGCGAGCACACCCACCCAGCGACCGTCGCGGACCGCGTCCCGCTTGACCGCCGGGGAGCCCTCGTCGTCGAAACCGAAGCTGCCCAGAGCACCCGGGATGGTCGGGTCGATGGTGATGTTCATCAGCTCCGAGCCGTAACGCAGCGAGCCGAGCTGGGCCAGGTCCAGCCAGGACGTGCCGGCGAACGCCGCCTCCCAGCCGAGGATCCGATCCAGTTCGATGGCGTGCCCGACCGACTCGTGGATCTGCAGGGCCAACTGCTCGCCGCCGAGGATCAGATCGGTCTCGCCGGCCGGGCAGGGCGGCGCGGTGAGCAGCGCCCGGGACTCCTCGGCGATCTGCGCGGCGTGCGCGGCCAGATCCAGCGACTCGACCAGCTCCCACCCGGTGGTGCCGTACTGGCCGCGGTAGCTCGGCCAGGACCGGCGCTGCGTCTCGCCGTCACCGATCGAGGTGGCCGAGATGCCGCCACCGCACTCGCGGATGCGCTGGTCGATCCGGTGGCCCTCGCTGGAGACGAACCACTTCGCGGTGTCCCAGATCTGGTACAGGCCCTCGGCCAGGTCCGCGCCGTGCTCGGCCATCGTGCGGGTCGCGTCGACCAGCAGATCGCCCTTGTCCGACAGGGGCACCCCGAGCGGATCGATCTGGCAGCCGGAGGCCCAGCTCGCGATGACCGCCTGGACCGGCACCAGGTCGACCGGAGGGCCCGGCACCCGCGCGCTCGCCATGGCGGTCCGCGTCGCGCGCCGGCCGGCGTCGCGGGCTGCGGCGTCCGACAGATCGGGTACGGCGTGGAAGCCCCAACTCGCCCCGACCAACGCTCGGACCCCGAGCCCGATGCTCTCGTCCTGCGTCAGCTCCTCCACGTCACCGTTGCGCGCCGTCATCGACTCGTAGCGGCGGTGCATCACCCGGGCGTCGGCGTACCGCGCGCCCGCGTCGAGGGCGGCCTGGACGGCGGCGGCGGCCGCGTCGAACTCGGTCATGGACCGACCCTAGGCCAGCCGACCGACACCCGTCAGGCCAGCAGATCCTCCGGCCGAATGGTGGCTCGCACCGGCTCCGTCAACTCCAACACCTCGCCGGCCTTGGCCGTCGACCGCTCCACGTAGTGGGAGGGTCCGACTCGGTCCATGGCACCGCGTGCCCAGGAATGCCGGCGGGAATCACCTGCCCAGTGCAGCTCACGCCGGATCGACGAGGTCGCAGCCGACGTGCGAGCACAAGATCGCGCAACATCCTGGTTGTAGTGGTATCGGCGCGTCGGCGATGCCACTAGATCCTGGTTCGAGCGCGACCTTGGTGGCGGTGGGCGCACCAGCCCCCGCTCCTGCTCTCGGGGGCGGTGTCTGTCGTCAAGATCCGCGCAGTATCAGGGATGTTGCTGTCTCTGGCGCGTCGGAGGCAGCAACTTCAGGGAAGGTGCGGAGATCTTGGCGCGGGACGCGGGACGCGGGACGCGGGACGCGGGGCGCGGGACGCGGGGCGCGGGGCGCGGGACGCGGGGCGCCTGGCGCGGGGCGCGGTGCGTGAGGCGCGGGGGCGCGGGCGTGAGGCGCGACATGAATGGGCGTGGATGGCGAGGCGAGGGGGGTGCGGGGCCGATGCCGACTCGTTACGCTCGGGCCCGCTGACACGTGCCGACTTTGTAGCTTATTTTCACCCTCGGGACTTTCCTGTAAGTTCCCTTCGTCACTGAGGGAGGTGGCCGTGGACAGCTCGGAACCCTCGCCGTCCGGCGAACCGGACGACCGCCCCGTCGTGCCGGCACAGCGCTCCGACCAGGACGCCTACCTGCGGGTGCGTGATCTTCGGGTCCGGTTCGACACCGAGGACGGCGTGGTGCGCGCGGTCGACGGGGTGTCGTTCGCCGTCGAGCGGGGCCGCACCCTCGGCATCGTCGGTGAGTCCGGCTCCGGCAAGAGCGTCACCTCGTTGGCCATTCTCGGCCTGCACGACCCGAAGCGGACCACCATCACCGGGGAGATCTCCGTGGGTGGCCGGCAGGTGGTCGGCCTCGCCGACGAGGAGGTACGCCGACTGCGCGGTCGGGACATGGCGATGATCTTCCAGGACCCACTGTCGGCGCTGCACCCGTACTACACGGTGGGCCGGCAGATCGCCGAGGCGTACCGGGTGCACCACCCGAAGGCCAACCGGCGCGAGGCCCGCCAGCGGGCCGTCGACATGCTGGACCGGGTCGGCATCCCGCAGCCGGCGCGCAGATTCGACCAGTATCCGCACGAGTTCTCCGGCGGCATGCGCCAACGGGCGATGATCGCGATGTCCCTGGTCAACGACCCGGCGCTGCTGATCGCCGACGAGCCGACCACCGCGCTGGACGTCACCGTCCAGGCGCAGATCCTGGACCTGCTCGCCGACCTCCAGGCCGAGTTCCACTCCGCGATCATCCTGATCACCCACGACCTCGGCGTGGTCGGCCAGGTCGCCGACGACGTGCTGGTCATGTACGGCGGGCGGGCCGTCGAGAGGGGCAGCGTCGAGCAGGTGCTCCGGGCGCCGCAGCATCCGTACACCTGGGGTCTGCTCTCCAGCGTGCCGTCGCTGCACGGCGACGCGGACGCGGACCTGGTGCCCATCCCCGGCAACCCGCCCAGCCTGATCAACCTGCCGCCGGGCTGCGCGTTCCACCCCCGCTGCCGGTACGCGGACCGCGCCGGCAGCCGCTCCCGCACCGAGGTCCCCGAGCTGCGCCCGGCGGGGGAGGGCGATTCGGCCGGCCATCTGGTCGCCTGTCACCTGAGCGCCGAGGAGCGCGCCACGTTCTACGCCGAGGACATCGCATCCGTGGGGGTGGCCCGATGACCGACGAACCACTGCTGCGGGTACGTGGCCTGAGCAAGCACTTCCCGGTACGCCAGGGGCTGCGCGCCACCGGTCTGGTGCGGGCGGTGGACGGGCTCGACTTCGACGTGCGCCCCGGCGAGACGCTCGGCCTGGTGGGGGAGTCGGGCTGCGGCAAGACCACCACCGGTCGGATGCTGGTGCGGCTGCTGGAACCGACGAGCGGCAGCATCGAGTTCGACGGGCGGGACATCACGCACGCCGGCCGCCGGGAGTTGCGCCCGCTGCGCCAGGAACTCCAGATCATCTTCCAGGACCCGTACGCCTCGCTGAACCCCCGGCACACAGTGGGCCGGATCGTGGCGATGCCGCTACAGGTCAACGGGATCAAGCCGCCGGGTGGGATCAAGGCCCGGGTGCAGGAGTTGCTGGAGCTGGTCGGGCTGAACCCGGAGCACTACAACCGGTACCCGCACGAGTTCTCCGGTGGTCAGCGCCAGCGCATCGGTATCGCCCGCGCGTTGGCCCTGCGGCCGAAGCTGATCGTCGCGGACGAGCCGGTGAGCGCGCTGGACGTCTCGATCCAGGCGCAGGTCGTCAACCTGCTGCGCGACCTGCAACGCGAGCTTGGCCTGGCCTTCGTGTTCATCGCGCACGACCTGGCCGTGGTCCGGCACTTCTGCCAGCGGGTCGCTGTCATGTACCTGGGGCGGATCGTGGAGATCGGCGACCGGGCGGACATCTACGAGCGCCCGCAGCACCCGTACACGCGGGCGTTGCTCTCGGCGATCCCGGACGTCACCCAGCTCGGTCCGGCGGGTCGGATCCGGCTGACCGGTGACGTGCCCACCCCGTTGGACCCGCCGTCGGGCTGCCGGTTCCGTACCCGCTGCTGGAAGGCGCAGGACGTCTGCGCCACCGAGGAGCCCGCGCTGGTGCCGCGCGACGGCGGCAACCAGGCCACCGCGTGCCACTTCCCGGAACCAGCCGGCGCCGGCCTGGTGGCGGAGGCCGCCGCGATCGGCGTCGAACCGGCGGGTCGCGGGGTCGAAGCGAACGTCGAGGAGGTGCCGTCGTGAGCCTGTCCCCGGTGGAGGGTGTCGCGCTGGCCGAGATCGAGTCCGGTGGCGACGAGGGCGGAGCCGCGACCAAGGGCGTCGTCGGTCGCTCGCCCGGTCAGCTCGCCTGGCTGCGGCTGCGCCGCGACCGCACGGCCGTGGTCAGCGGCGTACTCCTGGTCTTTTTCCTGCTGTTGGGGTTGGCCGCCCCGCTGATCGAGATGGTCTACGGGATCGGCCCGCGGGAGCAGTTTCAGAACATGCTGGACGGCTTCGGCATGCCGCTGGGGTACGCCGGCGGGGTCAGCGGCGAGCACTGGTTCGGTCTGGAGCCGGGGCTGGGCCGGGACATCTTCATCCGGCTGATCTACGGGCTGCGGACCTCGCTGTTCATCGCGTTCGCAGCGGCCCTGATCACCGCGACGATCGGGATCGTGCTGGGCGCGCTCGCCGGCTACCTCGGCGGCTGGCTCGACGCGGTGATCAACTGGATCACCGACCTGACCCTGGCCATGCCCTTCCTGATCATCGCGTTGGCGCTCACTCCCACCATCACGCTGCGCTTCTACGGCGAGCGGGGGCAGGTGTCGTCCGCCTTCGGGGTGGGCGTGCTGATCGCCGTCTTCGCCATCTTCGGCTGGACCAGCACGGCCCGGCTGGTCCGCGGGCAGGTGATCGCGCTGCGCGAGCGGGAGTTCGTGGAGGCGGCCAGGGCCAGCGGGGCCGGGCTGGGGCACATGCTCTTCCGGCAGTTGCTGCCGAACATCTGGGCGCCGATCCTGGTGTCGTTCTCCCTGGCGGTGCCGCAGTTCATCACCAGCGAGGCGGCGCTGTCGTTCATCGGCGTCGGTCTCAGCGACGAGACGCCGAGCTTCGGCCGAATGATCTACCGCAGTCTGGACTTCCTCCAGACCGACCCGGCGTACGTGTTCTTCCCGGGCATCACGATCTTCGCGCTGGTGTTCGCCTTCAACCTCTTCGGCGACGCGTTGCGGGACGCGCTCGACCCGAAGTCGTCCCGGTAGGGGTCAAAATCATGGCGCGATTTCTGCTCAAGCGACTCTTCTCCGCCACGCTGACCCTCTTCGCGGTGAGCGTGTTGACCTTCCTGATGTTCTTCGCCCTGCCGCGTGACCCGGTCAGCAGCATCTGCTCGAAGAACTGCAACCCGGAGCGGCTGGAGCGGGTCCGCGACGACCTGGGCCTGAACGACCCGCTGATCAGCCAGTACGCCGGTTACATGAAGGGCATCGTGACCGGTCGGGACCTGGGCAGCGCCCAGGGCGGCCGGTGCGACGCGCCGTGCCTGGGCTGGTCGTACGTCACCAACGAGGCCGTCTCGGACACCATCGCCCGGGTGCTGCCGGTGACGCTGAGCATCGTGATCCCGGCGGCCATCCTCTGGTTGCTGCTCGGCGTGGGGCTCGGCATGGTGTCCGCGCTGCGTCGGGGCACCTGGCTGGATCGGCTGGCGATCGGATTCTCGCTGACCGGCGCGTCGTTGCAGCTGTACTTCGTGGGCGCGGTGCTGCTGCTGGTGTTCGTCTACAACCTGCGGCTGTTGCCGGTGCCGAGCTACACCTCAATCTTCGACAACCCGGCGAAGTGGGCCAGCGGATTGGTGCTGGCCTGGGTGGCGCTGGCCTTCCTCTTCTCGGCCATCTACGCCAGGTTGTCCCGGGCGCAGATGTTGGAGACGCTGTCGGAGGACTTCGTCCGGACCGCGCGGGCCAAGGGGCTGGCCAAACCCACTGTGTACGGGCGACACGCGCTGCGCGCGGCGATCACCCCGGTGGTGACCATCGCGGGGCTGGACGTGGGCGGGGCGCTGGGCGGGACGGTGATCACCGAGACGACGTTCGGCATCCAGGGGTTGGGGCGTACGGCGGTGGACGCGGTGCGCTCGGGCGATCTGCCCACCATCATGGCCACCGTGCTGATCGCCGCGGTCTTCGTGGTGTTGGCGAACGTACTGGTGGACCTGCTCTACGCGGCCATCGACCCCCGGGTGCGGCTGCGCTGACCTGTCGATGTCCAGCCTGTGACCGGCGGCTGGGCCGGTGGCGAAATTTATCGACAACTGTTACACAACTCGTAGGTTTTCTTCCTTACGATCCTCGGGACGTCGGCGGTTCTCGCCCCGACGAAACCGCACGGCACATGGTGAAGGGGGTACTTCATGAGACCACGCGTGGCGGTTGCCGCAGGCGGCGCGATCGCTCTGGTTGTGGCATTGGGTGCGTGCTCGAAGAACACGGGCGAGGGCACCACTGTCGACACCGAACGGCAGCAGACCGGGGTCATCGCTACCGACCCCAAGGACTCGCAGGGGCCGGCGGCCGAGGTGAGCGGCGCCGCGAAGGGCGGCACCTTCACCATCATCCGGGAGTCGCCGATCTCCCACCTCGACCCGCAGCGGACGTACTCGTTCGCCGGTCTGATGGCCAACCCGCTCTTCGCCCGCTACCTGACCACCTGGAAGGACGACGGCAAGGGCGGCCTAGTCCTGGTGGGCGACCTGGCCGAGACGCCGGGCAAGAACGTCAACAACGACTGCAAGGTCTGGGAATTCACCGTCAAGGACGGGGTGAAGTTCGAGGACGGCCGGCCGATCACCTCCAAGGAGATCGCGTACGGCATCGCTCGCTCCTTCGACCCGGACCTGTCCGGCGGCCCGACCTACATCCAGGAGTGGCTGGCCGACACCGCGCAGTTCGACACCAAGTGGGACTTCAAGAAGAACAAGACGTCGCTGCCGCCCGGCCTGAGCACGCCGGACGCCAAGACGCTGCGCTTCGAGTTCGCCAAGCCCCGCTGTGACCTGCCGTTCGCGGTCTCGCTGCCGACCACCGCGCCGCTGCCGGCCGACAAGGACACCGGGGTCGACCTGGACAAGCAGCCGTTCTCGTCCGGCCCCTACAAGGTTGCCAAGAACCAGGTCGGCGTGCAGATCACCCTGGACCGCAACACCAACTGGGACCCGAAGACCGACCCGGTACGGCACCAGTACCCGGACCAGTTCGTCTGGAGCTTCGGCCCAACCGCGGACGCCGCCAACAACCGGGTGATCGCCGACAACGGCGCCGACCAGAGCGCGCTCGCCTTCAACACAGTGCCCGCCTCGCTGGTCGCCAAGGTGGCCGGGGACGCCACGCTCAAGTCGCGCAGCATCCTCTCGCCGACCCCGAGCGCCAACCAGTTGGTCATCAACAATCAGCGGGTCACCGACCTGAAGGTCCGCCAGGCGTTGAACTACGCCATCGACCGCGAGGGCTTCATCAAGGCAATGGGCGGGCAGACCGTCGCCGCGCCGCTGACCACGCTGATGCCGCCGGCCACTATCGGCTACAAGGCGTACGACGCGTACCCGGCGGGGGCCAACGGCAACGTCGACAAGGCCAAGGAGCTGCTCGGCGGGAAGACGCCGGAGCTTGTCCTCGGCGTCGCCGACAACTCCACCGAGCAGCAGCAGGGCGCGCAGCTCAAGGCCAACCTGGAGCGGGCCGGCTTCAAGATCACGCTGCGGAACATCTCCGACGACGCGAAGCTCGACGAGATCAAGAAGAAGAACAACCCGTGGGACCTGTACATCGGTAACTGGGCGGCGGACTGGCCGAGCGGGGCGTCGATCCTGCCGGTGCTCTACGACGGCCGCACCATCAAGGCCGAGGGCAACAGCAACCAGGCCTACTTCAACGACCCGGCGATCAACACCGAGATGGACCGCATCTCGGCGCTGTCCGCGGCCGAGCAGGGCCCGGAGTGGGCCAAGCTCGACGAGCGGATCATGAAGGAGCACGCGCCGGTGGTGCCGCTCTTCGTCGACGTGGCCTACAACGTGCACGGGTCCAAGGCGGGCGGGATCTTCATCTCCAGTGTCTTCGGCTACCCGTCGTTCGTGAACGCGCACGTCAAGCCGTAAGTCGCACCGCAAGCCAGAAGGGTCCCCTTCCGACAGCGTCGTCGGGAGGGGACCCTGCTGTTTATGGATTGGTATCCGCCCATCGAGCCGTACGACTCCGGGATGCTCAGCGTCGGCCACGGTAATGAGCTCTACTGGGAACTGTGCGGGAACCCCGGAGGCAAACCCGCGATGTTCCTGCACGGCGGTCCCGGCGGTGGCCTGCTCCCGGACAATCGGCGGTACTTCGACCCGTCCGGCTACCGGATCGTGCTGTTCGACCAGCGAAACTGCGGTCGCAGCCGGCCCTTCGCGGGCGACCCGAAGACGTCACTGGAACACAACACCACCCCGCACCTGGTGGCGGACATCGAGCGGTTACGCGAGCACCTGGGAATCGAGCGTTGGCTCGTCTTCGGCGGCAGTTGGGGCAGCACCCTCGGCCTGGCCTACGCGCAGGCCCATCCCGAGCGGGTCACCGAACTCGTGCTCCGTGGCGTGTGGCTGGTTCGCAAATCAGACGAGGCGTGGGCGTTCACCCCGGCGGGCGCAGCACACCTGTTCCCCGCCGAGTGGGCGGCGTTCTGTGCTGCGATCCCCGTGACCGAACAGGACGACCTCGTCGGCGCGTATGGCCGCCGCATCTCCGACCCCGACCCCGCGGTCCACGGCCCGGCGGCCCGCGCCTGGATGGGCTGGGAGCTCTCGGCCAACACCCTGCTGCCGATGACGCTGCCCGGGATCGACGACACCAGCCTGCTGGCGTTCGCCCGCATCACACACCACTACATCAGCAACGGCGGCTTCCTCCCGCCGGAAGGTCTCCTGGCGGGCGTCGACCGCATTCGACACATCCCGACGGTCATCGTGAACGGCCGTTACGACATCAAGACGCCGCCCAGCCAAGCCTGGGACCTGCATCGGGCCTGGCCCGAGGCGAAGTTCCACATCGTGGAGGACGCGGGCCACAGCGGCTCCGAACCTGGCACCCGCAGTCTGCTCATCGAAGCCACCACCCAGTTCCTCAAGGGCCGGCGGTGACCGTCCGTCACCTCCATCCGGGCAGATTCGGTGTGGAGCGGTATACCTCAGAGTCATATTCATACCTCTGAGGTATACCGCTCAACAGCACATCGACATGGGTGCCAGCCGAGGCGCACGCTGGAGGGTGTGCTCCCGGTGGGGCTCATCGCGCACCCCGTCGAGTTCCACCACGTTGTCCATGCGTTCCAGCCTCGGCGATGGCGGCGGCACGGACATACGTGCCGGGTCGCGGATCGGCAATCAGGAGGCCGGCACGGCGGACGCGCGCAGTGCGTCGGCCAACCACTCGTACGGGAACCGTTCGGGCGGGGCGTCGTTCACTGTGGTGACCAACTCCATGTACCTGTCGAACGGCCCCTCCTGCTCCGGCGGCGTGCGGTCCCATTCCGCGCCCTTGCGCATCTGGTCGGCGGCCTGGATCCGGAACTCGGGCGTGTCCGGTATCCCGGGGCTGTCCGGCGTCGCGAAGATGCCGGTCAGCCACCCGATCCACTGGTCGGCGATCTCCCGGCCTCTGGGCGAGTCGGGCGGCACCTGCTCGCGCGCCGCGTCCATCACGGGCTGGCCGATCGTGGCGCCCTCCTCCAGGGCGTCCAGCATCGGCGAGGAGGTCATCAGCGGCCCGGCCCCGGTGGTGCACGCCTCGTGCAAGTCACGGCGTACGGCCTGCCGGACCTCGGTGTCCCGGACCAGTTCGGCCAGCTCGATCCACGCCTCCAACTGGGTTGCGGTGGGATGTTCGGGCAGCTCCGGTCGGGCCGCCCGCCACCACTCGACCATCCGCTCCGGCGGCTCCCAGCCGGCGGAGACCTCGGTCCAGAACTCGTCGATCAGCCGGTCGCGTTCCTCGTCCGACATGCCGACCAGTTTGTGCATCAGCGTGACCTGCTCGGCCGTGGAGTCCTGCCGCAGGATGGCCGACAGCACCGCGCGCCGGCTGCGCAGCCGTGCCTCCTGCCGTTCCAGCACTGCCAGGTGGGTGGCGGCCAGCTCGCGCAGCGTCGCCTCGCCGGCCAGTACCCGCCGGATCTCGTCGAGGCCGGCGTCGAGTTCCCGTAACGTCCGGACCAGTTCCAGTCGGGCGATGGCCGACACGTCGTACAGGCGGTGGCCGGCCGGGGTGCTGGCGGCCGGCGTGACAACACCGGCGTCCGCGTAGTACCGGACGGCACTGACGCTCAGGCCTGTCCGCCGGGCGACATCCCCGATGGCGTACAGCTCTTTTCTGTCCACGACGCCCACTATGCGATCTCGAGCGGCTTGAGATACAAGCCCCTCATCGAGCTTCCGCGGCGGCGGATCAGGGGACGATCACCACGCCGCCGCGCACCCCGCCTCGGGCCAGCCGCTCGTGGGCGGCCGACGCGGCGGCGAAGGGGTACACGTCAGCGACCCGGAGCGGGATGTCGCCGCTGGTGACGAGTTCGACCAGTTCGCCCAGCCGGGTTCCGTCCGGTAGCACCTCCAGCGCGACGGTCCGGATTCCCCGCACCGGCTCCGGGCGAAGCGGGGGTGACGCGGCCACGTAACCGCCGCCGTCCCGAACGAGGTCCAGCAGCGAGGAGCCGATCACCGCCAGGTCGATGACCGCGTCGAACGTTCCCGTCGGATCGTCGTCGCGCGACAGGAACGCCGCGCCCATTGACTCGACGAACGCGCGGTCGTCGGCCCCGGCCAGTCCGGTGGCGTGCAGACCGGCCGCCCGGGCCAGCGCCAGAACGAACCCACCGACCTGCCCAGCGGCGCCGGTGACGAGCACTGTCGAACCCGCCGGGAGCGCGAGCAGGTCGAGTGCCTGGGCGGCGGCGAGGCCATTGGTCGGCAGGGTCGCCGCCTCGGTGGCGGAGACGCCGGCGGGCGCGGAGGTCAGCCAGGCGGCATCGAGGACCACGTACTCCGCGTGGGCGCCGACAGTGGTTTGCAGCCACGGCGAGAAGCCGATGACCTCGTCGCCGATCGCGAACTCCTCGACCGACGGTCCGACCGCGTCGACGCTGCCGGCAACGTCCCAACCGGGCGTGTAGGGCAGACCGGTCGGCAACGGAGCCGGGAACCGACCGGAGCGGACCATCAGATCGACCGGGTGGACAACCGACGCGGCGACCCGTACCCGTACCTGCCCCGGCCCGGGCTCGGGCACCGGCACCTCGGCCACGTGCAGGACCTCCGGCCCTCCGAACTCTGCGTAGCTGACTGCGCGCATCGCCGTCTCCTTCGTGGGATTTCGTGATCACCACGACCGTACGAATCTTCGGCACTATGAGAAAGTAGGTACCTTAAAGTGCCTAGGGCACCAAGGAGGAAAGAATGGCGACGTCGACCGCAGCGCAACGCCGCGAACAGGCAAAACGCGACTACGACGCGTTTCTGGAACAGTGCCCGACGCGTGAGCTGCTGAGCAGGCTCACCGACAAGTGGGTCGCCCTGGTGATCCCGGCGCTGGTCAACGGCCCGCAGCGGCACGGCGAGCTCGCCCAGCGCATCGCGGGCGTCAGTCAGAAGATGCTCACCCAGACCCTGCGCACCCTGGAGCGCGACGGTCTGGTCACCCGCACCGTCACCGCCTCGGTACCGGTCCGCGTGGACTACGAGCTCACCCCGCTCGGCCATGAGCTGTTCCCGGTCATGATCGCGATCAAGAACTGGGCCGAGACGCACATGGACCGCGTCTTCGAAGCCCGGACCCGGTACGACACACGCCCCTGAGTACCGGCGGCGCCGATCACGTCGAGTCCGCCGCAACGAATCCGTTCATGGGCCGTGAGCATGTGCCGGGGATGTTGTCTCGCCCGGTGTTGAGCCCGCCGAGGGCTCGTCGGATTGTCGCTGGCGGCGGCTAGGGTCCGCGTCGTGGACGACACCTCGACGACCCGGCAGACCGCCCACGCCTACGTTGATCTTCTGGAGCGCCGTGACTGGTCCGGGTTGGCCGCCCTGCTCACCGATGATGTGATCTACGAGATGCCGCAGACTCGGGAGCGCATTCGCGGCAAGAACGCGTTCCTGCGGTTCAACACCGAGTACCCCGGCGACTGGCACCTCCGGCCGCTACGGGTGATCGCCGATGGCCGCCTCGCTGCCCTGCTGCTCGACGTCCGCGTCGGTGACGAGCAGCAGGACGCGTGCGTCTGGCTGGAGATGTCCGAGCATGGGCTGATCAGCAAGATCATCGACTACTGGCCCGAGTCGTACGATCCGCCGCAGGGCCGGGGACACCTCGTGGAGCGTTGGTGATCGTGGCCGTTACAGCAAATGGGTACGGAGGAAGTCGAGTTCCAGGGGGAGCAGCCGCTCGGCGGTGCCGTTCGCGGCCAGATGGGTGGCCCCGGTCAGCGGCAGCACGGCGTGCGGCCGGCCGGTGCTCAGCAGGGCCGCGGAGAGCCGGAGCGTGTGCGCGGCCACCACGTTGTCGTCAGCCATGCCGTGCACCAGCAGCAACGGCCGGGCCTGGTCCGGGCTGGTGACCGGCTCGGCGGCCAACTCGACGAGCGAGTGGTGCGCGTAGATGTCCTGGCCGTCTTCCGGCAACCCCAGATAACGCTCGGTGTACGCGGTGTCGTACAGCGCCCAGTCGGTCACCGGGGCGCCGGCGATTCCGCACCGGAACAGCTCCGGGTGGCGAAGCACCGCCAACCCGGCCAGCCACCCGCCGAACGACCACCCGCGCACCCCCACTCGCCCCAGGTCCAGGTCCGGGTGCTTGCCGGCAAGCGCGGTGAGCGCGTCGATCTGGTCGGCCAGGATCACGTCGGCGACCCGCCGGTGGATCGCCTTCTCGAACGACGGCGCCACGCCCGGCGTACCCCGGTTGTCGATGGTGACCACCGCGAACCCGGCGTCGGCCCACCACTGCCGTTCCAGCCACGCGGCCCGCGCCGCCACGACCTCCTGGTGCCCCGGGCCGCCGTAGATGTCCAGCAGCACCGGCAGCCGCCGGCCCGTCACGTGGTTGTCCGGGTAGAGCACCGCCGCCGGCAGCCGCCGATCGGTCACCCGTTCCAGCAGCGGCAACGGAGAGTACGGCGGGGCGGCGGCGAACGAGCGCAGCTCGGCGATCTCCTGATCGCCGCGGCGCACCGTCCAGCGCACCCCGGCGTGGTCCAGCGACGCGACGCCGACGGCCAGCACGTCCCCGCCCACAGCGGCGGTGTACCAGCCCGAGTCGGTGGTGAGCCGACGCGCGTCCACCCCGCCGCCGATGGTGGTGCGGACCCGGAACAGGTGCCGCTCGCTCGGTTCGCCGTCGCTCGCCTCCACCAGCAGGTCGGCCGGGCCGGCGGCGGCCGGCAGCCGACCAACCACCCGTCGTACGTACAGCGACGGCGGGGTGAGCAGGGTGCCGTCCGCGAACAGGCACCGGGCGTCGTACCCGTCGTGGGCCAGCTCCCCACCGACCAGCACCCGGCCGTCCGGAAGGTGCGCGGGGGTGCCGGCGATCGGCTCGACCCAGCGCGGGTCGGCCAGCTCGGCGTGCACCTGCGTCTCACCCGTGCGCGGGTCCACCGCCAGCACCAGCCCGTGCTGCTGCGAGCGGCGCAGCACGGTGATCAACGGACTGCCCTCACCCCAGCTGACACCGGTCAGGTACGGGTAGGTTTCCCGGTCCCAGTGCACGTCGACCCAGCCGTCGTCCAGGTCCAGCAGGTGCAGGCTGACCTCCGCGTTCGGGCCACCGGCCCGGGGATACGCGATGGCGGTCGGAGGGCTCGCCGGCTCGGCCGGGTCGTGCAGGTGCCACCGCTCCAGGCGGGACTCGTCGACCCGGGCGGCGAGCACCGAGCGGCCGTCGGGCGCCCACCAGTACCCCCGGAACCGGCCGAACTCCTCCGCTGCGATGTGCTCGGCCAACCCCCAGCTCACCCCGGCGTCCTCGCCGGCCAGCAGGGTGTCGGTGCCGTCGGGGTCGATCACCCGCAGCTCACCCCGGCGCACACCCTCGGCCGCGTCCGTCACGTACGACAACCGCTGCCCGGTCGGGTCCGGACGTGGGTCAAGCACCGGGCCGACGGCCGCCACCTCCACCACGTCGCCGTGCACCAGATCGGCCCGGAACAACCGCCCGGCCAGCGCGAACACCGCAACCCGGCCGGCCGCGTCCAACGCGTACGAGCCGATGCCGGCGGCGCTGAGCCGCAGCCGCTCGCGTAGCGCGCGTTCGCCGGGGGAGAGGGACCGGACGTTTCCGCCCTCGCCCAGCAGGGACGCCGGATCGGCGACCAGCCGCTCCTCGCCGGTGCCCACGTCCAACAGCCAGAGCGCGTCCGCCGGATCCTCGGGGCCGGCGGAGCGCAGGAAGATCACCCGGGAGCCGTCCTCAGCCACCGAGACAGCGCGTGGCGCGCCGTGGCTGAACCGTCGGGTGCGGGCGGCCAGCTCCGGAAAGTCCACACGCCAAATCGTAGAGCGGGAGCGGGGGTGATGTGGCCTACCTGGGCGGACGCGTCAGCGTCGGCCGGGGAAGAACCGCCAGTTAGAGTGACCGTCGTGACGATGCTGCCCGACCGCCGCCTGCTGCTGGTCCACGCGCACCCCGACGACGAGTCGATCGGCACCGGCTCGACGATGGCCCACTACGCCGCAGACGGCGCGCACGTCACGCTGGTGACCTGCACGCTCGGCGAGGAGGGCGAGATCCATGTGCCCGCGCTGGCGCAGCTCGCCGCCGCCGAGGCCGACCAGCTCGGCGGGTACCGCGTGGCCGAACTGGCCGCCGCGTGCGCCGCGCTCGGCGTCAGCGACCACCGCTTCCTCGGCGGCGCCGGCCGCTACCGTGACTCCGGGATGATGGGGCTCGCGACCAACGAGCACCCCCGGGCCTTCTGGCAGGCCGACCTCGACGAGGCCGCCGGGCACCTCGTGGAGATCATGCGAGAGGTACGCCCGCAGGTGCTCGTCACGTACGACCCGAACGGCTTCTACGGTCACCCCGACCACATCCAGGCGCACCGGGTGGCCATGCGCGCCGTCGAGTTGGCCGCCGCCGAGGGCTGCGCCCCGCTCAAGGTCTACTGGACGGCCATGCCGCTCAGCGTCCTGGAGGCCGGCATGACGCATTTCGCCGAGTCCTCCGACAACCCGTTCGGCGGCATCGAGAACATCGCCGACCTGCCCTTCGGCACCCCGGACGCCCAGATCGCCGCCCGGATCGACGGCACCGACCAGCACACGGCCAAGGAGGCCGCGATGCGGGCGCACGCCACCCAGATCCCGGCCAACTCGTGGCTCTACTCGATCGCCGGCAACTTCGGTGGCGAGTTCATGGGCGTGGAGTTCTTCACCCTCGCGGTCGGTGAGAAGGGCCCGGGCACCGGGCCGTACGGGTGGGAGGACGACCTCTTCGCCGGTCTGCCCGCGGAGACCGCCCCGGACCGGTCACCGGTCGCGGCGGCGGGTCTCCGGTGACAGTGCCGGCCGCACCGATGACGGTCGTGGAGGAGCAGGAAGCCCCGCCCCCGGCGGGGCCACCGTCGCGGCTGCTGGACCTGGGCGTCCGGCTGGTCGGTGCGATCGTGGTGATCCTCGCCGGTGTGCTGACCGGCGTACTGGAGCTGCTGCTCGCCACGGTTCGCGTCGGCGGGCAACTGGTCGGCGTGTCGGTGCTCCTCGCCATCGGCGCCAACATCGTGCTGAGCTGGTTCGCGTACGAGGCGGTCGGCCGTCGCTGGGCGGTGGCGCTGCCGGCGGTGCCGTGGTTCGCGCTGATGGTGGTCGCCGCCATCCGGACCAACGAGGGCGACCTCCTGCTGGCCGGCGACAACTGGGTCGGGCTGGCCATGATCGTCGCCGGCGCGATGACCTTCGCGGTGATGGGCTTCCGGCAGATCCTCGCCCCGCAGCCGCCCCTGCTCGGCAACTGACGCTCGGCTGCTTTTGGGGTGCTGCCGACTGATGACGTCTCCCAGGTAAGGGTGGTAGATATTCCTGCCAGGGATGCGAACCCCGCGACGGGGCGTACGGCAGGAGGGTCCGGCGATGGACAAGCGGTGGCGTGACCTCGGGGTGCTCGTAGCAGCGCTGTTCGCGGTCAACGTGGTCGCCCGACTGATCACACGGTTCGGATTTGACAGTGACGACACCGCCGCCGACCGGGTGTCGCTGGCGATGTTCACGGTGATCGGCCTGATCCTCGCCGTGGTCGCCTTCCGCTGGGGCCGACGCCGGCCGCTGGCCGGCTGGGCAGCCGACATGGCCCTCGTGGTGCCGGTGGCGATGCTGCTGACCGTGCTGGTCGGGCCCCTGCTGGTCGGTCACAACCCGTTCGCCGGCGGCGCGGCGACGTTCTTCGCCCAGATCTGGCTCTACCTGCTCGCCACCGGCGCCGGGTTGCTGATCGGCTACCTGGTGCTCACCGCGCTCGGCCGTGACTACCGCTCTCAGCAGCTCAAGCGGTACGCCGAGGTCAAGGCCGCGAAGCCCCGCCGAGTCGTCCGCCGCTGATCACCGCCCAGCTCGCCGGCCGGACGTCGCGGCCGGACGCCGCGGCCGCCCGTCCGGGGCGGCCCCTCCGGGGCCGCCCGCCCGCGGCCGCTTGTGTGGCCGCCCGAACGCAGCTTGATCGACTCGGCATCCTTGAAGTCGGGGGGTCCCGGGCGTCCGGATGCCGCGACTTCCTGAAAGCCGAGTGGATCAAGCGCCGGGCTGCCGCCGCGCCGGGCTGCCGCCGCGCCCGACGGCGGTCGAGGTCAGTTCGGAGCGACCCGGGTCAGGTAGGTGTGGTGGGTGACGAGGCCGAGCCGCTGGTAGAGCGCGACCGCCGCCGTGTTGCGCTGCTCGACTTGGAGGAACGCGTGCGTCGCGCCACCCGACACGCCCCAGCTGGTCAGTTCGTGGATCACGCGGCGGGCCAACCCCTGGCGGCGGGCCGCCGGTAGGACCTCGATCAGGCTGAGGCCCAACCAGCGCCTCTGGCCGGTCACCGTGCCACGGCCGACAGCCACCAGGGCGCCGTCGGCGTACACGTGGGCGAAGCGGACCTGGTCCACGGCGGTGAGGACGTGCCGGGCGGCGTCCGGCAGGCCGCCCTTGCGGCCGGCGGCGATGCCCAGCCACTCGTCGCTGGGCGCGGTGGCCAGCTCGACGACCGCAGCGCCCCACCCGTCGGCCTGGCCGCTGGCGGGCGTCGACGCCGGCAGGGGCAGCGGTGCGGTCTGTACCAGCGTCGGGGGGCGGGTGCCCCAGCCGCGGGCGTCCAGCTCGGCGCCGACCGGTGCGGCGAGGGGCAGCGGCGTGTTGATCAACGCGGGTTGCCCCCGCTCGGCGTACCAGCGCTCCACCGCGTCGACCGCGGCGGCCAGTGGTCGGTCCGGGTCGCCGATCGGCAGCGCCGAGTTGGCGCGCCCGGTCCAGCCCTCGGCCGACCGGAGCAGCCAGTCACCGAGTCGGCCCCGGGTCGGTGCCGGCCAGGCCTCGTCGGCGGCCCGCTCCAGCGCCACGACCGCCGCGGCGGTCGGCCGACGGGTCGGCGGAACGCGCTTGGCGCGGTGGACCTGCGCCACCGGGACCCGAAGCGGCCCCTGAGCGGTGGCCAACGTGAGATGAGTCTCGCTCAGCTCGACCAGCTCGCCGAGGGCATCGGAAAATAGTGGGCGGCCTTCGCGAATCCCCACAATCCGGCGGACCACGATCCGGTGTCCCACATCCTGCTGTCGGAGCACGATCGACCCCCTCCCCGGCGAGATACTAGGCTCTTACCGTCGCGGGAGATCGCGGCGAGTCTTGCGGAGGAGAAGACCGGTGACCTACATCATCGCCGAGCCGTGCGTAGATGTGCTCGACAAGGCATGCATCGAGGAGTGCCCGGTCGACTGCATTTACGAGGGCAATCGGATGCTCTACATCCACCCCGACGAGTGCGTCGACTGTGGTGCCTGTGAGCCCGTCTGCCCCGTGGAGGCGATCTTCTACGAGGACGACGTCCCGGAGCAGTGGAAGGACTACACCGGCGCGAACTACGAGTTCTTCGAGGACCTGGGCTCGCCCGGTGGCGCCTCGAAGGTCGGCAAGGTGGAGAAGGACGCCACCTTCGTCGCCGCGCAGCCGCCGCGCGGCGAGGGCCACTGAACCGGCCCGCGCCGGTCTCGTCGCGGCTGCCCGAGTTCACCTGGGACACCCTGGACGCCGCGGCCACGCTGGCCGCGGCGCATCCGGAGGGCCTGATCAACCTCTCCATGGGTACGCCGGTCGACCCGGTGCCCGAGGTGATCCGGCGGGCGTTGGCTGACGCGTCCGATGCTCCCGGTTACCCGCTGACCGCCGGCACCCCGGCGCTGCGGGCCGCGATCGCGGCGTGGGTGTCCCGAGCCTGTGGTGCCGGCGTCGACGGTCTCGGTGTGCTGCCGACCATCGGCTCGAAGGAGCTGGTGGCCTGGCTGCCCACACTGCTCGGGATCGGCCCGGGTGACGTGGTGGTGGTGCCGTCGGTCGCGTACCCCACCTACGAGGATGGGGCCCGGCTGGCCGGCGCCACCGTCGTCCGTACCGACTCGCTCACCTCGCTCGGGCCGACCCCGCGGGTCCGGTTGGTCTGGGTCAACTCGCCCGGCAACCCGACCGGCCGGGTGTTGCCCGCGGCGCACCTGCGCAAGGTGGTCGACTGGGCCCGCGAACGTGGCGCGGTGGTCGCGAGCGACGAGTGCTACCTGCCCCTGGGCTGGTCGGCCGACCCGGTCTCGGTGTTGTCTCCGCAGGTCAGCGGGGGTAGCTACGCCGGGGTGCTGGCCGTGCACTCGCTCTCCAAGCGGTCCAACCTCGCCGGCTACCGGGCCGGTTTCGTCGCCGGCGACCCGGCGCTCGTCGCCGAGCTGCTCAAGGTCCGCAAGCACGCCGGCATGATCGTGCCCGCGCCGGTGCAGGCGGCCATGGTGGCCGCCCTGGGGGACGAGCGACACGCCGAGGAGCAGCGGGAGCGTTACCGCGCCCGGCGGGAGGTGCTCGCCGCGGCGTTCACCGGTGCCGGGTTCACCGTCGAGCACTCCGAGGCTGGCCTGTACCTCTGGCTGACCAGGGGTGAGGACTGCTGGCAGACGGTCGACTGGCTGGCCCGACGCGGCATCCTGGTCGCCGCCGGCGTCTTCTACGGCCCGACGGCCGGGCAGCATGTCCGGGTCGCCCTCACCGAGTCCGACGAGCACATCGCCGGCGTCGCGGCACGTCTCGCCTGATCGCGGCTCCGGGCGGTCGAGCATGGTGGACAGGCCAGGTGCGCGGGTACGGGCGGCGGTGGTCGGCACCGGCCTGATCGGTGGCTCGGTGCTGCTCAGGATGGTCGCCGCCGGCATCGACGTGGTCGGGTGGGACCCGGACGAGGCCACCCGGCGAGAGACCCGCCGGTTGGGCGTACCCGCGCCGGACCGGCTGGTCGAGGCGGTGACCGACCGGGACGTGGTCTTCCTGTGCGGGCCGCTGCCCACCCTGCCGGCGACGCTGGTCGAGGTGGCGGCGATGACCGGTGAGCAGTGTGTGCTGACAGACGTCGGCAGCACCAAGGAGCAGGTGGCGGCGTTCGCTGCGGCGCAGGGGCTGACGCACCGGTTCGTGCCCGGCCACCCGATGGCGGGCACCGACCGGGCCGGCTTGACGGCCGCCCTGCCGGACCTGCTCACCGGCGCGGCCTGGGTGCTCTGTCCGGCGCCCGGGCCGGCCACCACCGCGTTCCGTTGGCTGGCCGAGCTGCTGGTGGAGGTGTTCGAGGCCCGGGTGGTGCCGATGTCGGCCACGGAGCACGACTCGGCTGCCGCGCTCGCCTCACACGTGCCGCACCTGCTCGCCGGCGCGCTGGCCGGCGCCGTGCAACGCGCACCGCTGCGCGACGCGATCCTCGCGCTCGCCGCCGGCAGCTTCTCCGACGGCACCCGGGTCGCCGGAACCCCGGCCGATCGGACCGCCAACATGCTGCTCGGCAACCGGGACCGGGTGCTGCGTGAGCTGGGCGAGGTCACCGCGTTCCTGGACGACCTGACCGCCGCGCTGCGCGCCGATGACGCCCCGGCGCTCACCGCACGCTACGACGAGGCGCGGGCCTCTCGCGTGGCGCTGCGCGACCGGCGGTTCGACGCGTACGACCGGCAGTTCCCGGCCGGTGGTGACCACGCCGCAGAAGTGTCCTGGTTGCGCGAGCTGGGGGTGGCCGGCGGCTACCTGACCGGCCTGCACGTCGACGCGGACACTGTCTCCTACGCGGCGCGGCGCCCCGTCGCTGACTAGGCTGAGGGCATGGCGGTGGACGGTCCGGTGGTGCAGGTGCGCGGCGAGGCGTACCGGGAGGTGCCGCCCGAGCTGGCCCGGTTCGCGGTCACCGCGACAGCCCGCGATCGGGACCGGGAGGCGACGCTGACCCGGTTGGCCGAGCGGGCCGCGGCGGTGCGGGTGCTGCTGGACGGCTCCGGGCCGGCGGTGGCGCGGCGGGAGACCGGCGACCTGCGGGTGCGGCCGGAGACCCGGCGCTCGGGTGAGCGGGTGGTCGCCTGGCACGGCAGTGTCACCACCACCGTCACTGTCACCGACTTCACCGCGCTGGGTGAGCTGATGCTCCGGCTCGCCGACCAGGACCAGGTCGAGGTGGCCGGCCCGTGGTGGGAGCTTCGTCCGGACAGCCCCGCCCATCGTGCGGCCCGGCACGCCGCGATCAGCGACGCGCTGCTGCGGGCCCGGGAGTACGCGGAGGCGCTGGGCGCCCGGGTCACCTCGTTGATCGAGCTGGCCGATGCGGGCCCCGCCGACCGGCCGATGTTCGCCCGTGCGGCCTTCGGCGGGGGTGGTGGCGCGGGCGGTGGTCCGCCGGAGCTTGAGCTGGACCCGCAGCCGCAGACTGTGCAGGCGGCGGTGCAGGCGCGGTTCACCATCAGCGACCCGGTCCTGGGCTGATGCCGCAGGCCCGGGTGCTGTCCGCCGACGAGTTGGTGGCGCGGGCGTTGGTGCTCGCCGAGGCCGGCCCGCGGCAACTGCTCGGCATCGCCGGCGCACCGGGCGCCGGGAAGTCCACCCTGGCGGAGCGGATCGTCGCCGAGATCGGGCCGGCCGCCTGCCTGGTCCCGATGGACGGCTTCCACCTGGCGCAGTCGCAACTGGTTCGCCTGGGCCGCGCCGACCGCAAGGGCGCCGTGGACACCTTCGACGCCAACGGGTACGTCTCGCTGCTGCGCCGGCTGCACCGGCTGGAGCCGACGTCGGTCTACGCGCCGGAGTTTCGCCGGGAGCTGGAGGAGCCGGTGGCCGGCGCGATCGAGGTGCCGCCGTCGGTCCGGCTGGTGGTGACCGAGGGCAACTACCTGCTGTTGCCGGATTTCCCCTGGCAGGAGATCCGATCGCTGCTGCACGAGGCGTGGTTTCTCGATCTGGACGCCGAGGTGCGGCACCGCCGGCTGACCGCCCGGCACGAGGCGTTCGGTCGGTCTCCGGAGCAGGCCCGGGCGTGGGCGCTGGGCAGCGACGAGTCGAACGCCGCACTGATCACCCCCACCGCCGACCGGGCCGACCTGGTCGTCCGCCTGTCGGATCCACCGACGGTCTAGCCGAGTTCGCGGACCGGCCGGGCCGGGTTGCCGACTGCCACCACGTTGGCGGGCAGGTCCCGGGTGACCACCGCGCCCGCACCGACGACGGTGTCCGCGCCGATCGTCACGCCGGCCAGCACGATCGCGCCACCACCGAGCCACACGTTGTCGCCAATGGTGATCGGCTTGGCCGCCTCCCACTTGTCCCGGCGCGGGCCGGGCTCGACCGGGTGCGTCGGGGTGAGTAGCTGCACGTTCGGGCCGACCTGGACGTCCGCGCCGAGGGTGATCCGAGCGACGTCGAGGAAGACCGCGTTGTAGTTGACGAAGCTGCGTGGGCCGATCCGGATCTGCCAGCCGTAGTCGCAGTAGAACGGTGGTCGGATCCAGGTGTCCTCGCCCAGTTCGCCGAGGAGTTCACGCAGTGCCGCGATCCGGGCCTGCGGATCGGCCGCAGGACTGGTGTTGAATCGCTCCATCAGCCGGGCGGCCCGGTCCAGATCGGCGATGATGTCGGGATCGTCGGCGATGTATGGCTCGCCGGCGAGCATCTTGTCCTTCATGGAGGTCACCGCCCGATCATGCCGGCCCGGTTTGTCGGCTCGTGGCCGGTCCGTCATTTTTTGGCCTTCATTTTGCATACTCGGTATGCAATTCTGGGTTGTCAATGTGACTCCATCCATCAAGACGCTTGACCAGGAGGATCCGTTGCACCAGGGAAGAAGATTGGTCGCCCTCGGCCTCGTGTTCGCGCTGGCGCTCTCCGCGCCGGCTCCCGCCTCAGCCACAGCCGCCGTGCCCGCCCCACCGGGCAGCACCGGCCCACAGTCCACTTCGGGTGGACCCACCGCCAACCGCTCGACCACTGTCACGCTGATCACCGGTGACCGGGTCACCGTCACCGCGTCCGGCGCCTCGGTCCGGCCGGGTGCCGGCCGCGAGGACGTGCAGTTCCTGGTCCAGCGTGAGCGCGGCCGCCTCACCGTGACGCCGACGGACGCGGTGCCGTTGCTGCGCTCCGGCCGGGTGGACCGGCGACTCTTCGACGTCACCGGGCTGGTCGAGGCAGGTTACGACGACGCCCACCGCAACACCCTGCCGCTGCTGGCGTCGTACGGCTCAACGGGCAACGCCCGGCGTGCCCCGGCCGCTCTGCCCGGCACTCGGCTGACCCGCGACCTGCCGGTGATTCGCGGTGCCGCCCTGAACAGCGACAAGTCCTCCCTCGGCGCGGTCTGGGAGAAGGTCACCACCGGTCCCGCTGGGGCCAGGCTCGACGCGGCGGGGGGCGTCGAGCGGATCTGGCTGGACGGCCGTCGAAGGGTGACCCTCGACCACAGCGTGCCGCAGATCGGCGCGCCCACCGCCTGGGCGGCCGGGTTCACCGGTACGGGCGTGTCCGTCGCGGTGCTGGACACCGGCGTCGACGCCACCCACCCGGACCTGGCCGGCAAGGTGGCCGAGGCGCGCAACTTCACCGAGGTCGCCGACGCTCGGGACACGGTCGGCCACGGCACCCACGTGGCCTCGACCATCGCGGGCACCGGCGCGGCCTCCGGCGGCAAGTACCGGGGTGTGGCGCCGGACGCGACGCTGCTGGACGGCAAGGTCTGTGAGGACGCCGGCTGCACCGACTCGGCGATCCTCGCCGGCATGCAGTGGGCCGCTGTGGAGAAGAAGGCCGCCGTGGTCAACATGAGCCTCAGTGGCTGGGACACCCCGGAGGTCGACCCGGTCGAGGAGGCCGTGCAGACCCTGACCGCGCAGACCGGCACGCTGTTCGTCCTCGCCGCCGGCAACGACGGCTCGGACGGCTCGGTCGGCTCCCCGGCCAGCGCCGACGCCGGGCTCGCCGTGGGCGCTGTCGACCGCGACGACGAACTGGCCGACTTCTCCAGCCGGGGCCCCCGCGTCGGCGACGACGCGCTGAAGCCGGACATCACCGCGCCCGGCGTCGACATCGTCGCCGCACGGTCCGCCACCGGCGTCATCGGCGACCCGGTAGGGGACCGCTACGTCACGCTCTCCGGCACCTCGATGGCCACCCCGCACGTGGCCGGGTCGGCCGCGCTGCTGGCCCAGCAGCACCCCGGATGGCGGGCCGACCGGCTCAAGGCCACCCTGATGGCCGCCGCCAAGCCGCACCCGGACCAGACCGCCTACCAGCAGGGCGCCGGGCGGGTCGACGTCGCACACGCGATCACCCAGCAGCTCACTTCCGACCCGGTCAGCGTCTCGTTCGGGCGTACGCTCTGGCCGCACAGTGACGACGCCCCGATCACCCGTACGGTGACCTGGCGCAACGACGGTCCGGCCCCGGTCACGGTGGACCTCAGCATCGAGGGCGCCGGCCCCGGCGGTCGGGCGCTGCCGGCCGGCCTGTTCGTCCTGGGCGTCAGCCAACTCACCGTGCCGGCGGGCGGCACGGCCGCCACGACAGTCACCACTGACACCCGGCTCGGCGACGCCGACGGTTACTGGACCGGGCGGATCGTGGCCCGATCCGGGGCGGCGGTCGCTGTCACGCCGCTGGCCGTGAACCGGGAGGTGGAGAGCTACACGCTCACAGTGGAGCACCTCAACCGCGCCGGCGCGCGCACCGCGGACCACTGGACGCTCCTGGTCGGGATGGACACCTACGGCTCCTGGGACCTCGTCAGTTCCGACGGGGTGGCCACCGTGCGGGTGCCCAAGGGGCACTACGGCCTGAGTGGCCTCGTCTTCGAGCCTGGCCCGGAGGATGAGCAGCCCGGGATGTCCCTGTTGATGCAGCCCGAGTTGACCGTCGAGCGGGACACCCGGATCGTCGTGGACGCCCGCCGGGCCAAGCCGGTGCGGTCGACAGTTCCGGACCGGACAGCCGTCCCGCAACTGATCGACCTCAGCGGCAACTTCACCGCCGACGACGGAAGTGGGTACGGAATCGGGCTCTGGGCGGAGACGTTCACCGGCCTGAGCAGCGGTCAGATCGGCAAGCCGGTCTCCGCCGACAAGTTCGTCGCCACCGTCAGCAGCCAGTGGACCACGCCGGAAGCGGCCAACAGCCCGTACCTGTACGCGTTGGCCGAGGCGATCCCCGGCCGGATGCCCACCGGGTTCGTGCGCGACTACGCCCGACGGGACCTGGCCACCGTCGTGCACCGGTTCCGCGGTGGCTACCCGGGCATGACGGCCGAGCGGATCGTGTTCCCCGAGCTGGAGTACAACGTGGGCGGTTCCGCCATGGTCCTGCCCACCGTCGTGCCCGGCCAGCGGGTGGAGTACTACAACACCAAGGGCGTGAAGTGGGAATCCGATATCTACTTCGGAACGGTGGACGAGGACGGCTGGTTGAGCCCGAAGGCGGCGCTCTTCTCCGTCCCCACCGCGTACCGGGCCGGGCGGACGGTCCAGGAGCTCTGGAACCAGGCTCCGTACGCACCGTCCTTCCCGAAACCGCGCTGGCCGGAACAGAGCGTCAGCCGTGTCGGCGACACCATAGTGGTCGGCGTGCCGATGTTCAGCGACGCAGCCGGGCACCCGGGCGCCTCGCTGACCGACAGCGAGCACACCAAACTCTGGCGCAACGGCAAGCTGGTCGGCGAGAGCGAGTACGCCGGCTCCGGAGAGTTCACAGTGCCACCGGGCGCGGCGGACTACCGGCTCGTCACGTCGGCGAAGCGCAGCTTCACCGACCTGAGCACCGAGGTCGAATCCACCTGGACCTTCCGATCGAGGCACGTCGCCGGTGAGACGCCGGCCCGGCTGCCCCTGTCGGCGGTGCGCTTCGCACCGCCGCTGCGGGTCGACAACAGCGCTCCGGCCGGTCAGGGCTTTGTTGTGCCGGTACGGGTGCAGCGGCAGCCCGGCGCACCGGCGACCCGGGTGGAGAAGCTCGCTGTCGACGTCTCGTACGACGGCGGGAAGACCTGGGGCAAGGCGAAGCTGGTCCGCACCTCGGCTGACGGCTGGGCGGCCCTGTTGCGGCATCCGGCCGGCACCGGCTACGTGTCGCTGCGGGCCACCGCCCGGGACACCGCCGGCAACACGGTGACCCAACGGATCATCCAGGCGTACCGGTTGCGCTGAGGCGTACCCCGTCCGGGTCCGCGGCCGAGCGCCGCGGACCCGGCGGGTCCGTCAGTCGTTGGCGTGCAGGGCGGCGTTCAGCTCGATGCCCCGGCCGGTGCGCGGCCGGGCCTCCAGCCCGCCGGTGACCGAGTTGCGCCAGAACAGCAGGCCGTCGACGCCGGACAGCTCCCGGGCCTTGACCACCCGGCCATCGGGGAGCGTGATCTTCGACGCGGCGGTGATGTAGCAACCGGCCTCGACCACGCAGTCGTCGCCGAGCGAGATCCCGACGCCGGCGTTCGCGCCGACCAGACTCCGCTCACCGATGCTGATCTTGTCGGTGCCGCCGCCGGAAAGGGTGCCCATGATGGAGGCCCCGCCGCCGATGTCGGAGCCGTCGCCGACCAGCACGCCCTGCACGATCCGCCCCTCGACCATCGAGGTGCCAACGGTGCCGGCGTTGAAGTTCACGAAGCCCTCGTGCATCACAGTGGTGCCGGCGGCCAGGTGGGCGCCGAGGCGGACCCGGTCGGCGTCGGCGATCCGTACACCCGAGGGCACCACGTAGTCGGTCATCCGGGGGAACTTGTCGACCCCGTACACCGACAGGTGCCGGCCGGCGGCCCGCTCGATCACCCGCAGCTCATCCACCCGCTCCGGGGGGCACGGCCCGGCGGACGTCCAGGCCACGTTGGCCAGCTTGCCGAAGATGCCGTCCAGGTTGAGCTGGTTGGGTCGGACCAGGCGGTGCGAGAGCAGGTGCAACCGGAGGTACGCGTCGGACGCGTCCTTGATCGGGTCGTCCAGCGAGCCGATCACTGTGACCACCTGCACGGTACGCAGACCGGGCAGGGCCCGGTCACCGAGCGCGGCGGGTGGCAGGTCGAGCACGTCCGCCTTGTCCTCGCCGGCGACCAGCGGCAGCTCGCCCAGGCCCAGCTTGCCGGTCGGGTACCAGGTATCGAGCACCTGCTCGTCTGCGGTGACCGTAGCCAGGCCGATGCCCCAGGCGGAATCTGCGGACGTCACTGTTACACCTCTCGGTCACGGCCGGGCTGACCTCGGCTCGCTCCTCGCGCTGACAGACCTGAAGGTACCGTGCGAACCATGGAGAACCCGCTGACCCCCGAGGTCCTCGCCGATCCGGTGCAGCTGACCCGCGCTCTGGTCGACATAGAGTCCGTGTCCCTCAACGAGAAGGCGATCGCCGACTGTGTCGAAGAGGTGCTGCGGGGCGTACCGCACCTGACCACCCACCGGCACGGCAACACGGTGATGGCACGCACCGACCTCGGTCGGTCACAGCGTGTCGTGCTGGCCGGGCACCTCGACACGGTGCCGTTGAACAACAACTTTCCGTCAACCATGCGCGGCGACCTGATGTACGGCTGCGGCACCTCCGACATGAAGTCCGGCACCGCGTACGCCCTGCACCTGGCGGTGACGCTGCCCGAGCCGCGCTACGACGTGACGTACTTCTTCTACGAGGCCGAGGAGATCGAGTCCCGGTACAACGGGCTCAACCTCGTCGCCCAGGCGTTCCCGGAGTGGTTGCAGGCGGACTTCGCGGTGCTGCTGGAGCCGACGTACGGCATCGTCGAGGCGGGCTGCCAGGGCACGATGCGCTCGGTGGTCACCACGACCGGCGTACGTGCCCACTCGGCGCGGTCCTGGCACGGGGTCAACGCCATCCACGCCGCCGGCGAGGTGCTGCGACGCCTCCAGACGTACGAGGCGCGCCGGGTCACCATTGACGGGTGCGACTACCGCGAGGGCATGAATGCAGTGCGGATCAACGGCGGGGTGGCCGGCAACGTGGTCCCCGACCTCTGTGAGGTCGAGGTCAACTACCGGTTCGCCCCGGACCGCACCCCGGCCGAGGCGGAGGCGCACCTGCGTGAGGTGTTCGCCGGCTTCGAGGTGACAGTCACCGACACGGCTGCCGGTGCCGCGCCCGGGCTCGACGCGGCCCCCGCGAAAGAGTTCCTGGCGGCGGTCGGCGCCGCGCCGATCGGCAAGCTGGGCTGGACGGACGTGGCCCGGTTCGCGGCGATGGGCATTCCCGCGCTGAACTTCGGCCCGGGCGACCCGAACCTCGCTCACCACCCCGACGAGCACGTCGAGATCAGCAAGATCCGCGACGGCGCGGCAACCCTGCACCGCTGGCTGGCCCCGGCCTGACCGCCCGGACCCCCGCCCGCCGGGTGATCAAGAGGTTTGCGTCAGCCTGGCCCGTTGTCGGCGACGCAAACCTCTTGATCGGCTCCGGATGGGGTGGGGGAGGTGGGGGTCGGGTTCTGCTGGCGGGTTCGGCGGCGTTCGGCCACCACGTCTCGGATGCGTCGCTGCATCTGGCGACGGATCCGGATCATCTCGCTGTTGCTGATCACGCTGTCTCCTCCCCCGAAGGCGCGCGCCGGGGCATACCCGGTATGTGAATAGTAAGACGTACGGGAGCGCCGAATAGTTGCCCATGATCCCGAACAATTTCTCGGCGTCCCCGCCCCGCGCACCCGAGCGGTGCTGCTCCACTACGGTTGCCCCATGAGCCAGAGCAACGGGCGGGAGGCCGGTCGCGGTCCGGGACAGGAGCGGCATCGCGGTGCGGTCACCCTGCGCAGAGGGGCGATCCCGAGCAGCACCGCCGACCAGCGACTGCTGGATTCACGGGGGCGGGGCGACTGGAAGACCAAGGACGCCTGGCGCGCGCTGCGCATCCTCGCCGAGTTCGTCGAGGGTTTCGACACCCTCGCCGACGTGCCGTCCGCGGTCAGCGTCTTCGGCTCGGCGCGCAGCGCGCCGGACAGCGTCGAGTGGCAGTTGGCCGAGCAGTTGGGCGGTGCGCTGGCCCGAGCCGGCTATGCGGTGATCACCGGAGGTGGGCCCGGCGTGATGGAGGCCGCCAACCGGGGCGCCAGCGAGGCCGGTGGGCTCTCCGTGGGGCTCGGCATCGAGCTTCCGTTCGAGCAGGGCATCAACGACTGGGTCGACCTGGCCATCGACTTCCGCTACTTCTTCGCCCGCAAGACGATGTTCGTCAAGTACGCGCAGGCGTTCGTCGTGCTGCCCGGCGGATTCGGCACCATGGACGAGTTGTTCGAGGCGCTCACCCTGGTGCAGACCGGCAAGGTCACCCGGTTCCCGGTGGTGCTCATGGGCGTCGCCTACTGGCAGGGTCTGCTGGACTGGCTGCGCGACACGATGGCCGCCACCGGCAAGATCGGGCCGGTCGACCTGGACCTGATCTGCCTCACCGACGACGTCAACGAGGCGGTCCGGTACATCGTCGAATCGGAGGCCGCGCTCTCCGCCGAGCAGGAGGCGGTCCGCGAGGAGGCTGTCGCGCGCACCGGCGCAGACCAGCAGGCCGCAGCCGTTCAGGCTCGGGACCACGACTGATGGCGGCGATCTGCGTCTTCTGTGCCTCCTCCCGTACCCTCGATCAGCGCTGGTTGGACCTGGCCGCCGAGACCGGCGCGGAGCTGGCCCGGCGCGGGCACACGCTGGTCAGCGGCGGTGGCTGCGTCGGCATGATGGGCGCGCTGGCGGACGGCGCCCGATCCGCCGGCGGACGCACCGTCGGCGTGATCCCGCAGTCGCTGGTCGACCTGGAGGTCGCCGACCTGGCCTCGGACGAACTGCTGGTGACCGACTCGATGGCCAGCCGCAAGACCCTGATGATCGACAAGTCGGATGCCTTCCTCACCCTGCCCGGCGGGCTGGGCACCCTGGACGAGTTGTTCGAGGTCTGGACCACCGCCACCCTCGCCCTGCACACCAAGCCGATGGTGCTGATCGACACCGACGGGTTCTACCGCCCCCTGCTGGACTGGCTCGACGCGCTGGCCGACCAGACCTTCCTCAAGCCCGCCGGCCGCGACCTCCTGACGGTCACCACCACCGTCACCGAGGCCCTCAACGTCCTGGAATCCCACCTGACCTGACCCCCACCCCCACCCCACCCCGGCTGGGCCGCGGTGATCATGGGGTTGGCGAGGCCGCCGTCGGCGTGTCGCGCCGCCAACCTCATGATCGACGGGGGTGGATGGGGTGGGGTGGGCCGGGTGGGGTTTGGGCGGGTGGGTGTCGTATGGGTCTGATGGGATGAGCTGATGCAGGCGTACCGGTTGGTGCGGCGGCCCGGAGGGCCGGCGCGGGGGGACGAGGCGACGCCTGACAGCGCTTCCGTGCCCGCCAGCGGCGGCACGTCCGGGGGCGGTGTCGGCGCGTCGGGTGGGCCCGATGGCGTGGCCGGGCCCGAGCTGGCCGTCGGCGGCGGCTGGCGGGCCGACCCGGTGCAGGCCGAGGTGGTCGGGCACACCGACGGGCCGATGCTCGTGCTCGGCGGCCCGGGCACCGGCAAGACCAGCACGCTGGTCGAGGCGGTCGCCGCCCGGGTGGCCGAGGGGGTCGACCCCGAACGGATCCTGGTGCTGACCTTCGGCCGTCGGGGCGCCACCGCGCTGCGACAGCGCATCGAGGCCCGGATCGCGCAGGACGGCCACCGGGTGCTGCGCGAGCCGCTGGTGCGCACCTTCCCGGCGTACGCCTTCGGGTTGCTCCGCCGCGCCGCCGCCGAGCGGGGCGAACCGTCGCCCCGGCTGCTCACCGGCCCCGAGCAGGATCTGATCATCCGTGAGCTGCTGGACGTGGTGGGCGAGGAGCCCGAGGACGACCCGGTCGGCTGGCCCACCGACCTGCGCCCCGCCCTGCGCACCCGGGCGTTCGCCGGCCAACTGCGCGACCTGCTCATGCGCGCAGCCGAGCGCGGCGTGGGCCCGATCGACCTCGCCCGCCTGGGTGAGAAGCTCGGCCGCGCCGACTGGCCGGCCGCCGCGCGCTTCCTGCGGGAGTACGTCGCCGTGCTCGCGCTGCGCGACGTCAGCAACCGGGGCTCCATCGCGTACGACCCGGCGGAGCTGGTCCGGGCAGCCACCGGGCTGCTGCGCGACGACGAGGAGTTGCTGGCCGCCGAGCGTCGTCGGCTCGCGCACGTCTACCTCGACGAACTGGCCGACACCGACCCCGCCCAACTGGAGCTGCTCTCGGTCATCGCCGGCGGTGGCAAGTCGCTTGTCGCGTTCGCCGACCCGGATTCCTCCACGTACGCCTTCCGGGGCGCCGACCCGGCCGGGGTGGCGACGTTCCCGCACCGGTTCCGGACGGCATCCGGTGCGCCGGCCGCGCAGGTGCTGCTGAGCACGTCGTACCGGGCCGGGCCGGGTCTGCTCGCGGCGATCGCCCGGCTGGGTCGCCGGCTGCGGGGTCCGGCCGCGCACCGTCGGCTGCACCCCCTGCCGGACGCGCCGCCCGGTGTGGTCGAGGTGCACACCTTCCGTTCGGCGACCAGCGAGGCCGCCTGGCTGGCCCACGCGCTGCGCTCGGCCCACCTGCTCGACGGCGTGCCCTGGTCACGGATGGCGGTGCTGGTGCGGTCCACCGCGTTGCAGCTGCCCACCCTGCGACGGGCGTTGCACGCTGCCGGCGTACCCACAGTGGTGCACGGTGAGGATCTGCCCCTGCACCTGCAACCGGCGGTCGCGCCGCTGCTGCTCCTGCTGCGCTGCGCGCTGGAGCCGGAACGACTCGACGAGGAGGCGGCCGTCGCGCTGCTGCACTCGCCGCTGGGTGGGGCCGACCCGCTGGCCGAGCGGCGGCTGCGGCAGGGCCTGCGCGCGCTCGCGTTGGCCGGCGGTGACCGACGCCCCTCCGGGGAGCTGATCGTCGAGGCGTTGCAGGATCCGGAGGAGTTGACCGGCATCGAACGGCGCTGGGCGGAGCCGGCGCAGGCGGTGGCCGGGCTGCTGGCCATCGCCCGCGAAGCCGCAGCCCGGTCGGGTGCGACCGCCGAGGACGTGCTCTGGGCCGTCTGGCACGCCAGTGGTCTCGCCGAGCGGTGGGCCGGCGCGATCAACCAGGGGCGTCCGGAGGCCGGCGAGGGCGACCTGGCCCGGCGTCGGCGGGCCGAGGCTGCCGACCGCGACCTGGACGCCGTGCTGGTCCTCTTCGACGCGGCGGCCCGGTTCACCGACCGGCTGCCCGGCGCGCGTACCGAGGTCTTCCTCGATCACGTGCTCGCCCAGGACCTGCCGGCCGACACCATCGCCCCGACCGCCGACCGGGGTGCGGCGGTACGCCTGCTCACCGCGCACGCGGCGAAGGGCCTGGAATGGGACCTGGTCGCGGTGGCCGGCGTGCAGGAGGGCATCTGGCCGGACCTGCGGCTGCGCGGCAGCCTGCTCGGCTCCGAGCGACTGGTCGACGTGCTGGCCGGCCGGTCGGTCGACGGGGCGACCGCGGCGAACATGGTGGGTCAGACCTCGGCGTTGCTGGACGAGGAGCGTCGGCTCTTCCACGTCGCCATCAGTCGGGCCCGGCACCGGCTGCTGGTCAGCGCGGTGGCATCGGCCGCCGTCGGTGGGGACGACCACGAGGAGCAGCCCAGCCGGTTCCTGCACGAGCTGGGCCCGGGCACGCCGCCACCGACCCCGCCGAGCACGCCGCCGACCCCGCCGACAGTGCCCGGCCCGCCGCCGACAGCGCCCGGCCCGCCGCCAGGTCCCCGCACGGAACCGTCCTCCGGCGGCTCCGGGGGCGCTGCGGTGGGCGAGACCGGGGACGAGGAGCCGGGCCGTCCCGGGGCGCTGCCGGTGACCCGTCCACCCCGGGCGCTCACCCTGCCGGCGTTGGTAGCGGAACTGCGTACCGCCATCACCGACCCGGCCGCCCCGGCGGCCCGGCGGCGCGCCGCGGCGGCCGAACTGGCCCGGCTCGCCGCCGCCGGGGTGCCCGGTGCGCACCCCGACGACTGGTGGGGGTTGCGGGTGCTCTCCGACGACCGGCCGCTGGTCGACGACGGCGACCCGGTGCGGGTGACCCCGTCGGCCATGGAGAGCGCGCTGCGGTGCAGTCTGCGCTGGCTGCTGGAACGGCACGGCGGTAGCGGCCCGACCAGCACCGCGCAGGGGGTGGGCAACCTGGTGCACGCCGCCGCGATGCTCGCCGAGGACGCCAGCGCCGATCGGGGCGCGCTGCTCGACTACGTGGCCGCCCGGTTCGACGCGATCGAGCTGGCGGCCCGGTGGATGGCCGGGCCGGAGCGGGAACGCGCCGAGGCGATGGTCGACAAGCTGCTGCGCTGGCTGGCCACCAATCCGCGCCGGTTGCTCGCCATCGAGCACGAGTTCGCCGTCCGCCTGGACGACCCGAACCGGCCCATCGACCTGACCGGCCGGGTCGACCGGCTGGAGGTCGACGAGGCCGGGCGGCTCGTGGTGATCGACCTGAAGACCGGCAAGTCCACCGCTGTCACCGGCACCGACCTGGCGGAGCACCCGCAGCTCGGCGCCTACCAGGCTGCGGTGGAGGCGGGGGCGTTCGCCGAGTTCGGTGACGAGTCCGGGGGCGCCGCGCTGGTGCAGCTCGGAACCTCCGCCAAGGACGCCAGGGAGCAGAATCAGCCCGCCGCCAGCGAGGGGCCGGCGGCCGGTTGGGCGACCGCGCTGGTCCGGCGGACCGCCGATACGATGGCAGCCGCCACGTTCGCCGCGGTGGCCAACTCGAAGTGCCGGGTCTGCCCGGTGCGCACCAGCTGCCCGGTCTCCGGGCAGGGTCGCCAGGTCGTCGAGCCGCCCACCGTCCGACGCACAGGTGAGGGCGAGGAGTGAGCTTGCGAGCCCAGTCGCGACCTGGGACGGCACCCGTGAGGGCGAGGAGTGAGCTTGCGAGCCCCGCAGTCACGAACTGAGATGGCACCGTGAGGGCGAGGAGTGCGCCGGTGTTGGGAACCGAGACGGCACGGTGAGTCAGCCCACCCTGTTCGGCGCGGGCCCCGCGCCGACACCCCGACTCGCGGACTCCGGCCCCCGGTACACACCGGTGGAGCTGGCCAAGCTGCTGCGGTTGCCGGCGCCCACGCGGGAGCAGGCCGCGATCATCGCCGCCCCGGTGGAGCCGCTGCTGGTGGTCGCGGGCGCCGGGTCGGGCAAGACCGAGACGATGGCCGCCCGGGTGGTCTGGCTGGTGGCCAACTCGTACGTGCGGCCGGAGCAGATCCTCGGGCTGACCTTCACCCGCAAGGCGGCCGGCGAACTGGCCCATCGGGTACGGACCCGGCTCGACCAGCTGATCCGCAGACTCGGCCGGCAGGGACGGGACCCGCTGGGCGATCCGCTCGCGGGTGAGCCCACCGTCTCCACCTACCACTCGTACGCGGGGCGGATCGTCACCGAGCACGGGCTGCGGGCCGGCTACGAGCCGTCCACCCGGCTGCTCACCGAGGCGTCCCGCTGGCAGTTGGTCGACCTGCTGGTGCGCAACTACGACGGCGACATGTCCGAGGTGGACCGGATGCCGAGCACCATCACCGACGCGGTGCTGGCGCTGGCCGGGGAGCTGGACGAGCATCTGGTCGCGCCGGACGACCTGGCGGCCTGGACCGGTCGCTTCTTCGCCGAGGTGCAGTCCCGGCCGGGTCGGGTGTACGCCGACGTGCGCAAGGCGCTCACCCTCCAGCAGACCCGGTTGCGCCTGTTGCCGCTGGTGCGGGCGTACGCCCGGCGCAAGGAGGACTTCGAGGCGATGGACTTCGCCGACCAGCTCGCCCGGGCGGCCCGGGTGGCCCGGGACCACCCGGGGGTCAGCGTGATCGAGCGGGACCGCTTCCGGGTGGTGCTGCTCGACGAGTACCAGGACACCAGCCACGCCCAGGTGGTGCTGCTCAACGCGCTGTTCGGTGGCGGGCACCCGGTGACCGCGGTGGGCGACCCGTGCCAGTCGATCTACGGCTGGCGGGGGGCCAGCGCGGGCACCCTGGACCGGTTCCCCACCGAGTTCGCCCGCGCCAACGGCGAGCCGGCCCCGGCGCTGGGGCTCACCACGAGTTGGCGCAACCGCCCGGAGATCCTCCGGGTGGCGAACGCGCTCTCCACCCCGCTGCGGGCGGCGGGTGCCCGGGTGCCGGAGCTGCGCTCCGCGCTGACCGTCCGGGACCCGATCCCGCACCGCAGTCCGGGCGGTGCGGCCGGCGGCACTGTGCACTGCGCGATGCTGCCCACGTACGCCGACGAGGCCGACTGGATCGCCGACAGCGTGCTCGCCGCCTGGCGTGGGGCGGCCGGGATGCCGGGCGCGGCCCCGGAACACATCCCGGTGGACCGCCGTCCGACGACCGCCGTGCTGGTCCGGGTGCGCAGCCAGATCCCGGCGATCGAGTCGGCGCTGCGGGAGCGTGGCCTACCGGTCGAGGTGGTCGGGCTGGGCGGCCTGCTGGACACCCCCGAGGTACGTGACGTGGTCTGCACGCTGCGGGTCCTGGCCGACCCGACCGATGGCGCCGCGCTGCTGCGGCTGCTCACCGGCGCCCGTTGGCGGATCGGGCCACGTGACCTGGTGGCGTTGCACCGGCGGGCCCGGGCCATCGCGAACGCCCGGCGACAGGTCGCCGCCGACGAGGCCTCGGAGATCAGCCCTGACCTGTTGGACGAGGCGACCCTGGTGGAGGCGTTGGCCGACCTCGGGCCGGCGCAGGCGTACTCGGCGGAGGGGTTCGCGCGGCTGCGCGCGTACGGCCGGGAGTTGGCGCTGCTGCGCTACCGGCTGGATCAGGCGCTGCCGGACCTCATCGCGGACATCGAGCGGACCATCGGCCTGGACGTGGAGGTCGCGGTGCGGGCCGGCCGGGACGGCGCCGGCGACGCGGGCCTGGCCCGGGGCCATCTGGATGCGCTCGGCGACGTGGCGGCCCGGTTCAGCGGGGAGACGCCCGGCGCGACCCTGTCCGGGTTCCTGTCCTACCTCGCCGCCGCCGAGGACGAGGAGCGCGGTCTGGCGCCGGGCGAGGTCGAGGTGGTGGAGGGCGCGGTGCAGGTGGTCACCGCGCACGCCGCCAAGGGCCTGGAGTGGGACGTCGTGGCGGTGGCCGGGCTCAGTCGTGGGCTGTGGCCGGGGCCGGTCCGCAACTCCGACCACTGGCTGGGTGGGCTGGGCGTGCTGCCGTTCCCGCTGCGCGGCGACGCCGACGGGCTGCCCGAGTTGGCGCTCGACGAGGCGGGAGACCAGCGGGCCGTGGCGCGGGCGGTGACCGACTTCACCGACGCGTGGCGGGCCCACGACGAGCGGGAGGAACGCCGTCTGACGTACGTGGCGGTCACCCGGCCGCGCCGGCTGCTGCTCTGCTCCGGTTACTGGTGGGGAGAGGGCACGAAGCGACCGCGAGGTCCGTCGGTCTTCCTGCGTGAGGTGTACGACGCCTGCCTCGACGGCGGGCCGGGGCACCTGATCGACGCGTGGGCGCCGGAGCCGACTCCCGACGCGACGAACCCCACGGCCGAGGTGGTGCTCCGCGCTGAGTGGCCGGCCGACCCGCTGGGCGGTCGCCGGCCGGCGTTGGCCGAGGCGGCGGGGCTGGTGCGTCGCCTGATGGCCGACGGTCCGGCGGCAGCGCTCCCCGGGCCGGTCGGGCCGGTGCTCGCCGGGCCGGTCACGCCGATCGGATCGACGGCCGAGCCGGCCGAGCCGGAGGTTGATCCGGAGGTGGCGCGTTGGCAGCGCGAGGCGGACCTGTTGTTGGCGGAGCGCGCCGAGCTGACCCGGCTCTCCGGTGCGGTCGAGGTGGCGCTGCCCGGGGCGCTGAGCGTCACCCAACTGGTAGCGCTGCGGCGGGATCCGGCGGCGCTGGCCCGTACGCTGCGTCGCCCGGTGCCGGCCGAACCCAACCCGTACGCCCGTCGAGGCACCGCCTTCCACGCCTGGTTGGAGCAGCGCTTCGGTGCCGACCGCCTGTTGGACCTGGACGAGCTGCCCGGCGCGGCCGACGCCGATGCCGCACCCGACGAGGCGCTGGTCGAGCTTCAGGAGCGGTTCCTGGCCAGCGAGTGGGCCGACCGGTCACCGGTGGAGGTGGAGGTGCCGTTCGCCACGGTGATCGCCGGAGTGGTGGTGCGGGGCCGGATGGACGCGGTCTTCGCCCGGCCGGGGGGTCGGTTCGACGTGGTCGACTGGAAGACCGGCGCGCAGCCCTCCGGGCCGGCGGCCGACGTGGCCGCCGTGCAGCTGGCGGTGTACCGGCTGGCCTGGGCGGAGTTGGCCGGCGTGCCGGTCGACCGGGTGGGCGCGGCGTTCCACTACGTCCGCCACGGGGTGACCGTCCGGCCCGCCGACCTGCTGGATGTGACCGGCCTCACGGCCCTGATCGCCCAGTTGCCCGAGGATTCTGCCCAACATTGACCATGGCGGGGAAAACCGTGGTAGGTTGACCGGGTTGCAGTTTTGGTTACCAGAGACTCTGTGTGCGCCTGGCGGGATTGTGGCCCCAGGCGCTCTTTGTTGTGTCCGGAGTTCTCCGGGCGGGGCGACCAGAAGCGACAGGCGATTCGCGCATCCCCGCGCGGAGCGCTCCTCTTCGGGCGCGCAACAAGTGCGCGTCCGACGTTCCGTCAAGGAGACGAAACACATGGCTATTGGCACCGTGAAGTGGTTCAACGCTGACAAGGGCTTCGGCTTCATCACCCCCGACGGCGGCGGCGCCGACGTTTTCGCCCACTTCTCGGCGATCCAGTCCTCCGGCTACCGGAGCCTGGACGAGAACCAGCGGGTCGAGTTCGAGGTGACCCAGGGCCAGAAGGGCCCGCAGGCGGAGAACATCCGCCCGCTCTGATCTTCGGATCGGTCAGCATTACCTGTCACGCCCTCCGGGTGTGACGGTGACGGGACCGGCCCGCCCCGCTGCCGCCTGCCTACGCAGGCGGCGGCCTGGCGGCGGGCCGGCCTGTACTCCCTTTCGGTTCGTGCTTGTGAGTCCTGGCGGCCTTTTTCCGCCGGTGACAGCGCCGACTTCGGCGCCCTCCCTCGACACGTGCCGCGTCGAGGAAGGCTTCCGCATGACCACAGTTATTCCTTCTTTCGCTCATACCGGTCTGGCGCCGGCGCTGCTCACCGCGCTGACCGCGCAGGGCATCACCGAGCCGTTCCCGATCCAGTCGGCGACGCTGCCCGACTCGCTCGCCGGCCGGGACGTGCTGGGCCGGGGTCGTACCGGCTCCGGCAAGACCCTCGCCTTCGGGCTTCCGCTGCTGTCCCGCACCGCCGGCCGTAAGGCGCGGCCGGGTCGCCCGCTGGCCCTGGTGCTGGTGCCGACCCGCGAGCTGGCTCAGCAGGTCACCACCGCCCTGGCCCCGTACGCCCGCGCCGTCGGGCTGCGCTGCGCCACTGTGGTCGGCGGCCTGTCGTTGCAGCGGCAGGCGGACGCCCTGCGCGCCGGCACCGAGGTGGTCGTGGCCACCCCCGGTCGGCTGCACGACCTGATCAACCGTGGCGACGCCCGGCTCGACCAGGTCGAGATCACAGTGCTCGACGAGGCCGACCAGATGGCCGACATGGGCTTCCTCCCGCAGGTCACCAAGCTGCTGGAGCAGGTCGCGCCGCAGGGGCAGCGGATGCTCTTCTCGGCGACCCTGGACGGCGGCGTGGACCGGCTGGTCCGCCGCTTCCTGAGCAACCCGGTCACCCACTCGGTGGACCCGGGCACCGCGACTGTCACTGCGATGACCCACCACGTGCTGCACGTCGACGCTGCGGACAAGCCCGACGCGTTGACCCGGATCGCCGCCCGTGAGGGCCGCACCATCCTGTTCATGGGCACCAAGCACCGCGCCGACCGGCTGGCCCGCCAGCTGCTCTCCAAGGGCGTACGCGCGGCCGCGCTGCACGGCGGCAAGTCCCAGCCGCAGCGCACCCGGATCCTGGAGCAGTTCCGCAACGGTCAGGTGACCGCGCTGGTCGCCACCGACGTGGCGGCCCGTGGCATCCACGTGGACGGCCTGGACATGGTGGTCAACGTGGACCCGCCGACCGAGGCGAAGGACTACCTGCACCGGGGCGGCCGCACCGCCCGGGCCGGCGAGTCCGGTTCCGTGGTCACCCTGGTCCTGCCGGAGCAGCGTCGGGACGTGTCCCGGCTGATGGCCACCGCCGGTATCCGGCCCGAGTCGGTCCAGGTTCGCCTGGGTGACGGGGCGCTGGCCCGGGTGACCGGTGCCCGCGAGCCGTCCGGTGTGCCGGTGACCATCGTCGCTCCGCCGGCGCCCGCCTCTCGCGCCCGTACCTCCGGGGGCTCGGCCGCCGACGGTGGCGCCCGTCCGGCGCACCGCGCGTCGGGCCGGTCCCGTCGGCCGCGTCGCCCGCGTACCGTCTGATCTTCTGCGCGTCGACCGACCCGTCCCGCTTCGGTGGGGCGGGTCGGTTTTGTCTGCGCGGTGTCCCGGGCCGGTCGGCTGTCCGTGCGGCCCGACCGGCCAGCCGGCCGCGCCGGGTGGCCCCTCTGCTGAGTCGGTAATCAGCCTCTGCTGGGTCGGCTGGCCGACTGCGCCCCGGCCGTTCGTGGTCGAGGCTGACCGACGGGGGAAGTCGGGCGGGGGGCCCGGCACGGGAGGGGTGACCATGGCGGGCGAAGCCGGCTCGGGCGCACTGCGTGAACTGATACTGGTGGTCGCGGTCGCGCTCGCCGGGTTGTTGCTCGCCATGGTTGCGGCCTTCGCGCCCTGGCATGCCACCCCGGCGGGTAACGCTCCCGCCGGTCTGGTGGAGCTGCACAGTCCTGGCGACCCGGGCCTCGGCCCGACGACCGCACACGTGGGCTGAGCAGCGACCGGCCTACCGGTGCCGGCGGAGGGGCAGGCCCGGTCAGGATCGGTACGAGGTGTGGTCGGGTCGGCGGGGCACCGGCCCGACCACATCGCCTTCGCGCCCTCCTCGGTGCGCCCGAGCACCACGCACCAGCCCAAGATCGCGCTCGATCCAGGAAGTAGGCCCCTCACCGGGCGGGCGAGGCCACTACATCAATGATCGGGCGCGATCATGCGAGCGGTGCGTCGGTGCTGACCGCACTCGGGGCGTGGGTGAGCAGGTCGGCCAGGGTGGTGCTGTCGACCACGGTGGCGATCGCCCCGTGCACCGCCAGCCAGACGTCGGTGAGCCCGGCGGCCACTCCGTGATAGCCGGCCCGCTCGGCCGGCAGACCGCGCACCGTGGTGAGCGAGCCGCCGACCGCACGCAGCACGTCTCCGACGGTGATCTCGTCCGCTGGGCGGGTCAGCGCGTACCCGCCGTCGGCGCCGCGATGGCTGTGCAGCAGACCGGCCCGGCGCAGGTCGAGCAGGATGCCCTGCAGGAAGCTGAGCGGGATGTCCTGCACCTCGGCCAGGCTGGCCGCCTTCACCAGCTCGCCGGCCCGGTCGCCGTCGCCGCCACCACCGCCGGCGGCGACGGCGAGCATCGCCCGGAGCGCGTAGTCGCTGCGCGCGGAGACGAACACGTCACTGACCAGCCTGGTCCAGTACGCCCCAGCGGCGCCGGATCGCCTTGTCCGCAGCGCCGAACGCGGCGTCCACGACGAGGCCGACGACCAGGATGACGATCATCGTGGAGAGCAGCCAGGGCGCGTCGGACAACTCGCGGGAGTAGGTGAGTTGGGCGCCGAGCGAGGTCTGCGAGATGCCGCTCACGAGCAGCTCACCGGCCATCAGGCTGCGCCAGGAGAAGGCCCAGCCCTGCTTGAGGCCGGCGACGATCGCCGGCAGGGCGGCTGGCGCGATGACGTACCGGTAGAGGTTGAGCCCCCGGGCGCCCAGGTTGCGGCCGGCGCGCACCAGCAGCGGCGGCACGTAGTCCACCCCGGAGATCACCCCGTTGGCGATGGACGGCGCCGCGCCGAGCACCACAACGAAGAAGATCGCCTTCTCGCTCAGCTCGAAGAGCAGGATGGCCAGCGGGAACCAGGCGATCGACGGCATGGTCTGCAATGCGGTGATCATCGAGCCGATGGCGGCGCGCAGCACCGTGGACCGGGCCACCGCGAGGCCGAGCAGCAGGCCGACGGCGACCGAGAAGACGTACCCGAGGGCGGCCCGTTGCAGCGTGGTGAGCAGGCCGTCCCAGAGCTGCGGCCCCTGGGCCTGGGCCACCAGCTCGCGGCCGACCTCCAGCGGTGGCGGCAGTGAGTACGGCGGCTTCCAGCCCGTCCAGACCACGATCTGCCAGGCGGCGATGGCGATGGCCAGGGCGGCGAGCTTGGGCCAGGTGGCGGCCCAGATCCGGGCGCCCCGGGAGACCTCCTTGTCCCGACCGGCGATCTCCAGCGCGTCGAGGCCGGTGATCTCCGCGTCGGTACGCGCCGAACTGGTGAGGGTGTCACTGGCCATGGCGGCCCACCTCCGTACGGAGCCGCTCGGTGACCTCGGCGGCGATGGCGGCGACCTCGGGGGAGTCGATCCGGCGAGGGCGCGGGATGTTCACCTCGGTGGAGTAGATGATCCGGCCGGGTCGGCTGGAGAGCAGGATGATCCGGTCGGCCAGCCGGGCCGCCTCGCGGACGTTGTGCGTCACGAAGAGCACCGAGAGTTTGCGCTCGGACCAGATCCGTTCCAGCTCGTCGTGCAGGATGTCCCGGGTCATCGCGTCCAGCGCGCCGAACGGCTCGTCCATCAGCAGCACCGGAGTGTCCAGGGCCAGCGTGCGGGCGAGCGCGACCCGCTGCCGCATTCCGCCGGAGAGCTCGTGTGGGCGCTTACGGCCGAAGTCGGCAAGGTGCACCGTGCGCAGCAGCTCGGCCACCCGCTCACGGCGTTGGGCGCGGGGGAGCCGACGCAGCTTGAGCGGCACCTCCACATTGGCGTCGACGGTCAGCCACGGAAAGAGCGCCGGCTCCTGGAACATCAGGCCCGGGTTGGCGTCGCCGGCCAGCGTGATCTGCCCGCCGCTGACCCGGTCCAGCCCGGCCACCAGGTTGAGCAGGGTGCTCTTGCCGCAGCCGGACGCGCCGACCAGGCAGACGAACTCGCCGGGCGCGACGTTCAGCGAGACACCGTCCAGGGCCAGGACGGCGTTCGCCCCGCGCCCGTACACCTTGGTCACGCCGGAGAGCGCGACCGCGGTGGTCGCGCTCTCCGGCGTCGTCGTGGTCGACGTCATGGCTGGACGACCTCGGCCTTGCCCTGCGCCTTGAGCGCGTTGTTGAGGTACTTCAGGTCGTACAGGCCCTTGAGGTCCACCGGCTCGGTCAGGTCCACGTCGACGGCGTGGTCGAGCCCTGCCTTCAGGGAGGACGAGATCGGGTCGTTCGTGAACTCCAACGTCGGCCACGCCTGCTTGATCAGCTTCAGGTCCAGCGGCTTGCCGGTGATCTTGCCGATCGCGTCGGAGATGGCCTGCTGCGCCTCGTCCGGCTTGGTGTTGACGAACTCGTTGGCTGCCACCTGACCGTCGACCAGCCTCTGCACCACGTCCGGGTGCGCCTTGAGGAACTTCGTGCTCACCAGCAGGTTGGTGATGACGAACTTCTTGTCCGGCCACAGGTCGCGCTCGTCGACCAGAACCTTGCCGCCGGCGTTGACCAGGCGGGAGACGAACGGCTCGGGCACCCAGGCGCCGTCGATCGCGCCGCTGTTGAATGTCTCGATGGTCTGGGCGTTCTCCTGCGGCACGATCTTGACGTCGCCGCCGCCCTCCTTGGTGGTGGTGAGGCCCTGCTGCTTGAGCCAGTAACGGACCGCCACGTCCTGGGTGTTGCCCAACTGCGGGGTGGCGATCTTCTTGCCCTTCAGGTCCTGCGCGCCGGTGATGCCGGGCTTGACGACCAGCGCCACGCCGCCGGAGGCCGCGCCGGAGATGACCCGGACGGCCTCGCCCTTGGACTTGGAGAAGGCGTTCACCGTCGGGTTCGGACCGATGTAAGTGGCGTCCAGCGCGCCGGAGAAGACGGCCTCGATGGCGGCCGGGCCGGCGTTGAAGGTCTTCGGGTCCAGCTTGACGTTGGTGCCGAGCTTCTCCGCGAAGATGCCCTTCTCCACGCCGACGACCGCCGGCGCGTGGGTGATGTTGGGGAAGTAGCCGAGGCGCAGCGTCACCGGGCCGGAGCTGCCGCCCGCGCCCTCGCTGTCGTCGCCGCACGCGGCGGTGCTGCCCAGGGTCGCCGCGCCGAGGGCGGCGAGGGTGGCCAGGGTGACCAACCGGCGCAGGGGGAGCCGTCTCATCGTTCATCCAATCCACAGTATTCCTACTTAGTTGGTAGGAAGAGTGGGCCAGCCTGCGGCCAGCGTCAAGACCCATCCACATGGCGGGATGGCGCGTCTCAGTTATGTCGGTATTTCCTATCAGCTTGCTAGGATAATCGCCATCCGGTCAACGCCGAGGTCGCGGCCCGCATCGACGAGTACGCCGCGCTCGGCGTGGACGAGTTCATCCTCTCCGGCTGGCCGCACCGGGAGGAGGCCGAGCGGGTCGGCACCGAGGTGCTGCCCCTGGTGGCGGCCCCGGTCGCGGCGGCTCCGGGAAGGTCGCGGGTGGCGGAGGTGTCGACGCGCTAGGGTCGACTCCGTGGCGGCGCGGAGATCCAGAATTCCAGCGACGAAGTATCCGGTCGAGCGGTTCACCCTCGACAACGGCCTGCGGGTGGTGCTCACCCCCGATCGCAGTGCCCCGGTGATCGGGGTGGCGGTGGTCTACGACGTCGGCATCCGCTCGGAGCCGGAGGGGCGTACCGGCTTCGCCCACCTCTTCGAGCACCTGATGTTCCAGGGCTCGGAGAACCTGGAGAAGCTGGCCCACTTCCGGCACGTGCAGGGCGCGGGTGGCACCTTCAACGGCTCCACCCACCTGGACTACACCGACTACTTCGAGACGCTGCCGAGCAACGCGCTGGAGCGCGCGCTGTTCCTGGAGGCGGACCGGATGCGTGGGCCCCGGCTGACCGAGGAGAACCTGCGCAACCAGGTCGACGTGGTCAAGGAAGAGATCCGGGTCAACGTCCTCAACCGTCCGTACGGCGGCTTCCCCTGGCTGACTCTGCCGCCGGTCATGTTCGAGACCTTCCCGAACGCCCACGACGGCTACGGTTCCTTCGACGACCTGGAGTCGGCGACCGTCGCCGACGCCGCGGACTTCTTCCGCCGCTACTACGCCAGCGGTAACGCCGTGCTGGCCGTCAGCGGGGACATCGACGTGGCCGAGGCGACCGAGCTGGTCACCCGGCACTTCGGCGACGTGCCGGCCCGGCCGGCACCGCAACGGCCCGACTTCACCGAGCCCGACCTGAGCGCCGAGCGGCGCACCTCGTACACCGATGCCCTGGCGCCGCTGCCGGCGGTGGCCGGCGCCTGGCGCGTGCCCGACCCGGTCACCGACTTCGCCGGCTACCTGCCGTACGTGGTGCTGGCCGAGGTGCTCACCGACGGCGACGCATCGCGGCTGGTCGAACGGCTGGTGCAGCGGGACCGCACGGTGACCAGCCTCGGCGGATATCTCGGTTTCATGGGCGACCCGTTCGACGTCCGCGACCCCACCGCGCTGCTGTTGCAGGCGCACCTACCGCCCGGTGGCGATGTGGACAAGGTGCTGCGCACCATCGACGAGGAACTGGACCGGCTGGCCACCGACGGGCTGACCGACGGTGAGCTGGCCCGCACCCAGGCCCGGATGGCGACCCACCTGCTGCGGGACACCGACGCGGTGCTCGGTCGGGCACTGCGGATGGCAGTGCTGGAGCAGCAACGCGGCGAACCGGGTCTGCTCAACGAACTCCCCCGGCTGGTCGGCGAGGTCACCGAGGAGCAGGTCCGGGCCGCTGCGGCCACAGTGCGCCCGGAGCGCCGGGCCGCCATCGAGGTCATCGCCGGAGGCGTTCGGTGAGCGCGAGGAGTGAGCCGGTTTTGCGAGCCCCGCAGTCGCGAACGAAGGTGACACAGTGAGTATCGCTACAGCTCCTGCCGGCCCGCGTACGCTGCCGCCGCTCGGGCCGACCCGCAAGCTCAAGGTGCCCAAGCAGGCCGAGCGCACGCTGCGCAACGGGCTCACCGTGATCGCCGTACGCCGGCCCGCCGTACCCCTTGTCGAACTGCGGCTCTGGGTGCCGTTCGGCCGGGTCCACCTGGCCCGCGGCGCGATGCTCTCGCAGACAATGCTCTCCGGCACCGAGTCGATGACCAGCGTGCAGATCGCCGCCGAGTTGCAGAAGGTGGGCGGCGGGCTCTCCGCGGGCGTCGACCCGGACCGGCTGATGCTCTCCGGCGCCGGCCTGGTCACCGGTCTGGACCGGATGCTGGAGCTGCTGGCCGCGGTGCTGACCGGCGCCAGCTACCCCGGTGACGAGGTGGCCACCGAACGGGACCGGCTGGTCGACCGGATCCAGGTGGCGCAGAGCCAGCCTTCGCACCTGGCCCGGGAGGCGCTGCTAAAGCGAATCTACGGCCGGCACCCGTACGCGACGCAGACGCCGGAGCCCGGCCAGATCCGTGCCGTCCGACCGGCGGCGCTGCGCACCCTGCACTCGGAGCGGGTCCACCCGACCGGCGCGCAGATGGTGCTGGTCGGTGACGTACAGCCGGAGAAGGCACTGGACGCGGCCGAGCGGGCGCTCGGCGGCTGGTCGGGTGCCGGGCGTGTGGCCGAGTTGCCGGCGACTCCGCCGCTGGAGCCGGGGCCGCTGCTGCTGGTCGACCGGCCCGGCTCGGTGCAGTCCTCGCTGCGGATCGCGCTGCCGGCGGTGTCGCGCACCGACCTGGACCACGCCCCGCTGCAACTCGCCAACCTGATCTTCGGCGGCTACTTCTCCTCCCGGTGGGTGGAGAACATCCGCGAGGACAAGGGCTACACGTACGGCCCGCACTCGGTGATCGAGCATTCCGTCGCCGGGTCGGTGCTGGTCGCCGCCGCCGACGTGGCCACCGAGGTCACCGGCCCGGCGCTGCTGGAGACGACGTACGAACTGGGTCGGTTGGCGTCACTCCCGCCGAAGCCCGAGGAGTTGGAGCAGGCCCGGCAGTACGCCCTGGGCACCCTCCAGCTCGGCATGTCCACCCAGGCCGGGTTGGCGGCGTTGACCAGTGCGTACGCCGGCAACGGTCTGCGCCTGGACTTCCTCGCCGAGTACGCCGCCAGGTTGGCGAAGGCGAGCATCGACGACGTCGCGCAGGCGGCGGCGCGCTATCTGGCCCCGGCTCGGGCGGCGATCGTGGTGCTCGGTGACGCGGAGCGGGTCACCCCGGGGCTGGCCGCGCTGACCACGGTTCAGACCGAGCAAGAGGCGTGAGCGAGCGGAGCGAGCGGGCCATGGGGTTCAGCAGCGGGCCGTCTCATGGCGGCGTGCAGCGAAGCGGAGCGCCGGCGTGAGCGGGGAGGCGGCGCCGCCGTTGGCGCGGTCCACGCTGGATCGGGCCGCGCACCGGCGGGGTGACTCGCAGTGGTTGACCGAGGCGTGGCTGCGCGCCCGGGTGTTGCTGCTCGACTCGACCGACGAGGGTCGGACACTGGCCCGCACCGAGACGTCGCCTCCGACGTTGGTGCTGTTCGGGGCGGCTGACGTACCCGCCGGGTCAGAGTCGATGGCGATGTTCCTGGGTGTCGAACCGGACGGGGTGCCGGTCTTCGCTGTCGACGCGCCTCTTCCGGCGATCCCGGGGACCCGGGCGGTCCACCTCCGGGAGGTGGGTCACCTGCTCGCCGACCGGGAGGCCGGCATCTTCACCACCGCGTTGGCGCTGGTCAACTGGCACACCCGACACGGTTACTCGACGAGCACCGGCGCGCCGACCGCGATGGACGAGGCCGGTTGGTCCCGGGTGGACCGGAATGGTGGGCGGATCTGGCCGCGTACCGACCCGGCGATGATCGTGCTCGTGCACGACGGCGTGGACGGCCCGGACGGCCGCTGCCTACTCGGCAACAATGCCGGCTGGCAGGGCACCCCGGGTGGTCGCCGCTACTCCTGCCTGGCCGGCTACGTGGAACCGGGGGAGTCGGCGGAGGCGGCCGTGCTGCGCGAGGTCCGCGAGGAGGTGGGCATCGGGGTCGAGCGCGTCGGGTACGTGGGCAGCCAGGCCTGGCCGTTCCCCGGCTCGCTGATGCTGGGCTTCCTGGCCACCGCGAACCCGGCCGAGCCGGTGCGGGTCGACCCGTCCGAGATCGCGTACGCCCGGTGGTTCTCCCGCCGGGAGATCGGAGCGGCGTTGGCCGGGGAGTCGGTGGACGTGGGCGACGGGGCCCGGCTGATCCTGCCGCCTCCGTCGTCGATCGCGCTGTTCCTCATTCACCGCTGGCTGGACGGCTGGGTGGACGCCGACCGCTGAGCACGGTCCCGGCCCGTGGCCGCCGTTGCCGCGGCGGTCACGGGCCGGGAACACGGGCCGTCGTGGTCGGCGGGTGCGAGTAACGCGGCGGGGGAGCCGGTCCGACCACGACGGACGACCTGTGGAATCAGGTGCCGGTGCGGCCCGGTCTGTGTCGGAAGGCGGGCCGCGACTCGATCAGCGGGAGGACCTTGACCCGTTGCTTGCCGGCGCGGACCGCGCCGACGGTGGCCAGGGCGCGGGCCAGCAGCAGCGCGGCGTCCCGGTCCTCGGCGTGCACGATCTGCCGGCGCGGCTCGGGCGTGGTCGTCTCGTCGCGAAGTCGGTGGCCGTCCGCCCAGGCGGCGGCGATGTCCCCGTCAGCGACGGCGCGGATGTCGGTGCGAACGATCAGGAACCGCATGAGGGTCTCCGGATGAACCGCGACGGATGAGCCAGTGTGGAAGTTCCACGTATCCGAGGGCCATGTTACGCCCCGTGTTCGTCCCAGCAACTGAAACGCGCCTATCGGTTTCGAGCCTCGTCCGATCGGCGGATGGCTGCTCAGCAGGGTCGCCGGGTCGCAAAGCGACGGAGTCGGCGGGTCGACCGAGTCGGCGTGTCGCCGAGCGACGGAGCCGGCGGGTATGACGCGACGGGGCCGCCGGCAGTGCGCCGACGGCCCCGTACCAGTCACCGAATCAGTTCAGATCGAACTGGCCCTTCTTTGCCCCGGTGATGAAACCGAGCCATCCCGCGCGGTTGAACAGCAGTACCGGGCCGCCCCGGTCCTTGCTGTCGCGCAGGGCGACCGCCGACGGGCCGGTGGCCAGCGGGGCGACCTCCACGCAGTTGGAGGTCTGGCTGCGTGTGCTGGTACGCCACGGGGCGTCCGCCAACGAGTGGGCGGAGACGGACGGCGTGTTGCGGATTTCGTTCATGGTTCTGCTCCTGATGTGCAGCGATCCGATGGGACGAGTGGTGCCGCACGTCCCGACGGAGGGTCCCCCGTGGATCACCGGTCCGTCAGTCGCCCTGATTCCCGGCGGCGTTGGGTCGGCGCCGTTGCCGGCCCGAACGCCACTGTGGATGGGGGCGTCGCCTCGGTCAGCCGTCCCGTCGCCTCGATCAGCCAGGAGAGGGTGTCCGAGGCGTCAAGTGCCGCCTTGCATAGCCACTCGAACACCACTTTATAGCGATTTAGCGTGATTGACTCGGTCGACATGACGTCGGTGAAGCCACCTTCGATGGCCAATGTCTCCGGATCGAGGGGATCGGCGAACCGATAGACCGAGAAGGCGGTCGGCGGAAGGTACCAATCGCCGATCTGGGTGTCCCGGGGCAGCACGTGCAGGGCCACGTTGGGCAGCAGCGCCAACTCGCAGAGCTGGAGCAACTGTTCGTGCAGCACCTCCGGCGGCCCGGCCCGGCGGCCGAGAGCCGCCTCCTCCAACACGGCGGTGTAGCGGGGAGCGTGCGGCTCGCGGGTCAGCAGCGACTGGCGGGCCAGCCGCGCCTGCACCTCGGTCTCCGGCTCGTCGCCGGGCTCCGGCTCGCCCGCGCCCGCGTTCACCTGCCGGGCCGACACGATCCGGAGCTGGGCGTACCCGGGGGTCTGCAACAGGCCCGGCACGAGCACCGGGTTGTACTCGGAGATCTCCGCGCAGCCCGCCTCCAACTCGGCCCAGCCGCGCTGTTGCTGCGTCATCACCGGGAAGTTCTTCAACCAGCCGCGCATGTCGCCGGCCTCGTTGGTGATGCCCAGCAACTCGTCGTGCAGCGCCTGGTCGGCGCCGTAGAGGTCGAGCAGGTCGCCGACGTCCTGCGGGTCCGGTCGACTGCGGCCGTTCTCCAAGCGGGACAGTTTGGACGCGGAGGCCCAACCGATACGCTCGATGACCTGATCGCCGGTGAGGCCCGCAGCCTCACGTAGGCGGCGCAGCTCGATGCCCAACCGGCGACGACGCAGGATCGGGCTGGGTGCGGCAGGAGGCACAGTGTCCTCTTTCCCGTCGACCGCCGCAGACGCGACGGTAACTGTATGAAATTCGCCCCCCACGGTCAGTATGGACGGCGCGACCGGTGTCGGAGGTTCCGGCGAGGGCGTGTCTTGCGAAAATCGCACCACGGGAATGCCGGACGACGACGGACCCGCGGTCGCGGCCCGTCGACCTCGCCCACCTGGGCAGCCATCCCGCCGGAGGGACCCATGCGCACGATCCTGCGCCGACCCGACTTCCGCCTGCTCTTCGGCGGCCTGCTGGCCAGCATGACCGCCGAGTCGATCCTGCTGCTCGCACTTGCCATCTGGGTCAAGGATCTGACTGGCTCGAACGGGTTGGCCGGTGCCACGATCTTCGCGGTCATCGCGCCGATGACGCTGGCGCCGCTGGTCGGCTGGGTCGTCGACCGCTACCCGCGCCGACCGTTCTTCGTGGCCGCGAACGTGCTGACCGCAGCCCTGCTCGCCCCGTTGTTCACCGTCCGCGATGCGGGCGACGTCTGGGTCGTCTATCTGGTGGCCGCCCTGTACGGACTCTCGTCCATCACGCTCGGCGCGGCGCTCAGTGGGCTCATCCGCGAGATGGTGCCGGTCGAGCTGCTGGCCGACGCGAACGGCGTGCTGCAGACCGTACGTCAGGGGATCCGACTGGTCGGCCCGCTGGTGGGCGCGGCGCTCTACGCGGCGCTCGGCGGGTGGGCGCTGGCCGGAATCGGCATGGTCGGATTTCTGACCGCGGCGGCGGTGGTCACCGCGCTGCCCACCCCGCAACAGCTGCCACCGGCCGTACGGCTGCGGTGGCCGGCCGAACTGGGCGCCGGTCTGCGGCACCTGGCCGGCGAGCCGGCCCTGCGGCGGGCCCTGCTCGGCTACGGGCTCGGGTCACTGGTGATGGGCTTCAGCGAGTCGCTCATCTTCGCCTACGTCGACCAGGGGCTGAACCGGGATGCCGCCTTCGTGGGGGTGCTGGTCACCGTGCAGGGCGTCGGTGGTCTGCTCGGTGGACTCTGCTCACCGACGCTGGTCCGCCGGCTCGGAGAGGTCGGCACGCTGGCCGCCGGGGTCGCCTTCTTCTCTCCGGCCGCGCTCGCGCTCGCGTTCCCCGATCTGCGGCTCGGGTTCGCGGCGGTGCTGCTGGCCGGGGTCTCGCTCCCGCTGACGATGGTTGGTTTGCACACGCTGATCCAGCGCCGCACGCCGCCTTCGCTGGTCGGCCGGGTCGCCGCGGCCACCCAGGCGGTGGTCAGCGGGCCGCAGGCGGTCTCCATCGGGGCGGGTGCCCTGCTGGTCGGGTTCCTGGACTACCGGCTGCTGTTCGCGCTGGTCGGGGTGGCCACCCTGGCCGCCGGCAGCTACCTGTGGAGGGGCCGGCACCTGAGCGCGCCGGCCGGGGCCCGCCCGCCGACGCCGCCCACCCGCCCGACGCTCCCGGCACCCCGCCGACCGGCCGAGGACGCCGACCGATCCGAGCTTTCGTCACCCGCCGACCGCCGCCGCCGTGACCCGCTCCGGAACACGACGAGCGGCCGTCCCGGGTGGGGCGGCCGCTCGTCGAGAATGAACCGGCAGATCAGGCGTTGAGAGTCTCCAGGTGCTGCTTCACCTGGACGATCGAGGGATTCGTCAGGGCGCTGCCATCGGCGAAGCGCAGCGTCGGCACCGTCTGGTTGCCGCCGTTGACGCTCATCACGAACTCCGCGGCCTTCGGGTCCTGCTCGATGTCGACCACCTCGTACCCGATGCCCTCCCGGTCGAGCTGTGACTTCAGCCGGTGGCAGTAGCCGCACCAGGGGGTGGAATACATCGTCAGCATCCTCGGATCCTCCAACTCCTCCGGCCGCGGCTTGCGGATCAAGCCGAGCCTGTTCGCTGCAACGCTGGGAGGAGCTGAGATGATTCCTGGTTGTGGCGGTTCACTCAGCGTCGGAACAGGTGCTCGCCGGGCTGGACCCGGAGCAACGCTCCGCCGTGACCGCACCTGCCGGCCCGGTCTGCATCCTGGCCGGCGCCGGCACCGGCAAGACCCGGGCGATCACCTCCCGAATCGCCCACCGGGCGCTCTCCGGGGAGATCTCCCCCCGGCACGTGCTCGCTGTCACCTTCACCGCCCGCGCCGCCGCCGAGATGCGACACCGTCTCACTCTGCTCGGGGCGCACGGTGTCCAGGCGCGAACATTTCACGCGGCCGCGCTGCGCCAGGTGCGGTACTTCGCGCCCCGGCTGCTGGCCGGCCGCGCCATGCCCGAACTGCTGGACAGCAAGGTACGACTGGTCACCCTCGCAGCCGCCCGGGTCGGCCTGCGTACCGACCGGGCCGCCGCCCGCGACCTGGCCGGCGAGATCGAGTGGGCGAAGTCGTCGCTGATCGAGCCGACGGACTACGTGGTGGCCGCGGCCCGGGCACTGCGCGACACACCGCACGAGCCGACGAAGGTCGCCGACGTGTTCACCGCGTACGAACAGCTCAAACGGTCCAACGGCGTGATCGACTTCGAGGACATGCTGCGGGCCGCGGTGTGGGGCATCGAGGAGCACCCCGACGTCGGTGAGCAGATCCGCACCCAGTACCGGCACTTCGTGGTCGACGAGTACCAGGACGTCAACCCCCTCCAGCAGCGGTTGCTGGACGCCTGGCTGGCCGGCCGCAACGACCTGACCGTGGTCGGCGACGCCAGCCAGACGATCTACTCGTTCACCGGGGCGACCTCCGCGTACCTGGTCGACTTTCCCCGCCGGCACCGCAATGCCACAGTGGTGCGGCTGGTCCGTGACTACCGCTCCACCCCGCAGGTGGTCGGGCTGGCCAACGCGGTGATCTCCCAGGCCCGGGGCACCGAGGCGCGCCTGCGGCTGGAGCTGAGCGGGCAACGCCCATCCGGCCCCGAGCCGGACCTGCGGATCTTCACCGACGAGCCGGCCGAGGCGAACGCGGTGGCCGCGCGCTGCCGGTCACTGATCGACGCGGGCACGCCGGCGAAGGAGATCGCCGTGCTGTTCCGCGTCAACGCGCAGTCCGAGGCGTACGAGAAGGCGCTCACCGAGGCCGCGGTGCCGTACGTCGTGCAGGGCGCGGAGCGGTTCTTCGAACGGACCGAGGTGCGCCAGGCGATGGTCGCGCTGCGTGCGGCCACCCGCTCGATCCCGGGGGAGACACCGCTGCCGGCCGCCGTCGTCGAGGCGCTCACCGCCGTCGGCTGGGCTCCGGACGCGCCCCCGGCCGGCGGCGCGGCCCGCGAGCGATGGGAGGCGCTGTCCGCGCTGGTCCAACTCGCCGAGGAGTACGCGGCCACCCCCGAGGTCGTGCCGATCGGCGAGGCCGCCTCGGTGGAGCGCCCGGTCACCCTCACCGACTTCACCGAGGAACTGGCGCGCCGGGCCGCCCAGCAGCACGTGCCGACGGTGGACGGCGTGACGCTGGCGTCCCTGCACTCGGCCAAGGGGTTGGAGTGGGACGCGGTCTTCCTGGTCGGCCTCGCCGAGGGCACCCTGCCCACCACGTACGCCAAGACCGTCGAACAGGTCGAGGAGGAGCGCCGGCTGCTCTACGTCGGGATCACCCGCGCCCGGGAGTGGCTCTGGCTGTCGTACGCCACCGCACGCTCGCCGGGCGGACGGGCCCGGCGGCCGTCGCGGTTCCTGCCCCAACTGGACCGCTCCGGCGGCACCGAACGGGCGACCGGTGGCGCTGGTCCGGCCCGCCGTCCCGAGCGACGGCGAACCCAGATCGTCTCCTGCCGGATCTGCGGCGCCACCCTGCTCGCCGGCCCGGACCGCAAGCTCGGCCGCTGCCCCACCTGCCCGTCCGACATAGACGATGAGCTGCACGAACGGCTGCGCGAGTGGCGGCAGCGGGTGGCCGGTGCGCAGAAGGTCCCGGCGTACGTGGTCTTCACCGACGCGACGCTTGTCGCGTTGGCCGAGCGACGTCCGGGCCGGTCGGAGGAGTTGATCGCCATCGCCGGTATCGGCCCGCGCAAGCTGGGCCTCTACGGGGAGTCGGTGCTGGCCCTCGTGGCCGGTGCCGGAGTGGACGATGTCTGCCCGGAGAAAACTTTCGAAATCTCGTCGTAAATTCGTTTGCCCTCGCCCCGGCGCGAGGAATAGCCTCAGGACACACCACGCGAGCGGCGCCATTCCGGCTGCTCACGGGGTGCGGTCCAGTCGATTCGAGGAACGTGAGGGAGGTGGTTCCCGTGAAGATCTTCACCTATGAGCGTCTGGCGGCGATGCCGTCTGTCTGCGCTCCGCTGTCGGCTGTCCGGGTGGCCCTTGCGGCTGCACGACCGTCGGTTCCACAGGTGCACCAGGTTCAGGCCGAGCTGATCCTGACCGTCGCGCCCGCTGGAGTCGAGGGGACCAGTGGCTTCACGGGCAATGGCATCCAGGTCGCCAAGAAGCGCATGGATGTCCGCGGCGTTCCACCTCGAGGTAAACCGGTCTGACCATCAGACTCCGGCTCACCTCGAGGCCGCGGAACCCGCTTACCGGGATCCGCGGCCTCAGTTTTTTGCCCGCCGTAAGTACGTCGGAATGCGATCCACGAGATCGAAGTGAGAGAGAGGTGACCGGGAGATGAGTCTGGCGTTGGCCCCCCTCGACATGAGCGTCGAGATGGAGGCGAACCTGCCCTGCCGGAAGTTCGACCCCGACCTGTGGTTCTCCGACTCGCCCACCGAGCTCGAGCTGGCCAAGTCACTCTGCGGGGACTGCCCGCTGCGTGTCGAGTGCCTGGCCGGAGCCGTTGAGCGAGCGGAGCCGTGGGGCGTCTGGGGCGGCGAGATCTTCGAGCGTGGCGCGGTTGTCCCGCGTAAGCGGCCCCGTGGCCGTCCGCGTAAGGAGGACGTCGCCCGTGACGCCGAGCTTCGGGTCGAGGCCGAGGCGCGCCTGGCGGCCAGTGGGCTGTCCGAGGTGCGTGGCGCGGTCCGGCTGGCAGCCTGACATGTTCCCGACCCGTTCCAACTACGCCGGTGGCACACCGGCAGTGAGTGAGAAAACGATGTTGAACGTTCCGAGTGGAGCCTTCGAGATGCAACTACTCCACGAAGCGTTGACCCGGGCTCGAATGCGCCGGCCTCAGGCCGGTCGTACCACCACGAGCACTGAGGCAACCCGATCCGCCCGTACCGTCGCCATGACCAGCCGCAACCAGGCGGCTCGCGACCTGGGCGTTCTCTAGTACCACCCCACGCAGAAGGGCGGGTGCCGGTCGGCACCCGCCCTTCCCCATGTCGTCAGGCGCCCGGGCCTCGACGGTCAGGCGACCGGGGCGAAGCCGGGCAGCCAGCGCTCCAGGATGCTTCGGTACGGCGCCTTCGCCTCCAACTGGCAGAGCACCCCGATCGACCCGAGTGTCACCCGGTGGATCAGCAGGTACGAGGGGGGCAGATTGAGCCGCTTGCTCAGCTGGTAGGTGGGGGAGCGGGGGCTGGCCAGTCGACCCGCCTCGGCCCGTAGCCAGGCCCGGGTGAACCGGAAACCGTCCGCCGCGATTGGCTCCAACATGGGGCGGATGAAGTCGAGCACCCCCTCGGCGTCGATCTCCTCGGTCGAGCCGATGAACCCCTCCGACCGCAGCCCTGCCACCACCTCGTTGGCATCGCCGCGCAGGGCCGTCGCGGCGATACGGCCGATCGGCTCCGGGGTGCCCTCCGGCATCCGGGCCACCGCACCGAAGTCGATCACCCCGAGCCGACCGTCGGGCAGCAGCCTGAAATTTCCCGGGTGCGGGTCGGCGTGCAGCAGCCCAGCCCGCTGCGGCGCGGAGAGGTGCAGGGTGGCCATCAACCGACCCGCCTCGTCGCGCTCCTCCTCGGTGCCCTCGCGGATGATGTCGGCCAGCGGGGTGCCCGTCACCCATTCGGTGACCAGCACCCGGGGTGAGGCGTCGACCACTTCCGGGATGAAGATCTCCGGGTCGTCGGCGTACGCGGCGGCGAAGGTGCGCTGCGACTCGGCCTCCAACTCGTAGTCCAACTCCTCGGTGATCCGTTCGCGCAGCTCGGCCAGGAGTGGCTTGACGTCCAGGCCGGGCTGGATGGCCCGGAACATCCCACCCAGGCGGGACAGCTGCTTGAGGTCGGCGAGCAGGGCGTCGCCAGCCCCCGGATACTGGATCTTGACCGCCACGTCGCGGCTGTGCGGTGCACCCGATTCGTCGTACCCGGGCTCGCGCCAGCGCGCCCGGTGCACCTGGCCGATGCTGGCGGCGGCGGCCGGGACGTCGTTGAACTCGACGAACAGGTCCCGCCAGTCGGGGCCGAGCTGCTCGGCCAGCACCTTGTGCACGCTGGCGGCCGGCAGCGGTGGCGCCGCCTCCTGCAGCTTCGTCAGCGCCTGCCGGTAGGGGGCGGCGATCTCCTCCGGCAATGCCGCCTCGAAGACCGACAACGCCTGGCCGAACTTCATCGCCCCGCCCTTGAGCTGGCCCAACACGCTGAACAGCTGCTCGGCGGTGCGCTGCTGAATCTCTGCGGAGATCACGTCGGAGGCGAGCCCGGTGACGCGCTTTCCCATCCCGAGAACGGTCCGGCCGGCGAAGCCGAGCGGCAGGGCGGCGAGCTTGGCGGTGCGGGACACGGCGCGGCGCGGGATGTCGGTCACACGGTCATTGTTACCGACCGGAGGGCCCCGCTGCTGCTCTGCGGCTGGGCTGGTGCGGACACTCGGCCTCGCGAGCACCCACACGCCGGGTGTGGCGGCCAACCCCGACGACGGAAACGACCGGCACCGGTGATCTCCATGGCACCACCCAGCGTCTCCGGCTGGCCGCCGTCCAGCTGCGTCAGCGCCTCGGCCACCGCGTACCCGCAGGCGACGAGCAGCGTGCCGGTCGTTCCGGCGGCCACCGGGTCGGCGGCGGCGAGTTGAGCGGCGAGCCGTGGCCAGTCCGGGTCGCGATCGGCCCGGTGCAGCTCGACGCAGTGCAGGCAGGGCCCGGCGGGTGGGCGGACCAACGGCCCGATCACCGGTACGCCTTCGCGCAGCGTGACCAGCAGGTGCGGCTGCCGGCGCTGGGCGAGACCGGCGGCGAGCAGCGCCGGAGGCCGGTCCGTGCCGAGCTGGATCACCAGGTCGATCCGCCCGGCGCGGCTCGGCCGGGTGCCGGTGCCCGGTGCGACGCGGTTGACCGCAGCCCGCACCGCCGGTGCCAGCGGCCGACCCAGTTCGGCGGCGGGGATGCCCGTGCCGATCAGGTCGACGGGGCGTACCGGGCCGGTGAGCTGGGGAATCACCTGCCCTACGCCGGACTGGGCCAACGCCACCGTCAGCGGCCCGCCGAGCGCCCCGGCGCCGGTGAGCAGGACGCGGGCCGCCCGCCGCCTACGTAGAACCTGCGCGGGGGTGCCGGGCAGTCGGGCGGCGGCCAGGGCCAGCGCGCCGGCCTCCGCCGCGAGCCGGGCGCGGACCGGGCCGGTCAGGTCGCGGGGGAGCAGGCTGTGCGCGGGCACCAACAGGCCGGCGCCCCGCAGGGTGTCGAGCAGGGTAAGCGCGTCGTCGACGCTGACCTGGACGGACGCCGCCTGGGCCAGCACGGTGCGCTCACTGCGGGTGCCGTCGAGCAGATCGAGCAGGTGTGCGGCGCGGGGGTTGGCCAACTCCAGTAGGGCGGCCGGCCCAGGGCCGACGCCGAGTTGAAGGGTGTGCCGGTCCCGCCAGAGCCGGTTGAGGCCGGGCAGCAGGGTGGGGCGGGGCAGTACGGTGCGGCTCATGGTCACGAATCGTGATCGCAACCTCGCGTTCGGTCGATCGTTGTCCACAGGCGGTCAGGCCGCTGTCCAGCGCTATCCACAGGGTTTGACGGGTTTTCCACAGCCCTTCGTGCCTGCTGTCGGTCACCCGACAGCGCTACGGCAGCGGTGGCAGGCACTCCCGATTCGGCAACGGGGGTGGGGCGGCCACCCGGCCACCCCACCCCCCGTTCACCCGTTCGGGTCAGACCTTGGCCTTGCCCAGGATGCGGTTCACTGTTGTACCGCATACCGGACACTTGCCCTTGGCCATGTTCATCCCGGTCTTCGAGACCTCGACGTGCCCCTCGAAGTCCCGCTTCTCCTTGCACTTCACGCAGTAACCGTTGTAGGTCGTCTGGGCCTGGTCGGCCACGGTGCCCTCCTCGTCTCGTCCGCCGGTCAATGCCGTTCCGGCGGGGTGCCCGGCGGCGGGCCACACGGGGCGCCGGCGCTGGGTCTCACTCCGCGGCCACCTTCGTGACCGCTGGTTCGCGGACCCTACCCAGGTCTGGGCAGTTCCATGTCAGCTGTGCATCGACACTGTGAGCAAGTCGACGTCGAGAGTGTGCACGGCGAAATAGGTCGGATAAGTCAGTTTGGCGGGGACACGCCGACCAAACCCTGACAGCCACCCGTGCGAGTGCCCCCGCGGCGGCATCCGGGGCGGTGATCACCTACGGTGGAGACGTGCCGCGCACCGGCGCCATCGGCGTTCACCAAGGGTGACGAGATGGCGCGATGACGCTGCGGTCAAGAAATTTTCGGGACGGCTGGCGACCAATCACCATTTTCTGGGCGCGTGTCGTGCGGTTGACTCTTGCGGACCCCTGGTCAGTGGGCATTAGCTTTCCCTCGTGACACGTAGTCGAGGCTGCGCGGGCCAGTGATGGCGGGGACGCGCAAGCCGGTCGTCGAGGTGCGGCGCAGTCAGCGTCGACGACGCACGGTGTCCGCGTACCGTGACGGTGAGCGAGTGGTCGTCCTCATCCCCGACCAGTTCTCCCGTGCCGAGGAGAGCGAGTGGGTCGACCGGATGCTCGCCCGGCTCGCCGCCCGGGAGGGGCGCCTCGCCCGCTCCGACGACGAGCTGCTGGCCCGCGCCAATCGGCTCATCGACCTCTACCTCGCCGGGTACGCCACGAAGGCGGTGCCGGCCAGCGTCCGGTGGGTCACCAATCAGAACGGCCGGTGGGGCTCCTGCACACCGGCGGACCGCAGCATCCGAATCTCGCACCGCGTCCAGGAGATGCCCGAATGGGTGATCGACTACGTGTTGCTGCACGAGTTGGCGCACCTCATCGTGCCCAGCCACAACGCCCGGTTCTGGGCGTTGGTCGGTCGCTATCCCAAGGCGGAACGCGCCCGCGGCTACCTCGAAGGGGTCGCCGCCGCCTCCTCCTGCGCACCGCTTCCCACCTGATCCACACCCCCCGACGCGCGTGATCGACCTAGATCCACTCGCCTTCCTGAAAAACGCGCTATCCGCGCTGCTGGGACACCGCGACTTCAATGAAGCCGGGTTGATCATGCCGTCGAGCCGCGCCAGGGCGCTCCGGGGGCGGGCCGGGTGGGGTGGCTGTGTGGGGTGGGGCGCTAGGGTCGGGGGATGGCGCGACGGGTGGTGGTGGCGTTGCTCGGGCCGGTGCACTGGTCGCCGCCCGGCGTCGACCTGGCGCAGTGGCGAGCGGCGCTCGCGGAAGACGTCATCGACCTGTTCGCCACGCTCAACGAGGTGGAGGTCGCGGTCGCGGTGACCCCGGCCGACCGGGCCCTGGCCGATGCGCTGGTGTGGCCCGGTACGGCGGTGTACGAGGTGGCCGAGCCGACGCCGAACGCCGTGTTCGCCGCGCTGGAGGGGTACGACCAGGCGGCCGTGCTGGTCAGTGACGTGCCTGACCTGCCCGCCCTGACCGTCGGCAAGCTGCTCCGCCCACTCACCAGCCGGCCGGTCGCGGTGGCCCCGGTCGAGGGCGGCGGCCCGGGTCTGCTCGGGGTCGCGGTACGACTGCCCGCGCCGGACTGGCTGCCGACGCTGGAGCTGGACACGGCGACGCCGGCTGAGGCGCGTGCCAACGCCCCGCGCCCGGGTGACGTGGCGGTCACCACGGGTTGGCGACGACTGCGCGGTCCGGCTGACCTGGCCACGCTGGACCCGGCCTTCGAGGGCTGGGAAGCGACGCGCGCCCTGCTCTCCGGGTCGGGCCGACCCATCTGAACCGTCGGCACCGCCGAACGCGCCGCGGGTGCCCGCTGCCGATCTGCGGGCACCCGCGGCGCAGGCCGTCGATGTGCGGGCGTCAGGACTTGGTGTCGCCCTCGCCGTCGGTCTCGTCGGACGGACCGGGCTGCCCCGACTGACCCGACGGACCGGGCTGATCCAACTGGCCGGGGGCCTTCTCCTCCACCCCGCCGGGGGCGGTGAAGTCAAAGCTGTCCAGCTCGCTGAGGTCCATGTCGTTCATCGCGAAGGCGACCGGGTCGGCGAAGTCGTCGTCCGACGGGAGCAGGTCCGGGTGGCCCCAGACGGCGTCGCGGCCCTCGATGCCACGGTGCTGGGTGAGCGCGGCCCAGAGCGCCGCGGCCTCGCGAAGTCGGCGGGGGCGCAGTTCCAGACCGACCAGCGCGGCGAAGGTCTGCTCGGCGGGACCGCCGGCGGCCCGGCGACGGCGGAACGCCTCGCCCAGCCGGACGACGTTGGGCAGCCGGTCGCTGGCGGCGCTGTCGACGACGTGGCACACCCAGCCCTCGACCAGGGCGAGTGCGGTCTCCAGGCGCGCCAGTGAGGCCTTCTGCGCCGGGGTGTCCTCCGGGGTGAAGATGCCCTCCAGGGCGATCGCCTGCATCGACTCGGGGTCGGTCGGGTCGACCCGACCCATCGCCTCCTCGATCGCCTCCCGGTTGACCCGGATGCCCGAGGCGTACATCTCGACCGCGCTGAGCACATGCCCACGCAGCCACGGGACGTGCTGGAACAGCCGCTGGTGGGCGGCCTCGCGCAGCGCCACGTAGAGGCGGACCTCGTCCTCGGGCAGTTCCAGGCCCTCGCCGTACGCCCGGATGTTGGCGGGGATCAGCGCGGCCGTGCCGGCCGGGCCGAGCGGCAGCCCGATGTCGCCGGCGGAGAGCACCTCCGCGGCGAGCGAACCGAGGGCCTGGCCCAGCTGGCCACCGAAGAGCGCGCCGCCGAGGGAGGCCACCATCGACTGCATCGGGCCGAGCTGGGCGCGCGCCTCCGGTGGCACCAGGTCGCCCATCGCACCGACCATCCGGCTGGCGACGGGGTCGCACAGCTTGCGCCACACGTCCAGCGTCTTGAAGATCCACTCGTTGCGGTTCCACGCAACGGGGTTCTGGATGCCGGAGGGCCACGCCGAGGCGGGCTCCAACCACAGGTCGGCGAGGCGCAGCGCCTCCTCGACCGCGTTGCGCTCGTACATCGACACCGCCGGGTCACCGGCGGCCGCGAGCTGGCTGGCTGCTACCTGCCGGGCCAGGTCCCAGTTGACCGGCCCGCTGCCCGGCGCGGAGAGCAGGTGCTGCAACTGCGACATGAACTGCTGCATCTGCGCGGGATCGTTGGGGTCTGGTGGTTGCCCACCCGGGAGCGCGAAACCGAACGGAATATCAGGCACGACATCTACGGTACGCGGACCGCGCCCCAGGTAGCCGCCGCTGGCGTTGCGCTGAGGGCGAAGTCGCGCGGCGCATCCGGCGGGTGACCCGCAGCCGGTCGGTACGCTCTGCGGCATGAGACGTCGTGGCCTGACGGTCCTGCTCGGTGCCCTGTTCACCGCCCTGCTGAGCATCGGGGTGCTCCGGGTGCCGATTCCGTACGTGGTGCTGGGCCCGGGGCCGACGGTCAACACCCTCGGTACGACCGACGGTAAGGAGGTCATCCAGGTCTCCGGTCGGGAGACCTCGACCTCGGCCGGCCAGTTGCGGCTGACCACGGTGGGGGTGCAGCCCACGGTGCGGTTGCGGGGGGCGATCGCTGGCTGGTTCTCTGACGACGAGGCGGTGGTGCCGCGTGAGCTGGTCTACCCGCCGGGGGAGTCGACGGAGCAGGTCGAGCAGCGCAACGCCGAGGACTTCAAGGCGTCGCAGACCAGCGCGGAGACCGCCGCGCTGCGGGAGCTGGGCTTTCCGGTGCAGGTGGTGATCAAGACGGTGGCCGGGGACGGCCCGGCGGCCGGGGCGCTGAAGGCCGGCGATGTGATCACCTCGGTGGACGGCCAGCCGGTGCCGGTGGCCGCGAAGGTCACCGAGCTGGTCCGGGCCAAGCCGGCGGGCACGGCGTTGACCATCGGCTACAGCCGTGACGGCGTGCCGGCCACCGCGACCGTGACCAGTCAGGAGCAGGACGGCCGACCGCGGATCGGTGTCGAGATCGATCAGCAGCAGCCGCACCCGTTCACGCTCGGCATCGACCTGGGGGACATCGGCGGGCCGAGCGCCGGTCTGATGTTCGCCCTGGGGATCGTGGACAAGTTGACCCCGGCCGACCTCACCGGCGGCCAGATCATCGCCGGCACCGGCACCATCGACGACGAGGGCGCCGTCGGCCCGATCGGCGGGATCGCCCAGAAGCTGGTCGGCGCCAAGCGCGCCGGGGCGAAGGTCTTCCTGGTGCCGGCGGACAACTGCGCCGAGGCGGTCCGCAATCCGCAGCCCGATCTGCCGCTGTTGCGGGTGGGCTCGTTGGACGAGGCGATGACCGCCCTGGAGACGTTGCGCGCGGGTGGTCAGCCGACGCGTTGCTGACCGGTGTGACCGTGCCCCGACACGCTCAGGAACACCCCGTACTCTGGGTGCCTGGTCGGAGCCGATCATATCGAGCGTGCGGAGCCAACAGTGGTCATGCGAAGCAGCAGCCCCCTCCCGAGGATGAGCCGGCGCGGGCGCGTCACCATCGCGGTCCTGGTCGGGGTGTTCGTGCTCTTCACCCTGCTTGGCTGGGGTGTCCAGGCGTGGACCGACTGGCTCTGGTTCGACGAGGTCCGCTACACCGAGGTCTTCACCGGCGTCCTGCTCACCCGGCTGGTGCTCTTCCTCGCCATCGGCCTCGGCATGGCGCTGATCGTCGGTGGCAACCTGTGGCTGGCCTACCGGTTGCGCCCGCGACTGCGTCCGCACTCGGTGGAGCAGGCGACCCTGGAGCGCTACCGGATGGTGCTCAGCCCGCGTCTCGGCACCTGGATCTCGCTGACCGCCGCGGTGGTCGGGCTCTTCGCCGGTCTCTCCGCGCAGAACCGGTGGAACCAGTGGCTGCTCTTCCGCAACGGCGGTGACTTCGGCATCAAGGACCCGGAGTTCGGGGTCGACATCGGCTTCTACGTCTTCCAACTGCCGTTCTGGCGTTACCTGCTCGGGGTCGCCTTCACCGCTGTGGTGCTGGCTGTGATCGGCGCGCTGGCGGTGCACTACCTCTTCGGCGGGGTCCGCCTGCAGGGCGTCGGCGACCGGATGAGCAACGCGGCCCGCGCCCACCTGAGCACCCTGGTCGCGGTCTTCGTGCTGTTGAAGGCGATCGCGTACGTGTTGGACCGGCGGGCCATGCTGCTGGAGTACAACGAGGGTGCCAAGTTGTACGGCGCCGGCTACGCCGACGTCAACGCGTTGCTGCCGGCGAAGGAGATCCTCGCCTACATCTCGATCGTGGTGGCGATCGCGATCCTCGTGTTCTCCAACGCCTGGATGCGGAACCTGGTCTGGCCGGGGATCTCGCTGGCGCTGCTCGGCGTGTCCGCGGTGGCCATCGGCGGCATCTACCCCTGGGCGGTGCAGACCTTCGAGGTCAAGCCGAGCGCCAAGGACAAGGAAGCGCCGTACATCCAGCGCAGCATCGACGCGACGCGGGCGGCGTTCGGGTTGGGGGCCACCGAGACGACACCGTACGCGGCGAACAACCTCACCCCACCAGCGAACCTGGCCACCGACACCTCGGTGGTGTCGAACGTGCGACTGCTCGACCCGCAGCTGGTCAGCGAGACGTACACCCAGCTCCAGCAGGTGCGTGGCTTCTACGACTTCGGCCCGAAGCTGGACATCGACAGGTACGGGGTGAACGGCAAGGTCTCCGACTACGTGGTCGGCGTCCGGGAGATCAACTACGGCGAGCTGACCGACCAGCAGAACACCTGGATCAACCGGCACACCGTCTACACCCACGGGTACGGGCTGGTGGCCGCCCCGGCCAACCAGGTGGTCTGCGGCGGGCAGCCGTTCTTCGTCTCCGGCTTCCTCGGCGAGAAGACCCAGGAGGCGTGCTCCTCGCAGACCGAGCAGATCCCGGCCAAGCAGCCGCGCATCTACTACGGCGAGCGGATGGCGGCCGACGACTACGCCATCGTCGGGCAGTCCGACCCGAACAAGAAGGCCGAGTTCGACAGGCCGGTCGGTGAGGGCGGCGGCGAGTCCTACACCTACACCGGTGAGGGCGGTGTGGAGATCGGCTCCTTCACCCGGCGACTGCTGTACGCCATCAAGGAGCAGGAGTCGAACTTCCTGCTCTCCGAGGCGGTCAACAAGGACTCCAAGCTGCTCTACGTGCGCAACCCGCGCGACCGGGTGGAGAAGGTCGCGCCGTTCCTCACCCTGGACGGCGACCCGTACCCGGCGGTGGTCGACGGTCGGGTGCAGTGGATCGTGGACGGCTACACCACGGCGGCCTCCTACCCGTACGCGGAGAAGGTCAACCTGCAGACCGAGACCACCGACGAGTTGACCAACCGGGGCACCTTCCAGCTGGCCCGGGAGGACGTCAACTACATGCGTAACTCGGTGAAGGCCACCGTCGACGCGTACGACGGCACTGTGAAGCTCTACGAGTACGACGACACCGACCCGGTGCTCAAGGCATGGAACAAGGCGTTCGGCGGTGACCTGGTGCTGCCGAAGGCGGAGATCCCGGTCGAGCTGACCGAGCACCTGCGCTACCCGGCGGACATGTTCAAGGTGCAGCGCAACCTGCTCACCAAGTTCCACGTGACCAACCCGGGTGACTTCTACTCCGCGCAGGACTTCTGGCAGGTGCCCAACGTGCCGGACGCCCCGGACAGCGGCCAGAAGCAGCCTCCGTACTACCTGTTCACCCAGTTCCCCGGGCAGGAGAGCCCTCGGTTCCAGCTCACCTCGGCGGTCACCCCGAACGGCCGGCAGAACCTCGCCGCGCTGATCTCCGGGTCGTACGTCGAGGGGAAGCCCCGGCTGGAGGTGCTGGAGTTGCCGGACCAGACCCGGATCTCCGGCCCGGTGCAGGTGCACCAGCAGATGACGAACAACGCGAACATCCGTCAGCAGCTCAACCTGCTCTCCAGCAACCAGGCGCAGGTGCAGTACGGCAACCTGCTCTCGTTGCCCTTCGCCGACGGCATGCTCTACGTCGAGCCGGTCTACGTGAAGAGCAACCAGCAGGACGCGTACCCGCTGTTGCAGAAGGTGCTGCTCTCGTACGGTGACGGCGGCTCCTTCGTGGCGCTCGCCGACAACATCAACGACGGCATCAAGCAGTTGGTCGAGCAGGGTAAGAAGGCCGGGCAGGGCACGTCGCCGCCGCCGACGACCGGGGGTAACCCGACGACGCCCACGCCGACGCCTTCGGGCACGGCGACGCCAGCACCGACGGCGACCCCGAGCCCCGGCACCCCACCGCCGCCGACCGGTGACCTGGCCGCCGCCGCGGACCGGGTGCAGACCGCGATCACCGAGGTCCGGGCCGCGCAGACGTCCGGCGACTTCGAGCGGTACGGGCGGGCGCTGAAGGCCCTCGACGAGGCGCTCACCGCGTTCCAGCAGGCGCAGCAGGCCGCTGGTGCGCCGGGTGCCAGCCCGAGTGCCGGCGGCTGACCCGCCACCGCGCGCAGTTCCTCCCCGAGCCCCCGTCGCTCGGACCGCATCAGGTCCGAACGGCGGGGGCTCGGCCATGTCCTGATCTGTGCGCATCTGTCACGTCGCCGACAGCACCCTCCACCACCGCAACCTGCGACGCCGGTCCGCCGTCCTCCTTGCGACGGGGTGGGAACGAGGGGGGTCGGCCGTGCGGGACGCGCAGAGCTTCGATGACTTCTACCGCAGCACCGCCCGGCGGACGCTGCGGTACGGCTATGCGGTCGCCGGCGACCACAGCGAGGCGCAGGACCTGGTGCAGGAGGCGTACACCCGGGCCTGGCGGCAGTGGGGGCGACTGTCGTCGCATCCGGCGCCGGAGGCGTGGCTACGGCTCGTGGTGGCCCGGCTGGCGACGGACCGCTGGCGGCGTCTGCACCGTTGGCGGGTGGTGCTGAGCCGTACCGGACCACCAGCGGTCGCACCCCCGCCCAGTGAGGACGGGGTGCTCCTGGTCGGGGCGCTCCGGCAGTTGCCCGCCACGCACCGGCAGGCGCTGGCCCTGCACTACCTCTTCGACATGTCCGTCGAGGAGATCGCCCGGGAGACCGACGTCCCGGTCGGCACAGTGAAGTCCTGGCTGTCCCGAGGCCGGTCCCGGCTGGCCGCGCTGCTGCCCGACCTCTGCGCCGTGGAGTTGGAGGCGAACGATGTCAGTTGAACTCTCTGACCTGTACCGGTCGCTCAGCACCGTCGCGGACGGGCAGGAGCTGACCCGTCCCGAGTCGCTTCGGCGGCTCGCCGACCGGCGGGCCCGAGCCCGGATAGCCGGCTCGACGCTCGCGGTGGCGCTGCTCGTGGGCGGGGTGGCCGTCGGTGGCCGACTGGCGTACCCGGCGGACGGCTCCGCGCCGCTGCCGCCGCCCGCCGACACCCCTGGCCCGGTGCCGACCGGGGCGCCCGCGACGTCCGGGCCGTCACCCACGCGGACCCCGGCGTCGACACTCTCGTCCCCGCCGCCGTCGCGGACCACCACGAGCGGTACGCCGTCGCAGCCGGCCACCGGACCGGGGGCACCTCGGCCGCCCACATCGATCCCGGACCGTGCCTTCTTCGTGCTGGCGGCCCCTAACCGGACCGGGCTGGAATCTTCGGGGGACGGTCCGGCACTGCCGACGCTGTGCGGGACGCGCCTGTCCAGCGACTCGGCCATGGTCCAACGCCGTGGCCGCTACCTGGCCTACAAGTTGTCGGAAACGCCGACGGGGCACGTGCCGGACGGCAGCTACCGGCACACCATCACGATCTACCGGCCAGGCCGCGCCGACGACGCGTTGCGGGAGCTGCGGCAGGCCGTGCGCGGCTGCCCCGACCAGAAGCTGCCCGACGACAGCAGGACGTGGCGACAGCGGCTGCTGGCCTCGGGGGTGTACGGGGACGAGTCGGTGCTGTTCGAGATGCGAGCCCCGATGCCGGACGGGATGGGCGAACCGGGTACGGAGGAGGTTCGGTTGGTCCGGGTGGTCCGGGTCGGTGACGTGGTGACAGTGCTCTGGGAGCAGGGTTGGGAGCACACGGCGGTCGTTCGGTCCCAGGTCGACGCTGACAGTCGACGGGCGGTCGCGGCGATCGAGAACTGGCTCGACTGACAATGCCCAGGTCAGAGCTGTCCGTGTCGGCGGTATCGCAGTCGCTTTGCGGTGTCCCGGGTCGGTGCGCTACGGTTATCGAGCCGACGCGGGGTGGAGCAGCTCGGTAGCTCGCTGGGCTCATAACCCAGAGGTCGCAGGTTCAAATCCTGTCCCCGCTACGAGAGAAACACCAGTTCAAAGCCCGTCTCCGGTTTGCCGGAGGCGGGCTTTCGGCATTCCGGGGTGCCGGCCACAGGGGATGGAGACCCCACTGATCATCGTCCAGAACGGGTGAGTTAGTCTTAACCAGTCGACGCGGGGTGGAGCAGCTCGGTAGCTCGCTGGGCTCATAACCCAGAGGTCGCAGGTTCAAATCCTGTCCCCGCTACCACTGAAAGTGATATGAGTCCGGCCCCCACACTGTGGGGGCCGGACTTGTTTTGGCGCCGCTGTCGCAATGATGGGCCCCGGAGGGCCGGCACCTCGTCGGCACCGGCCCCGGGGGGTCTACCGCAGGCCGAAGGCCCGGGTGACGGTCTGGGTGACACCGCCACCGTTGCGCTGCTTGGCGGTGACCCGGATCGACACGAAGTCGGCAAGGTGCGGCGCGTTCAGCGACGCCTGCCAGGTGCCCTTCTTCTCCCGCAGGTCCTGCCGCTGCCAGCTCACCCCGTCGTCGTAGGAGATCTCCAATTGGAGTGACGACACGGCGTCCCGAGCCGCGGTGCTGCCCACCACCACTGGCGTGATCGAGAAGTCGGTTCGGCGCTTCGTCCGACCCGCGAAGTCCACGTCCGTTCCGTAGTCCAGTTGGACCAGCGGGATGGCCTGCACCTCGGTGCTGCCGCCGGAGACGAAGCTCCACTCGGTGTGCGTGGCGGTCGAGTACGGGCTGAACTCGGGCTTGCCAGTGGTCTCGACGACCAGTCGGTACGGCAGCTTCTCCGGTGACAGGTCACCCGCGCCGACCTCCGGCCAGCCGTCGAACTGGGTCAGCTGCTTGTCGCCCTGATAGAACGTGGCGATCTGCGACATGCTGGCCCCGCCGCTGTGGGCGGCGCCCGCGTCGCCGAACCCCTGGATGTAGGCGCTCATGGCGGTCTCACCACGGAACGGGATCTCGGTGCTGAGCAGCCGTGGCCGGGTGATGGGCCCGAACCAGCGGTCCTTCTGCACGCTGCCCGGCCGGTACGCGATGGCCTCCGTGTTGGACCGCGCCCAGTCGGCGACGTCGGCGTACTGCATCCACTTGATGCCGCCACCCGCGGAGACCCAGTCGGTACGCGGCCCCGGCTCGACCGGCTCGAACGGGAACGGCCGTGCCGCCGCGTACTCGTACGGCGGGAAGTCCATTCGGGTCTCGCTGGACTGCTTCCCCGGGGGCGGGGAGAAGGTGAGATCGATCCGGGCGAGGTTGCGCGGGTCGGTCTTGGCGGACGGGTCCTTCGGCACCCCGCCACTGTGGTAATCCACCAGGTCGTACAGGTACTTCGCCCTGGGGTGGGCGACCACTACCAGTCGTACCGGGTTGCGGCCTGGGGCGGCGATCTTCTGGATCAACGCCTCGCCCTCGTCCATGGTCACCGAGGCCACCGGGATCGGTCCGGTCGTCACGGCGTCGGGGTTGCCGTACCAGTCGCTCCTGCGGCCCGCCCGGTCGTTGACCACGACGAGCATCGCCGCACCGGCGGTGTGCGCCGCCGCTGCCTGGTCCGTGGGGGTCACCGAGTCGTTGGCGCGGACGACCACGGCCCTGCCGCGGGCGGAGACGCCGGCGTAGTCGGCGGCGCCGCCGACGCCCGCGAAGACGGTGTCCAGACGCGAGGTGCCGTCGGGCAGCGGCGGGGAACCGGGCTGCGCGAGCGGGTCGCTGAGGTGCCGGCCGTGATAGCTGATCGCCAGCGGCGTCTGCTCGGCGCGGATCCGGGTGGTGAAGACGAAGCTGCCCTTGCGCACCTTGTCAGTGGTCGGCAGGGCCCACAGGCTGTCGTAGGCGGCGCCCGGCCAGAACGTCTCGCGGAGGGCGCTCCAGTCGGCGGGTGTCGGTTCGCTCGAGGTGAAGGAGCGGTAGACGTCGATTCTGCTGTTGACGACGGCGGTCGGCTGGGGTGTCGCCACCTTCACCTGGCGGGCTCGCGCGGCGTCGAGTTCCACGACCCGGTTGGTGGTCAGGTCGACCTCGGGAGCGGTCAGCATCGCGAGCCCGAGGGAGCGGGGCCCGTGCAGACCCTCCACGTCCGCCGCCGTGACGACGGTGTAGGAGCCGGGCGCCAGGCGGGCGGTGAGCTTTCCGTCCGGCACCCACATGAAGGCGGAGCCGGTCTCGGCGTTGACGACCTCGACCTCGCCGCTCATGGGCCGGCCGGCGCGGTCCTTCAGGTGGATGGTGAGGTCGTACTTCCTGGACTCGACGGCGACCCCGACTGCGGTGTGCACCTCGCCGGCGGCGAAGCGGGCCGTGACCTGGGCGGAGTACCTGCCGGCGGGAAGGCCGGCCGGGGCCACCACGACGTCGACGGTCGCGCTGGCCCGGGCGGGCACCGTGACGCGGTCGGCGGTTGCCGTGAACGTCTGCGCGGGGGAGGTGCCGTGGTCGACGGAGAGCTCCAACGCGATCGGGCTGTCAGTGGTGTTGGTGTAGGTGATCGTCCGCTTGATCGGCTGTGGTGTGCTGCCCCAGCCGACGAGTCCGGCGTCCACCGACCCGGATGCGACGACCTGGTCCTGGTGGTAGGCGGCGGCGACGTTCAACCGACCGCTGCCGGCCTGGTAGGCGTCGTAGTCGGGCGTGCGGACGCTGGTGCTCATCAGCGCGTCCTTGATCTGCCGCGCGCTCCACGTCGGGTGCTTCTGCACCAGCAGGGCGGCCGCCCCGGCGACGTGCGGCGCTGCCATCGAGGTGCCACTGTCGGCGTAGTAGTAGCCCTCACCCCAGGAGATGTGCTGCGAGCGTGCCGCCAGCACATCCACCCCGGGAGCGGTCATGTCTGGCTTGAGGGCCTCGTCGTTCATTCGGGGTCCGACGCTGGAGAAGCTCGCCAGGTGGTCGGAGGTGTCCACCGCGCCGATGGTCAGCGCGGCGTCCGCGGTGCCCGGCGCACCGAGGGTGTACGGGTCTGGTCCGCTGTTCCCGGCGGCCACGACGAAGAGCGCGCCCGTCTCGGCGGTCAGCTGGTTGACGGCCTGGCTCAACGGGTCGTCCTGGGTGTGCCAGGCGCTCACGCCGAGGCTCATGTTGATCACTTTGGCGTGCTCGGCCCGCGCCGCCCACTCCATGCCCGCGATGATCCCGGAGATGGACCCGCTGCCGTACTCGTCGAGGACCTTGCCGATCACCAGGTCGGCGTCGGGGGCCACGCCCCGTTCCCTGCCGCCGGAGGCGGCGCCCGTCCCGCCGACGGTGGAGGCGGTGTGGGTGCCGTGCCCGTTCCGGTCGATCACGTCCTGGCCGGGGATGAAGCTCCGGGAGGCCGCCACCTGGTCGGCGAGATCCGGGTGGGTGCTGTCCACTCCGCTGTCCAGGACGGCGACCCGGACACCGCTGCCGGTGCCACCCGCGGCCCACGCCGCAGGCGCGCCGATCTGGGCGGTGGTGTCGGCCAGGGTGGCCTTCGCCTTGCCGTCGAGCCACACCTTGTCGACGCCGGCCGCGAAGGAGGGTGCCGGGGTGGCGGCGCTGCGGCCGGTCGGCGACTGTCCATCGGTGAGGGCCGACCAGAAGTCCGCTGCCTGCGATCGGCGGGTGCGGATCGCCTCACCACTGACGGAGGGAAGCTCCAGCGTGGTCCGCGCGCCCGGCAGCGTGGTGCCGGCCCTGAGCTTCGCCGCACCCGTCGTGCGGGTGACGATCAGGGGGAGTTCAGCGGTCCGAGCGTCGTCGTAGCCCTGGGCGATGAGCTGGGTGACGTCGAACAGTTGCTTGTCGAGTCGACCGGTGGCGAGGTACGGCAACGCCTCGTCCGGGTACACGTAGGTGTCCCGGCCCTCGGTGGAGACGCGTACGGAGCCGGTGGCGCCCGGGGCGCGCTTGACATCCACCGATCCGGTTGCGCCGTGGACGCCCGGGGTCACCGTCACCCGGTCGCCGGTGATCAGCGTGACCGTGACGGGTGTGCGGTCCGCGTCGCCGCTCGGAGCGGGTCTCGTCGGCGGCGGTGGGGGCGGTGGGGCGCCGTGCGCCGCGGTGGGGGTGAGGAGAGCGGCGACGAGGGTGACGCCGACCGCTGCCGCCGCAGATCTTCGGGTGCGAGAGATCCGCGCACTGTCTACAGAGTTGAGCATGAGGCGAATCCGATCACCTCGAGAGATTCATGTAAAGATCATCATCTTTGCCGGGACGTTGCGAGCGCGTTGCGCCCCGGCCGGAGAGCTTCCGGACGATCCGGTCCCGTGATTCGGCGTGGACCGACGTGCCGAGGTTGCGCCCTTCGGCGAGGATGGGCACATGTCTTCATTCGGTAAGTGGTGGGGCCGCCTGAGCGCGGTCTTCGGTGCGGTCGTACTGGCGGTGTTCGTGCCCGTCGCGGCCTGGGCGTCCACGGGCACCGGCGAACTCGTGGTGGAGGCCGCCCGGCGGCGGGGCCGCAGTGGCTTCGGGGTGCTCCCGCTGCTCTGCTGCCTGGTGGTGGTCGCGATCGTCGTGTTCCTGGTGTTGCGTCTGATGCGCAACCGCCGGGGTGGCCCGCCGCGCTGACCGGGCCCGAGGCGTCGACGGGTCACCAGCGGCCGGCTCCGTGCCGGCCGCCGGTGCTCACACCGCCAGGGCCGCGATGGCCTGGGACAGGAAGCGCGCGGTGGCCTCGCGGGTGCCGTCGCGCTTGACGCGGATGCGCTCCGCGGCGGTGACCAGCAGGGTGCGCACCTTGGCGTGCCCCTTGGGCGGCGGCGCCGGTGCAGGCCCGAGCAGGTCGGCGATGCTGGCGCCGAACTCGGCGGCACGTCGCTGCGCCGGGTCGGTGATGCTGCCCTCAACGTAGCGGCGGACCTGGGCACTGGCGTTCAGCCCCCGCTCGTGGCCGAGAACGGCGCCAACCTCACCATTGGTGGTCAGAAAGTTGATCACGTCGGCGACCGTGTCCGGGTGGCGGGTGCCCCGAAACGCCGCCCAGTACATCGACGCTCGCGCCCACTGAGCCCCCGGCGGGCCGGGAATGCCGACGATGCCCAACTCGGACTCGGTGAGTCGTTGCAGCTCCGGTAGCTGGTGCGACCAGGCGAAGGACGCCGCCGTCACCCCGTTCACCACGAGTTGCCGGGCCGGCTCGCCGCTGTCGGCCTGCTCGACCAGGGCCGCGCTCGGCGTGGCTCGGCCCCGGCGGGCCCGCTGCCACAACTCGAACCACGCGATCAGCTCGTCCGCGCCGAAGCCGAGCTGGTTGCCCCGGTAGAACTCGCCGCCCTGCGACCGCAGCCAGAGCCAGAGCGCCCGGTAGTCGCCCGACCCGTCCATGGTGCCGGCCACCCGGCGGTCGCTGGCCTCGGTGACCTGCGTGGCCCAGGAGATGTAGTCGGCCCAGGTCATCCCTGCGCGGGGCTCCGGCATCTCCAGCTCCCGCAGCAGGTCCCGGTTGAACACCACCACGGCGTGGGTCTGCCCGGCGGCCACCGCCATCGTCCGCCCCTCCACCGTGCCGTAGCGGATCAGACCCTCCGGCAGGCCCCGAAGATCCAGGTGGTGGTCGGTGAGGTCGAGGATGACCTGACGTTGGGTGTACTCGGTCAACATGGCGTCGTCGATCTGGATCAGATCCGGTACGTTGCCGCCGCCCGCCTGGGTGGCCAGTCGGTCGTAGTAGCCGTCGGCACCCTGCCAGGTGACCCGGAAGGTGACCCGGGGGTTGCGATCCGAGTAGAGCCGCAGCGCCTTCTCGGTGAGCTCGGCCCGCTTGGTGCCACCCCACCAGAAGACCGACAGCTCGACGGGCCCGTCCTGGGTCGAGGTGGCGGCGCCGTCGGTGCACCCCGCCAGCCCGCCGGACGCGAGCAGAGGTGCGCCGAGCAGCGCGCCGAGCAGTCGGCGCCGGCCCGGGTCGGCACCGAGGCGGTCGAGCGGGGGTCGAACAACGGGCACGGGGCTCTCCTGGACCTACGGGGGTGGCGGTCGGACCATTCACGCAGGCAGCGCACGAAGGTGTCAACGTCCGTCCGGTCACCCTCGGCTGGGTGGTCGAATCAGGCCGTTCCACTGTCGCGTGGTGTACTAGGGCGCGTGGAACTTCTGCACTCGGGCAAGGTCCGGGACGTCTACGCCGACGGCGACGACCTGATCCTGGTGGCCTCGGATCGCATCTCGATCTACGACGTGGCGCTGCCGACGCCGATCCCGGACAAGGGTCGCCTGCTCACCGCGCTCTCGCTCTGGTGGTTCGAGCAGCTCGCCGACCTCGTGCCGAACCACGTCATCTCGGCCACCGACGTGCCCGCCGAGTTCGCCGGGCGGGCCATCCGCTGCCAGCGGCTGGACATGGTTCCGGTCGAGTGCGTCGCTCGCGGTTACCTGACCGGCGGCGGCCTGCGGGAGTACGAGCAGACCGGCGCGGTCTCCGGCGTCCCACTGCCGCGAGGGCTGGGCGAGGCGTCGATCCTGCCCGAGCCGATCTTCACACCGTCGAGCAAGGCGCCGATGGGAGAGCACGACGAGCCGATCACGTACGACGACGTGGTGGACAAGGTGGGTCAGGCCACCGCCGAGCGGCTGCGGCAGATCACCCTCGACATCTACCGGCGCGGCGCCGAGCTGGCCGCCGACCGGGGCATCCTGATCGCCGACACCAAGCTCGAGCTGGGTTGGGCACCGGACGGCACGCTGGTCCTCGCCGACGAACTGCTCACCTCCGACTCGTCGCGGTTCTGGCCCGCCGAGTCGTACCAGCCGGGCCGGGTGCAGTTCTCCTACGACAAGCAGTACGTGCGGGACTGGGCCACCGGCAGCGGCTGGAACAAGCAGGCCCCCGCCCCGGACATGCCGGCCGAGGTGGTCGAGGCGACCCGGGCTCGCTACATCGACGTCTACGAGAAGCTCACCGGCAACCGCTGGGAGTGACCGCCGCAGCGGCGGTCACTCCACCCAGTCGAGGGTGCGCTGCACGGCCTTGCGCCACTGGCGCAGCTCCTTCTCGCGCAGCTCCGGGGCCATGGCCGGCTCCCACTGCGCGTCGGAGCGCCACTGCGCCCGCAGGGTGGCCAGGTCCGGCCAGAAGCCGACCGCCAGACCGGCCGCGTACGCGGCACCCAGGCAGGTGGTCTCGGTGATCCGGGAACGGACCACCGGCACGTCGAGCACATCGGCGAGGAACTGCATGAGCAGGCCGTTCGCGGTCATCCCGCCATCCACCCGGAGACGGCGCAGCGCCACATCCGAGTCGGCGTTCATCGCGTCGACCACCTCGCGGGTCTGCCACGCCGACGCCTCCAGCACCGCACGCGCCAGGTGCCCCTTGGTGATGTAACCGGTCAGGCCGGCGATCACCCCGCGGGCGTCGCTGCGCCAGTGCGGGGCGAACAGTCCCGAGAACGCCGGCACCACGTAGCAGCCGCCGTTGTCGTCCACGGTGCGGGCCAACTCCTCCACCTCGGCGGCCGTGGAGATCAGCCCGAGGTTGTCCCGCAGCCACTGCACCAGCGAGCCGGTGACCGCGATGGCGCCTTCGAGGGCGTACGCCGGTGGTTGGTCCTTGATCCGGTAGGCGACAGTGGTGAGCAGGCCGTGCGTCGACGGGACCGGGCTGGCGCCGGTGTTGAGCAGCAGAAAGCTGCCGGTGCCGTAGGTGCATTTCGCCTCACCCGGCTGGAAGCAGGTCTGCCCGAACAGGGCGGCCTGCTGGTCGCCGAGCGCACTCGCCACCGGCACCCCGGCGAGCACCCCGTCGGCTGTGCCGTACACCTCGGCGGAGCAGCGGATCTCCGGCAGCATCGCCGCCGGAACACCCATCGCGCCCAGCAGCTCCGGGGCCCAGTCCAGGGTCGTGAGGTCCATCAGCATGGTCCGGCTGGCGTTTGTCACGTCGGTGACGTGCTCGCCGGTCAGCTTCCAGATCAACCAGCTGTCCATGGTGCCGAAGAGCACCTCGCCGCGCTCGGCGCGCTCGCGCAGGCCGTCGACCTCGTCGAGCAGCCAGCGCAGCTTCGGCCCGGCGAAATAGGTGGCCAGCGGCAGGCCCGTGCGGGCCCGGAACCGCTCCTCGCCGTACGCCGAGGCGAGCTCGCGCAGCAGCGGCCCGGTCCGGGTGTCCTGCCAGACGATGGCGTTGGCCACCGGGCGGCCGGTGGCCCGGTCCCAGACGACTGTGGTCTCCCGCTGGTTGGTGATGCCGACGGCGGCCAGCCCGGACGCGTCGGTGCCGGCGGCCCGCAGCGCCTCGGCGACCACCTGCTCGACGTTGTCCCAGATCTCCTCGGCGTCGTGCTCCACCCACCCCGGTCGGGGGAAGATCTGCCGGTGCTCGCGCTGGGCCACGGCGACGATGTCCCCGGCCCGGTCGAAGACGATGCACCGCGAGGAGGTGGTGCCCTGGTCGATGGCGGCGACGTACTGGGGGGTCACCGCAGCACCGTACCCGGACGGCGGCGCGGCGCGACAGGCGTCACGGCGGGTTCCGGCCCGCCGCCGTCGGCGGCCGTCCGCTTCCCCTACGATGTGCGAACGTGCGCGACATCGCAGTTTTCAGTGGAACCGCCCATCCCGACCTGGCTGCCGAGATCTGCGCCCACCTGGGGGTGCCGCTGCACCCGGTGCGGGTCTCCCGGTTCGCGAACGATTGTCTGGAAGTCCAGTTGCAGGCCAACTGCCGGGAGCGGGACGTCTTCCTGATCCAGCCGTTGGTCCCGCCGGTGCAGGAGCACCTGGTCGAGCTGCTGCTGATGATCGACGCCGCCCGGGGCGCCTCCGCCGGTCGGATCACTGTGGTGCTGCCGCACTACGCGTACGCCCGGTCGGACAAGAAGGACGCGCCACGGATCTCGATCGGCGCGCGGCTCGTCGCTGACCTGCTCACCTCGGCCGGGGCGGACCGGGTGCTCGCGATGACCCTGCACTCGCCGCAGGTGCACGGCTTCTTCAGCGTCCCGGTGGATCACCTGCACGCGCTGCGGGAGCTGGCCACCCACTTCCGGCGCTACGACCTCAGCAACACCGTTGTGGTCTCGCCCGACCTGGGCAACGCCAAGGAGGCAGCGGCGTTCGCCCGGCTGCTCGGCACGCCGGTCGCGGCCGGGGCGAAACAGCGGTTCAGCGACGACCTGGTCAAGATCAGCGCGGTGATCGGCGACGTGACCGACCGGGATGTCATAGTGCTGGACGACGAGATCGCCAAGGGCAGCACGGTGGTCGAGCTGATGGAGCACCTGCGCGGCCTGAGGGTCCGGTCGATCCGGCTCGCCTGCACGCACGGCCTCTTCTCCGGCGACGCGTTGCAGCGGCTCAGCGACCAGGACGGCGTCCTGGAGATCGTCTGCACCAACACGGTGCCCATCCCGGCCGCCAAGCGGGTCCCCAAGTTGCAGGTCCTGTCGGTGGCCCCCGCCCTTGCCGAGGCGACGCGCCGGATCCACAACGGAGAGTCCGTCTCCGCCCTCTTCGCCTGAACCGCCCCGCTCCTTGCCCCCGCGATCTTGCAGTTTCTGCGTCAGAATGAGCGGTTTTAGACGGTCGTCGGGACAGTAAGTGCAAGATCGCGCAGAGGGGGCGCGTGGGGGTCAGCGCGGGGTGTGATTGTGGTTGGTGAGACCCGTGGTGATGCGGACGGTGGTGCCGGCGGTGCCGGTGACGACCTCCATCGCGTCGGTCAGCTCGCGGGCCAGCCAGAGGCCCCAGCCGCCGGCGGTGTCCGGGGCGGGCCGACTGCGGTCGCCCAGCCGTTGCGGGCTGATCCCGTGCCCGTGGTCGGCGACCTCGCAGACCAGCACACCCGACTCGTGCCAGAGCCGCAGCCAGCCGCGCCCGCCACCGTGTCGCACCGCGTTGGTGATCAATTCGTTGATCGCGAGCACGAAGTCGTCCAGCCGTTGGCCGCTCAGACCCGAGGCATGCGCGCAGGAGGTGACCGAGTGTCGAATCTCGGTCACCTGGGCCTGGTCAAAGGCTTCGGCGATCAGGAGGGCAGGTTCGATGGGCACAACCGTACGCCGTGCGTGCGGGTCTGCGTTCGTCATGGGCCCGTCCCGGCGGCGCATCTCGGAGTATTTCGCGGCTTTTCCACCGTACGTCAGGGTTTCCCGAACCGCACTCGCTGCTCGCCGTGCGCCGGCCCGGTTGTGGCATCCTGACCGCCATGCCGTCGCCGCCGGGTGGGTTCGAGGTGCCGCTGTGGCGTGCGCTCACCGTGTTCAGGCTGGCCTCCCTGGCGTACGTCTGCGCGCTCGCGGTGCGCGACGCCGACCGGTACGCCCACCCGTACGCCGTCGGCGCCCTGATCCTGCTGATGATCGCCTGGACCGGCGCGACCGCGATCGGGTACGCCCGACCGGCCTGGCGGCGCTGGCCGCTGCTGCTGGCCGACCTCGGGGTGGTCATGGCCATCGTGCTGGCGACCCCGTGGGTGGTCGGCCGGACGGCGCTCACCCACGGCGTACCCACCCTGGGGGTGGCCTGGATGGCCGGCCCGGTGCTGGCCTGGGCCGTCTCCGGTGGCCGGCGACGGGGCACTGTCGCCGCGCTGCTGGTCGCCGGCGCGGACCTGGCCACCCGGGAGCGGATCGGCCAGTCCTCGTTCACCGGGGTGATCCTGATGCTGCTCGCCGGAGTGGTGGTCGGGCACGTGGCCCGGCTCGCGGTGAGCGCCGAGGAGCGGTTGCAGCGCGCGGTGGAGCTGGAGGCCGCCACCCGGGAGCGGGAGCGGCTGGCCCGGGACATCCACGACTCGGTGCTCCAGGTGCTGGCGCTGGTGCAGCGGCGCGGCGCGGACCTGCCCGGGGAGGCCGGCGAGCTGGCCCGGCTGGCCGGCGAGCAGGAGGTTGCCCTGCGGGCGCTGATCGCCGGCGCCGGCCCGGCCGCGAGCCTCCCGGACGGCGGCGAGGCGGTGGACCTGCGGACCCTGCTCGGCCGGTACGCCTCCGCGGCTGTGGCGCTCTCCGCCCCGGCCACCCCGGTGCCGCTGCCCCGACGGGTGGCCGGAGAGTTGGCGGCCGCGACCGGCGCGGCACTGGACAACGTGGGGCGGCACGCCGGTGGGCGGGCCTGGGTGCTGATCGAGGACGAGGGGGCGACGGTGACCGTGTCGATCCGTGACGAGGGGCCGGGCATCCCGGACGGTCGGCTGGACGAGGCGGCCGCCCAGGGTCGGCTCGGCGTGACCCAGTCGATCCGGGGCCGGGTGGCCGACGTGGGCGGCACGGTTCGGATCGTGTCCGCCCCCGAGGCGGGCACCGAGATCGAGCTGAGCGTGCCGAGGTCAACGCGGTGAACCCGATCCGGGTGATGGTGGTGGACGACCATCCGATGTGGCGGGAGGGCGTCGCCCGCGACCTGACCGAGGCCGGTTTCCTGGTGGTGGCGACCAGTGGCGAGGGACGACAGGCCATCCGGGTGGCCGCCGCCGCCCGGCCCGACGTCGTCGTTCTCGACCTGCAACTACCCGACATCTCCGGGGTCGAGGTGATCCTGGGGTTGCGCGCGGCACTGCCCGCCGTACGCGTGCTGATGCTCAGTGCCAGCGGCGAACAGCAGAGCGTGCTGGACGCGGTCAAGGCCGGGGCCACCGGTTACCTGGTGAAGTCGACAGCGCCCGCCGAGTTCCTGGAGGCGGTGCACCGCACCGCGGCCGGCGACGCGGTCTTCACCCCCGGCCTGGCCGGGCTGGTGCTCGGCGAGTACCGCCGGCTGGCCGCCGGACCGGGGCGGGGGACCGGCCCGGCCGGCGCTGCCGAACCCGTTACGCCCCAGCTCACCGAACGGGAGACGGAGGTGCTGCGGCTGGTGGCGAAGGGGATGTCGTACAAGCAGATCGCCCAGCGGCTCGGCCTGTCGCACCGCACGGTACAGAACCACGTGCAGAACACCCTGGGCAAACTGCAACTGCACAACCGGGTCGAGCTGACCCGGTACGCCATCGAACGTGGTCTGGACGACTGAGCGGACGTCAGACCGAGCGCGGCGGCTCCGTCTCGTGGATGGCCAGCTCCTCGGCGGTCGCTCCGCCTCCGGCCGATCCGGCGTCGTACGCCACCGAATCGGTCTCCTGGTCGGTGTGCGACCCCTCGTCCGGTTCCACCAGCCGGCCTACTGTGGCGTCGGCCACAGTGCCGAGCTGACCGTGGTCGTAGAGGGAGACCGGTGAGTTCGGGTCCGAGGTCGGCCCGGGATCCATCACGTCGGCGTCCAGCTGAGCCTCCGCCGCGGCTTCCAGGTTGTCCGCCTCGAAGGCGATCTTCGGGTCGATGGTGCCGGCCAGCGGGTCGTCCGCCGGGCGCTCGTAGACCTCGCGGTCGAGCTTGTAGTCCAACGACTCACCGTCGAGCTGCTCCTCGGCGGTCGTTCCGAACCGGTCCACCGCCACCGGCGTCCGATCGCCGGGCAGTTGGGCCGGGTCCGGGCCGTCCGCCTCGCGCCCGGTGAGGACGTCGTCGTTGGCGGTCGAGTCGTCATCGGCGGTGTCGGGCAGCCCTTGCGCCTCGGTGTCGGACACGGGGGTCGGGTACTCGTTGTCGCGCATGTCTGATCACTACCCGCTGCCCTGCCGCCGTAACCGGGCGGCCTCCGGAGGTACGTCGCCGAACCGGGCGCCGATGGCGAAAGCCCCGTCAGAGAGCCTCGTCGTCGGGGTGCAGCACACACCAGACGACCTTGCCGTCCGGTACGGCGCTGCTCCCCCAGCGACGGGTCACAGTGTCGATCAGCAGCAGGCCCCGGCCGCCGGCGCGATTCGGCGGGGAGATCCCGGCGAAGGTCGGCTGACGCGGGGAGTGGTCGCGAACCGCCAGGTGCAGGGTGGTCTCCTGAGGCGCCAGCCGAACCGTCATCGGGGTCCGGGCGTGCGCCACCACGTTGTTGACCATCTCGGTGATCGCGATGCACGCCGGGTCGGTGAGCGTCGGCATGCCCCAGCGCTCGCAACCGGTGGTGACCAGCTCGCGCGCCTGCCGGGCGGCTCCCACCGCCGGAGCCAGGTCGGCGGTGAGCACCGCCGCCAGTGGTGTCGCCGCCACAGCGGCCAGCGCCCCGTCGAGCGTCGGCCAGGCCGGCACCCCGGCGAGCGCGGCGTCCGGATGGGCGGGCCCGTCGACCGCCGGGTCACACAGCAGCAGGTCCGCGGCGGGCCAGTCGGCGACCTCCCGGCGTACGTCGGCGAAGACACCGCGCCCGGCCGGGTCGACGACCCGCAGGCCGGTCACGTCGGCCACCACCGGGCCGGGCCGGGCCAGCAGACGGGCGAGCAGCGCGCCGCGTAGCGCCTCGGCACCAGCGGCATCGAGCACACCGGTCAGCCGGACCACCGCTGACGACTCGTCGATTTCCACGAGACAGCTCGACATGATCGCCCCATTGTGCGCGCCGGTGACGGTGAGCGCATTCGGGCGCTCGACATCGGCCATCAGCGGTCCGACCGGGAGCGGCGGTTGATGGCCGCCAGGGTGCCGACAGCGGTGCCGGCGGCAGCCAGACCGAACGCGGCGGTCATCCGCACCAACTGCCGCCGCCGACCGTGCCAGCCACCGTCCTGGCGTGCCAGAGCATCGGCGTCGAACACGTTGCCACTGCTGTCCACCCGGGCGCCCGGGCCGAACTGGGTGCGGTGGGCGTACCAGCCGAGGGTCCGCTCGACCAGCGCGGGCGCCAGCCGCCACTGCAGGCCGATCAGCCGGGCCGCGCCACCGGCGTACGCCTCGCGGCGGGGCCGGCGCAGCAACCGGACGATGGTCTCGGCGACCATCTCCGGCGGGTAGATCGGCGGAGGCGCCACCAGTTCCCGGCCGCTGTGGTTGCCGGTGTGCCGGAAGAACGGGGTGTCGATCGTGGCCGGCAGCACTGTGCAGACGGAGATGTGACCGCGACCGGTGACCCGCAGCTCCTGTCGGACGGTGTCGGCCAGCCCGCGGATGCCGTGCTTGGAGGCGTTGTACGCCGACTGGTACGGCATGGCCACCTCGGCCAGCACCGAGGCGTTGTTGACCAGCACACCGCCACCGGCGGCGCCCAGGTAGGGCAGTGCCGCCTTGATGCCGTGCACCGCCCCGAGCAGGTTGACCTCCAGCACCCGGCGGAATTCGGCGACCGGGATCTCGTCGAACAGCCCCACGGCGCTCACCGCGGCGTTGTTCACCCAGGCGTCGATCCGGCCGAACTCGGCCGCCGCCTGCTCGGCCAGCCGCCGCACCGACTCCAGGTCGGTGACGTCGGTCGGTACGACCAGCGCCTGGCCGCCCAACTCCCGGCAGCGCTGCGCGACCTGTTGCAGGGCGGGCTCGCTGCGGGCGGCCAGCACAACGGCGGCACCCCGGCGGGCCAATGCGTACGCGGTCGCCGTGCCGATCCCGCTGGACGCGCCGGTGATCACCACGGTCGAATCGTCGAGACTGCGGGTCAGCGGCATTTCTGAGCGGTACCCCCGGCCGGCCCTGGTCACACCGGCCACGGCTTGTGGATCATCGTCGAACCCCACTGTCGTGTGCCGCCTGTGCTTGCCGTGGCGCAAGTGTCGGTGGCACTCGCGCTGACTCTTCCTGATCTGCCAGGTTTCGGCTCAGCGTCGCGGGGTTAATGGGACGCTCTGACCGGGAGGACCACCGCCGAGGAAAGATCGCAGGGAGGTGACCCATGCGCGTCGGCCTCGTCTGCGCGCACGCCAGTTCCTACCGCCACGCCGACGGCCCGCCGGTCGGCACCCGACAGCACACCGCGAGGGTCGCCGCCGAGCTGGCCGAGCGAGGCCATGACGTCCGGCTCTACGTACGCCGGGACGACCCGACGCTGCCGGCGACGATGAACGTCGACGGCTACCAGGTGCACCAGGTGCCCGCCGGCCCGCCCACCCCGCTACCCACCGTCGAGCTGATCCCGTACGTGACGGAGGTCGGCCGCTGGCTGGCCGACGAGTGGTCGGGTTCCTGGCGGCCCGAGGTGGTGCACGGGCACTACTGGGTCGGTGGCCTGGCCGCCGCGCACGCCGTCCGGGAGACCGACATTCCGGTGGTGCAGACGTTCCACTCGCTCGGCATCGAGCAGCTGCGTCACCTGGGCGGCCACTACGACGGGCCGGGCCAGCGGATCACGCTGGAGCGCGCATTGACCAGGGCGGTCGACATCGCCGTGGCCCAGTCCAACGACGAGGTCGACGAGCTGACCCGGATGGGTCTGCAACGCAGCTCGGTCGCGTTGGTGCCGGCCGGCGTCGACATCGACCTGTTCCACCCCGACGGCGAGGCAGCACCGCGCGAACAGCGGCCCCGCATCCTCTCGGTGGGCTCGCTGGCCGCCGGGCACGGCCAGGAGGACCTGATCCGGGCGATGCGGCTGGTCGGTGACGCCGAGCTGGTGATCGCCGGTGGGCCGCCGGTCGACCAGTTGGCCAACCATGCTGAGGCACGACGCCTGCGCGAGCTGGCCGAACAGCTCGGCGTCGTCGACCAGGTACGGCTCGTCGGGGCGGTGCCGCACGACCAGATGGCCACCTGGTACCGGTCGGCGGACGTTGTCGCCTGCACGCCGCACTACTCCTCGGCGGGGCGGGTCTCGCTGGAGGCGATGGCCTGCGGGGTGCCGGTGATCGGCTACGCGATGGGCGGCCTGGCGGACGCCGTCGTCGACGAGGTCACCGGTCGCCTGGTGCCCCCCGGTGACGTACGGGCGCTCGGAGTGTCGCTGCGCCGTCTGCTCGCCGACAACGCCGGTCGGTTCGCGTACGGGCACGCCGCGGTGGACCGGGTGCGCAGCAGTTACACCTGGGAGCGGACCGCCGGTGCGTTGGAGCGCCTCTACGAACGGGTGGTGAGTCGCCGCAAGCCGGTCGAGGCCTGAGTCGGCGGTGCTGCTGCGACACCTCTGCCGTGATGCGGTGCCGGACGGTCAGCCCGGCCGGCCGGCACCGACCATGGCGGGGTCCCGACGGCGTGCCACCGAGCGGTGCTGCTGCGGTTCGGCGTACCGGGTCAGGCCGATCACCGCGGCCAGGGTCACCAGGAAGCCGACCGCGGCCAGCCACTCCCGCCCCGGCCAGATCTTGTCGTTGAGCAGCAGCAGGCCGACGATCGCGGCCGGCACCGCGCCGGCGGCGTCCATCGCGGCGACCGCGGCGGTCGTCGAGCCGCGCTGCATGGCCAGACCGAGCAGCAGCTGACCCACTATCGAGTGGGCGATCAGCAGGTAGAACAGCGGGTCGGCGAGGAACGCCTCGGCGGACGGCGCGGATGCCAGTGGCCGGGCGGCGACCGCGGCCGAGCTGAACGCCAGCCCGGCCAGTGAGCCGAGGGCCACCGAACCCGGTGCCCCGTGCAGCCGGACGGCGAAGAAACCGAGCACCGCGATCACGCCCAGCGCCACCAGCAGGGCGATCGAGCCGGCGGTGCCGAGCTGCTTCGACGGCGCCGGCCGGGCGGACAGCACCAGCGCGGTGATCCCCGCGAAGAGCAGCGCCAACAGCACCACCTCCGCCGCCGGCAGCCGCCACTTCAGCACCAGCACCCCGAGGATGGCAGTCACCCCGAGCCCGGCCGCCACGCTGGCCTGCACGAGGAACAGCGGCAGGTCCCGCCGGGCCAGGAAGGCGAGCACGAAACCGCCGATCTGACAGCCGAGGCCGATCAGGTACGTCCGGTGCCCGGCGAGGCGCAGCAGCAGGCCCGGATCGAAGGTGTGGTGGACCGTGGTGCGCGCCGCCGCCACCGACTGGAGCAGGTTGGCGAAGCCGTACGCGACGATCATCGCCGCGAGAAAGCACCAACCGGAGGAGACCACCTGGCGAGGATAGAGGTTGCCGGGGGTCAGCGCTCGGCTGGTCGATTGAGGCGGGCGAGGATGTCGGCGTGCAGCACACCGTTGGTGGCCACCACGCTGCTGTCGGTGCCCGGAGCCCCGGCGGGGGCCGGTTGTCCGGCCAGATCCGTGACCGTGCCACCCGCCTCAGTGACGATCGGCACCAGCGCCGCCACGTCCCACACTGACAACTCCGGCTCAGCCATCACGTCCAGTGCCCCCTCGGCCAACAGCATGTAGCCGTAGAAGTCCCCGTACGCCCGGCTGCGCCAGCTGTCCCGCATCAGGTCGAGCACGGCGTCGAGCCGCCCCGCCTCCTCCCACCCGTTCAGCGACGAGTAGCAGAAGCTGGCATCCGCGACCCCACGCACCGCGGACACACCGATCCGCTCGCCGGCCGCGGGGCCCGGCCCGGCGTACGCGCCCGCACCCGCGCTGGCCCACCAGCGTCGTCCGAGCGCCGGTGCGGACACCACGCCGACCGCCGGCCGGTCGCCGTCGTAGAGCGCGATCAAGGTGGCCCAGATCGGCACGCCACGGACGAAGTTCTTGGTGCCGTCGATCGGATCGATGATCCACCGGCGGCCGTTCGGGTTGGCGGACGACTGCGCGCCGTACTCCTCACCGAGCAGCCCGTCGGCCGGTCGGTGCTCGGCCAGCAGGGCGCGGATCTCCCGCTCCACGGCGGTGTCCGCGTCGGAAACCGGGGTCAGGTCGGGCTTCGCCTCGACGCGCAGGTCGAGCGCCCGGAACCGGGCTGTGGCGATGGCGTCGGCCCGGTCGGCGAGCAGATGGGCGAGGGCGAGGTCGTCGGCGTACCCGGTCATGCCGGCAACCTAGCCCACACCCGTCGGGTCACTCGTCGGGGCCGCGCCGGTCACCCTCGCCGGGGCCGCGCTGGTCGCTGTCGCCGCGCGAGTCACCCTCGCCGGCGCGGGAAGCGAGCAACCGACGGTACGAGGCCAGCCGGCGCGGGTCGGCCTTACCGGCGGCCACCCAGGCGTCCAGCCCACACTCGGCCTCGTCGGCCGTGTGGGGGCAGTTCGGTGGGCAGTCGACGGTGCCCTCGACCAGGTCCGGAAAGCCGTGCAGCAGGCTGTCGGCCGAGACGTGCGCCAACCCGAAGCTGCGGATCCCGGGGGTGTCGATGATCCAGCCCGGGTCGGTGTCGATCCCGTGCACCGGTGGCAGCCGCAGCGCCACCGCGCTGGTCGAGGTGTGCCGGCCCCGGCCGATCGCGCTGACCACGCCGACCGCGCGCAGCGCGTCCGGAACGAGGCGGTTGACCAGCGTCGACTTGCCCACCCCGGAGTGCCCGACAAGCACCGACACCTTGCCGCTCAGCAGCGCGCGGAGCGCGTCGAGGTCGGAGTCGGGACGGTTGAGCACGTAGGGCAGCTCCAGCTCGGTGTAGTAGCCGAGCACCTCCTCCGGCCCGGCCAGGTCGGCCTTCGTGAGGCAGAGCAGCGGCTCGACGTCCGCGTCGTACGCGGCCACCAGGCAGCGGTCGATGAACCCGGTGCGCGGCGGTGGGTCGGCCAACGCGCTGACGATCACCAACTGGTCCGCGTTGGCCACCACGACCCGTTCCAGCCGGCCCTCGGCGGTGGTCTCGTCGTCGTCTGCGGTGCGGCGCAGCACCGAGCGGCGTTCGGCGATCCGGACGATGCGGGCGAGAGCGCCCTCCGCGCCGGACGTGTCACCGACCAGGCTGACCCGGTCACCGACCACCACCGATTTGCGGCCCAACTCGCGGGCCCGCATGGCGGTGACAGTGGGCAGCTCGGCGCCGACCACGCCGCGTTCGGCCCCGGAGAGCACGCAGGTGTAGCGCCCCCGGTCGACGGCGATGACGAACCCGTCGACCGCGTCGGCGTGCTGCGGGCGGGTGCGCGTACGCGGGCGCGACGACTTTCCGGGTCGGACCCGCACGTCGTCCTCGTCGTACTCCCGCCGTTTGGTCGCCAGGACCTGTCCTCTTCTCGCGTCAGCTCTTGCCGGTCACCATCGCTGACCATAGTGCCGGGAACTCGGGCATGGTCTTGGAGGTACACCCCACGTCGTCCACCTCGACGCCCGGAACGGCCAGCCCGGCCACCGCGGCGGCGTGCGCCATCCGGTGGTCGTGGTAGGTGCGGAAGACCCCGCCGCGCAGCGGTCGGGGCCGGATCTCCAACCCGTCCGGTGTTTCGGTGATGTCCGCGCCGAGCCCGCCGAACTCGCGCGCGAGCGCGGCGAGCCGGTCGGTCTCGTGCCCACGGATGTGCCCGACGCCGGTGAACACCGACGGCGAGTCGGCCAGCATGGCCAGCGCGGTCAGCACGAGGGTCAGCTCGCCGACGTCGGACAGGTCGGCGGTCAGACCGTGCACCACGCCGCTGCCACGGACGGTCAGCCCGTCGGTGGAGAGGGTGACCTCACCGCCCATCCGCTGCAGCAGCGAGCGGAGTTTCTCGACCGGCTGCGCGCTGCTGTGCGGCCAACCCTGAAGGGTCACCTCGCCGCCGGTGACCAGGGCGGCGGCGAAGAACGGCACGGCACCGGAGAGGTCCGGCTCGATGTCCCAGCCGCGCCCGGTGAGCGGGCCGGGCTCGACGGCCCAGACGTCGGGGGTGCTGTCGTCGACAGCCGCGCCGGCGGCCCGCAGCATCTGCACCGTCATCCGAAGGTGCGGCGCGGAGGGCACCGGCGGGCCGACGTGGCGGACCACGACGCCCCGGTCGAAGCGCGGGGCGGCCAGCAACAACCCGGAGACGAGTTGGCTGGAGGCGGACGCGTCGATCACGACCTCGCCACCGGTGATCCGGCCGGTGCCGAGCACTGTCAGCGGCAGGCTGCCGGTGCCGGTGACGTCGATCCGGACGCCCAGCGAGCGCAGCGCGCCGACCAGCGGGCCGAGTGGCCGGGTGCGCACGTACGGGTCACCGTCGAAGGTGACCTGCCCGTCGGCCAGGCCCGCCACCGGCGGCACGAACCGCATCACGGTGCCGGCCAGCCCGACGTCGACGTGGGCGGGGCCGGCCAGCGGGTGCGGTCGGACCAGCCAGCGCTCGTCGTCGCTGATCGAGACGTGCGCACCCATCGCGCGCAGGCCGGCGGCCATCAACTCGGTGTCACGGGCGCGCAGTGGCCGGGCCAGCGTCGACGGGCCGGCGGCCAGCGCGCTGAGCACCAGGGCCCGGGCGGTCATCGATTTGGAACCGGGCAGGCGCAGCGTCGCCGCCACCGGGTCGGATGCGGTCGGTGCGGTCCACGGCTGCGGCGGCCGGGTCGCGGTCAGGTTGCCCACGGTTACATTCTGCCGTGTCGGCGGGCGGGCGGCGGCGCCCGGCGTTCGTACTCCCGGTTGGCGGGACAGCCGACGGGGCCTCCGACGCGTTAGCGTGTGCCCCATGTGCGGCAGGTACGCGACGACCCGGAGCTCCGGCGAGCTGAGCGCGCTGTTCGAGTCGTCCGACGACTCCGACGGCCTGGTCCGGGCGGACCACAACGTCGCGCCGACCGACCCGGTGCCGCTGGTCCGGGTCAGCCCGGAGGGGCACCGCAGCCTCTGTGTCGGCCGCTGGGGTCTGCTGCCGCACTGGTCCCGGTCCGCCTCGGGAGCCGCTCGGATGATCAACGCGCGGGCGGAGACGGTGGCCACCAGCCGGGCGTACGCCGGCTCCTTCTCCCGTCGCCGTTGCCTGGTCCCGGCCGACGGCTGGTACGAGTGGGTCCGGTTGCCCGACGGCGGGCGACAGGCGTACTTCATGACCCCCCGGGACGGCTCGGTGCTCGCGCTGGCCGGCATCTGGTCGGTCTGGGAGTCCGACGCCGAGACCCGGCTCACCTTCAGCGTGTTGACCACCGCGGCGCTCGGCGACCTGGCCGAGGTGCACGACCGGATGCCGGTGCTGCTGCCCCCTGAGCGGTGGTCGTCGTGGCTCGCGCCGACCGACGAGCCGGGGCGGCTGCTCACTCCGGCGTCGGCGGAGCAGTTGGCGGGGCTGGAGATCCGCCCGGTGGGTGCGGCGGTGGGAGACGTTCGCAACGACGGGCCACAGCTGACCGCGCGGGTGGCGGTGGCGCCGACGGTGTCACCGCAGGAGCTGACCCTGTTCTGACGCCGCCGTGCATCGTCGGCCGCCGATTTGCCAGGTTCCGCGCGATTCGTCTCCTGGCTGTTCAGTCATGTTCCCGGCAGACCCTTGTCCCGGTGTTGTTAAGTGCGATAGAACACAGCGCCGGTAGTGGCTGTCGGTCCGCACGGGGCGGACGACGTCCACAGCTTTTGCCGGTCCCACGGGGGAGGTGGGTGGATGACACGGGCACGTATGCCGCGCCCGCACGAGGTGGCAGCGGCGCGGCGAGATCCGCGACTGCTGCGGGCCGTGCGAGAACGGCGACAGGACGACGCTTGGCGCACCAGAGGAACCTGCCAGAGCGTCGATCCGGAGACATTCTTTCCGGCACCGAACGAGCCGGCGGACGCCGCCGTCGCGCTGTGTCGCAGTTGTGACGTGCAGGGGTCCTGCCTGGCCTGGGCCCTCGACGTCGGTGACTGTCACGGCGTGTGGGGCGGCACCACGCCGCGGGAACGACGGGCGATGCTGGTCGCCTGGCGCGGCGAGGTCGAACCCGATCCGGACGCCATCGACGATGCCGGCCCGCCGGTGCGCGATCGCCTGCTCGCCCTGGTCCCGCTGAGCTGATCGGCGGCCCGGTTCGCACCCGACGCCCGTCCGGCGGCGCAGAATAGGCCGGTGCCAGCCAGCAACGAGATCGACACCCCGCGCGGTCCGGCGCGGATCGACACCGACCTGCCGGTCCGCCCGGCCACCGCCCTGCTCGTCCTCGGGCACGGCGCGGGCGGCAGCGTCGACGCGCCCGACCTGCTCGCGGTCCGGGACGCGTCGGTGGCGGCAGGCCTGGCGGTGGTCCGGGTGACGCAGCCCTACCGGGTCGCCGGTCGACGTGCGCCGGCGCCGGCAGGTCACCTCGACGAGGCCTGGACGGCGGTGCTCGCCGAGCTGCGTGACCGGCACGCCGACGTGCCGACGGTGGTGGTCGGTGGGCGTTCCAGCGGTGCGCGGGTCGCCTGTCGGACGGCCCGTGCGGTGGGCGCGGTGGGCGTGGTCGCGTTGGCCTTTCCACTGCACCCGCCCGGCCGGCCGGAACGATCGCGCGCCGCTGAACTGGGCACCGGCCTGCCGACGTTGGTCGTCAACGGCGACCGGGATCCGTTCGGGACGCCGGAGCCGGGACCGGCCGTGCAGGTGGTGAGCCGTCCCGGTGAGACGCACGACCTGCGCCGGGATCCGGCCGGCACCGCCGCCGCCGTTCGCGACTGGCTGTCCGCCCGGGGCTGGGCGGCCAGCTGACCCGTCGCGCCCGGCTCGCCGGGGCAACCGTTTCCGGGGCGGGCACGGGTCGTTGCATCCGATGGTGCCGCCGGCCCGAGCAGAGCCGGTGACACCAGTCCTCCCAGGCCCTTCCTGGTCCCAGCGCCGGCCGCCGTCGGGGCCGGGACCAGGAACGGGGAGGGGCCGGACGGAATGCCCCAGTGGTCATCTCGCGTTACTACCCCCGGACGACTTTTCTGTGAGGGGGTGACCGGTGCCAACCGAGACACGAAGCCTGGAACGGGACGAGCGGGACGCCCGGCAGCTGAAGCGGCTGCTGGATGGCCCGGAGTGGCCCGCGACGGCGGGACCGGGCGGGGTGGGTGCGGTGAGCACGGGCACACCGGCCGGAAGTGAATCTGCGGGCAGGTCCGTGCGCGTATCCTCGGCGGGAAAGCATCCGACGCGAGGGGATGTGCGGTTGACCACCGAGAAGACGGACGAGCGCAGGGCCCGATTCGAGCGGGACGCGATGCCATTCGTCGATCAGCTCTACGCTGCTGGGCTGCGAATGACACGCAACCCGGCGGATGCCGAGGACCTGGTCCAGGAGACGTACCTGAAGGCGTACGCGGCCTTCCACCAGTTTGAGCAGGGCACGAACCTCAAGGCCTGGCTCTACCGGATCCTGACCAACACCTACATCAACTCCTACCGCAAGCGGCAGCGCCAGCCGATCCAGGCGCCCACCGAGGAGATCACCGACTGGCAGCTCGCCGAGGCCGAGTCGCACACCTCAAGCGGGTTGCGCTCGGCCGAGACGGAGGCACTGGACCGGCTGCCGGACAGTGACGTCAAGGAGGCCCTCCAGCAGTTGCCGGAGGAGTTCCGCCTGGCCGTCTACCTCACCGATGTCGAGGGCTTCTCCTACAAGGAGGTCGCGGACATCATGGGCACGCCGATCGGCACCGTGATGTCGCGTCTGCACCGGGGCCGTCGTAATCTGCGCAAGCTGCTCGAGCGTTACGCGGGAGAGCGGGGCTTCAGTGCGGCCCGCTCGGCGAAGGGCTCGACCGCCGCTGCCGGCCGGGAGGTGTGACGTGAGCTGTGGGGAGCCGCACGAGACGGACTGCCGCGAAGTGCTCGCGGAGGTGTATCTCTACCTGGATCTGGAGTGCGCCGACGAGCGCCGCTCACTGATCCGGCACCACCTGGACGAGTGCGGGCCCTGCCTGCGCGAGTACGGGCTGGAGCAGGAGGTGCGGGCGTTGGTGGCGCGTTGCTGTGGCAACGAGACCGCGCCGGATCAGCTGCGCGAGCGGCTGCGGGTCAAGCTCACCGAGCTGGTCGTTTTCGAGACCAGCGACTCCCGTGAGCTGGCCGACTGATCGTCTGAGCTGGCCGACCGAGCGTCGGCACGAGCTGGCAAGACCGGTGGCCCGGGTCGATGTCGACCCGGGCCACCGGTGTGCCCGGCCTCCGGCCGGGTCGAGCTGAGCGGCGACGGGCAACCGGCCCGTCGACCCGTTCAGGAGTTGGGACGCTTGCCGTGGTTCGCGGCGTTCTTCTTACGAGCCTTCTTCTTCCGGGACTTCTTCGCCATGCTGACCTCCTCGTGATGGGTCGGATCCGTCCTGCGCACGACCTCGGCGCGGATGCGGCCACCGGCGGTCCGGCGTCGGGTCCGACCCGCTGATGGTAGTGCTGTCGACACCCGCCGCCTTCCCCAGGGCGGGCCTGCCATCCCGGCTGTGCCGCTGCGCGCCCACCACCGGTCGACGCATGATTGGATACATCGGCAGGCACGTCGCGAAGAGGGAGGGCCTGGACATGGCCGAGGAGATCCGCGCCGAGATGGTGGCCAACGTCTGGAAGGTCGTCGCCACGGCGGGTGACACGGTGACCGAGGGCGACACCCTGGTGATCCTCGAGTCGATGAAGATGGAGATCCCGGTCGTCGCCGAGTCCGATGGTGTGCTCCAGCAGCTCGTCGTCAACGAGGGCGACGTCGTGCAGGACGGTGACCTGATCGCCGTGATCGCTTGACCGGGTTGCGGGTCCGTCCGGCCGAGTCGGCCGACTTCCCGGCGGTGGCCCGGCTGACCGTGGCCGCGTACGAGGCGGACGGCCAGCTCAAGGGCGAGCACGGGTACGGCGAGGTGCTGGCCGACGTGTCGACCCGAGCCGCCAGTGGCGAGGTGCTGGTCGCGGTCGACGAGGTGACCGGGGCGGTGCTCGGCTCGGTGACGTTCGTGCTGCCGGGCACCCCGTTCGCCGAGCTGGCCGGGCCGGGCGAGGCGGAGTTCCGGATGCTCGCGGTCGACCCGGGCGCTCAGGGGCGGGGTGTGGGTGCCGCGCTGGTCGAGGCGTGTGTCGACCGGGCGACAGTGTTGGGTTGCACGGCGGTGGTGATCTGCGTACGGGCCGGGATGGCTGATCCGGCGCACCGGCTCTACTCGCGGCGCGGTTTCGTCCGTTCGCCGGAGAAGGACTGGTCGCCGCTGCCGGGTGTGGACCTGCTCGGCCTTCGGCTGGAGCTGACGCGCGGCTGAGCCGGCGACCGACGAGCCCGGGCCGGCGCGGTCACGCCCGGTCAGGCGTTGGGCTGCGTGCCGATGGCGGCCAGCAGTTCGTCGGCCACCTCCAGGGCGAGCTTGCGGCGTTCGTCGTCGCTGATGTGCGGCGCGCGGACCGCGAACCAGCTGGTGTGCACCGCGAAGATTGACAGCGCGGCGCGTAGCTGGGCGGCGGGGGATTCATCGCCCCGGCAGAGCGCGTCCGCCAGCTCCAACATCCGACCGCGCATCTTCTGCCCGGAGGAGAGGCTCTTGAGCGCGGTCTGGTTCTGCTCGAAGAAGCGCATCACCGACGGCTGGGTGCCGTCGAACATCGTGTCGGCGTACCGGGAGATCAGCTCGCGCCGGGTGGCCAGGGTGGCGGGCTGGGTGGCGGCCCAGGCGATCAGTGCGTCCATCCCCTCCAGCCGGTCCTCGACGAAGCTGGCGACGATGTCGTCCTTGCTCTTGAAGTGGTAGTAGAGCGCGGCCTTGGTGACGTTGAGGCGCTCGGCGATTTCCCGGAGCGAGGTCTTCTCGTACCCCTGCTCGGTGAAGAGTTCGAGCGCGACGGCCTTGATCCGTTCCCGCGTTCCGCCGCCTGTGCTCTCGCTCACGCACGCCCTCCAAATGGCTTGACCGTTACTCGTACCCAACTTACCGTGCGGCTAGTAAGGTGACTAGCCGGGCGGCAAGTAAGTACGGCAATCTTCGGGGGGAGCTTACCCATGACTCAGGCAACCCAGGCCGGCACGCGACCCAACAACATCCGGGTCGTGCTGTTCGGGCTGATGATCGCGATGATGCTCGCGATGCTCGACAATATGATCGTCAGCACCGCGTTACCGCGGATCGTCGGCGAGTTCGGCGGGCTCAACCACTTCACCTGGGTGGTTACCGCGTACGTCCTGGGCACCACCGTCTCCACCCCGATCTGGGGCAAGCTCGGTGACCTCTACGGCCGCAAGTCAGTCTTCCTGACCTCGGTCGTCGTCTTCCTGGTCGGCTCCGCCCTCTGTGGCATGGCCGGCTCCGGGATGCTCGGCGGTCCGGAGGACGGCATGGTCCAGCTCATCGCCTTCCGGGCCGTGCAGGGCCTCGGCGCCGGCGGCCTCATGGTCGGCGTGATGGCGATCATCGGTGACCTGGTCCCGCCCCGCGAGCGCGGGCGCTACCAGGGCATGATCGCCGGCATCATGGCCATCGCCATGGTCGCCGGCCCGCTGGCCGGCGGATTCATCACCGACCACCTCTCCTGGCGCTGGGCGTTCTACGTGAACCTGCCGCTGGGCGGAATCGCGCTGCTCGTGCTGATCACCACCATGCACCTGCCGAAGTACCGCACCGAGCACCGGATCGACTGGCTCGGCGCCGGGCTGCTCTCGGTCGGCATCACCGCGATCGTGCTCATCACCACCTGGGGCGGCAACGAGTACGACTGGACGTCGCCGCAGATCCTCGGTCTGGCCGTGCTGGCCGTCGTCGCGTTGGTGGCGTTCGGCCTGGTGGAACGCCGGGTCCAGGAGCCGATCCTGCCGCTGGCGCTCTTCGCCAACCGCAACTTCGCGCTGATCTCGGTGATCGGCTTCCTGCTCGGCTTCGCGATGTTCGGCGCGATGAACTTCCTGCCGCTCTACCAGCAGACCGTGCAGGGGGCATCGGCCACCAACAGCGGTCTGCTGCTGCTGCCGCTGATGTTCGGCATGCTGGTCGTCTCGCTGGTCATCGGCCGGGCGATCACCCGCAACGGCAGGTACCGGGCGTACCCGATCATCGGTGGTGTGGTGATGACCGCGGGCATGGCGCTGCTGTCCATGCTCGACACCGACACCAGCAAGCTGATGTCCTCGCTCTACATGATCGTGCTCGGCGTCGGCATGGGCTTCCTCATGCAGACGTCGATGCTGATCGCGCAGAACAGCGTGGAGCAGAAGGACCTTGGCGCTGCCAGCGGCGCGGCCACCTTCTTCCGGTCGATCGGCGGCTCGTTCGGCATCTCGCTGTTCGGCGCGATCTTCGCCAACCGGCTGGCCAGCTCCGAGGGCGGTCGGGCCTTCGGTGGCGGCGAGGCCGGCGCCGGCATGGACCTGGAGAAGCTCAAGGAGTTGCCCGCTCAGGCGCGCGAGGCGGTGCTCGGTGGCCTCTCCGACGCCATCTCGCACGTCTTCCTCTGGGCGGTGCTCTTCACCATCGTGATCCCGGTGCTCGCCTGGTTCATCAAGGAGATCCCGCTGCGCACCGCGAACGAGGCGCCGCCGCAGGCCACCCCGGAGGAGGACGCCGAGGTCGCCCTCGGCAAGGCCCCGGTCGCCTGACCCAACCGCGCGACACGCGCCGCGTCGACCGTCACGGTCGGCGCGGCGCGCGCCTGCTCAGGCGTTGCCAGAGGCGGCGCAGAGGGTTGCGGGGGCGGGGGAGCCGGGGGGAGTGGGCGGCCAGCAGTTCGGTGGCCAGTGCCGCCGTCGCCGGATCCAACTGCGGGGCGGCGAGTGCCAGGTGAGCCAGCGAAGCGGCGATCGGGACCGGTCGGCTCCGCGCCACGGCAGCCGCGTCGGCCAGCCGCTCCGCCACAACCCGGGCCACGTCCGACCGCACCGACGGGTCCACCCAGGCGGCGGTGACCAGGGCGAACAGTGCCGCCTCGGTGACCCAGTCCTCGACGCCCCAGATCAGATCGAGCAGCACCCGACGCCGGGTCGAGCCCTCCCACGGCTCGTCGGTGCGGTGGTGCAGCAGCCCCAGACAGGCCCACACCTGCACGCCACGGACCCAGACCGACGGGTCGTGGGCCGCCAGCAGCCGACCCACCGCGTTGGCCGGCGCCGCCGGCGGGTGCACCAACAGGCCGAGCAGGTCGCCCAGGTCGAGGCCGGCCAGGCCCACCGCCGCGTCGTACGCCGCCGGTGGGTGTGCCCACGCCGGGTGAGCGATCTGCCCGATCCGTTCGACCGCCGTCGCCGATGGCGCCGCCAGCGCGGGTGTGGGGACCGCGTCCGCGTAGTGCCACAACCGCGCAGCGGTCTCCCGCCGGGGCTCGCGCGGGTCGGGCTCCGGCGCGCCGACGACCTCGATCCGCAGCCCGGGGGCGGTGGAGATCGCCGTCCCGACCGCGCTCGGCGGGGCGGCGGCGGGTAGGCGGACGGCACCGCCGAGACCGTTGTCGTCATCGGCCACCGCCTGGCGCATCGCGTCGACCAGGGGCCCACCGGCCGGGGTGAGTTGGCCGAGCCAGGGCCGACCTCGGCAGCACTGGGCCAGGTCGCCGTGCTCGTGGCTGTCGTCCGGATGGTCCCGCACAAAGTCGGCGAGCGCGACCAGGTGGGCGAGGTCACCGTCGCGCAGGTGCCGCAGGCGGTGGGCGGTGTGCACAGCGCAGTCGAACGACGGATCGCGCGCCAGCGCCCGCTCGGTCCACTCCAACGCCTCGTCCAGCCGGCCGATCTCAGCCAGGGTGCCGGCGATGTCCGCGTAGATCGCCAGGTCGTCGGGGTCGAGCTCGACGGCCCGACCGAGGGCCGCGAGGCCGTCGCGGGTCCGGCCCGAGCTGCGGTACGCGTACCCGAGCCACACCTCGCCCATCTTCGAGGGCTGTGCGCGTACCCCTCGGGTGGCCCAGCGGACCGCCAGCTCGACCTCACCGAGGCGCCGGGCCAGCGCGGACGCCGCGCCCAGCAGCAGGCCGTGTTCGGGGTGCACGGTGGCGGCGTTGCGGGCGAGCGTGAGGTACGGGGTCAGCGGGGCCCGGCCGATCCGTGGCACCGGGTCGGGCAGTGCGGCGCAGACCTGCATGAGGACGCGGGCGATGTGCTCCGGGTCCAGTCGTTCGGCCAACTCGGGCGCGGTGACCCAGGGCACGCCGGCCCACTCGGTGCCGGGGGCGTACGACGTCGCCGCGGCCAGCAGCTCCAGCCCTTCGGCGGGGCGCCCGGCGGTGGCGAGGAGGTGGGCGCGGGCGACGACCGCACCGACGAAGGTGTGGTGATTGATCGGGAAGAGGTCGAGGCCGCCGCCGATCGTCGCGGCGAGCCGGGCCAGCGTCTCGTGCACCTCCGGCAGGGTGGGGGCCCGTGCCAGAGCGCCGGCGAGGTGGCCGGCGGCGTGGTGCAGGTCGCCCTCGTCGAGTGCCAGCCGGGCCAGCGCCAGCTCCTCCGTCGCGGAGAGCGCGGGATCGTCCGTTCCCTCGGGCACGTCGTCCTCTCGTGGCAGTTAGACCGGGCACAACGGGTAAAGCCTAGTTGATATTGAGATCAACTGGTGATCACCTGCGCAGTCCTGCTCGTTCGATTGCTGAGATACGCTCAAAAGTGCAAGACTGAGCAAGAATCGCGCGGCAACCGCGCAGGGGGAGGGGTTTTCGTGACACGTGCAGGGGCTGGAATGGCCGCCGACATCGACGAGCAGCCAGCTGGCTACGCGCGCCTGCTCTCCGCTGCCAACGCCGCCGAGATCGCCCGGGTGGCGGCGGTCATCGCGGAACGTCGGCCACGGCACGTGGTCTTCACCGCGCGGGGCACCTCTGATCACGCGGCGCTCTACGGGGCGTACCTGACCGAGATCCGGCTCGGCCTGCCCGCCGGGCTGGCGTCGCCCAGCGTCGTCACCCTGTACGGGGCCCGTCCCGACCTCTCCGACGCGCTGGTCGTCGGGGTCAGCCAGAGCGGCGGCTCGCCCGACCTGGCCGAGGTGCTGCGCGCCGCCCGAGCCTCCGGTGCGCTGACCCTCGCGGTGACCAACGCCCCCGACTCGCCGCTGGTCGACGTGGCCGAGCTGAGCGTCGACATCGCCGCCGGGCACGAGCGGGCGGTGGCCGCCACCAAGACGTACACCGCCGAGCTGCTCGCCCTGCTGATGCTGGTGGAGGGGATCCGGGCCGGCGACGGCGTGCTCCCAAAGGCCGAACGGGAGGCGCTCGACGCACTGCCCGAGCTGGCCGCCCGCACCCTGGCCGACGGCACCCCGGCCCAGCTCGCCCCGCGTTACCGGTTCGCCCGTCAGCTGGTCACCACCGGCCGGGGGTACGCGTACCCCACCGCCCGGGAGGCCGCGCTGAAGCTGATGGAGACCTCGTACCTGCCGGCGCTCGCCTTCTCCGGCGCCGACCTGCTGCACGGCCCGCTCGCGATGACCGACCCGGAGGTCCCGGTGCTCGCCGTGGTCGGCTCCGGCCCCGGTGGCCGGTCGATGGGTGAGGTGCTGCCCCGCCTCGGCGAACGCCGCGCCGACGTCGTGGTGGTCGGCTCCGCCGACGTGCCGGGCGCCACCCGGCTGGCCGTCCCCGAGGTCGACGAGCGGTACGCCCCGCTGCTGGACATCCTGCCGATGCAGCGGTTGGCGCTGGCGCTGGCACTCACCCGAGGCGAGGACCCGGACGCGCCGCGCGGGTTGAAGAAGGTCACCGCGACGATGTGAGACGCGGCGTGGCACCCTGGTCACCGTGTCCACGCTGCGCGACCTCGCCGAGGAGCACACCCATCTCCGTCCGGCCGACATCGACCACCTGCACCGGATTGCCGGCGACTGGCAACTGCTCTCCGACCTGTCCTTCGCTGACCTGCTGCTCTGGGTGCCGGTCGACGCCGACGGCACGTTCCTCTGCGTCGCCCAGGTGCGCCCGACCACCGCACCGACCGCCTACCAGGACGACCAGGTGGGTCGGATCGTCGGCGGGCCGGAGGTGGCCCACCTGGGGGTGGCGTACTCCCAGGGCCGTATCTGGCGCGAGGGCGACCCGGTCTGGTACGGCGACGTGCCTGCCCGGCACGAGGCGATCCCGGTTCGGCTGCGTACCGCCGAGGGGGAGGCCGGCGAGGTGATCGCCGTGGTGGGGCGGGACACCAACCTCTCCACCGCGCGTACGCCCAGCCAGCTGGAGCTCAACTACCTCACCACGGCCGACGACCTGGCGCAGATGATCGCGGACGGCACCTTCCCGCCGCCGAGGCATCCGGGCGAGACCACCTCGGCACCCCGGGTCGGCGACGGCCTGGTCCGGCTCGACGCCGGCGGCAAGGTCACCTATGCCAGCCCGAACGCGCAGTCCGCGTACCGCCGACTGGGCTACGCCTCGCACCTGGTGGGGGAGGACCTGGCCGCGTTGCACCGCCGTTTGGCCGGTGACCCGCTGGACGGCACCGAGGCCTCGAACGGCATCCTGGCCGCGCTGCGCGGTGAGGCGCCACCCCGCCGGGAGATCGACGCACGAGGTGCCACGATGCTCACCCGGGCGCTGCCGCTGATGCCGGCCGGGGTGCCGATCGGAGCGTTGGTGCTGGTCCGGGACATCACCGAGGTCCGCCGCCGGGACCGGGCACTGATCACCAAGGACGCCACCATCCGGGAGATCCACCACCGGGTGAAGAACAATCTCCAGACGGTGGCAGCGCTGCTGCGGTTGCAGGCCCGCCGGGTGGCGATGCCGGAGGCCCGGGTCGCGCTTGAGGAATCGGTCCGTCGGGTCGCCTCGATCGCCCTGGTGCACGAGACGCTCTCGATGTCCAGCGACGAGGCGGTGGAGTTCGACGGGATCGTCGACCGGGTGGCCAGCGCGGCGACCGAGGTCGCGGCGACCGAGGTGAGCGTCGGCATGCGCCGGCGGGGCAGCTTCGGTGTACTGCCGGCGGAGATCGCCACCTCGCTGGTGATGGTCCTCAACGAGTTGCTGCTCAACGCCGTCGAGCACGGCTTCCCGCCGGCCGACGAGGCGGACGAGGCGCCGGTGGCCGCCGCCTCCGGCATGGTGCCGGTCGCCGCTCCCGAGGTGGACCCGTCGCTGCGGCCCGAGGTGGTGGTCTCCGCGCACCGGTTCCGCAAGATGCTGCACGTCTCGGTGACCGACAACGGGCGCGGCCTTCCCCCGGACTTCGACGCCGAACGCGGCAGCCGGCTCGGCCTCCAGATCGTCCGAGCCCTGATCACCGGGGAGCTGCGCGGCACCATCGAACTGCGCGCCGGCGCCAACGGTGGCACCGAGGCCATGCTGGTGGTCCCGCTGGCCCGCAGCACCCACGACGGCCGCTCGCAGGCCTGACCGCCGCGCCGCCCGCCTCCTTCCGCGTGCTGCGGACCGGCGGCCGGCCCGGCGGAGGCGCGCCTAGCCGTAGCCAGAGCGCTGGCAGCGCGCGACGCGTTCGCGGGCCCGACGTGGCGGCGTGTCGGGCCCGAGCGGTCTTGCCGTTGTGAGCGATATACCTGTGGGTCATATTTATGACCCACAGGTATATCGGCTACTGAAGTGGTGGCGGTTTGACGGCTGGCGGGGCGACCGGCCGGGGTTTCCGGCGGACCGCCGGCCGGGCTGCGCCGCCAGACCGGGTGATCGGCCGCGGCCGCCCCAGGCGGTGATGGGCCCGAGGGAATGACGGGCCGAGTGGGAATGGCCCGAGCAGCGACGGGCCCGAGGCGGCAACCCGGGGCTGTGTCAACGGGTCAACGGTCCGGGCGGCTGGTCAGCAGGGCGACGGTGAGGCCGGGGCGCTGCCAGACCTGGGTGACGATGAAGTCCCTGCGCAGCGCGTCGCCCTTGGCGCCGGGCACGGCGGCCAGCGGCTCGGTGGGCCGGCCGGAGACGACGAGCCACACCCGTGTCGTACCGGCCAGGCACTGTGCTGGCTGTGAGCACTCGGCGGCCCACAGATCGCCGCGGCGGACCTCGTCCTCGGTGACCAGCACGTCGCGTGGCGGGTCGCTGAGGTGGTACTCGATGCCGAGATCGAGGAAGAGCCAGCTGTGCCGGGGCGAGTAGACCACCGCGTCCCCCGGGCGTTGACCGTCGGCGATCACCCGGGCCGCCCCCGCGTAGTCCACCGGCGCGCTGCGTGGCCACTCGTGGGTCCGTCGCAGCGCGGCCTGGTCGGGTAGGCCGAGCAGCCCGGCCAGGACCACCACGACGAGCGCGGCGGGAGCGGCCACGGCGGCCAGCGCCGCGCCCGCCAGCAGGCACGCGAAGGGCACCACGAAGACCAGGTACCGGGGCACCCACAGCGGTACGACAGTGCCGGCGGCGAAGAGCAGCAGTACGGGCAGCAGCACCGCGCCGACCGGCAGCAGTGCGCGTCGCCCGAGTCGGGCCGCGCCCAGCGCGGCGACCCCGACCAGCAGTCCACCGACCACACTGCTCTGGGTGACGCCGCCGGGCAAGGCGGTGAGGTCGTCCAGCCGGGCCAGGTGGACCCAGTTCAACTGCCGGGACTGCTGGGCCCGGGCCTTGACCAGCAGCGGGCCGGTCAGCAGCGCGACCGGCACCACGGCGACCAGCCACCGCCACACCCGCCGGTCCCGCCCGGCGTCGGGCTGGTACGGGGTGGCGATGCCGGCCGGGGCCGGGCCCCGCCACCAGGCGATGAGAACGACCAGCGCGTGGGCGGCGAGCACTGTGAGCGCGATCAGGTGAATGAGCCCGAGAGCGGCGACGGCAGCGGCGTAACCGGCCCAACGTGCCCAGCTCGGTCGACGCAGCGCGGTCACCAGCAGCACTGTGGCGAGCACGGCGAGCATGGTGGCCAGCGCGTACGGGCGAGCCTCCTGCCCGTAACGGGAGGTGCCGGGGAGCACCGCGAACAGCAGCCCGGCGAAGAGGCCGCCGCGCCGGTCGACGAGCCGCGCGCCGAGCACGGCGAGCAACCCGGCGGCCACTGTCATCGCCAACACTGCCGGTACGCGCAGGGCGATCGTGGAGTCGCCGAAGACCCTCGTCCAGAGGTGCATCAGCAGGTAGTACGGCCCGGTGGCGGCGTCGATGGTGCCGGCCAGTCGGGCCAGGTCGCCGGGCGACCGGGTGGCCGCGCTCCACGTCGCCAGCTCGTCGCGCCAGAGCTGGGCGGATCCCAGCCCGGTCACTGTCACCGCCACTGTCAACAGCGCCGGGGGGAGCCAGACCGGCAGGCGGCGCAGGTGCTCCCACGCCGCTCCGGCCGACCTCTCGGACAATTGCCCCACGGTCCGAGCCTGCCACGGCCACCCCCTCCGTGGGCGTCAGCCGGCGGCAGGTGGCGGGCGCCAGGCGGGCATCACGTCGTTCGGCCGGGCGGTCTTCGCCGGATCACGCTCCACGAGTTCGTCGAGAACGGCGTCGATTTCGGCCATCAGCTCGTCGTCGAGCCGTACCGTGGCCGCCTTGGCCGTCTCGGCGAGCTGTTCGGGCCGTGACGCGCCGACGATCGCGCCCGCCACGGTCGGCCGGCGCAGCACCCACGCCACCGCCAACTGGGCCATCGTGCAGCCGGCGGCCTGGGCGATCGGCCGGAGCTGGCGTACCCGGGAGAGCAGCAGATCCGACGAGTAGCGGGCGATGAACGAGCCACCGAAACCGTCGGTGGCCCGGGAGCCGGCGGGCGGGCGTCGGCCAGGTTCGTACCGACCGGTCAGCACGCCCATCGCGAGCGGCGACCAGGCGAGCTGGCCCAGGCCGAGGTCGGCGCAGGCGGGCGACACCTCGGCCTCCACCACCCGCCACAGCATGGAGTACTGCGGCTGGTTGGCGATGAACGGGATGTGCAGCTCGGCGGCGAGCCGGAGGCCCGCGCGCAGCTGCGGGGCGGTCCACTCGGAGGCGCCGACGTAGAGCACCTTGCCCTGGCGGACCAGGTCGGCGAAGGCGAGCATCGTCTCCGCCAGCGGCACGGTGTCGTCGTACCGGTGCGCCTGATAGAGGTCGAGGTAGTCGGTGCCCAGCCGGCTCAGCGAGGCGTGACAGCCCTCGATGATGTGCTTGCGGGACAGCCCGGCGTCGTTGGCCCCCGGCCCGACCGGCAGGCACACCTTCGTGCACAGCTCGATCGAGCTGCGCCGGACGCCCCTCAGCGCCTTGCCCAACGCCTGCTCGGCCCGCCCCTGGGCGTACCGGTCGGCGGTGTCGAACGTGGTGATGCCCGCGTCCAGGGCAGCGGTCACGCACGCGGCCGCGGCGTCGTCGTCGAGCTGGTTGCCGTGGGTGACCCAGTTGCCGTACGCGACCGCGCTGACGCGCAGGCCCGACCGGCCCAGTTGCCTGTACTCCATGGCGAGAATCGTCGGGCCGCCCGGCGCTGTCGCCGAACCGTTCGAACGTGGTCGAATCGGTGGGTGATCGAGGTCCGGTTCTCGCCCGACGACCTGAGCCGGGTCAGGTTCGTGCACTCGCCCCTGGCCGAGTTGGTGGCCAGCTCCTGGGCGTTACGCAAGCCGGCGAAGTACTGGATGCACCGGCCATGGCGGGAGCGTGCGGAGCGGTTGCTGCCGGATGCCGGCCTGGAACCGCTGTTGGCGGTGCTCAGGTCGTCCAACGGTTACGTGCCGGATTTCCTCACCCCGATCGGAGTGGCACCGAACCTGGCCGCTGAGCTGCGGGCGGTCGCCGGCACCGATCCGTCCCGGATGCGCCGGCAACTGGAGCGGGCCGGCGCACCCCGGCTGTCCCCGGACGAGTTGGTCACGCAACTCCACAGGTACTTCACAGTGCTGATCGCACCGGACTGGCCCCGGCTGCGGGCGCTCGCGCTGGCCGACATCCGGCGGCGGACGCTGCTCGCCGCAGAGCAGGGCGGGCGGACCCTGCTTCGCGAGGTGCACCCGTTGATCCGGTGGGACGGCGCGGCGCTGCGGGTCGCCGTCGGCACTACAGTGCCGGCCGCCCTGGACGGACGCCCGTGGACGCTGCTGCCCACCGCTTTCTCCGGGCCGACGGTGCACGCGATCATGGAGGGCGACGCCGGGCCCGCCCTCTGCTATCCACCGACCGGGCTGGGCGGGCTGTGGGATTCGCCGGCGCCCAGCGCGGCGCTCGGCGCCCTGCTCGGCGGTACCCGGGCGGCGGCGCTCTCCCTGCTCGACTCGCCGCTGAGCACCGGGGAGCTGGCCGCGATGCTGGGTCTCGCGCCGGCGACGGCGTCGCACCACCTCACCACGCTGCGGGACAACGGCCTGATCGTCGGCGTACGACAGGGGCGGGTGGTGCGTTATGCCCGAACTGTCCTTGGTGACCAGCTGGTCGGCTGAGCCGCGGCCCGTGATGTGGGATCCAGCACGCGGACATTGGCCGGCCCCCTTGGGGTGTGGCAGCATGGGCCCATGACCGCCGCAGTCGTCCGCCGCTTCGTGGCACGTCGCCACGTCGATTACGGCCGCGTGCGCAGCGCGATCTGTCCGGCCTACTGACGACGCCCGACCATTCTGTCTCGGGCGCGCTCCGCGCCGGCTGTCTGAAGACACCGTTGTCCCGCCCGCTTCGCCGGGCCGGCCGCCGCGCCCCGCGTATCCCGAGGCACAGCAGACAACGGAGGACGCCGCGATGGCGGTCAGCAGCATCCCGGCCCGTTCCGAGGACCCGACGGCTCGCCCGACCCGAGCGCCGCGCCGGCCACGGGGTGAGGGTCAGTGGGCGCTCGGCCACCGCGAGCCGCTCAACCCCAACGAGCGGATCAAGAAGGACGACGACCCGCTCAACGTCCGGGCCCGCATCGAGACCATTTACGCGCACCGCGGCTTCGCCTCGATCGACCCGCAGGACCTGCGGGGCCGGTTCCGCTGGTGGGGCCTCTACACCCAGCGCAAGGCGGGCATCGACGGCGGGCGTACCGCCGTGCTGGAGCCGCACGAGCTGGAGGACGAGTTCTTCATGCTCCGGGTCCGCATCGACGGCGGGCAGCTCAGCCTTGCCCAGCTGCGCGTGATCGCGGACATCTCCCGGGAGTTCGCGCGGGACACCGCCGACATCACCGACCGGCAGAACATCCAGTACCACTGGATCCGGGTCGAGGACATGCCGGAGATCTGGCGTCGGCTGGAGTCGGTCGGTTTGCAGACCACCGAGGCGTGCGGCGACTGCCCGCGGATCGTGCTGGGCAGCCCGGTCGCCGGGGTGGCCCGCGACGAGCTGCTCGACCCGACTCCGGCGATCGACGAGATCGTCTCCCGGTACGTCGGCGACAAGCAGTTCTCCAACCTGCCCCGCAAGTTCAAGACGTCGATCTCCTGGCTGGTGGACACCCCGTACGAGTCGAACGACATCGCCTTCCTCGGTGTCGACCACCCGGAGCACGGGCCCGGCTTCGACGTCTGGGTCGGTGGGGGCCTCTCCACGAACCCGATGCTCGCCAAGCGGCTCGGCGTCTGGGTGCCGCTGGCCGAGGTGCCGGACGTGTGGGCCGGGGTGGTCGGGATCTTCCGCGACTACGGCTACCGCCGACTGCGCAACCGGGCCCGGTTGAAGTTCCTGGTGGCCGACTGGGGCGTGGAGCGCTTCCGCGAGGTCCTGGAGAAGGACTACCTCGGTCGTACGCTGCTCGACGGCCCGCCGCCGGTCCTGCCGTCGAAGCCGGTCGACCACGTGGGCGTGCACGAGCAGTCCGACGGGCGGCACTACGTGGGCGCCGCTCCCGTGGTGGGGCGGGTCTCCGGCGCGCAGCTCAGCCAGCTGGCCGACGTGGTCGAGGCGCACGGCAGCGATCGGGTGCGGCTCACCCCGTACCAGAAGCTGCTGGTGCTCGACGTGCCGTCGGAGCGGACGGAGTCACTGATCGACGCGCTGCGCGGGATCGGTCTGGAGGCCCGGCCGTCGGCCTGGCGGCGCGGCACGATGGCGTGCACCGGCATCGAGTACTGCAAGCTCGCCATCGTCGAGACGAAGGCCCGCGGCGAGGAGTTGGTGGCCCGGTTGGAGCAGCGGCTGCGCGACTTCGACGCGGACATTTCGATCCACATCAACGGCTGCCCGAACGCGTGCGCACGCACCCAGGTGGCCGACATCGGGCTCAAGGGTCAACTGGTGGTCGGCCCGGACGGCCGGCAGGTCGAGGGTTTCCAGGTGCACCTGGGCGGCGGGCTGGGCATGGCCCAGGGGCAGACCGCCGGTTTCGGCCGCAAGCTTCGCGGCCTGAAGACCACCGCCGACGAACTTCCGGAGTACGTGGAACGGCTGGCCCGTCGCTACCTGGCCGGTCGGAGCGAGGGCGAGACGTTCGCCAACTGGGTGATCAGAGTCGACGAGGAGGAACTGCGGTGAGCAGCGAGAACCGAGCGGCACCTCTGTACTGCCCGTACTGCGGCGAGGAGGACCTGCGGCCGCACGAGGCGGGTCACGGCGCCTGGGAGTGCCACGCCTGCACCCGGGTCTTCTCGGTGAAGTTCACCGGGTTGCTGAGTCGGGCGGTGACCTCATGAGTCTCGTCTCGGCCGCGAGCCTGCGACTGGTGGGCCCGGGCGGCTCGACGCCGGCCGACCCGGCCCGGCGCGACCCGGAGGAGCTGCGGGCCCTGGCCGAGCAGGCCGCTCGGGACCTGGAGGGCGCCCCGGCACTGGAGATCGCCCGCTGGGCGGCGCAGACCTTCGGTGAGCGGTTCTGCGTGACCAGCTCGATGGCCGACGCCGTGCTGGCGCACCTGGTCTCCCGGGTGGCCCCCGGGGTGGACGTGGTCTTCCTCGACACCGGCCTGCACTTCCCCGAGACGCTGCGGGTACGCGACGAGGTCGCCCGGACGCTGCCGGTGAACGTCAGGTCGATCCGGCCCCGGCTCACCGTCGGCCAGCAGGACGGCCAGTACGGGCCCCGGCTGTTCAACAAGTCGCCGGACGACTGCTGCCAGTTGCGCAAGGTGGAGCCGCTGGAACGGGCTCTGACCGGGTACGACGCCTGGGCTGCCGGCCTGCGTCGGGACGAGTCGCCGAGCCGGGCCAACACACCGGTGGTGACCTTCGACGCGCGTCGGGGCAAGGTCAAGGTCAACCCGATCGCGGCCTGGTCGCAGAAGGATGTGGACTCCTACATCGCCCGTTTCAACGTGCCGGTCAACGAGCTGTTCAAGCAGGGTTACGGGTCGATCGGCTGCTGGCCGTGCACCCGCCGTACCAAGGCCGGCGAGGACGCGCGGGCCGGCCGGTGGGCCATGTTCGAGAAGACCGAGTGCGGGCTGCACGTCTGACCTCCCCGGCGGCGACCCTGACCGGCTCCGGTGCCGCTGGCGGGGCGGCCCCGGTGGTGCTGGTCGCGCACGGCAGCCGTGACCCGCGGGCGGCCGATGCCACCCGGGCGCTGGCTCGGGCGGTGTCGGCGGCCCGGCCGGGCACACCGGTGTGGGCGAGTTGGCTGGACCACACCGAGCCGGGGCCGACCCAGGTGCTGCGCGACCTGGCCGTGGCCGGCCATCGCCGGGCGGTGCTGGTGCCGCTGCTGCTGACCGCCGCCTACCACCATCGGGTGGACATCCCGGCGGCGGTCGCCGCAGCGGCGCGGTCCGGGCCACCGCTGTCGGTACGGGTGACCGATGTGCTCGGCCCGGCGGACGACACGCCCGATCCTGCGCTGCTGGCCGGGTTGTGCCGGCGGCTGGGTGAGACGCGTCCGGGCCGCTTCGACGCGTTGGTGCTGGCCGCGGCGGGCACCCGGGACGCGCGGGCGCGACGATCGGTGGGCCGGGTCGCCGACGCGCTCGGCGTGGAGTTCGGGGTGCCCTGCCGGGTGGCGTACGCCTCGGCGGCTCCACCGGCGACCGGTGTGGCGGTGTCCCGGCTGCGGGCGTCCGGCGCGCGCCGGGTCGCGGTGGCCGCGTACTTCCTGGCGCCGGGGCTGTTCCACGACGCGGTGACCGAGGCGGCCGGGGCGGCGGGTGCGGTGGCGGTCGCCGCGCCGCTGACCGACGCACCGGAGTTGGTCGAGCTGGTGCTGCGTCGGGTCGACGACCGGCCCGTGCTGGCGTCTACGGGCTGATAACCCGTGCTGGCACTGTGTGATCCGGTGCCGGACAGCAGAACGCCCCGGTGGGCGAACCCACCGGGGCGTACAGCTGTGTGTTGGGGATCAGGCGGAGTGAGCGCGCAGCACCCGGAGACCGCCACGCCGCTTGACGGCGCGCCGCTCCTCCTCGCTCATTCCGCCCCAGACGCCGGCGTCCTGACCAGACTCGAGTGCCCACTGAAGGCACTGGTCGGTCACGGAGCAGCGCCTGCAGACGGCCTTGGCCTGCTCGACCTGCAGCAGAGCCGGTCCAGACGTCCCGATCGGGAAGAACAGCTCCGGGTCTTCGTCGCGGCAGACACTATGGTGACGCCAGTCCATGGCGGCAACACTCCTCATTCTGGATGGGTGGCGAACAATTGCTTGGTCGTGCTTTTCCTATATGCATCCGCAGTGCCGATGGTGACAGTTAGCGTCCGTCCATTCGGCAGTGCGTGAGCAGGCGTTCAGCGCCGGGGACCTGCTGGAACAGCTCAACCTGACGAGCATATCCAGGCAATGTCCCGGTAACTCAAGTTCGCTTGTGAATACTTTCACGAACAGTCGCGATGTCAAGGGTGACGCTCGGAAAAACTCCGGTCGGTGAGCAAGCCCACAACCCCTTTGTCCGGGTTCCAGTGCTTTCCTGGTTACCCGCCGTGCCACAGCCGAGGATCAATATAGTACAGTCCGCGTGACATTGCTGACATTTCCGGCACCTGCCCCTCGGTGTGGCGGCGACCAGGTCGATCGGTTGTGGCCACCGTGTCGACCAAGGGCAGTACCCGAGACCTAGCAGATTACTCTCAGTGCGGCCGGAACGGAGGTGAATCTGACTTTCTCCCGCTCGCCGAGATAGTCCCCGTCCAGCTGGAACGCCTGTGGACGGCTGGAGACCAGCGTGAACTCCGCCGTGTCATGGAGTCGTAACACCTGCCGACCGCGTGGATCCGGTTGCCGGGACAGGAACTGCGTCACTGTCCGTGTTGTGCTAGCCACCCGGAGCTGACGCAACGCCAGCACATCCAGCCCGAGATCGAACGACGCCGCCGGGTTCGGGTTGACCTCCCGGTCGCCCAGGTACGTCCAGGGGGCCGTGTTCTGGATGATGACGGTGGCCAGCTCGGCCTCCGCAGGCTCCCCCGGACGCTCCAGCACGATCGCCGGGTGCCGCCGGTCCGAGGCGAAGAAGTACTGATTCATGATCGAACGCAGATAGAGCGACGGTGTGGAGACCCGCCCCTTCCGCCGGGCCTGCTCCACCCGGTGGATCACCGCGGCATCCAGGCCGAAGCCGGCGCAGAAGGTGAAGTAGCGGTCGTCGGCGAGGCCCAGCCCCACCGTCCGGCTCCGGCCCAGCCGCAGTCCTTCCAGGATCATGCTGGTCGCCTCCGGCCACTCCCGGGGCAGGCCCACCGCACGGGCGAACACGTTTGTCGAGCCACCGGGAACGGTCGCCAGCGCGGGCAGTCGCTCGGCCATCGGCGCGTCGCCGGCGCGAGTCGGCGGTTCGGCCGTCATCAGGCCGTTCACCACCTCGTTCACGGTGCCATCGCCACCCAGGGTGACGACCAGGTCGACGCCCTCAGCGGCTGCCTCCCGGGCCAGCGCCACGGCGTGCCCACGCCGACGGGTGTAGCGCACGCTGAGATCGACTTCGCTGCGCAGCGCCCGGACGAGCACGTCCCGGCTGCGTTCGCTGGTGGTGGTGGCCTTCGGATTGACCACCAGGACGGCCCGCATGGGCGGCACTGTACCTTCCGGCAGCCCGGGTATCGTGGCGCGCGTGACCATCGACTCGGACCCGATCCCCGTCACGCTCCGCTGGGCGGTCCGGCTGCTGTGGGCGGAGGCGGCCGTCGTCGGGCTGATCGCCGTCTGGTTGGTCTGGGCCGACCTCACGGCCACCCGTACCGACCTGCTGGCGGCGTTGCTGGTGACCGCGTTCGCCATCGGGGCGGCCGTCGTGCTCTGGGCCCTGGGTCGCGCGCTGCTGCGCCGTCAGGCGGGCGCACGAGCTCCCGCGATCGTGCTTCAGCTGATGCTGCTGCCGATCGGGTGGTTCATGATCCAGGCTGGCCTGGGCTGGCTGGGCGTGCCGCTGATGGCGCTCGGCCTGGGCGTGGCCTGGCTGCTGATCTGCCCTCCGACGACCCGCGCCCTCGGCTTCGAGTGACCGCGCCGGTGCGTCGGACCGGTCAGTAGCCGCCGGAGCGGCGGGTGAGCAGCGCGATCGTGGCCCGATCGTCGGCGGAGGTGGCGGACGCCGAGGTGGTCAGCGCGGTGAGCACCTTCCAGGCGAAGGACGACTCGGCGGGCAGGGTGGCACCGCGCACGGTCGGCACTGTCACCTCGACTGTCAGCGCGTCCTCGGTGACCGCGAAGCGGCACTCCAACTCGGCGTCGCGGGTGGCGATGGCGAGCAGCATGGCGCACGCCTCGTCGACAGCGATCCGCAGATCCTCGATCTCGTCGAGCGCGAACTGCAACCGGGCCGCGAGACCGGCGGTGGCGGTGCGGAGCACGCCGAGGTAACCGCCGTCGGCGGGCACCGTGAGGTGCACCACGTCGTCGTCGATTGCTGGCTGGCCAGTCAGTTGAGTCACGCCTCATCCCCCCGGTCGGGGACTCTACCCGGTCAGCCGTCCATACGCGTGCCGGCGGTGGTGGCGTGCCCGGCCAGCTCGCGGAGCGCGGCGCCGCTGAGTCGGTAGGGAACCCACTCGCTCATCTGCTCGGCGCCGATCGAGGCGTAGAAACCGGCGGCCGGATTCCAGTCGATCATCGACCACTCCAGCCGCTGGTAGCCGCGCCGTACGCAGATGTCGGCCAGCGCGGCGAGCAGAAGTCGACCGGCTCCGGTGCCCCGGGCGGCCGGCCGGACATAGAGGTCCTCCAGGTGTATGCCGTGCACGCCGGCCCAGGTGGAGAAGTTGAGGAACCACAACGCGAAGCCGACCGGCTCGTCGCGCTCGTCCACCGCGACGTGACCGAAGAGCGCCGGAGCAGTCGTGAACAGCGCCGAGGTCAGTTGCTCGGCGGTGAGGTGGCACTGCTCCGCGGCACGCTCGTACTCGGCCAACTCGTGCACCATGGCGACGACGGCCGGCACGTCCTCGGGACGTGCCGGCCGGATCGTCGGGATGACCGGGGAGGTCACGCCTTCTTGGTCTCCCAGAAGATCTTCGAGATCTCGTCGATCTTCGCGAGCAGCTTGTCGGCGGTGGCCGGGTCGAGGCTGCCCTTGACGCCACCGGCGCCGGCGAGCTTGGTGGCCTCGTTGAACAGGCTGTGCAGGTTCGGGTACTTCTCGAAGTGCGGCGGCTTGAAGTAGTCGGTCCACAGCACCCAGAGGTGGTGCTTGACCAGCTCGGCGCGCTGCTCCTTGATGATGATGGCGCGGGTGCGGAACTCCGGGTCGGTGTTCGCCTGGTACTTCTCGCAGATCATTTTGACCGATTCGGCCTCGATCCGGGCCTGAGCCGGGTCGTAGACACCGCACGGCAGGTCGCAGTGAGCGCTCGCGGTGACGCGGGGCGCAAGGATGCGCGGAAGTCGCATCGGGATCCTCCATGGGAAGTTTGCGATGATCAAAGGCGACATTACTCCTGGGAATGCTCCCCGAACCGGGTGGAGGTGAAACCAGTGGCCGCCGATCACCCGGCTGAGGTGCCCCGGCTGCGGAGGCCGCTGACCGCCGTTCTGGTGACCGGGCCGTCCATGGCCCCGACCCTGCGGCACGGTGACGCGGTACTGGTTCGTCCCGGTGGCCGCCCGATCCGAGCCGGCGACGTGGTGGTCGCGGTCTTCCGGACCCGCCCCGATCTGCTGGTGGTGAAGCGTGCGGTCCGGCCGCAGGACGGCGGCTGGTGGCTGCGCGGCGACAACGACCTGATCACCGACGACTCCCGGGCGTACGGGGTGGCCGACGTACGAGGACGCGTGGTGGCCCGCTACTGGCCGCGCCCCGGGCGGGTACCCCGTCGTCAGTTATGACCCTGCTCACATCCGAGGGGTGGTGTCGACACTATGCTCGGAAAGTGCCCGGGTGACCCCCCGCACCGCGTGCCACCGCTCGCCGCCCACCTCGCGGCGGGGCCGGCCGCCTCACATCTGCTCGACAGATCCTGGAGTCACCACCATGCCTTCGTCCACCGTGGACCCCGCTGATCCCGTCTTCCTGCTGCACCGGGGCGGCAAGATGGCCGTCACCTCGACCGTGCCGCTCACCAGCCGGGAGGACCTCTCCCTGGCGTACACCCCGGGGGTGGCCCGGGTGTGTGAGGCGATCGCCGCCGACCCCGCCCTGGTGGACGACTACACCTGGGTGTCGCACACGGTCGCGGTGGTCACCGACGGCTCGGCGGTGCTCGGGCTGGGCAACATCGGTCCCCGGGCCGCGCTGCCGGTGATGGAGGGCAAGGCGGTGCTGTTCAAGCAGTTCGCCGGGGTGGACGCGGTGCCGGTGTGCCTGGACACCCAGGACGTGGACGAGATCGTCGCGGTGGTGCGGGCGCTGGCGCCCTCGTTCGGTGGGATCAACCTGGAGGACATCAGCGCGCCGCGCTGCTTCGAGATCGAGCGTCGGCTCGACGAGGCGCTGGACATCCCGGTCTTCCACGACGACCAGCACGGCACCGCCATCGTGGTGCTCGCCGCGCTGCGCAACGCCGCGACGTTGCTCGACCGCAAGCTCGGTGATCTGCGGGTGGCGGTGAGCGGCGCGGGCGCGGCCGGCGTGGCCGTGACGAAGATGCTGATCGCCGGGGGCGTCAACCCCGACCAGGTGGTGGTCTGTGACTCCAAGGGGATCATCGGCCGGCACCGCACCGAGCTCACCGGCACCAAGGCTGAGCTGGCGGCGAGCACCAACGCCGACGGCCGCCAAGGCGACATCACCGAGGCGTTGCGCGGCGCGGACGTGCTGGTCGGGGTCTCCGGCGGGCAGATCCCCGAAGCGGCGGTGGCCGGGATGGCGCCCGGCGGGATCGTGTTCGCGCTGGCGAACCCGACCCCCGAGGTGCACCCCGAGGTGGCCGCCCGGCACGTCGCGGTGGTCGCCACCGGGCGCAGCGACTACCCCAACCAGATCAACAACGTGCTGGCCTTCCCCGGTGTGTTCCGCGGTGCGCTCGATGCCGGTGCCACGCGGATCACCGAGGCGATGAAGGTCGCCGCCGCGGACGCCATCGCCGGCGTGGTGGCCGATTCCCTGACCGCCGACGCGATCGTTCCGTCCCCGCTCGACCCGCGCGTCGCGCCGGCCGTGGCCGAGGCGGTCGCCGAAGCCGCCCGCCGCGACGGCGTCGCCCGCCGGTAAGCGCACATGACCGGGGGCGCTCTGCGCCGCCGGCCTGTGCGCACGCGTGGGCCGGGGGCGCTCCGGCGCAGCATGCGCCGCCGGCCTGCGCGCACAGCTTCTTAACGAGCCCTCAGCTTGTTACCGTGCCGATCATGCGTGCTGCCTTTGCCTCCCGTTTCGACGATGCCGATCCGCTCGCCGCGCTCACCGTCGGTGAGCGGCCCGAGCCGACCCCTCCGGCCGACGACTGGGTGACCGTGCAGTTGCGGGCCACCTCGCTCAACCACCACGACCTCTGGTCGCTGCGCGGGGTGGGTCTCACCGAGGCCCAGCTGCCGATGATCCTCGGCTGCGACGCGGTCGGGCTGGACCCGGAGGGACGCCCGGTGGTCGTGTACCCGGTGGTCGTCACGCCGGGTGACCCGCGCGGGGTGTCCATCCTCTCCGAGCACTTCGCCGGGACGCTCGCCGAGCGGGTGGCCGTACCCCGCTCGAATCTGATCCCGCTGCCCGATGGCATGGCGGCGACCGACGCGGCGTGCCTGCCCACGGCCTGGCTGACCGCGTGGCGGATGTTGACCACCAAGGGCCGCGTCGCGGACGCCGACAGCGTGCTGGTCCAGGGCGCGGGCGGTGGCGTGGCCACCGCGGCCGTCGCGCTCGCCGTCGCGATGGGCAAGCGGGTGTACGCGACCAGCCGCGACGCCGTAAAGCGGGACCGGATCTCGGCCCTCGGCGCCATCGCCGTGGAGCCCGGTGCCCGGCTGCCGGAGCGGGTGGACGTGGTGATCGAGACGGTCGGCGCGGCCACCTTCGACCACTCGCTGAAGTCGGCCGCGCCGATGGCCCGGATCGTGGTCTCCGGCGCGACCGCCGGGCACGAGCCGTCGGTCAACCTGCGCCGGGTCTTCGCCATGCAGCTGGAGATCCTGGGCACCTCGATGGGCACGCCCGGCGAGCTGTACGAGCTGCTGGCGTTCTGCTCCGACAACGAGGTGCGCCCGGTGGTGGACAGCGTCATCCCGTTCAGCCGGGTCGAGGACGCCTTCGCCCGACTGCACTCCGGCGACGCCTTCGGCAAGGTCGTCATCGACCACACCGCCTGACGCGCACCGCATCGCCGCCGCCCGGCCTTGTCTGACCTGGCGCGGCCTGGCCCCGCCGCAAGATCGCGCAACATCATGGAAATAGTGGCCTCCGCGTCGTGGGAGGCCACTATTTCCTGGTTACTGCACGATCTTGTGGCGGCCGGAGCGGCTAAGGCGCACGGCGCGGGCGGGCCTCAGAGGTGGTCGTCGAAGGTGGCGATGTCGCCGCGCGTCGCGTCGGTGGGGATGCGCTTCCTGGCGTCCGCGTCGCCGTAGAGCGACCAGCGCAGGAACTCGACAGACGTGTCCGAGACGACCCGCAGCGTCGCGCCGTCGCTGAGCAGCGCCCGCCCGTGGTCGCCCTTGGGCAGGCTCAGCATCGCCTTCGGCCAGGGCACCTTGTCGTACGCGGCCCTGCCCGCCGCGTACTCGACCACCTCGTCCAACTCGCCGTGCACGAACAGTTGCGGTGCGGCAGCGCCGGCGAACGCGGTGCCCACGCCGAGCGCCGTGCCCGCGAACACCACACCCGCGTCCAGTCGCTCGTCGCGGCTCGCGGTGAACAGGCCGATGGTGGTCACCCCGCCCGCCGAGTGCCCAGCCGCAGCCACCCGCTCGCTGTCCAACCGGCCGCGCAACGCGTCGTCGGCCTTGCCGTTCAACGCCAGCACCTGGTCCAACGCGTACGACACATCGGCGGGCTGGTTGAGCACGTCGAGGACGTTGTTGTCAGCGCCCCGCGAGGTGTGCGGGAACGTCGGCGCGGCCACCACGAAACCCGCCGCCGCCCAGCGGGTCAGCAGCGTGGCGTAGTCGTCCGGCCGCCCACCCAGGCCGTGACTGAACATCACCACCGGAAACCGGCCCTCCGCCGCGGTCGCCGACCGCTTGGCCGCGCCGCCGGACTGCCCGGCCGCCGGGTACCAGAGCGTCGTCGGCAGCGCGCGGCCGTCCCGGTTCAGCTTGAGCTGGCGTACGCCGACCGCGAAGGCGCGCTGCGGGGCCTTGCCCGCGGGCACCTGCGGTGTCGGTGTGGCTGCGGGTGGTGGTTCGACGGGCGCCTGCTGGCCCTCGGTCTTCCTGGCGTCCGCCGAGCAGCCGACCAGACCGGCCATGAGCACGGCGCTGGCCAGCAGGGCGGGGGTGACGCGACGTGGCATGAATCCAATTGTGCCCTGCCCCGCTGACGTGCCCGGTGGACTTCAACGCGGTGTGCCCGTCGACTCACCTAGCGCTGCCCGGCGGCCGGTATCAGGCCGCAGCACGTTCGGCGAGCGGGCGTCGCCGTCGTGCGGTGTCGGTCAGCGCGCGCAGAGGAAAGGCGGCGTTGGGGTTGTACCGGTTCGTTCCGGGCGGAACGATCTCGTCGATCCGGTCGAGGGTCGCGTCGTCCAGGGTGAGCGTGGCGCCCTTGAGTAGGTCCTCCAGTTGCGGCATGGTTCGCGGTCCGATGATTGCCGAGCTGACGGCCGGATGGGCCACGGTGAAGGCGATGGCGAGCTGCGGAAGCGTGCAGCCGATGCTCGCCGCGAGGTCGACGAGCTGTTCCACGATGTCGAGCTTGGCGGCGTTCTCGGCGATCGTGGGGTCGAACTGCGCCGGCCGGAGCACGGCCCGCCCGGTCGACAGGTCGATGGGCTGGTCCCTGCGGTACTTGCCGCTGAGGAACCCGAAGGCGAGCGGGCTCCAGACCAGCACCCCCATGCCGTAGCGCTGGCAGACCGGGAGGGTCGACGCCTCGACGCCGCGGGCCAGGATCGAGTACGGCGGCTGCTCGGTGCGCAGGCGTCCGAGGCCACGACGCTCGGACACCTGGTGCGCCTCGACGATCTCCTCGGCCGGGAAGGTCGAGCAGCCGAAGGCGCGGATCTTTCCGTCGCGGACCAGGTCGGTGAGCACCGAGAGGGTCTCCTCGATGTCGGTCGAGGGGTCGGGACGGTGGATCTGGTAGAGGTCGATCCAGTCGGTGTTCAACCGTCGCAGGCTGCCCTCGACGGCCTTGAGGATCCACCGCCGCGAGTTGCCACCCTGATTGGGCCCCTCGCCCATCGGAAAGTGCACCTTGGTGGCCAGCACGACGTCGTCCCGGCGCCCCCGCAGCGCCTTGCCCACGATCTCCTCGGACTCACCCCGGCCGTACATGTCGGCGGTGTCGACGACGTTGATGCCCTGGTCGAGGGCGGTGTGGATGATGCGGACGCAGTCGTCGTGGTCGGGGTTGCCGACGGCACCGAACATCATGGTCCCGAGGCAGTGGGTGCTGACCTCGATGCCGGTGCCGCCGAGCGTGCGATAGCGCATGCCGATGCTCCCTTGGGTGATTCAGTAATGATCAGCTGGCACGCACCCTAGGAGCTTGAGTCGGCTCTAGGTCAACCCCTCGTTACCCTGCTCGGCATGGCTGAGGTCACCGCGAGTCTGAGCATCGGGCAGATCGCCGAACGCACCGGCTTGAGCGTGCACACCCTCCGCTTCTACGAGCAGGAGGGCCTCTTCGTCAGTCCCGTACGCCGGGGGCCGGGCGGGCGTCGCAGCTACACCCAGGACGACGTGGACTGGCTGACCGTCTGCATCATCCTCCGCGCCTCCGGCATGCCCCTGCCCGCGCTCCGCCGGTACACCGACCTCGTCCGGGAAGGCACCGGTAACGAGGAGGAACGGCTCGCGCTCCTGCGCGAGCACCACGGTCGCGTCACCTCCCAGATCGACAGGCTCACCCAGAGCCTGGATCTGATCACCTTCAAGGTCGGGCTCTACGAGGATCTGCTTGAGCAGGACCGGCGCGCAGCCGGGCCAGGTCGTCGGCGTCCTTCGGGCGGCGGGGACGTTCCGGCATCCAGACCGGGTACATCTGCTTGAACTCGATCTGGGCCGCCACCGATATGGTCGGCGCGGTGAGCGGGCCGATCCGGCCGGGTGGGGCGTCCAGCATCCCGGCCGGCAGCGGGGTGCCGGCCCAGGATCCGGCACCGACCGTCGGTCGGCCGGCGGCGTCGCGACCCAGGTACGCGAAGCTGACCTCCACGTCGGCGGCGAACAGGTCGAGCTGCGACTCCACCGGCATTCGCGGGTCGGGAAGCCAGCCCCGGGCCAGCAGCAGGTCGGCCAGCCGGTCCGCGTCGTCGCGCCAGCAGTACCAGTCGACGTCCAGGTGCGGGCGGGTCACCGTACCGAGCTGGAAGTCCATCGCCCAGCCGCCGCGCAACCACACCGGGATGCCGACCGCCCCTGCCACCGCGAGCACCTCGGCGATGCTCGCCAACTGCCGGCGCGCAAGCTCGTCCACCGCAAGACCGTACCGGTGTCGGCCGGGTCAGTGGGCCGGGCGGGACTCGTAACGGGTCACTGTGGGGGAGTGGGCGTCGGCGGGGAGGCGGGCACCGGCGGCCCGGTCGCCGTAGAGGGTCCAGCGCAGGAAGTCGGTGGTGGTGGCGAGGACCGGGGCGAAGCCCGGATGGCCCGGTGTGAGGTACGCGCCGTGGTCCTGGCCGAGCAGGCTGAGGAACGCGGCCGGCCCGGGGGTGCGCGCGTACGCGGCCCGGCCGACCGTCACCGGCACCACCGGGTCGGCCGTGCCGTGCACGAAGAGCACCGGCGCGGCCGGTCCGGCGAAGCTGCCCGGCAGCCCACCGCCGGCGATCACGATGCCGGCGCGTAGCCGGGCCGGGTGGCCCTCGCTGAACATGCCGGAGGTGGTGAAGCCGCCCGCCGAGTGGCCGGCGGCGGCGACCGAGGTCAGGTCGAGGTGCCCGGCGAGGGGATCGACAGGGCTCCGGTCGAGGCCGCCCAGAAACCGGATCAGTCGCCAGGCGTCGGCCGGCTGGTGGCGTACGTCGGCCCGGGTGAAGTTCGCGGCGCCCTGCCGGGTGTGCGGGTACGCCGGTGCGGCCACCACGAAACCGGCCCCCGCCCAGCGGGTGGTCAGGCCGGCGTGCAGCTCGGGCAGGCTGCCCAGCCCGTGGCTGTAGATCACCACCGGGAACCGTCCGGCCGCCACCTGATCGGTCGACGCCGGGTACCAGATCGTCACCGGCAGGGGGCGCGCCGAGCGCGGATCGAGGGTGAGCGTACGCACGCCGACGGCGTACGACCCCTCGGGCGCCCGACGCGCCGACACCGGCCCGGTGGCCCCGCCGGCCGTGGCCGTGGCCGGCGCACAACCGGCAAGCAGCGCTGTCACCAGTACGGCCATCAGCCGGCCCGCCCCCATCGTTCCACGGTAGGTGCCCGGGCGGGCGTAGCGGCCCCGCCGTCCGGCTCGGGTGCATCCGCCACCCGGTCGGGTCACCTCCGCCGGCCGGGTCCACCCCTGGGACGCCGCCGGCCGGGGACGGTGCCGCGTCACCAGCTTCGCTAGGGTCACCGGCATGCCTGAGAACTACACGGACCCCAGCGGCAACACCGAGGCGTTCCGCGCCTTCAACCAGACGCCGGAGACTGCGGCGCCGACGGAGGCCCCGTCCCGTCTGCCGCTCATCATCGGTGCGGCGGTGGTCGTCGTGGTGCTGGTGGCACTCGTCGCCTGGCTGGCGACCGGCTGACCGAGTCGCCTGGCTGGCGCCGCACCGATCAGGTCGCCTGGCTGCGGCCGTACTGAACGGGCTTCACCGACTCGCGCGCACCCTCGGGCCTCCCGGGGGTGCGCGCCTCAGTGGCGTCAGGCCGCCCCGACCACGTCCCGGGTCTGCCTGGCGATTTCCCGCTCCTCGTCGGTGCGGATGACGCAGACGCTCACCTCGGCGCCATCGGGGGAGATCAGCCGGTCGCCCTCGCCGTTGTTGCGGGCTTCGTCCACGGCGATGCCGAGCCGGCCCAGCCCGGCCAACGCGGCGGCCCGCACCGGCGCGGCGTGCTCGCCGACCCCGGCGGTGAAGGTGATCGCGTCGACCCGGCCGAGCAGCGCGTAGTACGCCCCGACGTACTCGGTGATCCGCCGGCAGTACACGTCGAAGGCCAGCGCCGCCGCCCGGTCACCGGCCGCCCGGCGTTGGAGCACCTCGCGCATGTCGTTGACCCCGGTCAGCCCGAGCAGGCCACTGCGGTGGTTGAGCAGGTCGTCGATGTCGTCCACCGACAGCCCGCCCTCGCGGCGCAGGTGGAAGATCACGGTCGGGTCCACGTCGCCGCTGCGGGTGCCCATCACCAGCCCCTGCAACGGGGACATGCCCATCGAGGTGGCGACGCTGCGACCGTTCGCCACCGCGCAGGCGCTGGCCCCGTTGCCCAGGTGCAGGGTGATCGTGTTGACCTGTTCGTACGGGCGGCCCAGCAGCTCCGCGGTGCGCCGGGACACGTACGCGTGTGAGGTGCCGTGAAAGCCGTACCGGCGGATGTCGTACCGCTCGGCGGTGTCCCGGTCGATCGCGTACGTCGCGGCGGCCTCCGGCAGGGTGTGGTGGAACGCGGTGTCGAAGACGGCGACCTGCGGGACGTCCGGCAGCGCCGCGCGGGCCACCTCGATGCCGGCCAGGTTGGCCGGGTTGTGCAGTGGGGCGAGCGGCACCAGATCCTTGATCGCGGCCAGCACCGCGTCGTCGACCAGTACCGGTGCGCTGAACGTCCGGCCACCGTGCACCACCCGGTGTCCGACCGCCGCCAGCCCGGTCAGGTCGAGCCCGTCCAGGATCTGCCGGACCGCCTCGGTGTGGTCCGCCGGGCCGCCACCGGGCTCACCGATCCGCTCGACGGTGCCGTGGTCGAGTGCCCGGTCACCGTCGTAGCGGCGCCACTTCACCGACGACGACCCGCAGTTGAGCACCAGCACCTGACTCACGACGCCTCCTCGGTGGCCGCCTGGATGGCGGTGATCGCCACCGTGTTGACGATGTCCGGCACCGTGGCGCCCCGCGACAGGTCGTTCACCGGCCGCCGCAGGCCCTGCATGACCGGGCCGACGGCGACCGCCCCGGCGGAGCGCTGCACCGCCTTGTACGTGTTGTTGCCGGTGTTCAGGTCCGGGAAGATGAAGACGGTGGCGTGCCCGGCGACGGGACTGTCGGGCAGCTTCGTGGCCGCCACCGCCGGGTCGATCGCCGCGTCGTACTGGATGGGCCCCTCGACAAGCAGGTCGGGCCGGCGCTCCCGGACCAGCGCGGTGGCCGCGGCGACCTTCTCCACGTCGGCGCCCGCGCCGGAGCTGCCGGTCGAGTACGACAGCATCGCCACCCGGGGTTCGATGCCGAACCGGGCGGCGGTGTCGGCCGACGAGATCGCGATGTCGGCGAGCTGGGCCGCGTCCGGGTCGCGGTTGACCGCGCAGTCGCCGTAGACCAGCACCCGGTCGGCGAGCAGCATGAAGAAGACGCTGGAGGCCACCGAGACGTCCGGGAGCGTACGGATGATCTCGAACGCCGGCCGGATGGTCGCGGCGGTGGTGTGCGTGGCGCCGGAGACCATGCCGTCGGCTCGGCCGGTGGCCACCATCAGGGTGCCGAAGTAGTTGGGCTGCGCAACGATGTCGTGCGCCAACTCGGCGGTGACGCCCCGGTGGGCGCGCAGCCGGGCGTACTCGGCGGCGAAGTCGTCGCGCCACTCGCTGGTGCCCGGGTCGACCACCCGCATGTCGCCGAGGTCGATGCCCAGCTCCCGGGTGCGCCGGGCGATGTCGTCCGGCCGGCCGAGCACCGTCAGCTCGGCCACTCCACGCCGTAGCAGGATCTCCGCCGCGCGCAGGATCCGCTCGTCGGTGCCCTCCGGCAACACCAGGGGCCGGGGCTTCGAGCGGGCACGGTCGATCAGCTCGTTCTCGAACATCAGTGGGGTGACCCGCGCCGACCGGCTGACCCGCAGCCGACGGGCCAGGTCGTCGGTGTCCACACAGCGCTCGAACGCGCCGAGCGCGGCCTCCACCTTGCGGGGATTGGACGCGCTGGGCCGGCCCTCGATGCGACTGGACGCGGCCACCGTGTCGTAGCTGTCGAGACGCACGGAGAGCACCGCCAACCCGGTGTTGAGGCCCTCCACCAGCCGCATCACCCTGGGGTCGGGCTGTTCGCCGAGGGTGAGCACCAGCCCGGCCACCGACACCTGCCCGGCCACGTGCGCGGCGCTCGCGGCGACGAGCAGGTCGGCCCGGTCCCCAGGGGTGATCACCAGGGCGCCCTCGGTGAGGTGGCCCAGCAGGGTCGGCACGTGCGCCGCGCCGACCACGAAGTCCAGCACGTCGCGACCGAGCGCGGCGTCGTCCCCGGCCAGCAGGGTGGCACCGAGCGCCGCCGCCACCTCGGCCACCGTCGGCGCGGACACGCTCGGCACCTCCGGGATGGCGTACGCGGGGACCGGCAGGTCGGGCAGCGTCATCGGCTCGGTCACCCGGTTGGCGATCACCGCGAGCACCGTCGCGCCGAGGTCGGCCAGATCGTGGTACGCCCCCCGCATCGCCGACGCGACCGCCGCCGGCTCCTGCCCGAAGCCGTCCACCACCGGCACCACCACGCTGCCGAACTCGGTGGCCAGCCGGGCGTTGAAGGCCAGTTCCCGGGGGTGGGCCGGGTCGCCCGGCTCGTCGAAGTCACTGCCCACCACGACCACCGCCGGGCACTGCCGCTCCACCGCCCGGTAGCGCTCGACGATGGCGGAGATGAGCTGCTCCCGTCGGCCGTCGGCGACCAGCGCCGAAGCCTCGGCGTAGCTCGCCCCGGCCAGTTCGGACAGCGGCACCTCGACCCGGTAACGCTCGCTCAGCAGGGCGAGGATCGGGTCCTGGCCGGTGTCGACCACCAACGGCCGGAACACGCCGATCCGTCCGACCTGGCGGGACAGCAACTCGGCGAGCCCGAGGGCGATCGTCGACTTGCCTCCACCCGAACCGACGCTGGTCAGATACACGCTGCGAGCCACGTACCCACCCTAGAAGATCGCGAGGCCCCCCACCCGGGCCGTCCGACCCTGCCCCCGCCCCCCGCCCCTCCGCCCCCGGCCCCTGCGGTCCTGCGGCCCCGACCCCCCGCCCCGGTGATCATGGAGTTATCGCCCGACACGCCGACGACACGCGCGGACAACTTCATGATCAACGCGCGGGGGTGGGGGCCGGGGGTGGGGTGGGGTGGGGGTTAGGCGTCTTCGTCGTCGGGATCGTCTAGGCGGGCCAGGTAGGTGGCCAGACGCTCGATGGGGGTTTCGAAGTCGGGGTTGAGGTCGACGAAGTCGCGCAGGCGCTCGCCGAGCCACTCCAGGGTCACCTGCTCCTCGCCCCGGCGCTCGACCAGCTCCTCGATGCCACGGTCGGTGAAGTACATGGGGTACGTCCTCGTGCTCGGCCCGGCTCGGGCCGGGCGGGTGGTGGGTGGATGGTCAACCGGCCGGTGGGTGGACCAGCGGACCTACGAGAGCCGGGGCAGGACCGTGGTGAAACGGCCCTGCCCCGGTTTCCGTGCTCAGGTCAGGTCACGGGCGGGGGAGAGCCGCCTCGATCAGCGCGTTCTGCTCGACCTCGTGGGTCTTGGCCGAGCCGACCGCCGGGGCGGCCGCGGCCGGGCGGGAGATCCGCCGCAGCCGAACGTCCGTGAGGTGCTCCAGCAGGTTGAGCGCGACGAACGACCAGCCACCCTGGTTGGCCGGCTCCTCCTGCACCCAGGCGAAGTCCTCGGCGTTCGGGAACTGCGCGAGGGCGGCCCGGATCTCCTCCACCGGCAGCGGGTACAGCTGCTCCAGCCGGAGGATCGCGGTGTCGGTGACGCCGCGCTCCTGCCGGGCCTGGAACAGGTCGTAGTAGACCTTGCCGGAGCAGAGCAGCACCCGCTTCACCGCCTCCGGCGCCGGGGCGGCAGTGTCGCGCAGCACCGGCTGGAAGGTGCCGGTGGTGAAGTCCTCCACCGACGAGACGCAGAGCTTGTGCCGCAGCAGCGACTTCGGCGTGAACACCACCAGCGGCTTGCGCTTGGGCGACAGGGCCTGGCGGCGCAGCAGGTGGAAGTAGTTCGCCGGGGTCGTCGGGATGGACACCCGCATGTTGTCCTCGGCGCACATCTGCAGGAACCGCTCCGGCCGACCGGAGGTGTGGTCCGGGCCCTGACCCTCGTGGCCGTGCGGCAGCAGCAGGGTGATGGCGGAGCGCTGGCCCCACTTCACCTCACCGGACGAGATGAACTCGTCGATCACCGACTGGGCGCCGTTGACGAAGTCGCCGAACTGGGCCTCCCAGGCGACGAGGGCGTTGATGTTCTCCACCGAGTAGCCGTACTCGAAGCCCATCGCCGCGTACTCGCTGAGCAGCGAGTCGTGCACGAAGAACCGGGAGCGGTCGCCGTCGCCGGTGAGCGACTTCAGCGGCAGGTAGTCGTCGCCGGTGCGGGAGTCGACCACCGAGGCGTGCCGCTGGACGAACGTGCCGCGACGAGAGTCCTGTCCGGCGAGCCGGACGGTGACCCCGTCGTGCAGCAACGCCCCGAGCGCGATGATCTCGCCGAAGCCCCAGTCGATGTTGCCCTCGACGGACATCTTGGCCCGCCGGTCCAGCAGCTGCTGGATCCGCTTGTGCGGGGTGAAGCCCTCCGGCAGGTTGATGTGCGCCTCGCCGATGGCCTTGACCACTGACGCGTCGGTGGCGGTGTCGACCTGCGGCTCCGGCTCCTCCTCGCGGCGCGGCCGGTTGAGCTGGCGCGGTGCCGAGGCGGCGTCCCGGGTGGCCTTGAAGACCTTCTCCAGCTGCGCCTGGTAGTCGCGCAGCAGCTCCTCCGCGTCCTCCACGGTGATGTCACCGCGACCGATCAGCTCCTCGGTGTAGAGCTTGCGGACCGAGCGCTTCGAGTCAATGATCTTGTACATCTGGGGGTTGGACATCGACGGGTCGTCGCCCTCGTTGTGCCCGCGCCGGCGGTAGCAGACCATGTCGATCACAACGTCCTTGTTGAACGTCTGCCGGTATTCGAACGCCAGCCGGGCCACCCGGACCACGGCCTCCGGGTCGTCGCCGTTGACGTGGAAGATCGGCGCCTGGATCATCCGGGCCACGTCGGTGCTGTAGAGGCTGGACCGGCTGTACTCCGGGGCGGTGGTGAAGCCGACCTGGTTGTTCACCACCACGTGCACGGTGCCGCCGGTGCGGTAGCCGCGCAGCTGCGACAGGTTGAGGGTCTCGGCGACCACGCCCTGCCCGGCGAAGGCGGCGTCACCGTGCACCGCCAGCGGCAGCACGGTGTAGCCCTCCAGCTTGAGGTCGATCCGGTCCTGCTTGGCCCGGACGATGCCCTCCAGCACCGGGTCGACGGCCTCCAGGTGCGACGGGTTGGCCACCACCGACACCTTGACCGCGTGCTCGCCGTCGGGGGTGGTGAACTTGCCGTTCTGACCCAGGTGGTACTTCACGTCGCCGGAGCCCTGCGTCGAGCGCGGGTCCAGGTGACCCTCGAACTCCGAGAAGATCTTCTCGTACGGCTTGCCGACGATGTTGGCCAGCACGTTGAGCCGACCCCGGTGGGCCATGCCGATGACGACCTCGTCCAGCCCGTTCTCGGCGGATGACTCCAGCACCTCGCCGAGCAGCGGGATCAGCGACTCGCCGCCCTCCAGCGAGAAGCGCTTCTGGCCGACGTACTTCGTCTGCAGGAAGGTCTCGAACGCCTCGGCGGCGTTGAGCCGGTTGAGCACGTGCTTCTGCTCGTCGGCGGACGGCTTCTCGTACTTGCGCTCGATCCGTTCCTGGACCCAGCGCCGCTCCTCCGGGTCCTGGATGTGCATGTACTCGATGCCGACGCGGCGGCAGTACGAGTCGCGCAGCACGCCGAGGATCTCGCGCAGCTTCATCCGCTGCCGGCCGGCGAAGCCGTTGACCGGGAACTCGCGGTCCAGGTCCCACAGGGTGAGCCCGTGCTGGAGGACGTCCAGGTCGGGGTGCTTGCGGATCTTGAATTCCAGCGGGTCGGTGTCGGCCATCAGGTGACCGCGCACCCGGTACGCGTGGATCAGCTCGTGCACCCGGGCGGTCTTGTTGATCTGACCCTCGGAGTTGACAGCGACATCGCGCATCCAGCGCACCGGCTCGTACGGAATGCGCAGCGCGGTGAAGATCTGGTCGTAGAAGCCGTGCTCGCCCAGGATCAGCTCGTGCATCACCTTGAGGAACTCGCCGGACTGCGCGCCCTGGATGATCCGGTGGTCGTACGTGCTGGTCAGCGTGATGATCTTGCTGACCGCCAGCTCGGCCAGGGTGGCCTCGGACATCCCCTGGTAGGGGGCCGGGTACTCCATCGCGCCGACGCCGATGATCGCGCTCTGCCCCTGCATGAGCCGCGGCATCGAGTGCACGGTGCCGATGCCGCCCGGGTTGGTCAGGGAGATCGTGGTGCCGGAGTAGTCCTCCATGGTCAGCTCGTTGCGCCGCGCCCGTCGGACCACGTCCTCGTACGCCTGCCAGAACTGCCGGAAGTCCATCTGCTCGCAGCCCTTGATGGAGGGGACCACCAGGTTGCGGCTGCCGTCCGGCTTGGCGAGGTCGATCGCGATGCCGAGGTTGACGTGTGCCGGGCGGAGCACCGCCGGCTTGCCGTTGGCCTCGGTGAAGGAGTTGTTCATCTCGGGGTGCTGGACCAGCGCGCGCACCAGCGCGTAGCCGACCAGGTGGGTGAAGCTGACCTTGCCGCCCCGCCCACGGGCGAGGTGGTTGTTGATCACGATGCGGTTGTCCACCAGCAGCTTGGCCGGGACCGCGCGCACGCTGGTCGCGGTGGGCACGCTCAGCGACGCGTCCATGTTCTGGACGATCTTCGCCGCGACGCCCCGCAACGGCGTGGTCTGCGGGCCGTCGGCACTCGGCGCGGCGGCCTTGGCGGCCGGCTTGGCCGGAGCGGTCTTCTCCGGCGTGGCCTTCGGTGTGGCCGCAGCGGCGGGCTTGGCCGGCGCCGGCTGGGCGGCGGCCGGCTTGCTAGCGGTCGCCGGCTTGGCCGGGGCGCTCGGCTGGGCAACCGTGGCGGCTGCCTCCGGCTGACCGTCCGGCTCCGGGGCGGCGGCCGGCTTGTCCGAGGATTCGGCGCCGCGCGGGGTGCCCGCGCCCGGTGCCGGTCGGTAGTCGGCGAAGAAGTCGTGCCAGGCCGAATCGACGCTCGATGGGTCGGCGAGGTAACGCTGGTACATCTCCTCGACGATCCACTCATTCGGGCCGAAACCCGCCAGTGGGTTCTCCTGCGAAGTCTGCTGGGTCGACACGGCCGGTAATCGCCTCTTTCACGCGGGTTTGTGTGGCACGCGGTGGGTCCGTCGCGCCCGATTAGGAGCACGGACTAGACGGCTCCCAGGCTACGCCGTACCGATCCCGCAGGCATTTCCGCCTCGGTCCCGTGGCCGGTTTCACAGAAGATGCCAGAAGTTCAGCAACGCCTGCGCGCACCGTGTCGAACTGGTAACACCCGGCCTCGCGCGGCCGGTCGCCGAGGGTGACGCCCGACCCCGGAGCGGCCAGCCTGTCGGCGCCGCTCCGGGGTCGCAGACGCCATCAGGCGATGTCGCGCCGCCGGGTGAGCAGAACTCCGGCGATTCCGCTGACCAGCGCGTAGCCGATCAGCACCAGGGCACCGACCCACCAGGACGGTGTGAACTCCGAGGTGCCCTCCGTGATCATGACCTGGGACGCCACAGCGGGCCAGATCACCTGCCACTTGAGCACCGCCTGGCTGTCGAGCACGTTCGACAGGAGCAGGAACAGCAGACCCACCACCTGGGTGCCGATCAGATAGAGCACCGCCGCCGTGATCACCGCACCGAGCTGGTTGGTGATCAGCGTGCCGATGCCCACCCCGAGGATCGTCCAGATGGCGTAGGCCAGCAGGTTGAACAACAGCGCCCGCTGCACCGGCCACTCACCGAGCTGAGTGCCGTAGTCGTTCGCGGACAGGAAGATCGCGCCGGCGGCCAGGTCGATGAGCGTGGTCGCCAGCCAGAACATGAAGCCGAGCAGGCTGGCCGCGACGAGCTTGCTGACGATGACCGACGTTCGCCGGGGAGTCGTCAGGAACGTCGTGGTCGCGGTCTGGTGGAAGAACTCGTTGGTGACCATCAGGATGCCGATGAGCATCACGAACATCAGCCCGAGGTACTGGCCCGAGGTGTAGAGGTTCGCCGCCTGCGCCGGCGCGGTCGCCTGCTCGGCGCTGACGCCGATCTCTTCGGCGTCGCCGCCGAGCGTCGTGACGAACAGCCACGCGTTGATCGCGAACGCCAGGGCGATCGAGAGGAACGCGCCGAGGGCCAGCCACCACCAGGTGCTGGTGGTACGGATCTTGAGTAGCTCGGATCGGACCAGGTTCATCGGATGCCCGCCTTTCCGGCCGTCAGCTCCAGGAAGACCCGTTCCAGATCGGGCCGTTCGGTGGTCAGTTCGTGCAGCTCGACCCCGGCCGCGAGGGCGGACCGGCCGATCGTCGGGGCGTCCACCCCGCCGACCAGCAGCACGCCCTGCTCGTCGGTCTCGATGGTCGCCGACTGCGCCTTGAGGGCGGCGGTCAACGCCTCGGCCTGCGGGGTGCGGACCCGGACCCGGGCGCCCTGGGCCATCGACCCGAGCACCTGGTCGACCGGACCCTGCCGGACCAACTGCCCGGCCGCGATGATCACCACGTCGTCGGCGAGGAGCTGCATCTCCGACAACAGGTGGCTGGAGACCAGCACCGTACGACCCTCGTGGGCGAGGTTCTTGAGGAACCCACGCATCCACCGGATGCCCTCCGGGTCCAGCCCGTTGGCAGGCTCGTCGAGGATCAGCACGCGGGGGTCACCGAGCATCGCGGCGGCGATGCCGAGCCGCTGCTTCATGCCCAGCGAGTAACCCTTGAACTTGCGCTTCGCCGCCGGGGTGAGCCCGACCAGGGCCAACGCCTCGTCGGCCCGCTGCTTGGGCAGCCCGGCCGCCGCGCAGATGACCCGGAGGTGGTTGATGCCGGTGCGGCCCTTGTGCGCGCTGGACGCCTCCAGCACCGCGCCGACCTGCCGCAGCGGGTTGGCGAGGTCGGCGTACCGCTGGCCGCTGATGGTGGCCGTGCCGGCGGTCGGCGTGACCAGATTCAGCAGCATGCGCAGCGTGGTGGTCTTGCCTGCGCCGTTCGGGCCGAGGAAGCCGGTCACCCGTCCCGGCGCCACGGTGAAGGACAGGTTGTTCACCGCCCGGACGTTCTTGTACTGCTTTGTCAGACCGGACACCACGATCTGACCGTCGCTGGTGGGGCTTCGCTGCCCGTCAGTCATCGTTCTCCTCCCGTGTGTGGCGTCGAGGTACGCCGTGGCACAGCGTGACGGCCCGTGGCAACAAGGTCAATCAGGCGCGGTCAGTACGTTTGCCTCCGTCGCGGGGTGGATGCGACTCATCCCTGCGGACTACGGCAGGGGTTCAGCGGGCGATCCAGGTTGCCCGCGCCGCGCCGAGCAACGACCCGTCCGGGCCGTACAGGCTGGTGTGCACGAGCGCCTTGCGCCCATCGACGCGCAGCAACGCCCCGGTCACCACGCACTCGTCGCCCGGCCCGGGCAGCGCCGCGACCACGGCGGCGATCCGGCCCAGCAGGTACGGGCGGCCCGGCGCGAGCACCGCCCAACCACCGGGGCAGTCCAGCGCAGCCCAGATCGTGGCCGCGCTGACCTCTGCGGGCGCGCGGAAGGGTGCGGCGGTCCGGCCATCGGGCAGCCGGCCGGGGAAGATCCGCAGCCCGTCGGCCCGCTGCGGCCCGCAGACGTAACAGCTGGGGAACGGATGCTCGACCAGGCCGGGGTAGCGGGCCGCGGCGGCCACCGCCGTCTCCAGGTCGACCGGGGGTACGACGGCATCGATCACCCCGGCCGGGCGCACCTCGGCCACCAGTTCGCCAGCCGGGTCCCGGACCTCGCCGTCGACCACTGTCAGCTCGGTCTCGAGCGGTGGTGGCCGGCGCAGCGTCACCTCGACCGGCCCGCTGCCGCCCGCCTCGGCGGCGAAGATCCCCGCGCTCCAGCCGCCGTTGCCGGAACCGGCGGGCCCGTTGTAGCGGGTTTCGATGCGCATCGTCGACCTCCGGTGGTGCGTGTCGGCGCCTTCGCCGGCCTGGTCCGGCAGCCTCGCACGGTCCGCGCCGGGGGTCGCTAGCGGTCTCGCCTGCCGGCGTTCATCCGATCGACACCAGTGGTCCCCGTGGATGGCAACCCGGGCACCTACACAGATCCCATGGCCGTTCTGCATGCCGCTGGCACACCCCTGAAGACCAGCGGATACACCCTGCTGATCGCCGACGACCCCACCCAGGTCGCGGCCGCGCAACGCCTGCGCCACGAGGTGTTCGCCACCGAGCTCGGCGCCACCCTCCCCGGCGAGGCCGGGTTGGACGTCGACCCCTTCGACGCGTACTGCGACCACCTGATCGTCCGCGAGGACAGCACCGGCGAGGTGGTCGGCACGTACCGGCTGCTGCCGCCGGGGCGCACCACCCGGCGCTACGCCGAGGACGAGTTCGACCTGAGCCCGCTCGACCCGCTCCGCGACGACCTGGTCGAGGCGGGTCGGTCCTGCGTGCACCCGGACCACCGCTCCGGCGCGGTGATCAACCTGATGTGGGCCGGCATCATCCGGTACCTGCACCTGCGCGGCTCCCGCTGGCTCGGCGGCTGCGCCTCGGTGCCGGTGGCTGACGGTGGGCGGACGGTGGCCGAGGTGTGGACGCAGGCCCGGGCCCGGCACCTGTCACCGCCGCCGCTGCGGGTCCGCCCCTTGCGGCCCTGGTTCACCGAGGCGGCTGCCGCCGGCCCGGTCGCCGTCGCCCCGGCCGGGCGGGTGGCGGTTCCGCCGCTGCTGCGTGGCTACCTCCGGCTCGGCGCGTGGATCTGCGGCGAGCCGTCGTACGACAGCGACTTCGGGTGCGCGGACTTCTACGTCCTCTTCTCTCTGGACCGGATGAACCCGCGCTACCTGCGGCACTTCCTCGGCGGGGAGCAGCGGTGACCGCCGTGCCGCGCGACCTGTGGCGCCCCGCCTCGGGTTGCGACGACGACTGCCTGCCGACGGCCGGCGAGGTGCCCACGGTGCCGGTGGCCCGCCGGGTGCTCCGGCTGGTCGCCGCGCTCGGCATGTTGCTGACCGGGATCCCGGTGGTGCTGCTGCTGCCCGTGCTTCCCACTCGGGAACGGCAGGCGCTGGTCAGCGGCTGGGCGCGGGCCACCGCGCGCGCCTTCGGCGTCCGCCTCGTGGTCCGGGGTCGGTTGCCCCGGCGGCGCGCGCTGCTGGTCGCCAACCATGTCTCCTGGCTGGACATCCTCGCGGTGCTGGCGGTCGCGCCCACCCGGATGGTGGCGAAACGGGAGATCCGGTCCTGGCCGGTGGTCGGTCTGCTGGCCGCGGCGGCGGGCACGGTCTTCGTGGACCGGGCCCGGCCGCTGACGCTGCCGAGGACCGTCGCCCGGGTCGCCGACACGCTGCGCGCCGGGCGGTCGGTGGCGGTCTTTCCGGAGGGTACGACGTGGTGTGCCGGGAACGGTGCCACCGACTGCCGCCCCGGCGGTGGGTTCCGGCCCGCGATGTTCCAGGCGGCCATCGACACGGGCAGCCCGGTGGTTCCGCTGCGGCTCACCTATTGCTGTGCGACCACCGGGTCTACCACCACGGCAGCCGCCTTCATCGGTGCGGACACCCTGCTGCGCTCGGTGGCACGGGTGGTCGCGGCGCGGGAGCTGGTGGTATCGGTGACGATCGCCGCCGCGCTGCACCCGGCCCGTGACGCCGATCGGCGGTTGCTGGCCCGGGCCGCCGAGTCGGCCGTACACCTGGTGCCGACGGCGGGGGCCGTGGCGCGGGCCCGGCTGCGGCCGGTGCCGGCGGTGACCCCGGCCGTTCCCGCGCCGGCTCTGCCTGCTGATCGCGAGCTGGGCCTGGCGGCCTGAGGAGAGCACGCCGACCGCCGGGCCGGCGACCAACTCGCGACCTGTCTTGTGGTATCGCGATATATCGCGTTACATTCTCCTCCTGTTCGGCGTGCCTTCCGCGCGTCGTCGAGAGGGGAACGCCATGGCCGGATGGACGATCGAGAGCCCACAACGGCTCACAGTTGACGCTCCGGTCGTCCGGCTGGACGTTCGACTGATCAGTGGGCGGCTCAACGTGGTCGCCACCGACGGGCCGACCCGGATCGACGTGACCCAGGTCGGCCGTCGGCCGGTCCTGATCGACCACACCGACGGTCGGCTCAGCATCCGCCAGGAACGCGGTCGGGGCTGGTCGGACGTCCTGCGCTGGTTCCGGATGATCCACCGCTATCCCCGGGTGGACGTCTCCATCGCCGTGCCCGCCGACGTCCTCGCCGATCTGGGCCTGGTCGCGGGCTCGCTGGTCGCCTCCGGCCTGCGCCGGCAGACCACCGCCAACGTCGTCGCCGGCCAGATCACCCTGATGGGGCTGCGCGGCAGCACCTCCGCGAAGCTCACCTCGGGGCCGGTCGAGGCGCTCGGCGTCCGCGGCGACCTCACAGTGGAGACGGTCTCCGGGGAGGTGATCCTCGCCGACAGCGCCGCCGACCGGGTACGGGCACAGACCGTCTCCGGCGCCATCACCTGCGATCTGGACAACCCCCGGCGCAGCGAGATCCGGTTGACCACCATCTCGGGCAGCATCACCGTCCGGGTCCGCGCGGACAGCGACCTCGCCGTCCAGCTGAACACCGCCTCCGGCCGGATCACCAGCGGCTTTCCGCAGCTACGCACCTCGACGTTCCCACTGCCCAGCAGCGAGGGGGTGCTCGGCGCCGGCGACGGTAAGCTCTGGGCTTCCGCGACCTCGGGGAGCATCGCCCTGCTCGCCCGAGCCGTCGACGACGATGCAGAGGAGCTGCCGTGACCGCCGTGTTCAGCCACGGGCGGCTCCGGCTCTACCTGCTCAAGCTCCTCGACGACGGCCCGAAGCACGGCTACGAGCTGATCCGCCTGCTGGAGGACCGCTTCCTCGGGCTGTACGCGCCCAGCGCCGGCACCATCTACCCCCGCCTGCAACGGCTGGAGGTCGAGGGTCTGGTCAGCCACACCGCGGCCGGCGGCCGCAAGACGTACGACATCACCGATGCCGGTCGGGCGGAGCTGCGCCAGCGGGCCGGCGAGTTGACCGCGTTGGAAACGGACATCGCGGCCTCCGTGGCGGACCTCTCCAGCCTGGCCGGCGAGATCCGCAGCGAGGTACGCGGGTCGGCACGCGACCTCAAGCGGGAGCTGAGCGAGGCCACCCGGCAGACCCGGCGGGCCCGGTGGGAGGCGCCCGCGCCGCCGCCCCGCCCGGCGGCGACCGGAGGGCCGCAGGCCGAGCTGCTCGACGAGTTGAACCAGCGGCTGGCCGCGTTCACCGCCGAGGTGGGCCGGCTGATGCGCGCCCGACAGTTCAGCGACACCCAGTTGCGCACCGCGATCCGGCTTCTCGACGGCGCCCTCGACGGGCTGCGTCGCCTGCTGCGCTGACCGGCGTCGCCGGACGGCCGGCGACTCACAGCCTTTTTGCAGGAAGCGTCCAGCGCTGGCGCAGTGAAGTCACCGATGATGGGCGCATGCCCGCTACCCAGACCGAGGCGCGACTGCTCGTCGTCGAGGACGACCCCAACATCCTCGAACTGCTCTCCGCGAGCCTGCGGTTCGCGGGCTTCGACGTGGCCACCGCGACAAGTGGGAGCGCCGCGCTCAACGCCGCCAAGGATCACCGGCCCGACCTGGTGGTGCTCGACGTGATGCTCCCCGACCTTGACGGCTTCGAGGTCATCCGGATGCTCCGCGAGGGCGGCACGCGTACCCCGGTGGTGTTCCTGACCGCCCGGGACGCCACCGACGACAAGATCCGTGGGCTGACCCTGGGCGGCGACGACTACGTCACGAAGCCGTTCAGCCTGGAGGAACTGACCGCCCGGATCCGCGCCGTGCTGCGCCGCACCACTACCGGCGAGCAGGCCCCGTCCCGGCTCACCTTCGCGGACCTGGAGTTGGACGAGGAGACCCACGAGGTGCACCGCGCCGGCCAGCGGGTGCAGCTCTCGCCGACCGAGTTCAAGCTGCTGCGGTACCTGATGCTCAACGCCAACCGAGTGCTCTCCAAGGCGCAGATCCTCGACCACGTCTGGAACTACGACTTCCGGGGCGACGACAACATCGTCGAGTCCTACATCTCGTACCTGCGGCGCAAGGTCGACACCACCCAACCCCGGCTGATCCACACTCTTCGCGGCGTCGGCTACGTGCTGCGCAAGCCGGCGGCGTGAACGCGGTCCAGCAGGCGAAAGGGCGGGTCCGCAGCGTTCCGCTGCGGGTGAAACTGGTCACCTCGGTGCTCGCACTGGTCGCCGTCGCGCTTCTGGTGATCAGCTCGCTGACCGCCTACTTCCTCCGCAACTACCTGGAGGGCCAGGTCGACGGGCAGGTCCGGTCGACAGCCCAGGGCCTCGGCCAGCTGCTTCTGAAGTTGCGCAGCGGTGAGGTCAACGCGATGCTGCCCAGCGACTACGTCGTGATCGTGGCCGACGAGCAGCGGGTGTACGACCCCCAGTACGACAAGCGAAACTTCGACCCTGAACAGCTGCCCACGTTTCCTGCCAGCCGCAAGGACTTCGAGGCGGCGGAGGGCGAGCCGCGCACCGTCATCTCACACGATCGCCTCACCCGGTGGCGGGTCTACTACGCGGCTCAACCGGACGGCTCGGTGCTGGCCGTGGGTCAGCCGCTCACCGACGTGGACCGGGCGGTGAAGCAGCTCGTCTGGATAGACCTCCTGGTCGGTGGCGCAGTGCTGATCATGCTGGCCTCGGTCGGCGCGGCGATCGTCCGGACCAGCCTCAAGCCCCTCGTCGAGATCGAACAGACCGCCGCCGCGATCGCCGGCGGTGACCTGACCCGCCGGGTGCCCGACCCGGAGGAGGGCCAGGCCGAGCCGACCTCGGAGCTGGGCCGGCTCTCCCGTGCGCTGAACGCGATGCTCACCCAGATCGAGGCGGCGTTCACCGCCCGAGCCGCGTCGGAGACCTCGGCCCGGTGGGCGGAGAGCGCCGCCCGGGACGCCGCCGCCGCCGCTCAGGCGTCCGAGGCGCGGGCCATCCGCTCCGAGGAGCGGATGCGGCAGTTCGTCGCCGACGCCTCCCACGAGCTGCGGACTCCGCTCACCACCATCCGTGGCTTCGCCGAGCTGTACCGGCAGGGTGCCGCCCGTGCGCCGGAGCAGACCGCCGGTCTGCTGCGCCGCATCGAGGACGAGGCGGCCCGGATGGGGCTGCTGGTGGAGGACCTGCTGCTGCTCGCCCGGTTGGACATGGAACGGCCGCTCTCGCTCACCCCGGTGGAGCTGCCGGTGCTCGCCTCCGACGCGGTGCAGGCCGCCCGGGCGATGGCACCGGACCGGCGGATCGAGCTGGAGATCGCGCCCGAATCGGGCCCACTCGTCGTCTCCGCCGACGACGCGCGACTACGGCAGGTGATCGGCAACCTGGTCACCAACGCGCTCACCCACACCCCACCGGAGGCCGAGATCCGGGTACGGCTGCGCGCCGAACCGGGTGGCTTCGCCATCGTGGAGGTGGCCGACACCGGCCCCGGCCTCTCGGCCGAGCAGGCGGAACGCGTCTTCGAGCGGTTCTACCGGGCCGACGCGGCCCGTACCCGACGGGCCGACGGCAACACCGGCACCGGCCTCGGCCTGGCCATCGTGGCGGCGCTGGTCGCCGCCCACCACGGCTCGGTCGAGGTGGCCGAGACGCCCGGCGGCGGGGCCACCTTCCGGGTTCGGCTGCCGCTGCTGCCGCAGGTCGACGGAGCGGGCGAGTGACTTTCAGCCAACTTCCAGGACGGTTCCAGGTTGATTGCAGTGCCGGGGGAGAAGGTAGTGCCATGACCGAGTTCGAGTCCGACCCGCAGCGCCGGCCGGCCCCCACCGACGCCGAGCCGTCGCACCCCACCGCCGAGCTGCCGCGCGACGAGCGCGTGCAGTCCGACTCCCCGACCACTCCCGTACCGGTCGTCTCGACCGGCGGCGACCCGACGGTCGCCGCCCCCACCGGTGACGCCGAGACCACCGCCGTCACCCCGGCCGGGTACACCGGCTCCTCCGCGCCCGCCGGCCCGCCGGCCGCCGCTCAGCCGACCGGGTACGAGCCGTCGACCGGCTACGAGCGCCCGGCCGCCACCCCTTCCGCGCCGCCGTACCCGGTCTCCGGTCACCCGGCGCCCGGCCAGCCCGGCTACCCACAGCCGGCCGCCGGCCACTACCCCGGTGCTCCCTGGTACCCGGGCCAGCAGTCCGGCTGGGCCGGCGGGGGCCAGCCGGGGATGCCGTACGCCCAGCACCAGCAGCACCCCGGGCAGCACGCCCAGCACCCCGGACAGCACCCGCACCACCCGGGCCAGCCGGTCCCGCCGTGGGGCCCGCAGGTCGCGCCGCCCGGCAGCGGCCCCCGGCCGGGTCGGATCGCCAAGTTCGCCGGTGCCGGTGTCGCGGTGTTCGCCCTGATGCTCGGTTCCGGTGTTGCCGGTGGGGCGCTCGCGCTCGCCCTCGACGGCGACGGCGGTGGCATCACCCGCACCTACTCCGCGGCTCCCGTGATCAATGGCGCCGACCTGCCGAAGATCGCCGCGTCGGTGCAGGACAGCGTCGTCTCGATCACCACCGACAGCGGTGAGGGCTCCGGAGTGGTGCTCAGCGCCGACGGGTACGTGCTGACCAACAACCACGTGGTCGCGTCCGCCGCCGGCGACGCCGTGCGGGTGGTCTTCGCCGACGGCAAGACCGCCGACGCGAAGATCATCGGCACCGACCCGAAGACCGACCTGGCCGTGGTGAAGGCCAACGGGGTGAACGACCTCAAGCCGGCCAAGTTCGGCGACAGCGACGCCATGCAGGTCGGCGACCAGGTGCTGGCCCTGGGCAGCCCGCTCGGTCTGCAGGGTTCGGTGACCTCGGGCATCCTCAGCGCCCGGGACCGCACCATCCGGGCCGGTGAGGGGCAGCCGCAGGACCCGACCCAGCAGCAGAGCCAGCCGGTCAGCTCGATCTCCGGCCTGCTCCAGACGGACGCGCCGATCAACCCCGGCAACTCCGGTGGTGCGCTGGTCAACACCCGGGGTGAGGTGATCGGCGTCAACACCGCCATCGCGACCTCCGGGCAGAGCACCGGCAACATCGGTGTCGGGTTCGCCATCCCCAGCAACAAGGCCAAGGACGTCGCGGGCAAGCTCCAGCGGGGCGAGAAGGTCAGCCACCCGTCCCTCGGAGTCGGCGTCAACCAGGCCGAGGGCGGCGGCGCCCTCGTCGCGTCGGTCACCCCGGGCAGCCCGGCGGAGAAGGCCGGCCTCCAGCGCGGCGACGTCGTCACCAAGTTCGGCGACAAGCCCGTCAACGACTCGGACGACCTGGTTGGCGCGGTGCAGGCCGGCAAGGTCGGCGACCGGGTCGAGGTGCAGTTCAAGCGCAACGGTGTCGAGAAGTCGGCGACCGTGACGCTCGCCGAAACGTCCTGACCAGTTATCTGAACCTGCTTCCTCCCTCCGGCGGCGGGTGGCGGGGCCGAGGGGGTCGGCTCCGTCACCCGCCGCTTCTTTCCGCCCGGACGGCGGTTCACCCGGATCGGGTGAACCGCCGTCACCCGTCCGCCCGGCAGGTTCGGAGGGCGACGACCGGAACCGGGGGTGGGGTGCCATGACCGAGATGGTGGGTGTCCGCGACGACCAGCGGATCCAACGCGACGTTCTGGCCGAGCTGGCCTGGGACGCCCGGCTGCAACCGAACGAGATCGGGGTGACAGTCGACCAGGGAGTGGTCACCCTGACCGGATTCGTGGACGGTGCCGCCCGCGGCTGGGCCGCGACGCGGTGCGCACAGCGGGTTCGCGGCGTACGGGCGGTGGCCGACGAGATGGAGGTGCGGCTTCCCGGCACTCCTGGGCGTACCGACGCCGAGGTCGCCAACGCCGCCACCCGCGCCTTGGAGTGGGACAGCTTCGTGCCCGCCGAACGGCTGGACGTGACAGTGGCCAACGGCTGGCTGATGCTGCGCGGTGAGGTCGAGTTCGGGTGGCAGCGGCGGGCCGCCGAGGGCGAGGTGCGCCGGCTCGACGGCGTACGGGGGATCACCAACCTGATCGAGGTACGACCCGCGGCGCCACCGGCTGCCGAGCGGTTGCGGCGGGACGTCCAGCGGGCGCTGCTGCGCACGCTCGGCGGCGAGCGGGTGACCGTCGAGGTGGACGGCGACACGCTGGTCCTCGCCGGCGTGGTCCGTTCCTGGTGGGAACGCGATCAGGTCGAGCGGGTGGCGTGGTCCGCGCCCGGGGTGCGGGTGGTCCACGACCAACTCCTGGTGGGCGGGTGATCGTCCGCCATGTCCGGTTTACCCGGGACGCCATCGGGAAACCGCCGCCGACCGGCGGTGCCGCCGCACCGGGGGAGCAACGGGGAGGACTCGTGGCCGTGAACCACCCGCCTGCGGGCCGCCCTGAGGAGCGGTCGCTGCGCATCGCGATGGTGGTTCCGCCGTGGTTGTCCGTACCGCCGCCCGGCTACGGCGGCCTTGAACAGGTCGTCGCCGCCCTGGTGGACGCACTCTGCGAGCAGGGGCACTCGGTGACCCTGTTCGGCGCCGGAGATGACCACGGCACGGCGGCCGGCGGCTTCGTCTCCACGGTGGCCGAGGTCCAGTACGAGCGGCTCGGCGAGTCACTGCCCGAGCTGGCACATCTGGCCCGGGTGAATCGGCTGATCAGCCCGGCCGACTTCGACGTGATCCACGACCACACCACGATCGGTCCGCTGGTCGCCGGCCGCCGGGCCGTGCCGACGGTCGCGACCGTGCACGGCAACCCCGTGGGGGAGTACGGCGACGTGCTGAGCGACATCGACGCGGGCGTCGCACTGGTGGCCATCTCGCACGCTCAGCGCCGGCTGAACCCGAACCTGCCCTGGGCCGGCACGGTGCACAACGCGCTCGACATCCGCGGCTTCCCGCGCAAGCACACGCCCGGCGCGGGGCCGGTGCTGTGGCTGGCCCGGTTCAGCCCGGACAAGGGCCCGGACACCGCCATCCGGGCGTGCCGGGCGGCCGGACTGCCCCTGCTGTTGGCCGGCAAGTGCAATGAGCCGGCCGAGCGTCGCTACTACGAGCAGGTCGTCGCGCCGATGGTCGACGACGACGTGACAGTCGTGCTCAACGCGGACCGCGCGACGACGCTGCGGATGCTTGTCGACGCGCGCTGCCTGATCATGCCCATCCAGTGGGACGAGCCGTTCGGCATGGTGATGCTGGAGGCGATGGCCACCGGCACGCCGGTGGTCGCGCTCAACCGAGGTGCGGTGCCGGAGCTGGTGCGGCCGGGGCTGACCGGGCTCGTCGTCGAACGGTCGGAGGAGCTACCCGCGGCGTTGCTCGCGGCGGAGCGACTCGACCCGGAGGACTGCGTGGCGCACGTCGCGCGGAACTTCTCGGTCGAGCGGATGGCGAGCGGCTACGCGGAGGTCTATCGGCGCTTCGCCCTCGGCCGGCACGACGTCCGTGAACCGGCCCGGGTGCCGGTGCGCTGACCCACCGGTCTCCGCCGGGTCAGGCTCCGGTCGCGCCCAGCTCGGCGATGGCGGCGTCGAGCCGAGAGGCGTACGCCGGGCTGATGCCGCCCTCACCGAGACGGACGGCGACCTTCGCGCGCAGTCGGGCCACCGGCGGTGCCAGCTCTTCGCGGCCGGAGCTGACCGCCACGGTCAGGTTGCGCAGCTCGTTTCGCAGGTCGAGGGCAACGTCGTCGCGGATCTCGCCGGCGCTCAGGCCGGCGCCGATCAACCCGTCGACCCGGTTCGCGACCTCGGTCAGGGTGCCTGGGTTCGAGGTGGGCGCCCCGGTGGTCGGCTTCGTCGTCGGCGCCGCGGTCGGCGGGGTCGACGTGATCGGCGCGGACGACTCGGGGGCCGGCGGGTCGGTCGACGGGGCCGTCACCGGCCCGGCGGAGGGCTGCGCCCGGCGGGTCGGCTGCTGTTCGGGCAGCAGGGCCACCCCGGCCAGCGTCACCCCGACGGCCAGCACCAGCAGCAACACCAGCCGCCGCCGCGACCAGCCGGACCCGGTCGCCGGCTCGCCCAGGCCGGAGGAGGTCCCGCCGTCCGAGGTGTCTGGATCCAGTCGTGCCGCCGCCGGAGGGCTGGCCGCCGCGATGACGGGCGACTGTGGTGGCAGGGGCTGGGTGGGCACCCGGATGGTCGCCGTCGGGGGCTCGGCGGGCAGCGAGTGGTCGCGGAGCGCGGTGGCGACCTGCCGGGCGGTCGGCCGATCGGCAGGGTTCCGGGCGAGGCTGCGCAGGCAGATCTGGGCCACCGGTGCGGGCAGGTCCGGTAGGTCGGCCAGCGTCGGCGGCGGACCACTGGCCAAGGCTGCGCTGAGCTGCTCCCAGGTGTCCGCCGGATACGGGACCCGGCCGGTGAGCGCCTCGTGCAGCAGCACGCCGAGCGAGTAGACGTCGGTGGACGGTTGGGCCGGCGCGCCGTCGAGGCGTTCCGGGGCGACGTACGCCGGGGTGCCGAAGGTCTCGCCGTCCTCGTCCTCATCGGGTGCGCCGATCCGGGTGGCGATGCCGAAGTCGAGGACCTTGACGCCCGTCCCGGTCATCATCACGTTGGCCGGGGTGATGTCCCGGTGCACGATGCCGAGCCGGTGCGCGGCGGCCAACGCGTCCGCCACCTGCGCGCCCACCTGGACCGCCTCGGTCCACGGCAACGGCCCCTCGGTGAGCCGCAGCTTCAACTCCTCGCCGCTGAGCAGCTCCATCACCACGAACGAGGTGATCGAGCCGTCCGGGTCGACCGTCTCGCCGTAGTCGTGCACGGAGGTCAGGTGCGGGTGCACCAACTGGGCGGCAGCCCGTGCCTCCTCGCGCACCATGCCCCGGAACCGCGCGTCGGCGGCGAGTGACGGGGCGAGCACCTTCAGCGCGACCACCCGGTCCAGTACCTCGTCCCGGGCACGCCAGATGACCGACATGCCGCCGGCGCCGATCTGGTCCAGAAGTCGGTATCTGCGAGCCAGCAACCGGCCCGGATGCAGTGCTGCCTTCACGGATCGCACCTGCCTCAGGGGTGGGAGCGGTATCAGGTTGCGCGAATGCGTCCTGCCTGTCAACGCCGTAGCCACCAGCCGTCGACGGACGGTGCCTGCCGTGCGCTGACCGCCGGTCGACAGCGGCCCACCGGTCGGCGGCGGGCCCGTGCCAGGATGAGAGACATGGCGGGGGGACCGGTGGCGTTCGTGCTCGGCGGCGGGGGAGTGCTCGGCGCGGTCGAGGTCGGCATGTTGCGTGCCCTGTTCCGGGCCGGCATCCAACCCGACATGGTCCTCGGCACCTCGATCGGCGCGGTCAACGGCGCGCTGGTCGCCGCCGATCCGTCCGAGGCGGTGACCGACCGGCTGGTCCGGCTCTGGGCCTCACCGGAGGCGAGCGAGGTGTACGGCGACTCGGTCGCCCGGCAGTTGCGCCGCTTCGCCGCCCGCACCCACCTGCACTCACCCCGGCCGCTGCGCCGCCTGTTGGAGAACGAGCTGGGGGTGGACACCACCTTCGCCGATCTGCGGGTTCCGTTCCGGTGCTGCGCCGCACACATCGAGCGGGCCGCCGAGCACTGGTTCGACAGCGGCCCGGTGGTGCCGGCGGTGATGGCGTCGGCCTCGGTGCCGGGCCTGCTCCCGCCGATGCAGATCGACGGCGCGCACTACGTGGACGGCGGCATTGTCAACTCCATCCCCATCGGCGAGGCGGTGGCCGTCGGCGCCCGCCGGATCTACGTCCTCCAGGTGGGTCGGATCGAACGGGACCTGACCCCGCCCCGTCGGCCGTGGGAGATCGCGCAGGTCGCGTTCGAGATCTCCCGCCGGCACCGCTTCTTCCGGGAGATGGCGGCTCTGCCGGAGGGGGTGGAGGTGCACGTCCTGCCGACCGGCGGGCTCAACCCACGCGACGACACACCCTGGGCGTACCGCGACATGGCGGCGGTGGGACGGCGGATCAGCCGCGCGTACACCGCCTCCCGGCGCTACCTCGCCACCCACCTGGAGCGTTGATGCCGCTGCCTCCCCGGTGGCTGCGTCGGCTGCTGATCGCCCCCGCCGTCGTGCTGCTCGCCTTCCTCGTGGTCACCACGTTGCCGATCTGGGCGCTGCTCGCCGCAGCCGCGTCCCCGCTGGTCCCGGGCCGGTTGCGCCCGCTGCGACTGCTCTGGATCGGCTGCTTCTACCTGGTCTGGGACGCCGCCGCGCTGCTCGCGCTCTTCCTGCTCTGGGTCGTCTCCGGCTTCGGCTGGCGGACCCGGTCGCCGGCCTTCCAGCGCGCGCACTACGTGCTGGCCGGCTGGTTCCTGCGGGTGCTGTTCTGGCAGGCACGTTGGACACTGCGGTTGCGCATCGACGTCGTGGGCACCGACCCGGACACCGCGCTGCCCGGCCGGCCCGAGCTGGTGCTCTGTCGGCACGCCGGGCCGGGCGACTCGTTCATCCTGATCCACGGGCTGGTCAACTGGTTCCACCGCGAGCCACGGATCGTCCTCAAGGACAGCCTCCAGTGGGATCCGGCGATCGACGTGCTGCTCAACCGGCTGCCCAACCGGTTCATCGCGCCGACTCCGGAGCGCGGCGAGGAGACGGTACGCCAGATCGGGCACCTCGCCACCGGCCTGGACGACAACGACGCGTTCGTGATCTTCCCCGAGGGCGGCAACTTCACCCCCCGGCGACGGCTGCGCGCCATCGCCCGGCTGCGCTCCCTCGGCCTGGAATGGATGGCCCTGCGCGCCGAGCGGATGCGCCACGTGCTCGCCCCGCAGCCCGGTGGGATGCTCGCCGCGCTGGACGCCGCACCGGACGCCGGGGTCATCTTCGTCGCCCACACCGGGCTGGACCGGATGCTGACCGTCGCCGACGTGTGGCGGGAACTGCCGATGGACAAGCGGATCGTGATGCGGTTCTGGTCCGTGCCGCCGGAGGACGTACCGACCGGACGGCAGCAACGCATCGACTGGCTCTTCGATTGGTGGGCGCAGATTGATGCCTGGATCGCCGCTAATCGGTAGATGTCCGCGTAGGGTGCGGGCGTGGACGAGATCTGCGTGGTGACAACGGTGGTGGATGCGCGTTCGGTCGCCGACGTGCTGGCGGCTGCGGCCGTCGCCGGCAGGCTCGCCGCCTGCGCCCAGGTGGGTGGTCAGGTGGACAGCACCTACTGGTGGCGGTCCGGGATGGAGACGAGCACCGAGTGGTCGGTGCAGTTCAAGACCGCACCGGATCGGCTCACCGCGTTGCTGGACCAGATCCGGGTCAGCCACCCGTACGAGGTGCCGGAGATCCTGGTGTCCAGGGTGGAGAGCGGCAACCCCGACTACGCCACCTGGGTGTACGAGCACACCCGATCCTGAGTACGCGCACTCTGGGTCGCACGCCGGTCGGTTGTCGATGATGACCCGGTGGACGACACCCGTTACCCCTGCCCCGCCTGCGGTGCGCCGGCCGATCTGAGCGCCGGTTGCTCCGGCTGCCATCGCGCGCCCGACCCGATTGCCGCTGAGGTGGTTCGGCTGAGCCGGGAGGTCGCCGAGCTTGAGCCGCAGGTGGAGCGGGCTCGCCGCGCGTACACCGAGCTGGCCGGACGGCTGTCGACAGTGTCCGGGCGGCGGGCCGAACTGGCCTCGGTCGTCCGCGCAGGGTTGGCGGCCTCGGTCGTGGCGCGCCCGGCGCCTGTCGTCGGTCCGACGCCGTTCATCGGCCCGGGTCCCGGGGTCGCGACGGATACGCGGCCGGGTGCGGCGGAGACCTCGACCCGGACGGTCCAAGGTCTGCTCTTCGTCCTCGGTGGACTCCTGCTGGGCACCGCGGCGGTGGTGTTCACAGCTGTCGCCTGGGCGGCGGTGGGGGTCGCCGGGCGGGCGTTGATCCTGGTGGCGTTCACAGCGCTCGCGCTGGGCGTACCGCTGCTGGCGGTCCGCCGAGGGCTGCGCGGTACGGCGGAGACGTTCGCCGCGGTGGGGTTGCTGCTGGTGGTGCTGGACGGTTACGCGGCCTGGTCGGTGGACCTGGTCGAAGTGACCGGCTGGCCGGGCAGCCGGTACGCCGCGCTGGTCGGGGGGGCCAGCGCGGCGGTCGCCGTGGCGTACGGCCGGTGGAGCGGGTTGACGGGGCCCTGGTTCGCCGCCCTGGTGGCCGCTCAGCCGGTGTTGCCGCTGCTCGCCGCCGAGGCCGGGCTGGGTGCGGCGGGGTGGGCGTTGGTAGTGCTCGGGGTGGCGTCGCTGAACCTGGCGGTGCTGGTCGCGCTGCGTGGCCGGGGAGGGGCGGCGCAGCTCGTCGGCCGGGTCCTGGCCGGCGCCGGTCACGTCGGCGCGCTGGTGGGCGCCTCGGCGTGCGCGGTGGTGCCGCTGGTCGGTGGGCGGGCGGGGGGCTCGCCACTGCTGGCCGGGGTGCCGCTCTTGCTGGTCGCGCTGACCGGGTTCGGTGCGGCCTGGCTCGTCGGGGGGCGGGCGCTGCGGGCGGTGGCGGCCGGGCTGCTGGTGCCGGTGCTCGCCGCCGCCCTGCTGCGTCCGGTGGCGGAGCTGCGGCCGTCAGTGCTGCTGCTCGCGACGGCGACGGTGGCGCTCGGGATGGCCGCCGCCGTGCGGCTCCTGCCGGCGGTGGCGGCGGTGGACGGTGGCGGCGGTTGGCGGACCGGCCCACGGGCCGGCGCGCTGTTCGTCGCGGCGGGCACGGCGCAGGTCACCGTGTTGATCACCATTGGGCTGGCGGTCGCCGCCGTCGGCCGGTCGCTGCCGCCCTGGGGCGGGGCTGGGACAGGGCCGGACCTGCGCTGGGGTTGGCAGCTGGCACCCGCGGTTGCGCTGGCGATCGGCGCGACGGCGCTCCTGCTGCCCCGTGGCGCGCGGGCGGTGCTCGCCACGGCCGGCGCGGTGGCGGTGCTGTTCGCCGTACCCGCCGGCTGGTCGGCCTCCTGGCCTCAGGTGGTGGCCGTCGACCTGGTCGGCGGGGTCGCGCTGCTGCTCGCCGTGCTGGCCCGCCCGAGCACCCCACCGGTCGCCCTGCGCACCCGTGCCCTCGGCGGTGCCGTCCTGCTCGGGCACGGGCTGGTGGTCGCCCTGGCCGCCCCGACCGGTGCCCTGGTGGCGCTCGGCGTGCTCGCCGTGGTCGGGCTGGCACTGGCCGTCCGACGGGGGGCCGGCGCGTACCGGGAGGTGGCCGGTGTGGGTCTGCTGTTCGGGCAGCTCGCGCTGCCCGGGATCGCGGCGGTGGCGATGTTCGCTGCGGGCGGGCCGCCGTGGTGGCAGGCCCGGCTCGCGCTGGCCGTCGCCGGGCTGTCGCTGGTCGCGGCGCTCGCGGCCCGCCGCCACCGGGTGGAGCTGATCGGGTACGCGGTGATCGGCGCCGTCGCCGCGGTGACCGTGCCCGGCCTCGCGCCGCTGGTCGGGGCGGGTGACGAGCCGCTCGTTCTGTACGCGGCGCTGGCTGCGCTGGGTGTCGCGTTCGTCGTCTACCTGCTGCCGTCGGCGAGCGCCGCCGACCAGTCGGCCCTCGGGGACCGGCCGGCGGCCGACGGGCGCGAGTCGGCCCGGTCGGCGCTGTTGCTGGCGGCCGGCGGAACGCTGGCGGTGGTCGCCGTCCTGGCGGCCCTGCCGACGGTGCTGACCGCGCTCGGGTCGCCCTACGGCGGCGGGAACCGGGTGTGGTCGGGGGTGCCCACTGTCGTCGCCGACCCGTCGGTGCTCCCGGTCGGGTTCGCGCTGGTCGTGTTGGCGCTGGCCGGCGCGCTGGCCGGTCGGCGGGTCGGCCGGCCGGTGCCGCCCGCGCTGCCGTTCGTCGCGGCGGCGCTGCCGGTGCTGCTCATCGCGATCGGCGCGCCGTGGCCGGTGCTGCCGGCCGCCGTTCTGCTCGCCGGCCTGGCGGCGTTGCTGTTCACCGCGCTGGCGGCGGCCCGCCCGGCGCTCGCACCGGTCGCGGTGCCGGTGGGCGTGGTGCTGGTGGCCTCCGGTGTGCTCGGTCTGCTGGCCACCCGCGCCGGGACGCTCGCGGCCGAGGGGGCGTTGCTGGTGGCGGCGGTAGCGGTCGCCGCCGGGGCGCGCCGGTTCGAGGTACGGGTCGCCGGTTGTCTTGCCGCCGTGGGCGCGGCGTCCGCGTTGGCGGTGACCGCCCCGCTCGCCGCTGGGCTGCCGTTGCGGGCTGCCACGTACCCGCTGTTGGCGGTGGCCGCGTTGGTGCTTGCCGCCGCGGCGGTCATCCCGGCGCGGGTCCGGCTGGGACGGGTGCTGGACGCTACCGCGCAGGCCGTCGCGCTGGTGGCGGCGGTGCTCGCCGTCGAGGCGGCCCGGCACCTCGCCACCGTCTGCGTGCTCTGGGGTGTCGCAGTGGCGCTGCGACTGCTGCGCCGGGGCGAACCCGCCGGTCGGCGGTGGACGTTCGCCGGGATCGCCGCCGGCAGCGAGTTGCTCGGGGCCTGGGTGCTGCTGGCCGCCGGTGGGGTGACAGTGCTGGAGGCGTACACCCTGCCGGCCGCAGCGCTCGCCGTCGGAGGGGGTCTGTTGGCGCTGCGTACCCGGCCGGGGCTGACCAGCTGGCCGGCCCTCGGCCCGGGGCTGGTCGCGGCGTTGCTGCCCAGCCTCGTGTCGGTGCTGGCCGGGGCGGACCCGCAGCCGTGGCGGCGACTGCTCCTCGGCGCGGCGGCGACCGGCGCGGTGCTGGCCGGCGCGACCCGCCGGTGGCAGGCGCCGGTGCTGCTCGGCGGCGGGGTGCTGACGCTGTTGGCGCTGCACGAGCTGGCCCGGGGGTGGGATCTGCTGCCCCGGTGGATCTACCTGGGAGTCGGCGGGCTGGCGCTGGTCGGGCTCGCCGCAACCTACGAGCGGCGGCGACGTGACCTGGCTCGACTGCGCGCCGCGGTGGGTCGACTGAGCTGAGTCGAACCAATGGGGGGTAGGGCCTGCCCTACCCCCCATTCGGGGGTTGTCGGGGTTACTCACCGCTACTGCGATCGGGAGACTTGACATTAAGCCCGAACCACCCCGGTACGGGCGCAAGCGGAACGGGAGCAGCGATGGCGCTCGGAGCGGTGGCGGAACCGCCGGTACGACGGCGAGGTAGTGACTACGCACAGTTGTCCCGACGGATCAGCCAGGCGGGCCTGCTGGAGCGGCGCCCCGGCTGGTATGTCACCCGCATCGTGCTCACCCTCGGTGCGTTCGTGGCCGGCTGGGTGGCCGTGTTCCTGCTCGGTGACTCCTGGTGGCAGCTTCCGCTCGCGGCCCTGATGGCCGTGGCCACCACCCAGGTCGCGTTCCTCGGTCACGACGCCGGGCACCGCCAGATGTTCCGTCGGCGTGGCCCGAGCGAGGTGGTGGGGCTGTTCGCCGGCAACGTGGCGGTGGGGATCAGCTACGGCTGGTGGGTCGACAAGCACAACCGGCACCACGCCAACCCGAACCACGAGGACGAGGATCCGGACGTCGGCGCGGGGGCCCTGGTGTGGACGCCCGAGCAGGCGTTGGAGACCAGGGGGTTCGGCCGTTGGATGGCTCAGCGGCAGGCGTACTTCTTCTTCCCGATGCTGCTGCTCGAGGGTCTGAGCCTGCACGTGGCGAGCATCAAGGCGATCGTCGGCCGGGAGGACGGCAAGTACGCCGTCCCGATGCGGCACCGGGCGGTCGAGGCGGCGTTGCTCGTCGCGCACACCGCCGCCTACGTGGCGCTGCTGTTGGCGGTCATGTCCCCGGTCAAGGCGCTGCTCTTTGCCGTCGTGCACCAGGCGCTGTGGGGCCTCTACATGGGCTGCGCGTTCGCGCCGAACCACAAGGGCATGCCGATGCCGACCGCCGAGGACGAGCTGGACTTCCTGCGTAAGCAGGTGCTGACCTCCCGCAACGTGCGCGGCAGCCGGCTGGTGGACACCACGCTCGGCGGTCTCAACTACCAGATCGAGCACCACCTCTTCCCGAACATGCCGCGCGCCAACCTGCGCCGGGCCCAGCCGATCGTGCGGGCCTACTGCGTCGAGCAGGGCATCCCGTACGCCGAGACCGGGCTGGTCGAGTCGTACCGGCAGGCGCTCGGTCACCTGCACGAGGTGGGGCGGCCGCTGCGCGGCTGAACAGCACGGCCGCTGCGCGGCTGACGCGATACTGATCGGCGGGGCGGCATCTGATGATGCCGCCCCGCCGTCGCGTTTCTGGCCGGCACCGCCGGCAGGAGACCCTGGGCTCGAGGGAGCACGTCCGGTCAGCCAGCCGTCCCACCGGTAGGGTCTGGTCATGGCAGACCTGCTCACCGCGGACGCGGTGCGAGAAGAGCTGAGCCGGTTGCCCGACTGGTCGGGTGACCCGACCGGCATCGGTCGTACCGCGCAGCTCGGCAGTTTCCCGGCGGCCATCGCGGTGGTGGACCGGGTGGCGACGGTGGCCGAGGAGCTCGACCACCATCCCGACATCGACATCCGATGGCGGACCCTGACCTTCCGCTGTGTCACGCACTCGGCCGGTGGGGTCACCCACCGGGACATCGAGCTGGCCCGGCGAATTGACGACATCGTCCGGAGTGCGGCATGAGATTCGAGATCAGCAAGGTTCTGGATGCCATCGAGGGTCGGGTCTGCACGGACCCGTCACTGGCCCGAGCCGTGGTCGATCTGGCCGAGGTGATCCGCTACCAGGACATCGACGGTGGTCGGCCGGCTAGCCTGCTCCGCCTCGGCATGGTCATCGACGCGCTCTCCCGCGAGTTGGAGGAGGACAGCGTCCAGGTCTACGCGGTGGTACACCGGGCGTTGCTCTCCGACGCCGACCTCACCTCGAACGAGCGGATGGTCGTCCGCCGCTGGGCCGACGACGGGCTCGTCGAGGTGCTCGACAACCCGGGTGACCGGATGTTGGAGGTCGCCGACCTGCTCGGTCTGCCGGTGCTCAGCCGGGTCCGCTTCGACGGGTTGCGCGGGCGGTTCCCGTGGCTGGTCGAGCAGCCCGGTCGGGTGGTCGCGCCGGTGCCGGGCGCCGGCGGGCCGGTGTTCATCGCGCACGTCGGTGGAGGGCACTCGCCGGTGGCCGGCAAGCGGTCGCCGACCGGCGTCAAGCTGCTGGCCCGCCAGTGGCGCTGCCCGGAGTCGGGCTGCGCGCTGTTCGGCGGCGGTGGTGGGGGTGGCGCGTTCGCCGACCTGGCCGGGGGCGCAGACCGCAGCCCCGCCGCGCAGCCGCCGCCCGCCCTGCGCAACGGCGTGCCGACCTGCCCGCGGCACGGCGTACGGCTCGGTGACGGCGGCCCGCGTCCGCGTACCGAGGTGCTCGCGGTGCGCGTCGGCGGCCTGGTCCGGCGGCGGTTCGTGCTCAGCGAGGAGCAGCCGATCGTGGCCGGTCGGGCTCCGGAGCAGGACGGCGGGATCATGCTCGGGCAGTGGCTCAACGACGAGGCCCGTCGCTGGATCAGTCGTGGTCACGTCCGCTTCGAGCTGCGGGTCGGCGAGGTCATCGTGACCGACGTCAGCACCAACGGCTCCGGCATCCGCCCGGCCGGTTCGATGGCCGAGTCCGACCGGATCCCGCTGGCCCCGCAGCAGTCCCGGGTGCTGGGCGAGAACGACATGGTGGAGCTGTATCCGGGGGTGCAGATCGGTCGGGCCGAGGAGTTGCCCACCGGCGCCCCGTTCACCCCCACCTCGGTGATGGCCGAGGCCCCGACCATGGCCATGCGCCTACCCCGCCCCTGACACGAAAGGCGGGCGCCGGAACCCCGACGCCCGCCTTTCACCACGTTCCCGGGTCAGCCGGCCAGCACCTCGGCCAGCTGGGTCACCGCCAGGTCGATCTCCTCCTCGGTGATCACCAGCGGCGGGGCGAGCCGGATGGTGGAGCCGTGGGTGTCCTTGGCGAGGACTCCGCGCGCGGCGAGCCGCTCACACGCCTCCCGACCGCTCATCAGCGCCGGGTCGATGTCCAGACCGGCCCACAGGCCACGGACGCGTACCCCCACGAGGCCCTTGCCGACCAGCCCTTCCAGGCCGGCCCGCAGCCGCTCACCCAGCTCGGCCGAGCGGCGCTGGAACTCGCCGGTGGCCAGCAGCCGGACCACCTCGATCGCCACCGCGCAGGCGAGCGGGTTGCCGCCGAAGGTGGAGCCGTGCTGGCCGGGCTTGAGCACGCCGAGCACGTCGGCGTTCGCGGCCACCGCGGAGACCGGCACGATGCCGCCGCCGAGCGCCTTGCCGAGCAGGTACATGTCCGGCACGACGCCCTCGTGGTCACAGGCGAAGGTCGCGCCGGTACGTCCCAGACCCGACTGGATCTCGTCGGCGATGAACAGCACGTTGCGCTCGGTGCAGACCTGGCGTACACCCGGCAGGTAACCCTCCGGCGGCACCACCACACCCTGCTCGCCCTGGATCGGCTCCAGCAGCACGGCCACTGTGTTCTCGTCGATCGCGGCGGTCAGCGCGTCCAGGTCGCCATACGGCACGACAGTGAACCCCGGGGTGTACGGCCCGAAGTCGGCGCGGGCGTCCTCGTCGGTGGAGAAGCTCACGATGGTGGTGGTCCGCCCGTGGAAGTTGCCCTCGGCGACCACGATGTTGGCCTGCCCGGCGGCCACGCCCTTGACCTGGTAGCCCCACTTGCGGGCCACCTTGATCCCGGTCTCCACCGCCTCGGCGCCGGTGTTCATCGGCAGCACGAGGTCCTTGCCGCACAGCTCGGCCAGCTCCCGGCAGAAGTCGGCGAACTGGTCGTGGATGAACGCCCGGCTGGTCAGCGTCAGCCGGTCCAGTTGGGCGTGCGCGGCGGCGATCAGCTGCGGATGCCGGTGGCCGAAGTTCAGCGCCGAGTAGCCGGCCAGGCAGTCCAGGTAGCGGCGGCCGTCCACGTCGGTGAGCCAGGCGCCCTCGGCGGACGAGATAACCACCGGCAGCGGGTGGTAGTTGTGCGCAGTCCAGCGCTCGGCGTCCCGGACCGCTCCCGGCGTACGCAGCTTGTCATCCACTATCACTTGCTTGCCTTTCCCTGACGGAGTCGCAGCGTGCAGCACTTCGGTCCGCCGCCGGCCTTACGTAGCTCGGACAGGTCGACCCCGATGGTCTCGTAGCCCCGGTCGCGCAGCTTGGCGGCCAGGTCGGTGGCCTGCGCGGGCAGCACCACGTGCCGCCCGTCGCTGACCGCGTTCAGCCCCAGCACCTCGGCGTCGGCCATGGTGGCGTGCACCGCGTCGGGGAAGAGCCGGCGCAGCACAGCCTGGCTGCCCGGGGAGAACGCCTCCGGCAGGTACGCCACGGTCCGCTCGTCGAGCACTGTCAACGCGGTGTCCAGGTGGTAGAAGCGCGGGTCGACAAGCTGCATGGTGATCACCGGGTAGCCGAAGACCTCCTGCAACTGGGCGTGTGCGGCGTGCGCCGTGCGGAAGCCGGTGCCGGCCAGCAGGTGGTCACCGGCCAGCAGGACGTCGCCCTCGCCCTCGTTGACGTGCTTCGGGTCGTACATCTCGAAGCCGGCGGCCTCGAACCAGGCCCGGTACGCCGGCGCCTCGTCGGCGCGCTGCGGGTCGCGGAACTGCACGGCCATCGCCTTGCCGTCGATCACGGTGCCGCCGTTGGCGGCGAAGACCATGTCGGGCAGGCCGGGCACCGGAGTGATCTCCTCGACGGTGTGGCCCAGGTCAAGGTACGTCTGGCGCAGCTGCTCCCACTGCCGGACGGCCAGCGCGGCGTCGACCGGCGCGCTCGGGTCCATCCAGGGGTTGATCGCGTAATCGACGGCGAAGTACGTCGGCCGGCACATCAACAGGCGCTGGCTGGTGGCGTCCATCGTCATTGTCCTGCTCCCAGGGGTCGGGCGCGCCCGGCCACCGTGGCCCACGGGCTGGCGCCGTTGCTCAACGGTATGCGGCGTCAGCGGCAGGATCCACCACCGAGAGTTGCGCAGACCGAATATTCGTTGCGTCTGGGCGCTCTCCAACTGTGAATCATTGCGTTGGGGGCCCATCTGGGGCGGGAGTTGTGTTTCGGGCCTGGCCCCGGAAACACTTCAGGGGCGGCGAACCGCCGCCCCTGAAAGGGTGTCGCCCGGCCGGTGAACCACCGGATGAGATCGGGCTGCCGGCGAACCGCCGGCTGTTCGCCGGTGCATCACCGGCGAGCGGAACAGTGCCCGCTAGAAACGATCCACAAACTGTGAGTCAAGCCACTCTCGGAAGCGCGGCACCCAGTCGCCGTCGGTGGTTGGCCAGTCGAACTGGCCGGTCATCGCGAGCACCCCGATCACGACCGCGGCCAGCCCGATCAGCACGCCGAAGAGCGCGTCGGTCTTGCCGGCGACATGCCGACGGCGGGTGGCCATCAGGCCGAGCACCGCGAGCACCGCACCGAACGCGCCGAGCCCGATGCCGTACCCGGCCAAGGTGCCGGTCAGCACGAACATCGCGCCGGCGACCGACACGATCAGGCCGAGGGTGGCGAGCAGGCTGGCCCGCGGCTTCGGGCCACGCGTCACCGGCGGCTCGGGCGTGCTCACGCCCGGGGTCGGGTCGACCGGGCGGTCGGTGGTGACCCGGTCGGTGGTGTCGGGCCGACGGGTGGTGCTGTCGAGGTCGGCATCCCGCTCGGCGGCGCGCGCCGTGGTCGGGGCGACGGTGGGCCGGGACCCGGTCTCCACCTTGTTGGCGGTGCCGGTGCGGGGCTCGGGTGTGACCGGGCTGGTCGTGCCGTTCACCGGCTCGGGTGCGACCGGCCGTGCCGTGCCGCCGTTCACGGGCTCGGGTGCGACCGGGCGGGAAGCGGTGCCCCGCGACTCGGTCTCCACCGGTCGCGCGGTGGCGGCTCGGGCCACCGCCGCCCGCTCGTTGGCCCGCCGCTCGGCCTCGCTGGTCTGGCCGCCGGTCGCGCCAGCGCTGCGGTACGTCGTCTGGTCGGCGTCCCGGTCGGTGACCACCGGGCGGCCGACGCTGTCGTCGGACTGACCGGTCTCGGTGACCGGGGTGTCGCGGCCGTCAACGCGGCCGTCGAGGTTCTCGTCCCGCGTCGGTGCCGGCTCGGACCGGCGGGACAGCGAAGGAATCCTGACCACTACACACCTCCTGATGAATGCGTGGTGGCCGACGGAAAGGGTGGCACCCACGCGGTGTCGGCCCTCAAATACCCACCTGGGCGTTTCCTGACACCAATCCTGGGTACGGCCGCCGAGACCGGCCTTGACCGGCCCTGGTCCCGGTTGGGTCCGGCCTTGATCGACTCGCCTTCCTGGAAGTCGGGGTGTCCCGCTCTTTGCAACACCGCGGTGTCCTGGAGCCCGAGTCGATCAACGCCGCAGGGACCGAGTGGATCGACGTGGCGAGGACTGGGTCGGTCGAGGCGGCGGCAGGCCCGAGCCGAGCAGCGCGCTCCCCTCGGGCGGGGCTGGCTATCCTTGGCACCTGTGCCAGAGGGACACACGATCCATCGCCTGGCGGCCCGGCACGCCGAGTTGTTCGCCGGGGACAAGCTGCACGTCGCCAGCCCGCAGGGCCGCTTCGCCGAGGGTGCCGCCCGGCTCTCCGGGACGGTGCTGGAAGGCACCGAGGCGTACGGGAAGCACCTGCTGCACCACTACGCCGGCGAGCTGACGTTGCACGTACACCTCGGGTTGTACGGCAAGTTCACCGACGGGCCGGGGGAGCCGCCGGAACCGATCGGGCAGGTGCGACTACGGCTGGCCAGCGACCGGCACTGGCTCGACCTGCGCGGGCCGACGGCCTGTGAGCTGCTCACCCCACCCGAGGTGGCCGCGCTGCGGGACCGCCTCGGGCCGGACCCGTTGCGCGCCGACGCCGACCCGGAGCGGGCGTACGCCCGGATCGCCCGCAGCCCCACCCCTCTCGCCGCGCTGCTGCTGGACCAGTCGGTGGTGGCCGGCACCGGTTTGATCTTCGTGACCGAGGCGCTGTTCCGGGCGGGGCTGCCGCCGACGATGCCCGGCCGACAGTTGACCCGGACCGGCTGGGACGCGCTCTGGGGCGACCTGGTCGGCTTGATGCGGCTCGCGGTCGAGCACGGCCGGATCGACACGGTCCGCGACGCGCACCTGCCGGAGGCGATGGGCCGGCCGGCGCGGGTGGACCGGCACGGCGGCGAGGTGTACGCCTACCGCCGCCCGGGAGCGCCCTGCCACGTCTGCGGCACCGAGGTCAGTCGCGGCGAGTTGGCGGGCCGCAACCTGTACTGGTGCCGTACCTGCCAGGCCGGCTGAACCGCCCTGCCCGTCCCGCGCCCCGGTGCCCGCCTCGCGGCGATCTTGCAGTTTCTGTTGTTGGCATGGGTGGATATGCACCTTGGGTCGGGACAGCGAGTGCAAGATCGCGGAGCTGGGTCGGGCCGAGCCGGAGCTCAGTCGGTGTCGAGCAGCCAGCGGACCACTTCGATCTTCTCGGGGAAGACTGTGTCGTCGGCGACGCTCCAGGCCAGCGTGTGCCCGATCGTCCAACCTCGGACCCGTTCGGGGTCCAGCCCCAGTCCGGTGCTGAGCCGGTGCAGCCGATGCCGGACGGCGGCCGGTGAGTGGCCCAACTCCGGGCCGCGCACCATCGGTACGACCGAGAACTCCCGTTCCCCGGTCAGCGGCTTCGGGTCGATCGCCAGCCACGGCCCTCGGTCGGCGGCGAGCGCGTCGGCGGCGAGGATGTTGCCGGCGTGCAGGTCCTGGTTGACCAGCACCTGCTCGCCCTGGCTCGACGCCAGGCCGGTGAGCAGGTCGAGCGCCGCGTCGAGCAGCCGTCGCTCGTACGGTCGGCCGGCCCGTTCCCAGGCCCTGGGCATCCGGTTGATCCAACCGGCGGCCTCCTGTGCCAGCGGGGTGAACGGCGCGCCGGCCGGTCGCCAGAGCCGGGGGAGCAGTCCGATCACCACGTCCAGCGCTCGGTCCGGCGGAAGGTCGTGCAGGGGAGTGCCGGGCTGGCAGCGTTCGAGCAGCAGGGCACGCCGCCCGGGGTCGTGGGCGAGCAGGCGGATCGCCGCGTCGCCGTCCCAGTGGGCCAGGGCGTCGGCCTCGTGCCGGCTTTCCTCGTCGGGGTACTGGAGTTTCAGCACCGCCGTCGTACCGTCGGGCAGGTGGGCGGGGAGCGCCAGTGACGCGTACGCCTGCCGGAAGGGCGGGCCGACCCGCAGCGACCACCGTTCGGCGCACTCCGTCAGCCACGTCGGGAGTGCGGCTAGCCAGGCGCGACCGGCCGGTGATCGGCGTACCCAGTCGAGTCCCTCGGGCAGATCCATCCGGCGCTCCTGAGTCGTACGGCGATTCGTGTCGGCTGCCAGGTGATTCAGCCGGGCCACGGCGTTCACACACCGGTCCACAGTGGCTAGCGTGGACGGGTGCAGATTGGCGTGAACGTACCGAACTTCGCCCCGGGCACCGACCCCGACGTCCTGCGTCGGTGGGCGCAGACGGTGGAGGGTCTCGGTTTCGACCTGTTGATGGTCTCCGATCACATCGTGGTGACCGCAGACGTGGCCGAGCAGTATCCGGCGCCGTTCTACGAGCCGTTCACCACGCTGTCCTGGCTGGCCGGGGTGACCAGCCGGGTTCGGCTGGGCACCACTGTGCTCATCGTCCCGTACCGGCACCCGCTGCTCACCGCCCGGATGGCGGCGAACCTCAACCGGCTCAGCGGCGGCCGGCTCGTTCTCGGTGTCGGCGTCGGCTGGGCCCGGCAGGAGTTCGAGGCGCTCGGCGTGCCGTTCCGGCAGCGCGGGGCGCTGACCGACGAGTACCTGCACACCATGCGCGAGGCATGGCAGGACACCGACGACTACGACACGGCTGCGATCCCGATCTGGGTCGGTGGCAACAGCGAGGCCGGCATGCGGCGCGCGGTACTGCTCGGTGACGCCTGGCACCCGCTGCGGGTCACGCCGGCACGGCTGGCCGAGGCTGTCGGACGGCTGACGGACATCGCTGACGAGTTGGGTCGTCCGGTGCCCGCGTTGGTGCCGCGGATCGCGCTTCAGGAGACCCGGGAACCGATCACCGACCCGGACCGGCTCGCCGGTGTCGGCACCATCGATCAGATCGTCGCCGACCTCGACCAGCTTCGTGCGCTCGGCGCGGAGACGGTGGTGCTGGACCCGTTCAACGGCGACCTGACCGAGATCCGCCAGCCCGAACGCGCCTGGCGGACCCTTGCGGCCGTGGCCGCACATCACGCAACCCAGGAGGACCGATGACCCCCGACGACGAGAAGTTTCTCCGCCACGCAGTGGAAATCGCGAGGCGGGCGGGGGCTTCCGGCGAACGGCCGTTCGGCTCTTTGCTGGTCGACGCGGCCGGCGTCGTCCTGATCGAGGACCACAACACAGTGGTCTCCGACGCGGACATCAGCGCCCATCCGGAGTTGAAGCTGGCCCGCTGGGCGGCTCGGGAACTCTCCCCCGAGGTCGCCGCCGGCACCACCATGTTCACCAGTTGCCAGCCCTGCGCGATGTGCGCGACGGCGATCGACCGGTCCGGCCTCGGGCGGGTGGTGTACGCGCTGTCCACCGAGCAGTTCGAGGAGGTCAAGCCGGCCACCCCACCGCTGCCCCCGGTCCGCTACGAGGGGCCGGCGCTGTTCGACGAGGCACGCCAGCCGATCGACGACTACTACTGAACACAGCCCGGCCGAGGTGCCGGGTAGGTGAGGGGGAACGACCGTCACGACACCCGGCTGCGCCGACGTCGAGGGCCGTCCCGGTTGCTCAGGTGGTGTTGCGGACGCGTGTGCGCCACAGGTCGTCCTGGGTGCCTGTCTTGTGCCAGAGGTGGGCGATGCCGTCCGGGCCGAGGTCGTCGAGGGGTACGAGGAAGTCAGTGGACAGCGTTCTGGCGAACTCGTCGACGTCGGCGATCGTGTGGGGGGTGCTGGCGTCGGCGCCCAACCGGCGCAGCGTCCGGGACAGCAGGACCAGTGTGTGGTCCGCGCTCGGCCGAGCGGCCATGAGCGTGGTGACGTACGCCGAGGCGGGGGACGTGGACATCTCCCGGGAGTGGGCGGCGAAGTCGCCGATCTCCCGTGGCCGCAAGCGGAAGTCGTAGGAGGCGATGGTTCCGCCGGGGTGGTGGTGGAAGCGCCAGGTATCCGGATCGAGCCGCTCAAGCCGGTAGGTCAGGCTTCCCTGAATGTGGGGCCCCTCCCGCATCGGCAGCGGCTGGACGAATCCGTCGCCGATGCCGGCGTCGGCCAGCCAGCCTCGGCCACCGAGGTCGACCAGCAGAGCGTTGTGGTTGCCCCACATCGCCTCGCCGCGGGTAGCGCGCGTGACTGCGGCCTCCACCATCGTCACCTGGAAGCCGGCCAGACGTAGCAGCATGGCCAGGCCGGCGTTCTGCTCGTAGCAGTAACCGCCGCGCCGCCGCCGCACGAGCTTGTCGAAGAGCGCCTCCGCATCGAGACCGATCGGCCGGCCGAGCTGGATGTCGAGGTTCTCGTACGGCACGGCGTGCCGCCAGGCCTGATGCAGTGCGAACAGCGTCTCCACGTCGGCTGCGACGCGCCCGTGGTGCCCGATTCTGTGCAACGTCTGCCTCATCGCTGCCCTTATGTCCATCATCGGCCTCCTAAGTGAGGGAAGTTCCTCCGTTTAGGAAGTGTAAGTGAGAGAGTCGCATCCGTATACTGGTCAGGTGGAGAACGAGAGCCCCAGGCTCCGGGCGGACGCCAGGCACAACCGCGAGCAGATCATCGAGGCGGCCCGCGCACTCATCGCCGAACGCGGTGTCGAAGTGCCGATGGAGGAGGTGGCCCGCCGCGCCGGTGTCGGGGCCGCCACCCTCTATCGCCGATTCCCCGACCGTGAGGCTCTGGTGCGCGGGGTCGCGCTGGACGGCTTCGACCGCGTAGTCGCCATCGCTCGCGACGCCGAAGACGAGGAGCCGGACGCGTGGCAGGCGCTCGCACGCTTCGTCCGCCGCGCAGCCGCCGAGCTGAGGCTGGCCACCTGGCTGTCGATCTGGTTCACCAGCACCTGGGAAGAGCTGCACGCCGAGCCCGAGGAGCAGCGGCTCCGTCAAGCCCTGCTGAAGATCCTCGACCGGCTCGTCCGCCGCGCCCAAGCCGACGGCGACCTGCGTCCCGACGTGGACGCCGGCGACCTGACCCTCATGATGGCGCTGCTGCTGCGGCCACTACCCGGCCTACGCGCCGAGCTCACCCAGCGCAGCGTGGACCGCTATCTGACCCTCATGCTCGATGGCCTGCGTGCTGGCCCGGACGTCCAAGACCTTCCCCCCGCCGAGATCGGCCTGGTCGACCTCGGGGGCGCCTGATGGATGTGGGGGCGCGGACGTCGCAACAGCCGGGCGGCCGTCCCCGTCGCGGTGTGACGCAGCCGGAATTGACAGTCGGCCGGCTGCCAGAGCAGGGTTGAACGGTGACAACGATGTCAACGGGCAAATGGGAGGAAAAGCCTCCCGCCGCGTGCCGACCCTGGCCAGTCGATTCGTGGCGTACCGTTGGCGGTTTTGCGGCGCGGACCCGGTCCGTCCGCCGATCCTGGCCGTATGTCCCTTTCCTACCCGACGGTGACCAGCTGAAATGACCGACGTGCCCCGATCCGACGCCGCAACGACCCCTGCTCCGGTGGGGTCACCAGACCTGCCCGATCTGGACGAGTTCCTCGTCGACCAGACCCGGACGCTGCTCGACACCGCCCGCCGCTCGGTCCGGCCCGAGGGCGGCTTCTGGTGGCTCACCGACGACCGCACCCCGGATCGCGGCGAACCGATCCACACCTGGATCACCTGCCGGATGACCCACGTGGCCGCCCTCGCCCACCGCAACGGCGATCCGGACGCCGCCGCCCTGGTCGACCACGGGATCGCCGCGCTCAGCACGCTGCTGCGTGACGACAGGTACGGCGGCTGGTTCGGCGCGGTGGACCAGCAGGAAGTGCCAGTCAACGACCGCAAGGCCGGCTACGACCACGCGTTCGTGCTGCTCGCCGCCTCCAGCGCCGCGCGCGCCGGACGGCCCGGCGCGGACCGGCTGCTCGCCGACGTGCTGACCGTCGTGCGGGACCGGTTCTGGGACGACGACGCCGGCGCGGTCCGCGAATCGTGGAACCGGGACTGGACGGTCACCGAGGACTACCGGGGCGCCAACAGCAGCATGCACATGGTCGAGGCTTTCCTCGCCGCTGCCGCCGCCACCGGCGACGCGAGCTGGGCCGACCGGGCCCTGCGGATCGCCACCCACCTCGTGCACGGTGAGGCGGCCCGACACGACTGGCGGCTGCCCGAGCACTTCACCACCGACTGGACGCCGCTGCCCGACTACAACCGGGACCAGCCCGCCGACCCGTTCCGACCGTACGGCTCCACGATCGGGCACTGGCTGGAGTGGGCCCGGCTGCTGCTGGAGTTGGAGGCGGTGCTGCCGCAGCCACCCCGCTGGCTGCTCACCGACGCCCGCGCCCTGTTCGCCGCGGCCGTGCGGCGCGGCTGGGCGGTCGACGGCGCGGACGGCTTCGTCTACACCATCGACTGGGACGACCGGCCGGTGGTGCGCTCCCGGATGCACTGGGTTCTCGCCGAGGCCATCGGCGCGGCGATCACTCTGCACCGCCGTACCGGGGACACGGTCTACCTCGACTGGTACCGGGTCTTCTGGGCGTACGCCCGCCGCAGTCTCATCGACCAGACCGGATGGCGGCACGAGTTGGACGCGCAGAACCTGCCCGCCGACACGGTCTGGCACGGCCGACCGGACGTCTACCACGCCTACCAGGCGGTACTGCTGTCCCGCGCGGCCGACGGGCTCGGGGGCCCCGGCCCGCTCGCACCGGGGGAGGTGACCGCGTGATCGTCGTCGCGGGTGAGGCGCTGATCGACCTGGTCGTCACCGCCGAGGGGCAGCGGGCCGTGCCCGGTGGCTCCCCGGCGAACGTCGCGGTCACCCTGGCCCGGCTCGACCAGCCGGTACGGCTGCTGGCCCGGCTCGCCAGCGACGACTACGGTCGGCAACTCGTCGAGCATCTGAGCGCCAACCGGGTGGACCTGGAGTGGGCGGTGCGCGCCGAGGAGCCCACGTCGGTGGCGGTGGCCACTCTGAACGCCGCCGGGCAGGCCAGCTACGAGTTCCGGCTGGCCGGTGCCGCGGACTGGCAGTGGACGCCGCAGGAGCTGCCCGAGCTGGCCGGGTCACCGGCGATCGCGCTGCACAGCGGCTCCCTGGCGCTCGCGTTGGCACCCGGCGCGGAGGCGCTGGAGGGCCTGCTCGCCCGGGAACGTCAGCGCGACGGGCTCACCGTCTCCATCGACCTCAACCTGCGCCCGAGCATCGTCACCGACCGGGCGGCGGAGCAGGAGCGGGTACGCCGGCAGATTCGCCTCGCGCACCTGGTCAAGGCCAGCGACGAGGACCTGGCCTGGCTCTACCCGGACCGTTCGGTGGCCGACGTGATGACCGAATGGCGTACGGCCGGTGTGTCCTGCGCCGTGGTGACCCGGGGCGGGGATGGCGCCTGGCTGCTCGCGCCGGACGGCTCGCTGCACGAGGAGCCGGCGGTCCGCACCACGGTGGTCGACACCGTCGGTGCCGGCGACTCGTTCACCGGTGGCCTGCTGGCCGCACTGGCCGACCTCGACGCGCTCGGCGACCGCCCGGCCGACCGGCTCGCCGCAGTGACCGGGCCGCAGTGGGGTGCGGTGCTCCGACAGGCCGCCACTGTGGCCGCGCTGACCTGCGCCCGCCGAGGCGCCAACCCACCGACCCGCGCCGAGGTGGAAGCACTGCTCGAGGCCGCTTAGGCCAGGCCGCGCTTCAGCAGTCTGGTGGGCAGGACCGTGGTGGAGGGTGGGGTGTCGTCGCCGGCTACTCGTTGGAACAGTCGCTCGGTGGCGACCCTCGCCAGCTCCCGGGTGTCGTACGCGACGACGGTCAGCGGTCGGGGCATCAGGTGGGCCAGCTCGAAGTCGTCGAAGCCGACCAGCGCGGCGTCACTGCCCCTCCGGTGCAGCTCCTGGAGCGCGCCGACGGTGAGCCGGTTGTTGGCGCAGAAGAACGCGGTGGGCGGCTCCGGAAGGTCGAGCAGCGCGGCGACCGCCCGGCCGGCCTCCTCGGGAGCGATGAGCCGCTCACGGATCAACGACTCGTCCGGCTCGACCCCGGCAGCGTCCAGCGCCGCCCGTGCCCCGGCCAGCCGCTCCCGCATCGTGGGCACGCTCGGAGCGCCCAGCAGCAGCCCCACCCGTCGGTGCCCCTCGTCGAGCAGCGCGCTCACCCCGGCGTGGCTGCCGCCCCGGTTGTCCAACAGCACGGCGTCGGCCTGCAGCCCCTGCGGCGGCCGGTCCAAAAACACCACAGGCATGCCCAGCTCGACCTCGCGACGCAGGAACGAGTGGTCGAGCCCCGCCGGCACCACAAGCAGGCCGTCGACCCGACGCTGGGTGAAGTCCTGGAGCAGGGCGCGTTCCCGCTCCGGGTCCTCCTCCGACGACGCGGTGATCAGCATGGTGCCGTGGGCGGCGGCGATCTCGGCGGCGACGCTGGCGATGGTCGCGTAGAACGGGTTGGCGATCTCCTCGATCAGCAGCCCGACGGTGGCGTTGAGCTGCCGGGAGCGCAGGTTACGAGCGATGTCGTTGCGCCGGAAGCCCAGCTCGGCGATCGCGGCCAGCACCCGGCCGACCAACTCCTGCCCCACCGGCTCGTCGTTGACGACCCGGGAGACCGTCTTCAGGCTGACGTCGGCCCGCCGGGCCACGTCGACCATCGTGGGACGCCGACGCACGGTCGGCCGGGTCGGGGTCTGGGTCACGGGGTGGTCCTCCACGGCGGGCGCGGGTCAACGGTCGAGGGCGGCGAGCGCGTCGACCGCTTTTCGGGCGGCGATGAGCACCGGATCCCACACCGGCGCGTACGGCGGAGCGTAGCCCAGGTCCAGCTGCGTCATATCGTCCACCGTCATGCCGTTCCACAGCGCCACGGCCAGCGAGTCGATCCGTTTGGCAGCCTCGGACCAACCGACGATCTGCGCGCCGAGCAACCGGCCGCTGGGACGCTCGGCGATCAGCTTGACCGTCATCGGCCGGGCACCCGGGTAGTAGCCGGCCCGGTTGGTCGACTCGGCGATCACCGACACGAATTCGAAACCGGCAGCCGTGGCGTCGCGCTCGCGCAGACCCGTCCGACCCACCTCCAGGTCGCAGACCTTTGTCACCGCCGTGCCGATCACGCCCGTGAAGGTGGCGTACCCGCCACCGATGTTGATTCCGGCGACCCGGCCCTGCTTGTTGGCGTGCGTGCCGAGCGGCACGTGCACCGGCAATCCGCTGACCCGGTGCAGGGTCTCCACGCAGTCACCGGCCGCCCAGACCCCGGGGTGCCCGGGCACCCGCATCCGGCGGTCCACCCGGATCGCGCCGGTCGGCCCGAGGGGCAGCCCGGCCGCTTCCGCGAGCGCGGTGTTGGGGCGTACGCCCAGACCCATGACCACGACGTCGGTCGGAATCGGCCCCTCGGCGGTGACCACGGCGGACACCCGGCCGTCCCGCTCCTCCAGGCCGCTCACCGGCAGGCTGCCGCGGATTGTGATGCCGAGGCCGCGCATCGCCTCGGCGACCAGCTCGCCCATGTCGCTGTCGACAGTCGACATGGGCTGCTCGCCGGCTTCGACCAGGGTCACCGAGAGGCCGCGTTGGATCAGGGCTTCGGCGATCTCGACGCCGATGTACCCGCCGCCGACCACCACGGCCCGGCGCGGCTGCGGGTCGGCGTCCAACCAGTCGCGTAGCGCCGCACCGTCGTCGAGGGTCTGCATGCCGAACACGCCGCCCGCGTCGGTGATCGCCCACGACGGTTTCACCGGCACCGCGCCGGTGGCGTACATCAGGTCGTCGAAGCGTTCGCGGACCTCGCCGCCGCCCTTCAGGTCCCGTGCCACGACCTCGCGGCGTTCCAGGTCGATGGCCGTGACCTCGTGGCGCATCCGGACGTCCATCGCGTACTCGGTGCGGAACGTCTCCGGGCCCCGGGCGATCAACGCCTCGGGGCCGGGCACCAGGCCGCTGATCCAGTACGGGATGCCGCACGCCGAGTAGGAGGTGAAGTGGCCCCGCTCGAAGACCACGATCTCCAGGTCGCCGCGGTCACGGCGGCGTCGGGCCTGGGACGCCGCCGACATTCCGGCGGCGTCCCCGCCGATGACGATCAGCCGTTGCGCCACGGGTTCATCCTGTCACGCGGTGATCAGCCGCGGGTCTGCCGTGCGACGTCCTGCACCACGTCGGTGAGTCGGCCGGTGCGCTCGAACACCGCGCGCTGCCGCGCCGCGCCGCTGCCGTGCCGGCGCAACCCACCCAGCAGGTCGGTCACCTCGGCCCAGTCGCCGTGCTGCTCCAGCGCCGGCCGCATCCGCTCCACGAACCGGTCCAACAGTTCCCACGCCGGGCGCAGCTCGCCGTTGGTGACGTCGACGGCCTCGCCTTCCAGCCCGTCATGGGCGGCCCGCCAGTGCGCGCCGACCAGCAGGTGGTGGTCGGTCTGCAACGCCGGCCGGCCGGCCTCGACATCCGCCATGGCGGTGGCCACCAGCGCCCGGACCAGCGCGGCGACCAGCACCGCGTCGTCCACCGACGGGCAGACGTCGCCGATCCGCAGCTCCACCGTCGGGTACTTCGCCGACAGGCGGGCGTACCAGTAGAGCATCCCCTCGTCGAGCATCACCCCGCTGGAGATCAACTGGCGGATCAGTCGCTGGTAGTGCTCGTGCGACTCCAGGAACGGCGTCGGCGCCACCGACGGCCAGCGCTCCCACTCCACCGAGCGCCAACTGGCGTAGCCGGTGTCCTCGCCCCGGGAGAACGGTGAGTTGGTGGTCACCGCGTGCAGCATCGGCAGCCACGGCCGTACGTGGTTGAGCACCTGCACGCCGGTGTCCGGGTCGGGCACCCCGACGTGTACGTGCATGCCGTTGTTGCCGGGGCCGGGGACGAGCAGCCGGAAGCGCTCGATCATCCGGTCGAAGCGGGGCTTGTCCACCACCGGCGGCACCGGGCCGTCCACCGGGCCGGTGCCGATGGCGAGCAGGCGTACGCCGGCCTTCTCGGCGGCGTCGGAGAGCGCCCGACGCAGGACCCCGAGGGAGTGCCGGATCGACGAGAGCTCCAGGCCGGGCGGGCTGCCGATCTCGATCTGACTGGTCTGGAACTCCCGCTCGACCTGCCCGCGAAGTTCGGCCGGCACCTGCTCCATGACCAGGTCCACGGCCGGAACCGCGGCCCCGGTGTGCGGGTCGACGAGCAAAAACTCCTCCTCGACACCCACGGTGAGCAACCCGGTCGCCGCAGCCATGTCGCTGGGCGCCTCCGCCACCTGACCGGTCATCGACATCACCCGTCCGTTCCTGCCGTCCGCGGTCCGTCCGCGTTGGTCCGCCGTTGGTTACCCAACGTGGCGATGCCGGGAAACGTGGCGGCGGCGGGTCGTACTCGGGGCGGGCCGCCGGATTCGGCTGGATGACGTGACAGCGGGTCCTATGCTGAGCCCGTGCCGGTGCTGCTGGGCTATGTCGGGGTCGCGTGGATGTCCGCGTACGCCCAGCTCACAGTGCTCGCGGGCCGACCGGCCGACCTGCTGGCGGGCGCCGCGTTGACCGCACTGGTGCTGCTCGCGGTGGTGCTGGCGGCCCGGGTGCACGACCGGGCGGGCGCGCCCGGTGCCGGGCCGCGGTGGGCCGGCCTGCGGGCCCGCTCCCGAAGTCGCCGAATGCCTCGCCAGATCGACCCGGATGCGGCCGGTCGTCCTCGTCCCCGTGCCCCGGGGCGCCCCTCGGCCGCGTAGCGCCTCGCCGCCGCGCGGCCGATCCCGCCGTCACCGGCCCCCCTTGCTGAGCGGATACCGCCGGGGGGAGGGCCTCACCGGAATCGGACCGAGGGGTTTCCCATGCTTGCCTTCGCACCACTGCACGACACTGTCGCCGCTGCCGGCAGCGCGTTGTCCTGGCTCACCGAGTTGCTCGAACCACTGGCCGGCGGCGGAGCGACCGCCGCCGCCATCGTGCTCTTCACCGTCGCCGTCCGCCTGCTGATCTCGCCGCTGACCGTCGCGCAGGTCCGTGGCGAGCGGCGCCGCGCGGCGCTCGCCCCACAGGTGCGTGACCTTCAGAAGCGGTACGCGGACGACCCGGCGACGCTTCAGCGCGAGGTGTTCACGTTGTACCGCGAGGCCGGCGCGAACCCGATCGCCGGCTGCCTGCCGCTGCTCATCCAGGCACCGTTCCTGCTGGTGCTGTACCGGTTGTTCAGCACCAGTGAGGGCGGCACCGGGTTGCTGGACGAGCGGTTGGCCGGCGTGCCACTGGGTCACCATCTCAGCGACGGGCTGGCCGGTGCGGCCGGACCGCTGTTCGGCGTACTGCTATTGGTGTTGCTGGTGGTGGCCTGGTGGTCGTCCCGGCGGGCCCGCCGGGCGTCGGCGGCGGTGGGCACGGTGGCCGGTACGCCGACCGAGGGGCCGGGGGCGGCCACGCTCGGCCGGCTGCTGCCCCTGCTGCCGTTCACGACCGTGCTGGTGGCGCTGGTGCTGCCGCTCGCCGCGGTGATCTACCTGGTGACCACGAGCGTGTGGTCGGCCCTTGAGCAGGCGGTGCTCCGCCGCCCGCAGGCAACTCCAGCGGCCGACACAGATCGACGTTGACAACTGTGTTGACGGGACGTACAACTCTGAGAGAGCGCTCTCTCGATCCGTCCCCCGCAGAGAGGCATGTCAATGCCACCTCCCCTGGCGGTCACCGCCGCCCCACCCGTCCGCCGCCGACTGTTGGCGTCCGTCCTGCTCGCAGCTACCACCATCGCCCTGGCCGGCGTCACCATGACCGCGCAGGCCGCCGTCCCGCCACCGCCCGCCGGCTGGAGCACGGTCTGGAGCGACGACTTCACCGGCGCGGCCGGCACCCTGCCGTCGGCCGCCAACTGGATCATCGACACGGGGCACAACTACCCGGGCGGCCCGGGCAACTGGGGCACCGGCGAGATCCAGAACTACACCGCCAGCACCGCCAACGTGAGCCACGACGGCGGCGGCAACCTGCGGATCACGCCGCTGCGCGACGGAGGGGGAGGCTGGACCTCCGCCCGGATCGAGACCGTGCGCAGCGATTTCAAGGCCCCGGCTGGCGGCGTGCTGGCGATCGAGGGCCGGATCCAGATGCCGAACGTCACAGGTGCGGCGGCGTCCGGCTACTGGCCGGCGTTCTGGGCGCTGGGCGCGCCCTACCGGGGCAACTACCAGAACTGGCCGGGCATCGGCGAGTTCGACGTGATGGAGAACGTCAACGGCATCAACTCCGTCTGGGGCGTGCTGCACTGCGGCGTGGCCCCGGGCGGACCCTGCAACGAGTCGAACGGCCTCGGTGCGTCCCGGGCCTGCCCGGGCGCCAGCTGCCAGTCGGCGTTCCACACGTACCGGTTCGAGTGGGACGCCTCGATCAGTCCCCAGCAACTGCGCTGGTACGTCGACGGGCAGCTCTACCACACCGTGACGCAGAGTCAGGTCGGTGCGTCAGCCTGGTCGCAGATGACCTCGCACGCCGGCTACTTCCTGCTGCTCAACGTGGCGATGGGCGGCGCCTTCCCGAACGGGGTGGCCGGCAGCGGCACGCCGACCGCGGCGACCATCCCGGGTCGACCGATGCTGGTCGACTACGTGGCCGTGTACCGCCGGGGTGGCGGGACCACGCCGCCGCCGACCACCCCGCCGCCGGGCGGGACGAGGGACGCGTACGGGCAGCTCCAGGCCGAGTCGTTCAACGCCCAGAACGGGGTGGCTGTCGAGGCGTGCGCCGAGGGCGGGCAGAACATCGCCGCCCTGCGTAACGGGGACTGGGCGCGCTACGACGGCGTCGAGTTCGGCTCCAGCGGGCCTCGCGACTTCGTGGCCCGGGTCGCGTCCGGCGCGGCGGGCGGGGTGAGCGGTCTGGTGGAGGTGCGGCTGGACAGCCCGACCGCGGCTCCCATCGGCAGCTTCGCGGTCGGCAACACCGGCGGCTGGCAGAGCTGGCGCTCGGTGCCCGGCAACGTCGGCGGCGGGGTGACGGGCCGGCACACCGTCTATCTCACCTTCACCAGCGGCCAGCCCAACGACTTCGTCAACGTCAACTGGTTCACCTTCCGCCGCTGAGGCGGACGCCCTGCGGCCTCCCGTCGCGCCGCCCGCGCGACGGGAGGTCCGCTCACCCGGGCCACCCCTGGACAGAAACAGTTAACTGTCTTAATAATTAGCAGTGACGTTGACGTCCATGGATGCCCGTTGCCGGGCGTGGAGGGTCGCATGAAGCCTGCCAGATCCCTTGTCCTGTCCCTCGTCGCCGCCCTGGCGGCGACACTCGGCGCGGCCTGGGTGGCGCTGCCCGCGTACGCCGCCGGGGCCACCGCCGGCTTCGTCAAGACCGCCGACTGGGGCTCCGGCTGGGAGGGGAAGTACACCATCACCAACGGCGGCAGCTCGACCATCAACGGCTGGAGCCTCGCCTTCGACCTGCCGTCCGGCACCACCCTCGGCAGCTACTGGGACGCGTTGCTCAGCTCGTCCGGCCAGCGGCACACCTTCACCAACAGGTCCTGGAACGGCACGATCGCCCCGGGCGCGTCGGTCTCCTTCGGCTTCCTGGCCAGCGGCTCCGGCTCACCGGGCGGCTGCCAGCTCAACGGCGCGTCCTGCGGCGGCGGCACCCCGCCCACCACGCCGCCGCCCACCACCCCACCGCCCACCACGCCGCCCCCGACGACCCCGCCGACCGACCCGCCCACCGGTGGACTGCCGAAGCACCTGCTCACCGGTTACTGGCACAACTTCGACAACCCCGCCGTCGAGCTGCGGCTACGCGACGTGCCCGCCGAGTACGACCTGGTGGCGGTCGCCTTCGCCGAGGCCACCGCGACGCCGGGAGCGCTCACCTTCGGCATCGACCCCGGCCTGGCCGCCGCGCTGGGCGGCTACACCGACGCGGACTTCACCGCCGACGTGCGCACCCTGCACAGCCGGGGCAAGCGGGTCATCCTCTCCGTCGGTGGCGAGACCGGCCGGGTCACCGTGAACAACGCCGCCTCGGCCACCGCGTTCGCCGACACGGCCGCCGCGTTGATCGCCCGCTACGGCTTCGACGGGATCGACATCGACCTGGAGAACGGGCTCAACCCCACATACATGGCGCAGGCGCTACGCGCGCTGCGGGCCACTGTCGGGTCGGGGCTGATCATCGCGATGGCGCCGCAGACCATCGACATGCAGAACCCGGCCGGTGGCTACTTCAAGCTGGCGCTCGACATCAAGGACATCCTCACCGTCGTCAACACCCAGTACTACAACTCTGGCGCGATGCTCGGCTGCGACCAGAACGCCGCGTACGGCCAGGGCACCGTGAACTTCATCGTCGCGTTGGCCTGCATCCAGTTGGAGGCCGGGCTGCGCCCCGACCAGGTCGGTCTCGGCCTGCCCGCCGGAGCGGGGGCGGCCGGCGGTGGCATCGTCGCGCCCAGCGTGGTCAACGCCGCCCTGGACTGCCTGGCCCGGGGCACCAACTGCGGCAGCTTCCGGCCGCCGCGCACCTATCCCGGCATCCGGGGCGCGATGACCTGGTCGGTGAACTGGGACGTCAGCAACGGCAACGGCTTCGCCCGCACTGTGGCCCCGCACCTGGACACCCTGCCCTGAGCAGTGCCGACGCCCGCACCGGCGTCGGCGCCACCACCTGCGCGGCCGGCACCCCGCCCGGCCGCGCAGGGCATCGGCACCATCCGCCCGCGCCGAGCGCCGCTCGACGACGCAGGCGAAACCCCCCACCACACCGGTCCCTGGAGGCCACCATGAAACTCCGATCCCCCCGCGCGGCGACCTTCGCCGTCGCGCTGGCCGCCGCACTTGTGGCGGCCACCGTCGTGGCACCGCAGGCCGCGTCCGCCGCCACCGCCGCCTTCGCCCGCACCAGCAGCTGGAGCAGCGGGTACGAGGCGAAGTTCACCGTCACCAACAACACGTCCACGGCAATCACCTCCTGGGACGTTCAGTTCGACCTGCCCGCCGGCAGCACGGTCGGGTCGGCGTGGGACGCCCTGGTGAGCAGTTCGGGTCAGCACGTGACCGCCCGAAACCAGTCCTGGAACGGCGCGCTGGGGGCTGGCGCGAGCACCTCGTTCGGCTTCATCGTCGCCGGCACCGGTGACCCCACCAACTGCACTGTCAACGGTTCGCCCTGCGCGGGCGGCCCGACCACCCCACCAGGTGCCCCCGGCACTCCGGGCGGCCTGCGCGTCACCGGCACCACCGCTTCGGCGGTCTCGCTGGCCTGGAACGCCGTCGGCGGCACGGTGACCGGCTACCGCGTGTACGAGGGCTCGACGGTCCGCGCCACCGTCACCGGCACCTCGACGACCGTCTCCGGCCTGGCCGCCTGCTCGGCGCACAGCTACACGGTCGCCGCGTACAACTCCGCGGGGGAGTCGGCGCGGTCGACGGCGGTCGCCGCGAGCACCACCGGGTGCACCGGTGGCGGCGGTTCGATGGCCGTCGCCCCCTACCTCTACCCGGGCTGGGGTGACCCGCCCGCCCCGGCGACGGTCATGTCGGCGACCGGCGTGAAGTGGTTCACCATCGCGTTCGTGCTCTCCGGCGGTGGCTGCACCCCGGCCTGGGACGGCGGTGGCCCGCTCACGGGGGGCGCGCACGCCAACACCATCGCGGCCATCCGGGCGGCCGGCGGCGACGTGATCCCGTCCATCGGCGGTTGGAGCGGCAACAAGCTCGGCCCGAACTGCTCATCGGCCAGTGCCCTGGCCGGGGCGTACCAGCAGGTGATCAACGCGTTCGGGCTCAAGGCGATCGACATCGACATCGAGAACAGCGACGAGTTCGAGAACGAGGTCGTGCAGGACCGGATCCTCGGCGCGCTGAAGATCGTCAAGCAGAACAACCCGGGGCTGAAGACCATCATCACGTTCGGCACCACGACCACCGGCCCGTCGTACTACGGCACCCGGCTGATCAACCAGGCCGCCGCGCTGGGCGTCAACATCGACACCTTCACGATCATGCCGTTCGACTTTGGTGGCGGGGCCAACATGTACCAGAGCACCGTCAACGCCGCCGAGGGGCTGAAGAACACGCTGAAGACGGCCTTCGGTTGGTCCGACGCGACGGCGTACGCCCACATGGGCATCTCCGGGATGAACGGGCTCTCCGACCAGCAGGAGCTGACCTCACCGGCCACCTGGACCCAGGTCCGTGACTGGGCGAAGGCACGCGGGCTGAGCCGGTTCACGTTCTGGTCGGTCAACCGGGACCGGCCGTGTCCGGGCGGGGGCGTCGTCTCCAACTGCTCCGGCATCGCACAGAACACGTGGGAGTTCACGTCGATCAGCGCCCAGTTCGGCTGAGCGGGACGCGGATCAGCGACCGGCGGTCACCGACCGCCGGTCGTCGCGTGCCCGACGCTTGCGAACCTTGCGGATCACCCAACTGGCCACCATCACGACGAAGACGGCGACGATCGCGTAGTTGAACCAGTCGCTGTAGCGCTCGACGTCCTGCCAACGGCTCCCGAGCGCGTAACCCGCGCCCACGATGAGACCGTTCCACACCCCGCTGCCGATGGTGGTGAGCAGGATGAACTCACCCAGCGGCATCCGGTTGGCCCCGGCCGGCACGGAAACCAGGCTGCGGACCACCGGCACCACCCGGCCGATCAGCACCGCCCACCGACCGTGCCGCTCGAACCACTTGTCGGCCTTCTCCAGGTCGTCGCTGTCCACCAACGGGATGTGGTCCAGCCAGCGCTTGAGCCGCTCCTCGCCCAGCGCCGCGCCCAGCCAGTAGAGCACCAACGCGCCGACCAGCGAGCCGACCGTCGCGGCCAGCACCACGACGACGACGTTGAACTTGCCCTCGTGGGCCAGGAAACCGGCGAGCGCCAGCACGATCTCGCTGGGGATCGGCGGAACAATGCTCTCCAGCGCCACCAGCAGCGCCACGCCGACCGGGCCCATCACCTCGATCACCGAGGCCACCCAGCCGGTCAACCCGGTGAACTCGGACGGGTCGCCAGCCTGGGCGTACGCCATGGTCGTCCTTCCGGTCGGCTGTCGGGGATCGGAGGGTCATACCCAGCGGGCCCCGAACTACACCTGCACTCAGTGCTCCGGGTGCAGTGCGGTGTCCGCCGGTCCCTGCCGCCAACCGGTGAACACCACTGTCAGACCGGCGCGGGACGGCGCGCAGCAGAACGGGCCGGCGACGGCCTCGGCCGTCGGGTCCAGCGGGGCGAGCCGGACCAGTTGCCACGGCTCGTCGTCGACCCGGGCGCGGATGGTCAGCGCGTCGCCGGCCCGGCTGACCCGGACTGTCACCTCCCGGCCCGCCCACTCCGGCACCGGCCCCACCGACCAGTCGGAGAACTCCCGGGTCACCACCGCGCCGAGCTGCACCTCGCCGTCGCTGATCTCCACACCGGCCTTGGTCCAGGTCCGTTCGTCGACGCGGACGAACGCACCGGCCTGGTCGAACTGCGCCGAGAAGTCGAGCCGGAAGCTCACCTCCATGGCGGCTCCCACCGGCAGCGGCGCCAGCAGGGCCGGGCCGTTGTCGTGCACGAAGCCGTAGCTGGTCCGACGCCAGAAGTCGCTGTCCGCGGCCGGCTCGACGACCAACTCGCCGGCCGGGCCCTCCTCGACGCGTACCGGCGGGTGCAGCCAGCTGCCCCGGGACCAGTCCAACAGTTCGCTCGGCGGTACGAGGTCGTTCTCCATGACCGGCACGGTAACTAACGCCGCGCGCCGCCCGGCGCCCGCCGGACGGGTTTGCCGCGGTGATCGAACGGAGATGTTCCTTCGGCATGGGTGACCGTTGGTATTCCGAAGCCGTCGTCTACTGCCTCGACATCGACACGTACGCCGACTCCGACGGCGACGGGGTCGGTGACATCCGTGGGCTGATCGGGAGGCTGGACTACCTGGCCCGACTCGGGGTGACCTGCCTGTGGCTGCACCCGATCCACCCGTCGCCCAACCGCGACGACGGCTACGACGCCACCGACTTCTACAACGTGGACCCGCGCTTCGGCACGCTGGGCGACTTCGCCGAGCTGCTGCACCAGGCGCAGAACCGGGGCATCCGCGTGATCATCGACCTGGTGGTCAACCACACCTCCGACGAGCACCCGTGGTTCCAGTCCGCCCGCTCCTCGCCGGACTCGCCCTACCGGGACTGGTACGTCTGGTCCGACACCGAACCGGACGACCGGCACCAGGGCATGGTCTTCCCCGGCGAGCAGAACGAGACCTGGAGCTACGACCGGACCGCCAAGGCGTGGTTCTACCACCGGTTCTACAAGTTCCAGCCGGACCTCAACTTCGCCAATCCGCAGGTCCGGGACGAGATCAAGAAGATCATGTCGTTCTGGCTCCAGCTCGGCGTCTCCGGCTTCCGGATGGACGCGGTGCCGTTCATCATCGAGCTGACCGAGCCGGGCAACCCGAACTCCCCGAAGGACTTCGAGTTCCTCACCGAGATGCGCCAGCACATCCAGTGGCGTCGCGGCGACGCCGTCCTGCTGGCCGAGGCGAACGTCGAGCCGGACCAGCTACCGACGTTCTTCGGCGACGCCAGCGGTTCCGGCAACCGGATCCACATGCTCTTCGACTTCATGCTCAACGGTCGACTCATGCTCTCCCTGGCCCGGCAGGACCCGGAGCAGCTGATCGACGCGTTGCACGACACCCCGAAGCTGCCGGTCGGCGGGCAGTGGGCCACCTTCCTGCGCAACCACGACGAGATCGACCTGTCCCGGCTGACGACCGAACAGCGCAACCAGGTGTACGCCGAGTTCGGCCCGGACGAGAACATGCGCATCTACGACCGGGGCATCCGTCGCCGGCTCGCCCCGATGCTCGGCAACGACCGACGGCGCATCGAGCTGGCGTACGCCCTGCAGTTCTCGATGCGCGGCACGCCGGTTCTGCGCTACGGCGAGGAGATCGGGATGGGCGAGGACCTGTCGCTGCGCGGTCGGGACGCGATCCGTACGCCGATGCAGTGGTCGTACCAGCCGAATGCCGGCTTCTCCACGGCGGACCCGGAGAAGCTGGTCCGCCCGGTGATCGACAAGGGTGAGTTCGGCTACCAGAACGTCAACGTCACCGCCCAGCGCAGCGACGCCAAGTCGCTGCTCGCCTGGTTCGAGCGCATGATCCGTACGCTGCGGGAGGCGCCGGAGATCGGCTCCGGCTCGACCAGCCATATCGACGTGCCGGTGCCGCCCGGCGTGCTGACGCACCGGGCGGACGGGCCGACCGGGACGATGGTCTTCGTGCACAACCTGGGCACCGACGACGTCGAGGTGGATCTCAGCAGCCTCGAACCGGAGGCCGACCTGCCGATCGACGTGCTCGCCGACCGTGGCTACGGAGAGTTGGGCAAGCTCGGTGCGGTGAAGGTCTCCGGCTACGGATACCGGTGGATTCGCCTATGCCGAGGGTCGGCCTGTTGAGGTTAAGCTCCTCCGATCGACCCCAAGTTACCGGGAGGTAATCATGTCGGAGGAGTCCCGCGTCGCCATCGTCACCGGAGCCGCACGCGGCATCGGCGCGGCCACCGCCCGACGGCTGGCCGCCGACGGAATGGCTGTCGCCGTGGTCGACATCGAGGAGGCGGCCACCAAGGAGACGGTGGACGCCATCGCCGGTGCCGGTGGCCGGGCGCTCGGGGTGGGCGCCGACGTGTCCGACCGGGACCAGGTCGAGGCGGCGGTGAGCCGGGTCGCCGCCGAGCTGGGCGCACCCACAGTGCTGGTCAACAACGCCGGTGTGCTCCGCGACAACCTGCTGTTCAAGATGACCAACGCCGACTGGGACACGGTGATGGGCGTGCACCTGCGCGGCGCGTTCCTGTTCAGCCAGGCCGCCCAGAAGCACATGGTGGACCGGAAGTGGGGGCGGATCGTCAACCTCTCCAGCACCTCCGCGCTGGGCAACCGGGGCCAGGCGAACTACGCCGCCGCCAAGGCCGGTCTGCAGGGCTTCACCAAGACGCTCGCCATCGAGCTGGGCCCGTTCGGGGTGACAGTGAACGCGGTCGCGCCCGGCTTCATCGTCACCGACATGACCGCGGCCACCGCGGCCCGCATGAAGGTCGACTTCGAGGACTTCCAGAAGCACGCCGCCGCCGAGATCCCGGTACGTCGCCCGGGCCGGCCGGAGGACGTCGCGCACACCATCTCGTTCCTGGCGAGCGAGGGCGCAGGCTTCGTCTCCGGTCAGGTCATCTACGTCGCGGGTGGCCCACGGGACTGACCCGTACTTTCGACGAGGGCGCTCCGGCAGGTGAGCCGGCGCCCTCGTCGCCGGTCTGCGCCCGATCGGGCGCAGGTGCGCGGCGGGTCAGCGGGTGCGGCGGATCAGGCGGGTGCGCGGCGGGTGCGCCAGAGCCAGATCAGGCCGAGCACCGGCAGCACCAGTGGGATGTAGCCGTACCCGCTGCCGAACTGCGACCAGACCGTCTCGTCCGGGAAGAGGTCCTTGTCGACCAGGCTCAGGATGCCGACCGCGACCACACCGACCAGCTCGACCGAGCAGCACGCCAGCGCTACCCGACGGCCGGTGTGCCCGGCGCGGGCCAACCCCACCGCCGCCACGATGTAGATGAGCGCGGCCACCCCGGAGAGCAGGTACGCCACCGGCGCCTCGTCGAACTTGGTGGCGAGCTGCAGACCCGCCCGACTCGTCGCCGCGATCGCGAAGAGCAGGTAGACCGCGATCAACAGCCGACCCGGGCCGGAGTTCGTACGCTGCCGAGCCGATCCTGTCTCAACCACCGAGCACCTCCCAGGTCTGCTGCAACCGGACCACCACCACCGGGGCCACCAGGCAGACCGCGCACACGATCGCCGAGCCCCAGCGGGTCGGTTCCATCCGGGCCAGCACCCAGGCCAGTGGCGGCAGGCACACCAGCGTGACCAGGTAGCCGAAGAAGGCGCCGGGCTCGCCGGGCCGATCCCCGCCGCCGACCGCGACGAGCGCCAGCACGCTCAACACCAGCAACGCCACTTCGAGTACGGCCAGACCGACGAACTGCACCCGGTCCGGCGGCCGGTGGCGTACCGCCGCCACCAGTGCCCACACCGCCACGAGCAGCGACAGCACGATCGGCACGGTCGCGACGATCCCGTTCACCGGAGAGTCGGCGCCCACGCTGGTCACCGGCACCACCCGGTCGTTGCCTCGGTCACCGGCACAGCCTACTAACCGTCGTAGTAAAGGGGTGCCCTGCCTCTCCGCGTGTGACGCGCGCCCGTCGAGGTGCCCGCAGTCCCGGTGCCCACGCCTCTCGGGTGGGCGTCAGTCGTCTGTTTGCAGCCAGTAGACGGAGATGGCAACGAGCGGGTCCGGTCCGTCGTTCCGAATCTGGTGCGGCACCCTGCTGTCGAACGCCGCGACGTCGCCGGCCCGCAGGACGCCCGTCTGGTCGGCGAACGTCAAGGTTCCCGTCCCGGACACGATGATCCACACCTCACGAGACCGATGGACGTCGAGGTCGTTTGAGGTGTTCGGGGCCACCGACCAGCGAGCGACCTCGAACGGGGCGGGCGCTGTCGACGGAAACGGCAGCAGCGCGCGGTGCACCGGGCCGCCCTCGGTGAAGTCGTACCAGTGGTCGAACGTCGCGACACCGCTGGTGGTCGCTGGATTCGTGCTCTGCATGCCGTCGAGACTGCCTCGCCGCACCTGGTGCGTCTGGCGGCGATCGGACCTGACGCTACCGAGAGCGGTGCAGGCGGTGCCGGCAGACCACGGGCGGACCGCTGCGCCGACAGCCGGGCGGTAGCTCGACCACCGACCCGGAAATGAAGGTGAGCTGCTTCGATTGGTCGAACCCGCCGCCGTCATGGCCGCCCGGGCGACTAGCGTGGATCACGTCCGTGGCGTTGCCGCGGTGCGGGGAAACAGCGGAGGTACACGTGCTGCGGTTCGGCTTGTTCGGCACCGGTCACTGGGCGATCGAGACGCACGGGAAGGCGCTGCACGCACATCCCGACGCGGAGCTCGTCGGTGTGTGGGGTCGCAACCCGGAGCGGGCCTCCGCGCTGGCCGAACGGTACGGGGTGCCCGCCTACGCCGACGTCGACGCGCTGATCGAGCAGTGCGAGGCGATCGCCGTCGCGCTGCCGCCGGACATCCAGGCCGACATCGCCGTCCGGGCCGCCCGCGCCGGTCGACACCTGCTGCTGGACAAGCCGCTGGCGCTCAGCGTGGCCGACGCCGACCGGGTCGTGGCCGCCGCCGAGGAGTCCGGGGTCGCCTCGGTCGTCTTCTTCACCCAGCGGTTCCAGCCGAACGTGACCGCGTTCCTCGCCGCGACCGCCGCCGCCGGGGGCTGGCAGCACGGCCGGACCACCGCGTTCGCCTCGATCTTCCAGGACGGCAGCCCGTACGGCGGCTCGTTGTGGCGTCGGGAGCACGGGGCGCTCTGGGACATTGCCCCGCACGCGCTCTCCATCCTCCTGCCGGTGCTGGGCCGCGTGACGCAGGTGGCGGCGATGGACGGCCCGAGCGGGATGGTGCATCTGCTGCTCACCCACGAGGGCGGTGCCACGAGCAGCGCCTCGCTCTCCCTGGATGCCCCGACCGAGTCGATGGCCCGGGAGTTCGTGTTCTACGGCGAGAACGGCATCGAGAACGTCCCGTTCGGCGAGAACGACGCCGCCACCGCGTTCGGCGTCGCCATCGACCAGCTCGTCGAGCAGGTTCAGGCCGGCACCCGGGACCACCGTTGCGACGTCCGCTTCGGCCGCGAGGTCGTCGCCATCCTCGCCGCCGCCGAAACCGCCCGAGCAGAAGCCCGCACAATCCAGATCCCCTAACCCCACCCCACCCCCACCCCGCCAGCCCAGGTTGATCAAGAGGTTTGCGTCACGGCACACCGCTCGGCATGACGCAAACCTCTTGATCCCCGGGCCAGGCTCGGGCCGGGCCGGGGCCGGGCGGGGTTGGGCCGGTCAGGTGGGGGTGGAGAGGGCGGCGTTCAGCTCGTCGGGGGAGTTGAACTGCTCGGGTGGTAGGGCCTGGAGCATCTGCAACATCGCCGTGCTGGCCCCGTTCTCCTGACCCCAGCGGATCAGGTCCTCGCGGGAGACCGGGTAGTCGAGCCCGGCGAGGTACTCCTGCAACTGAACCCCGGTGACGGTCATGTCGGCCGGCTACCCGCTCGCGGTGGTCGTACACCGGCTTGGTTGGGGCCCACGACGGCCCGGCGGCCGGCGTGTCGCCCGCGACGCGCGCGCGGTTTGCCGCAACGGCGGCCGGGTAGCCGCTGACATGCTGGTTCAGCGGCTCGGCGCGCCGAGCGATTTCGACCCGTTGCTGGAGCGCGTCCGGAACGCCAGGGTGGTGATGATCGGTGAGTCCACCCACGGCAGTTACGACTACTACCGGTTGCGCGAGCAGCTCACCCGCCGGTTGATCGCGGAGTGCGGTTTCTCCTTCGTCGCCGTGGAGGGTGACTGGCCCGACTGCGACCGGGTGCACCGGTCGGTGACGGCTGCGCCGGGCGGCGCGCTCGAACCGCAGGTCGCACTCAACCAGTTTGAGCGATGGCCGACCTGGATGTGGGCCAATGCCGAGGTGGCCCGGTTCGCCAGTTGGCTGCGGGCCTGGAACGTGGAGCGGCCGGAGGAGCAACGGTCCGGGTTCCACGGCCTCGACGTGTACAGCCTCTGGGAGTCGATGCAGGCGATCTTCGACTACCTGGGGGAGGAGGACCCGAAGTCGCTGGAGGCGGCGCAGGACGCGTACCGGTGTTTCGAGCCGTACGGCAAGAGGGTCGAGGAGTACGGCGCGGCCAGCCGGTTCGTCTCCGCCCGGTGCGAGGAGGAGGTTGTCCGGTTGCTCGCCCGGACCCGCGAACACGCCCTCTCCGACGGGCCGGACCGCTTCTCGGCCTGGCAGAACGCGGAGGTGGTGGCCGGCGCCGAGCGGTACTACCGGGCGATGGTGGCCGGCGGGCCGGACTCGTGGAACATCCGCGACACCCACATGCAGGACACCCTGGACCGGCTGCTGGACCGCTACGGTCCCGACGCCCGGGGCATCGTCTGGGCGCACAACACGCACGTCGGGGATGCGCGGGCCACGGACATGGCCGCCGACGGGATGATCAACATTGGTCAGTTGGCCCGGGAGCGGCACGGCGAGGACGCGGTGGCCCTGGTCGGCTTCGGCAGCTACCGCGGCACGGTGATCGCCGCGCCCCGCTGGGGCTCGCCGCCCGAGGCGATGGTGGTGCCCCCGGCTCGGGAGGGCTCGATCGAGCGGCGGTTGCACGAGTTGATGCCGGAGCGGGCGGTGCTGATCTTCGGCGGTGACGACCAGCCGGGCTGGGTCACCGAGACCGTTGACCACCGGGCGATCGGGGTCGTCTACGACCCGTCGTTCGAGTCCTGGGGCAACTACGTGCCCACCCGGCTCGGCGACCGCTATGACGCCTTCATCTGGTGCGACGACACCACGGCCCTGCACCCGCTACCGGTGCCAGCGGCCCCCGGCGAGATGGAAACCTACCCGGCGGGCGTCTGACGCAGTGGAGGTGTGGTGCCCACCGGGCACCACACCTCCACCTTCGGGTGGGTCAGACCCTCGTGGGGGTCCGGTCCTCCAGGTGTTCGCGCAGGCCCTCGCCCTCGATGTCCACGTTGGGCAGGGCGCGGTTGAGCCAGCGGGGGAGCCACCAGGCACGGTCGCCGAGCAGGGACATCACCGCCGGGACGATGGTCATCCGGACCACGAACGCGTCGATTGCCACGCCGATGGCGAGCGCGAAGCCCATCGACTTGATGATCGGGTCGTCGAGGAACACGAAGCCGCCGAAGACGGACATCATGATCAGCGCGGCGGCGGTGACCACCCGGGCACCGTGGCCCATGCCGCTGATCGTGGCCTCACGGGCGGTCTCGCCGTGCACGAAGTCCTCCCGCATCCGGGAGACCAGGAACACCTCGTAGTCCATGGCCAGGCCGAACAGGATGCCGATCAGCAGGATGGGCAGGAAGCTGACCAGCGGGGCCGGGCTGTCCAGGCCGACCAGGTCGGCGAGGTGGCCCTGCTGGAAGATCGCCACCGTGATGCCGAACGTGGCGGCCACGGTGAGCAGGAAGCCCAGCGCCGCCTTGAGCGGCACCAGCAGCGAGCGGAACACCAGCATCAGCAGCAGTACCGAGAGCCCGACGACCAGCAGCAGGTAGATCGGCAGCGCGTCGGAGAGCTTCTCCGAGACGTCGATTCCGATCGCCGTGGCGCCGGTGAGCAGCACCTCGGCGCCCTTGACCCCGCCGACCGCGTCGCGGACGTCGTGCACCAGGGTCTCGGTGGCCTCGTCGGTCGGGCCGGTCTTCGGCACCACGCCGAGCAGAGCGGTCCGACCGTCGGGACTCAGCTGCGGTGGCGCCACCGCGAGGACGTTCTCGGTGCGCTGGATCATCGCGGTCACCTGCGGCACCGCGGCTGCGGTCGCCTGCGCGTCGTCGCCCGCCACGACCACCGCGAGCCGGCCGGTGAAGCCGGGACCGAAGCCCTCGGTGGTGAGGTCGCTCGCCACCCGGGCCGGGGAGCCCACGGTCGCCGTGCTGGCGTCCGGCAGGGCCAGCCGCATGTCCGGCGTGGGCAGCGCGAGCAGCCCCAGGCCGAGCAGCGAGACCAGGATGACCGGCACCCGGAAGCGGGTGACGAACCGCGCCCAGCGGAAGCCGAACCCGGAGCGGTCCTCGACCGGCAGCGTCTCTTCGCCCACCGGCTCACCCGGCGCGGCGGAGGCGACAGTGGAGCGCAGCCGGCGCGGGAGCACCCGGTTGCCGGCGAAGCCGAGCAGTGCGGGCTGGAGGGTGATCGCCACGAGCACGGCGATGGTGACCGTACCGGCGGCGGCGAGACCCATCACGGTGAGGAACGGAATGTTCACCACGGCCAGGCCGGCGAGGGCGATGACCACTGTGGCGCCCGCGAAGACGACAGCGGAGCCGGCGGTGCCCACGGCCCGGCCGACCGCCTCCTCCGGAGACAGGCCTTCGAGCAGGTTCTGTCGGTGCCGGGAGGTGATGAACAACGAGTAGTCGATGCCGACGGCGAGGCCGAGCATCAGCGCCAGGATCGGCGCGGTGCTGGTCAACTCGACGACACCGCTCAGCGCGAACAGACCGGCCATGCCGACGCCCACGCCGATCAGCGCGTTGAGCATCGTCATGCCGGCGGCGACCAGGGAACCGAACGTGATGATCAGGACGATCGCGGCGACCAGCACGCCGAGCGCCTCGGTCGAGCCGATCTCCGGCTCACCACCCAGCACCTCGCCGCCCGGGGCGACCTGCCAACCCTTCGCCTCGGCGGAGGCGCCGACCTCCTCGTACGCGGTGCGCTGCTCGTCGGTCACCTCGTCGCCGCCGGTGGCGAACTGAACCTGGACCAGCGCGTACCGGCCGTTGGGTGAGACCGCGCCGACCTGGAGCGGGTTGACCGCGCCGACCACGCCGGGCAGTGTCGAGGCCTCCTGGACGAGCTCCTGCACCACTGCCTGACCCTGCGGGGTGGCCAGTTGGCCGTCGGCGGGCGCCTTTACCGCGATGGTGCCGGTGGCGCCGCTGGCCGCGGGGAACTGGTTGGCCAGCAGGTCGAGGGCGCGCTGGCTCTCGGTGCCGGGCATGGTGAAGTTGCTCGCCGTCGGGCCGCGCAGGGTCGCCGCGGCCAGGCCGGCGACGACGAGTACGACGAGCCAGAGCGCGACGACGAGCCGTCGCCGGCGCAACGCGCCCCGGCCGAGCCGGTAGAGCAGGGTGGCCATCAGGAGTCCTTGTCCTCGGTCGTGGGTTGTTGGGGCGGGAGTGCGTCGACGGGTTCGACGGCCCGTCGGACGAGGGTGAGCAGGGCGAGGCGCAGTTCGTCGTCGGTGATGTCGGCGAACTCGCCGCACGCCTCGGAGATGCCGGCGAGCAGCACCAGCGCGGCGATCCGGGCGCCCGGCCGGTCGGAGTGCCCGGCCAACGCGTCGCGCAGCCGGTCGGAGATCTCCTGGATGTGCGCGAAGGCCGGCTGGCACAGCAGCTCCGGGAACTCGCCGCGCAGTACCGCGATCTCCTGCCGGAACCGGACTGCGAGGTCGACGAAGCCCTGTGCGGCGACCTCCTGGGCGGCCGCTCCGGTCAGGCCGGTGAGCTGCTCGTCGAGGCTGCGGAGCACCTCGATCGCGGGGGCCATCAGCTCGGCGAGCAGGGCTTCCTTGTTGGCGAAGTGGTAGAGCACTGTCGCCTTGGAACAGCCGACCTCACGGGCGATGTCCTGCAGAGAGGTGCCCCGGTAGCCGGTCACCGTGAACTGCCGAGCCGCCGCGGCGAGAATCTCACCGTGCGTGTCGGACACCGCTCTGACCATGGCCGGTCCACCTCCCGCAGACCAGCATGCCTGACCGATCGGTCAGACCCTGACCGATCGGTCAGATGGAAGCGGTGGCGTTCACCACACCACTGGTCGGTTTATCCCGCGTGCTGGGCGTCGTACCTGGTCCGCGCCTCGGCGATGGCCCGGCGGTGCCGCTCGGCCCAGCTGGTCAGCGCGACCAGCGACTCGTATAGCTCCAGCGCCATCGGGGTGGCGGTGTACTCGACCTTGGGCGGAACGGTCGGGTAGACCGTGCGGTGCAGCAGGCCGTCCCGTTCCAGGTTGCGCAGCGTCAGCGTGAGCATCCGGCGGCTGATGCCCTCGATGTGCCGCTCCAGCTCGGTGAAGCGCACCGGCCCGTGCGAGGCGGCGACCAGGATGCCAATGCTCCACTTGCCGCCGACCCGGTCGAGCACCTCGCGGACGGTGCACGCCCGGGCCTGACCCGGGGTGAACGGCACGTTCTCGGCCGCGCAGGTCAGCTCGGCCTCGACCAGCGCGGACACATCGCTGTTCCTCTGGGACATCAAAGTGCCTCCTTCCGCTCCGGTTCATGGTCACAGACGATGACCTCGGTAACAAACCGTGCACCAAGGAGGGTCTCGTGGAGCGTGTCGTCCCATCCCGTTGGCCGGCGTTGCTGGTGCTCTGCGCCGGCAGCCTGATGATCATCCTGGATGGCACCGTCGTCGCGGTGGCGCTGCCCGCCATCCAACGCGACCTGGGCTTCAGCGCCGCCGGCCTGGCCTGGGTGGTGAACGCCTACCTGGTCGCGTTCGGCGGGCTGCTGCTGCTCGCCGGCCGGCTCGGTGACCTGCTGGGCCGGCGCAGGGTCTTCCTGGCCGGCGTCGCGCTGTTCACAGTGGCCTCGCTGGCCTGCGCGGTCGCCACCGGGCCGGCCCTGCTGGTGGGCGCACGGTTCGGGCAGGGCGTCGGCGGCGCGTTGGCCATGGCGGTCAGCCTCGGCATGATCGTCCGGCTCTACCCCGAAGCGGCCGAGCGGGCCCGCGCCATCGCCGTCTTCAGCTTCACCGGCGCGGCCGGTGCGTCGGTCGGCACGGTCGCCGGAGGGGTGCTCACCCAGGCCGCCGGGTGGCGGACGATCTTCCTGGTCAACGTGCCGATCGGGGCGGCCATCCTCATCGCTGCCGTCCGCCGGCTCCCGGCCGAACGAGGGGTCGGCCTGCGCGCCGGCCTGGACCTGCCCGGCGCGCTTCTCGCCACCGCCGGTCTGATGGCCGCCGTGTTGGGCATCGTCGGAACGGGAGAGCACGGCTGGACCAGCCCTCGGACGCTCGGCGCGGTGGCCCTCGCGGCGCTGCTGCTCGGCGGGTTCGCGCTGCGCCAACGCGTGGCGGCGGCCCCGCTGGTGCCGTCCCGGGTGCTGCGCGTCCCGGGCCTGGTGGCGGCGAACGCCGTCCAGTTCCTCATGGTCTGCGCGTACTTCGGGTTCCAGTTCCTGCTCGCCGTGGAGCTGCAACTGGTGCTGGGGCTGGACGCCGCCGCGACCGGCTGGGCCTTCCTGCCCACCCCGGTCGTGATCGCCGTGGTCTCGCTCGGCCTGGCCGGTCGGCTGATCGCCCGCTTCGGTGCCCGGATGGTTCTGCTGGTCGGGCTCGGCCTGGCGACCGTCGGTTTCCTCCTGCTCGCCCGGCTGCCCGCCGACGGCGCCTACGTCGCGGACGTACTCCCCGCGATGTTGATCTTCGGGGTGGCCGGCGGCCTGACCCTGCCGGCGGTCACCACAGTCGCCATGGCCGGCGCGACCGACACCGACGCCGGGCTCGCCTCCGGCCTGGCCAACACCACCCAACAGGTCGGCGGAGCGGTCGGCCTGGCCGCGCTGGCCACCCTGGCCGCCACCCGCAGCGACGGGCTGCGGGCCGCCGGCTGGGCCGAGACCGCCGCGCTCGCCGGCGGATACCGGACCGCGTTCGCCGTGGCCGCCGGTCTGGTGGTCACCGCGTCACTTGTCGCCGTGACGGCACTGCCCCGACGCCCAGTCCACCCCGGGCCGGACACTGATCCGTCGGGGCCGGCCACGGTGGGCGCCGAAACCGATCCGTACCCGAGCGCCGCGTCCGGTTGACCGACGGCGTCGCCGCGAGTTGAACACGTTCAGCAACGCCTCGGCTACCGCCTGGGACGACCCAGGCAGGGGGACGACACCGGCGGCGTCATGCCTTGTCCTGCCGCTGACGGGGCTAATGACGAATTGCGGCTCGTGGTGGTGGAACGCCGTTCCCGTCGGCACGTCATTCGGCCCCCGAAGCCTCCAGAACCATACGGATCTCCGTCACCTCGTAGTTGGCGCGGTCGAAGGCGGCGGCCATCGGGATGTTCGTAGTGTCCGTGGTCGCGGTGATGCGCTCGGCGCGTTCGGTCGCGTGGAAGCGGGTGATCTCGGCGAGGATCTCGTCGATCAGTCCCTTGCCGCGCTGCTCGGGTACGACACCGAGATACCCGACGTTGCGGTTGTACGGGGTCGCTGACGGGACGGCCAGGCCAGCGAGAGTGCCGTCGGGCAGCTCCGCAAGCCTCCACCAGGAGCGCTCACCCGGGCAGTCGAGGTAGAACTTCATGTCCTCCTCGGCCAGCTGCCTGGCGCTCTTTCTGCGCAGCTCGTCACGGGTGGCCTCGTCGAGGCTGTCGCCCGACACCCGGACGAAGGCCTCCAGGAACTCCTCGTCGCTGCCCTCGCGGAACGTCAGCCGACCGCCGGCCCCGGGCAGTCCCGCCGCCGGAGTCCACTCGTAGCGCAGGCGCTGAATCTCCCGGCTCAGCCCGGTGCGCAGGCCCGCCTCGCGACGCCAGGCCACTGCCTCGCTCAGTTCCGGTCGGCTGCTCCAGTCCGTTGGGAGGGAGATGTTGTACAGCGGCCGCGCGCCGAAGGCGGCATGCGCGGCGTCAAGGAGCCTGGTGGCGACGGCGACCGGATCGCCAACGGTGGAACGGACCTGGAGGCAATCGAGCGCTATGGGGCGCTCGCTGTCGGCACGACCCCACCAGAGTGCACGGGCAAGGATGTACCCGTTCTCGTCCTCGGCAAGCCAGACCCATTCCGGGCGGAACTGGTTGGCACCGAGCTCCTCGCGGATCTTCTCAGCGGTCAGGGCGGTGATGGGACCGTCGGCCGGGTACGCGGCGGCACGGTCCAGGGCGGTGGAGTCCGCAGTAGCGGGAAAGAATCTCATTGGGCACATGATCACAAATGGAAATGGCAGAGCAAGGCGTTTCTTGCTGGCTGCCCACCGACGGCGCCTACCTCGTCGACGTGTTCCCGGCGATGCTGGTCTTCGGGATGGCCGGCGGTTGCTGGTGGCGCTGAGCAGGTTGCCTGGTACCCGGCCCGCCGGAACCGATCGGCACGTCCGGTTGACCGACGGCACTCAGGCCGGGAGGGTGGTCGGGTGAGCGAGGCTGACGAGACCCGGGACGGCGTGGCCCTGACCAACCTGGACCAGCCGTTGTCCGACCGCGATGACGCGACAAAGCGTGACCTGGTGGACTACCTCGACGCGGTCCGGGACCGGCTCCTCCCGCAGCTGCGGGGCCGACCGCTCTCGGTGATCAGGGTCCGCCCCGGCCAGCCGCCGTTCATGCAGAAGAACCTGCCCCGCTACACCCCGGACTGGGTCGGCCGGGCGCCGGTCTGGGCGGAGGCGTCGCATCGGGAGATCTCGTACGCCCTCTGCGACGACCGCCGCACCCTGCTCTGGTTCGCCAACCAGCGGGCGGTGGAGTACCACCCGACGCTGGCCACCGTGGCGGATCTGCACCGCCCGACCCACCTGGTCCTCGACCTGGACCCGCCGGACGGCGACGGGTTCCGCGCGGCGGTCGCCGCCGCCCTGCTGGTCCGTCAGGCGCTCGCCGATGCCGGCCTGGCCGGTGCCGTCAAGACCAGCGGCGCCAAGGGTGTGCACGTCTTCGTGCCGGTGACGGACGAACCGACGGCCGAGGAGTTGGCCGCCGCCACCCGGGCGCTCGCCGTCCGCGCCGAGCGGCTCGACCCGGCGCTGGCCACCACGGCGTACATCAAGGAGGACCGGGGTGGCCGGGTCTTCGTGGACGCCACCCGGGCGGGCGGGGCGACAGTGGCAGCCGCGTACAGCCCTCGCCTGCGCCCGGGGATGCCGGTCTCGTTCCCCGTCGACTGGGCCGACCTGACCGAGGTGACCCCCGCCGACTTCACCATCCGGACCGCGCCCGCACTGCTCGCCGACGGCGACCCGTGGGCCGCGCTGATGCCGGCCCCGCAGTCGCTCCCCGCCGACCTGGTTGCCGAGGGCCGGACCATCCCAGTGGCCAGGGTGCAGGCCATGCATGAGGGGAAGCGCCGGGCCCGCGCCCGCCGCGAGGCCGGCTGACCGGCGCGTCGGCCCCCGGCTCGGCCCGTGCTCGGCCCCGGATCGACCCCGCTCGCGCCCGGCGGGCGGCCGATTGTCGGTGGGTTGTGGCACGATTTCGCAGGTGAGCAGCAAAGCCGACGCGACCCAGCGACTGGCCGACCTGGCGCGGCTGCGCCGGGTCCGCGACCGGATCGACCGGGAGTACGCGAAGCCGTTGGACGTCGAGGCGCTCGCCCGTGGCGCGCACATGTCGGCCGGGCACCTCAGCCGCGAGTTCCGCCTCGCCTATGGCGAATCTCCGTACAGCTACCTGATGACCCGACGGATCGAGCGGGCGATGGCCCTGTTGCGCCGTGGCGACCTGAGCGTCACCGACGTCTGTTTCGCGGTCGGTTGTTCGTCGTTGGGCACCTTCAGCACCCGCTTCACCGAGCTGGTCGGCGTGCCGCCCAGCGTCTACCGGCGGCAGGCGGCGCAGGCGACGGCAGGGATACCGTCGTGCGTGGCGAAGCAGGTGACCAGACCGGTCAGGAATCGAGAAGCGCGGGCCACCGAGCCGCAACTAGCGTGACCAGCATGGACATCACCATTCACTCGAGTTTTCTTCCGCACACCGATCCGGAGGCCTCGATGGTCTTCTACCGCGACATCCTCGGCTTCGAGGTCCGCCTCGACGTCGGGTACGAGGGGATGCGGTGGATCACGGTGGGGCCGCCCGGCCAGCCCAGCACGGCCATCGTCCTGCACCCGCCGGCCGCCAATCCGGGCATCACCGACGACGAGCGGCAGACCATCCTTGAGCTGATGGCCAAGGGCAGCTACTTCGGCGTCAACCTCGCCACCACCGACCTCGACGCCACCTTCGCCAAGCTGGAGGCCAGCGACGCCGAGGTCGTCCAGGAGCCGACCGAGCAGCCGTACGGCGTGCGCGACTGCGCCTTCCGGGACCCGTCGGGCAACATGGTCCGCATCCAGGAAGTGCGCTGAGTCCTGCGCGACCGACAGATGGAGTCACGATGAGCACGGCCAGCCAGCCGTCCGCGCCGCACGTCGCCGACAGCCACGACCTGATCCGGGTGCAGGGCGCGCGGGTGAACAACCTCAAGGACGTCAGCGTCGAGATCCCGAAGCGGCGACTGACGGTGTTCACTGGTGTCTCCGGCTCCGGCAAGAGTTCGCTGGTGTTCGGCACCATCGCGGCCGAGTCGCAGCGGATGATCAACGAGACCTACAGCGCCTTCGTGCAGGGCTTCATGCCGACGTTGGCGCGGCCGGAGGTCGACCTGCTGGATGGCCTGACCACGGCGATCATCGTGGACCAGGAGCGGATGGGTGCCAACTCCCGCTCCACCGTCGGCACCGCCACCGACGCCAACGCGATGCTGCGCATCCTGTTCAGCCGGCTCGGGCAGCCGCACATCGGCTCGCCCAACGCGTACTCCTTCAATGTTCCCTCGGTGAAGGCGACCGGGGCGATCACCGTCGATCGCGGCGCCGGCAAGACGAAGACCGAAAAGGCGACCTTCAACCGTCTCGGCGGCATGTGCCCGCGGTGCGAGGGCATGGGTGCGGTGACCGACATCGACCTGTCGGCGCTCTACGACGACAACCTCTCGCTCAACGAGGGCGCGATCACCATCCCGGGTTACAGCATGGAGGGCTGGTACGGCCGGATCTTCCGGGGCTGCGGCTACTTCGACCCGGACAAGCCGATCGCCAAGTTCAACAAGCGGGAACTGCAAGACCTGCTCCACCGGGAGCCCACCAAGATCAAAATCGACGGGATCAACCTGACGTACGCGGGCCTGATCCCGTCGATCCAGAAGTCCTTCCTCGCCAAGGACATCGACGCGTTGCAGCCGCACATCCGCGCCTTCGTGGAGCGCGCGGTGACCTTCACTACCTGCCCCGAGTGTGCCGGCACCCGGCTCAGCAAGGAGGCCCGGTCGTCGAAGATCAAGGGCAAGAACATCGCCGACGCGTGCGCGATGCAGATCAGCGACCTGGCCGCCTGGGTGCGCGGGATCGAAGAGCCGTCGGTGACCCCGTTGCTGGCCGGCCTGCAACACCTCCTCGACTCGTTCGAGGAGATCGGGCTGGGCTACCTGTCGCTCGATCGACCGTCGGGCACCCTCTCCGGCGGTGAGGCGCAGCGCACCAAGATGATCCGCCACCTCGGCTCCTCGCTCACCGACGTCACCTACGTCTTCGACGAGCCGACGATCGGGCTGCACCCGCACGACATCCAACGGATGAACGAGCTGTTGCTCCAGCTGCGCGACAAGGGCAACACCGTGTTGGTCGTGGAGCACAAGCCGGAGGCCATCGCCATCGCCGACCACGTCGTCGACCTCGGGCCCGGCGCGGGCACGGAGGGCGGGACCGTCTGCTACGAGGGCACCGTGGAAGGTCTGCGGGCCAGCGGCACCATCACCGGTCGCCACCTCGACGACCGGGCGGCTCTCAAGGAGACGGTGCGGACGCCCACCGGCAAGCTGGAGATCCGGGGCGCCACGGCCAACAACCTCCAGGACGTGAACGTCGACGTACCCCTCGGGGTGCTCGTCGTCGTGACCGGCGTCGCCGGCTCCGGCAAGAGTTCGCTCGTGCACTCCTCGATTCCAGCCGGCGCGGGCGTCGTTTCGATCGACCAGGGTGCGATCCGCGGTTCACGGCGCAGCAACCCGGCCACGTACACCGGGTTGCTCGACCCGATCCGTAAGGCGTTCGCGAAGGCCAACGGGGTGAAGCCGGCGTTGTTCAGCGCCAACTCCGAGGGTGCCTGCCCGAGCTGCAACGGCGCTGGCGTCATCTACACCGACCTGGGGATGATGGCGGGCGTCGCCGCACCCTGCGAGGACTGCGAGGGCAAGCGGTTCCAGGCATCAGTGCTGGAATACCGCTTCGGCGGTCGCGACATCAGCGAGGTGCTTGCGATGTCGGTGACGGAGGCCGAGAAGTTCTTCGGCGCCGGCGAGGCGCGTACGCCGGCAGCGCACGCCATCCTCGACCGGCTCGCCGACGTCGGGCTCGGTTACCTGAGCCTGGGGCAGCCGCTCACGACTCTCTCCGGCGGGGAGCGGCAACGGCTCAAGCTGGCCACTCACATGGCTGAGAAGGGCGGCGTCTACGTCCTCGACGAGCCGACCACCGGCCTGCACCTGGCCGACGTCGAGCAACTGCTCGGCCTGCTCGACCGCCTGGTCGACGCCGGCAAGTCAGTGATCGTCATCGAACACCACCAGGCGGTCATGGCGCACGCCGACTGGATCATCGATATCGGTCCCGGCGCCGGCCACGACGGTGGCCGGATCGTCTTCGAGGGCACACCTGCGGACCTCGTCGCCGCCCGCTCCACCCTCACCGGCGAGCACCTGGCGGCGTACGTCGGCACCTGACCGGCCGCCTCCGGCCGCGCTCACGTCACCGCTTGTCGGGCGCGCCGAGCCGTCGTGGTGGCGAGGACTCCGCAGGTGGCGGCGACCAGACCGAGGCCGGCCGTGCCCGGGTTGACGTATCCGGGCACGGACGAGGTGACGTACGTGCCGCCACCGCTGAGGCGGCACTCGAAGTGGAGCGGTAGGAAGCTGATGTCGTAATCGACGACCCGGCTCGCCACCTGTGGTCCGGCCTGGCGACAGGGTCCGACCGGGGCGGATCCGGCGCCACCGTCCTCGGCCTGCATCACCGCGTAGCCGAGGTGGAGCAGACCCCAGGCGTACAGGGCGACGGCACCCGCGCCGACGAGCAGCGCGGCGGTGCGCACGCGACCCGATCGTTCGCTGTTCCTGAGCATCGCGCGGAAGCCACGGACGGTGAGGACGGTCGCGATGACCGCCCCAGCCAGCGCGGCGAGGAGCAGACCGAGAAACAGCATGATCGACATTCTGGCGGATGTTCCACCAACACGATGAAGGCCCCTGACCGAATTTCTGGTCAGGAGCCCCTGGTGCTGGTCGAACTTTTTAGCAAGTGTGCCCCCGGCAGGATTCGAACCTGCGCCCCCGCCTCCGGAGGGCGGTGCTCTATCCCCTGAGCTACGGGGGCTCAGCGACTGGAGAAGACTAGCAAACCTCCCCTGCGTACGCCGAATCGGTATCGGGTGAGCCGATCGTGTCGGACCGGCCCACCCGGTGCTCAGGCGGCTACCACCCGCCCGCAGCTGGGCAGCGGGTGCAGGACGATTCGCCGAGGGAGCCGGCGCGGCCACTCGTTGCGCGGCCAGGAGCCGTCCACGATCAGGTGGACGGTGCGCTGCTCCTCGCCACTGAGCCGCAGCACGAAGTCGCGGGGGAGCGGCGGGTCCACCGTCGGCGTAGTGATCATGAAGCGCACCCGACCGCGGGACGAGACAGCGGAGATCACGTCGGCGGCCGGCATCGTGCCGCGCAGCCGGACCCGGCCGATCCAGTAGACCTCCGCGAGGTGCTCCTGGGCGGCCCGGGTGATCCCCGGGTACTCGCTGCGGACCCAACGCTCGACCGCGCTGACGCAGAGCCCGCAGGCCCGCTCGCGCGGCTCCCGCGGACCCAACCCCCAGGCCCGCAGGTACGCCCCGACCGCGCCGGTGTCCAGTGGCAGCTCGAAGCGCCGCTGGATGAGCGTGGTGAGGCTCTGCCGCGTCCACAGCTCCTCGTCCAGGCCGAACTCGTCGGGATGGACGCCCCGCAGCGTGTCGATCAACTCGAGTTCCTGTTCGCGGCTGAGCATTCCCGGCTCGCCCTGCCGCTGTCCGCGACGGACGGCTGCCACCGCCCCGTCACCACCGATGGTGTGGCGTCGGCACCAACTGGTGACCGAGCGCCGTGCGTCTCTGAGTGCAACCCCCACGTCTTGGGCAACGAGCCCGAATCGCAACTGGTCACGATATGTGGGGAGAAAACTCTCTAAGCAACGTAATCGCCTGTGCCACGCAAAACGCCCACAAGGGACGAGAGGGGTGTTCAGGTCATACACGACGGGTGGCCGCCTTGATCGACTCGGGTTCTTGGAAACCGGGGTGTCCCGATGGCGTCGACCGCCCGGTTTCCTGAAAGCCGAGTCGATCAAGGCCGGGGCTTGCGCTGGGGCCCCGGCGGGGGCGAGGGCTCGCGTCGGTGGCGGGCGGCGCAGGTCGAGCGGCGTGGTGCGTTGTGTCGGCACGGTGCGGCCCGCGTCACCGCCACGGAGCAGCGGGGACGCGGGCCGGGTGCGCCGTCCGGTCGGTCAGCCCTTGGCCTGCGCCTGGAGCTGCCGGAGGTTGTTCAACTCGGTCTGCTGGGTGGCCTTCATGGTGTTCGCCACCCGCAGCACCTCGGCGTTGTCGGTCGCGCCGAGCGCCGCGTCGATCATGTGGATGCCGCCCAGGTGGTGGTCGTACATCAGGGTCAGGAACTGCCGGTCGACCTCGATGCCCTGAGCGTTGCGCAGGGCGGTCATCTGTTGCGGCGTGGCCATGCCCGGCATCAGACCGTCCTTGACGGTGGCCCCGTCGGACATCCACGACATCGGCGGCTTGGACCCGGTCGGGCTGAGGCCCCATTCGCGCAGCCAGGTCTGCATCGCGCCGATCTCGCCCTGCTGCCCGGTGGCGATGTCGACGGCGATCTGCCGCACCTCGGGGAGGGTGGCCGACCGGTACGCGATCAGGCTCATCTCCACCGCCTGCGCGTGGTGGGTCGTCATGTCCCGGGCGAAGCCCGCCTCGACCGAGGCGTCACCGGGTCGGGTGATCCGTGGGGTGAGCAGACCGCCCGCGTACCCGAGGAGGAGCCCCACCACCAGCATGATGGCGAGCGCCAGCACGCCGTAGCGCGACGCCGGGGCCCGGCCGCCCTCGTCCGGGGCGGCCGGGATCTCGTCGTACTCGCTGTCGGTGGTTGCCGGAGCGGTCATTGCCGTCCTTACTGGGTGGGCTGCTGCTGGAGTTCACGCGGCGTGGTGCCGGTGGCGGTGATGCCGGTGTTGCAGAGCGCCGTCGGGCCCTCGACGGAGGCGTTCACCCGCAGGTCCTTGATGAACTCGTCGATCCGCGAGTCGTCAGCGTTGTCGACCTTGAGCTGGTAGCCCCAGGCCTGAAGTGAGATCGGCTTGTCCAGGCCCTCGTACGGGCTCATCAGCGTCTTCTCGACGCCGCGCACCTTGCTGGCGAGCTTGTCGACCTGGTCCTTGGGCAGGTCCGGGCGGTAGGTGATCCACACCGCGCCGTGCTCCAGGCTGTGCACCGCGTGCTCGTTGGCGATGGGGGCGTCGTACACGTCGCCCATGCAGTTCTGCCAGGCGGCGTTGTGCACCCCGCCCACCGGCGGCGAGTAGTTCCAGGTCAGAGGGCCCGACTTGTGCGACTCGTACTTCAGGCTGTCCGGGTCGGACTTGCGGATGTTGGCGATGCCGTCGATGGCGTTGGCCCGCTTGTCCCACGGCTTGGAGCCCTGGAACGACGCCCAGGCGCCGTAACCGATGATGCCGGCCGCGAGCACGCCAACCGCGACGAAGAGCGCGATCGGCCCCCACGCGCGGCCCTGGCTCACCTTGACCGGGGTGACCGGCTTGCGCGGGCCCTTGCCCCCGGCCCGGGGGGAGCCCGTCGGCTTGCCGGAACCGGCCTTGGCGCCGGACGCCGGCCGGCCCGCGGCCGGCTTCTTGCCGGTGCTGACCACGGTCGGGCGGCGCTCAGGGCCACCCGGGGTGCTGATGCTCATCGTGCCTCGTCAAGTCGGTCGGTCAGGGGAGTGGCGGGCCGGATGACGCGCAGGGGAGCCGCCGAGTGCCCGAGTCTACCCCCGATAACATGGTTGGGTGACTCCTGCAGAACTAGCCTCGGTCGTCCTTGCCGCCGCCCACGCCGTCTTCGAGCAGCGTGGGCTGGACCGCGCCGCGCTGCCGGCGAGCACGGTGGTGGAGCGACCGCGCAACCCCGAGCACGGCGACTACGCCTCGACGCTCGCGCTGCAGTTGAGCAAGAAGGTGGGCGTTCCGCCCCGGGAACTGGCGACGGCCCTGGCCGACGAGCTGGGCCGGGCACCGGGGGTCAAATCGGTGGAAATCGCCGGGCCTGGCTTCCTGAACATCCGCCTCGACGCCGCCGCGGCCGGTCAGCTCGCGCGGGTGATCGTCGAGACCGGCGCGGAGTACGGCCGCAGCGACCGGCTCGCCGGCGAGAGGATCAACCTGGAGTTCGTCTCGGCCAACCCGACCGGGCCGGTGCACATCGGCGGGGTCCGCTGGGCGGCCGTCGGTGACGCGCTGAGCCGGCTGCTGCGGGCCACCGGCGCCGATGTCGGCACGGAGTACTACTTCAACGACGCCGGTTCGCAGATCGACCGGTTCGCCCGGTCGCTGCTCGCCGCCGCGAAGGGTGAGTCGGCGCCGGAGGACGGCTACGGCGGGGCGTACATCGCCGAGATCGCCAGCGAGGTGCAGGCCCGCCGGCCGGAGGTGCGCTCGCTCGACGACGACGCCGCCCAGGAGGTCTTCCGGGTCGAGGGCGTCGCGCTGATGTTCGACGAGATCCGCACCTCGCTGCGCGACTTCGGGGTGGAGTTCGACACCTACTTCAACGAGAAGGACCTGCACGACCGGGGTGAGCTCGACCTGGCGTTGAACCGGCTGCGCCAGCAGGGGCACCTCTACGAGTCCGAGGGCGCCACCTGGCTGCGCACCACCGACTTCGGCGACGACAAGGACCGGGTGCTGCGCAAGTCCAACGGCGAGTGGACGTACTTCGCCGCGGACTGCGCCTACTACCTGGACAAGCGCGAGCGCGGCTTCGATCGGGTCGTGATCATGCTGGGCGCCGACCACCACGGCTACATCGGCCGGATGAAGGCGATGTCCGCCTGCTTCGGCGACGACCCGGAGCGCAACCTGGAGATCCTCATCGGGCAGCTGGTCAACCTGCTGCGCGACGGCGCCCCGATGCGGATGAGCAAGCGGGCCGGCACCGTGATCACCCTGGAGGACCTGGTCGACGCGATCGGCGTGGACGCCTCCCGCTACGCGTTGGCCCGTTACTCCAGCGACTCCCCGATCGACATCGACATCGAGCTGTGGACCCGGGCGACCCGCGACAACCCGGTCTACTACGTGCAGTACGTGGCAGCCCGGACGGCGGGCGTGGCCCGCAACGCCGCCGAGGTGGGGCTGGTTCCGGGCGACGCCGACGCGTTCCGCCCCGAGCTGCTCGACCACGAGAAGGAGAACGAGCTGCTCAAGGCCCTCGCCCAGTTCCCCGCGGTGGTGGCGACGGCCGCCGAGCTGCGGGAGCCGCACCGGGTGGCCCGCTACCTGGAGGAGAGCGTCGCCGCCTCCTACCACCGGTTCTACGACAACTGCCGGGTGCTGCCGCTGGGCGACGAGGAGATCACCGACCTGCACCGCGCTCGGCTTTGGCTCAACAACGCCACCCGCACGGTGATCGCCAACGGCCTGCACCTGCTCGGCGTCTCCGCACCCGAGAGGATGTGACATGAGGGCTCATGAGGCCGGTGCGCTGCACGCGGACATCAGCAACCAGGGGCCGGCCTGGCTGCGTACCCCGGCCGACGTCAACGCCCTCGTGCCGGCGCTGTGGCCGCGGTCGGTGACGCGTGGCGCCGACGGCGCGGTCGCCGTCGCGGGCCTGAGCGTCCGCGACATCGCGGCCGAGTTCGGCACCCCGGTGTACGTCCTCGACGAGGCCGACCTGCGCTCGCGCTGCCGCGACTTCCGGGCGGCCTTCCCGACCGAGGACGTGTTCTACGCGGGCAAGGCGTTCCTCTGCCGGGCGGTGGTCCGGATGATCGCCGAGGAGGGGCTGCACCTGGACGTCTGCACCGGTGGCGAGCTGGCCACCGCGCTGTCGGCCGGAATGCCGCCGGAGCGGATCGGCTTTCACGGCAACAACAAGTCGGTCGCCGAGCTGGGCCGGGCGCTGGACGCCGGGGTGGGCCGGATCATCGTCGACTCGTTCACCGAGATCGACCGGCTCACCGCGCTGGCCCGCGAGCGCGGGGTCCGGCCCCGGGTGCTGGTGCGGGTCACTGTGGGCGTCGAGGCGCACACCCACGAGTTCATCGCCACCGCCCACGAGGACCAGAAGTTCGGCTTCTCGCTGGCCGGCGGTGCCGCCGCCAACGCCGCGTTCAAGATCCTCGACGAGGGCGTGCTGGAGCTGCGCGGGCTGCACTCGCACATCGGCTCGCAGATCTTCGACGCCAGCGGCTTCGAGGTCTCGGCCCGGCGGGTGCTCGCCCTTCAGGCGCAGATCCGCGACGCGCGCGGAGTGGAGCTGCCCGAGCTGGACCTGGGCGGCGGCTTCGGCATCGCGTACACCACCCAGGACGACCCGGCGACCCCGCAGGATCTGGCCAAGCGGCTTCGCAAGATCGTTGATTCGGAGTGCGCGGCGGAGAACCTGGCCGTGCCGCACCTGTCGATCGAGCCGGGCCGGGCCATCGTCGGGCCGGCCGTGTTCACCCTCTACGAGGTCGGCACGGTCAAGGACCTCGACGGCCTCCGGACGTACGTCAGCGTCGACGGCGGGATGAGCGACAACATCCGCACCGCCCTCTACGACGCGTCCTACTCGGCGACGCTGGCCTCGCGGGCCTCGACCGCGCAGCCGTTGCTCGCCCGCGTGGTGGGAAAGCATTGTGAGTCCGGGGACATCGTGGTGAAGGATGAATTCCTGCCCGCCGACGTGCAGCCCGGAGATCTTGTCGCAGTGCCCGGCACTGGTGCGTACTGCCGAAGCATGGCCAGCAACTACAACCATGTGCCCCGGCCACCGGTGGTCGCGGTGCGCGACGGCCAGGCGCGCCTGATCGTCCGGCGGGAAACCGAAGAGGACCTGCTCGCATTGGATGTTGGATGACGTCACCTGTGCGCTTGGCGCTGCTCGGCTGTGGCACTGTCGGCCAGGAGGTGGTCCGGCTGCTGCACGAGCAGTCGGCCGACCTCACGGCACGGATCGGCGCTCCGCTGGAGATCGCCGGCATCGCCGTCCGTCGGCTCGGCCGCGACCGAGGTGACCTGCCGGTCGACGAGGACCTGTTCACCACCGACGCGCTTGGCCTGATCAAGCGCGACGACGTGGACGTGGTGATCGAGGTGATCGGTGGCATCGAGCCGGCCCGGAGTTGGCTGGTCGAGGCGCTGCGCGCCGGCAAGAGCGTGGTCACCGCCAACAAGGCGCTGCTCGCCGAGGACGGCGTGGCCCTGCACGAGGCGGCGGCCGAGGGCGGCGGCGACCTCTACTACGAGGCGTCAGTGGCCGGGGCCATCCCGCTGCTGCGTCCGCTACGGGAGTCGCTGCACGGCGATCGGATCAACCGGGTCACCGGCATCGTCAACGGCACCACCAACTTCATCCTCTCCGCGATGGACGCGACCGGCGCCGGCTTCGCCGAGGCTCTTGAAGAGGCCACCGCCCTGGGGTACGCGGAGGCCGATCCGACCGCCGACGTGGAGGGCTTCGACGCGGCGGCGAAGGCGGCGATCCTCGCCTCGCTGGCGTTCCACACCCGGGTCGGCGCCGCCGACGTGCACCGTGAGGGCATCACCGAGGTGACCGCCGCGGACATGGCCAGCGCCCAGGCGATGGGCTGCACGATCAAACTGCTCTGCATCGCGGCCCGGGGTGTCGACCCCACCGGCCGGGAGACGGTCAGCGTCCGGGTGCACCCGGCGATGATCCCGCGCAGCCACCCGCTGGCCAGCGTCGGGGACGCGTTCAACGCGGTCTTCGTGGAGGCGGACGCGGCCGGGCAGTTGATGTTCTACGGTCGGGGCGCCGGTGGCGCGCCCACCGCCAGCGCGGTGCTCGGTGACGTGGTCGCGGTGTCCCGCAACCGGCTCGCCGGGGTGCGCGCGGCCAGCGAGAGCGCGTACGCGGACCTCGCGGTCCGGCCGATGGGTGAGGCGTTGACCCGCTACCACGTGAGCCTCGACGTGGCCGACCGCCCGGGTGTGCTGGCCTCGGTGGCGAGCGTGTTCGCCCGGCACGACGTGTCGATCGCGACGGTGCGGCAGGGTTCGGCGGGCGGGCCGGCGGGCCGCGACGGCGACGCCGAGTTGGTCATCGTCACGCATGTGGCACCGGACGCCGCGCTCGCCGCGACCGTCGGTGAGCTGCGCGGTCTGGACATTGTCCGTTCGGTGACCAGTGTGCTGCGGGTCGAGGGCGGCGCCTGAGTCGTTGCATCATCGACGGGGTGGCTCGCGCGTCCCGCCAGGTGGGTAAGCCGGGGTGTGCCATTGACCACTCCAGCGGGCTGGTCCAAGGTGGCCCTGACAATCGGGTGGGCGCGGCGGTAGAGGCGAGGAGAGCGACATGTGGCGGGGTCTGATCGAGGCGTACCGGGATCGGCTGCCGGTCACCGCGGCCACGCCGGTCGTGACGCTGCACGAGGGCAACACCCCGCTGTTGCCGGCGCCGGTGCTGTCCGCCCGGCTCGGTTGCGACGTGCACCTCAAGGTGGAGGGCGCCAACCCGACCGGCTCCTTCAAGGACCGGGGGATGACCCTCGCGGTGTCCAAGGCGGTCGAGGCCGGCAACAAGGCCATCATCTGCGCCTCCACCGGCAACACCAGCGCCTCCGCCGCGGCGTACGCGGCCCGGGCCGGATTGACCTGCGCCGTGCTGGTGCCGCAAGGCAAGATCGCGCTGGGCAAGCTGGCCCAGGCGCTGGTGCACGGCGCGAAGCTGCTCCAGGTGAACGGCAACTTCGACGACTGCCTCGCGACTGCCGCCAAGCTCGCCCAGGACTACCCGGTCGCGTTGGTCAACTCGGTCAACATCGACCGGCTGCACGGCCAGAAGACCGCCGCCTTCGAGATCGTCGAGGCGCTCGGTGACGCGCCCGACATCCACTGCCTGCCGGTCGGCAACGCCGGCAACATCTCCGCGTACTGGATGGGATACGCGGAGGAGTTGGCCGCCGGCGCCACCACCCGCACCCCGAAGATGTACGGCTTCCAGGCCGCCGGGGCGGCCCCGATCGTGACCGGTCAGGTGGTGCCGGAGCCGTCGACCATCGCCACCGCGATCCGGATCGGCAACCCGGCGAGCTGGACCAAGGCGTTGGATGCCCGGGACGCCTCCGGTGGCCTGATCGAGTCGGTGACCGACCGGGAGATCCTCTCCGCGTACCGTCTGCTCGCCCGTGAGGTGGGGGTCTTCGTCGAGCTGGGCAGCGCGGCCAGCGTGGCCGGCCTGCTGCAGCAGGCCGCGGCGGGCGCGGTGCCGCCCGGTTCCACGGTGGTCTGCACGGTGACCGGCCACGGGCTGAAGGACCCGGAGTGGGCGATCTCCACCGCGCCGGCGCCGGTGACCATCGCGAACGACCCGCTGGCCGCGGCGCGCGCCCTCGACCTGGCCTGAGCGCGCCGCCGTCCGGGTGGTGACCGACGGCGGGTAGCTGGACGGCGGTGCGGCCCGGGGGCGGCGGGGGTCGGGGTATGCGAGTCCGGCACACTTTCGGGTATCCCCGCCCGCATTCTCGTTCAGGAGTGAGCCAGGCCGATGTCGCTGCTCGCCAGATTCAGCCTCGCCAACCGAGGGCTGATTGCCCTCATCGCGGTGGTGACCACGGTGTTCGGAGTGTTCGCCGTGCCGTCGCTGAAGCAGCAACTGCTGCCGTCGCTCGAGTTCCCGGCCGCGTTCATCGTGGCTCCCTACCCCGGCGCCGGCCCCGAGATCGTCGAGTCGCAGGTGACCGAGCCGATCGAGAACGCCCTCCAGGGCATCCCGGGGCTGGACCAGGTCACCTCCACCTCCCGCGAGGGGGCGGCCACCGTCCAGGTGACGTACGAGTTCGGCACCGACCTCGACGACGTGGTCAACAAGATGCAGACCGCGTTGAGCCGGATCGACGCCCAACTGCCGGAGGGCGTCGACCCGCAGGTCATCGCGGGTAGTACCGACGACCTTCCGGCGGTGGTGCTGGCCGCGGCCGGCACAGCGGACGAGCGGGCACTCGCCGAGAAGCTGCGCGCGACAGTGGTGCCGGAGCTGGAGGGCATCGAGGGGGTACGCACGGTCGAGGTGACCGGCACCCGCGACGACGTCGTGGTGGTCACCCCGGACCCGGCGAAGATGGCCGCCGCGAAGATTCAGCCGACGGCGATCGGCGCGGCGCTGAAGACCAACGGCGTGGCGGTTCCGGCCGGCGCGGTGACCGACGGCGCGCTGGCCCTCCCGGTGCAGGTCGGCACCCCGATCTCCACCCTGGAGGAGCTGCGCGGCATCGTGGTCGTCCCGGCTGCGGCACCCGTTCGCCTCGGTGACGTGGCGACGGTCGAGCAGCAGCTCGCCCCGGCCACGGCAATCACCCGGACCAACGGCAAGGACAGCCTCGGTATCGCGGTCACCGCGGCACCGGACGGCAACGCCGTGGAGATCTCGCACGAGATCCGGGACCGGCTCGACGACCTGAAGGACGCCTCCGGCGCGGAGCTGACAGTGGTCTTCGACCAGGCGCCGTTCGTCGAGAAGTCGATCGAGTCGCTGACCACGGAGGGTCTGCTGGGCCTCGTGATGGCGGTCATCGTCATCCTGGTCTTCCTGCTGTCGGTGCGCTCGACGGTGGTCACCGCGGTCTCCATCCCGCTCTCCGTGCTGGTGGCGCTGATCGCCCTGTGGATCGGTGACTACTCGCTCAACCTGCTCACCCTCGGCGCGTTGACCATCGCGGTGGGTCGGGTGGTCGACGACTCGATCGTGGTGTTGGAGAACATCAAACGACACCTGGAGTACGGCGAGGAGAAACGGCACGCCATCATCACCGGCGTCCGCGAGGTCGCCGGTGCGGTGACCGCGTCCACCCTCACCACGGTGGCGGTGTTCGCGCCGATCGCGCTGGTCGGCGGGTTCGTGGGTCAGCTCTTCGCGCCGTTCGCGATCACTGTGACGGTGGCCCTGCTCGCCTCGCTGCTGGTGTCGCTGACCGTGATCCCGGTCCTCGCGTACTGGTTCCTCAAGCCGCGCGGCGGCACCGCGGACGACGAGGCGGTACGGCACGCCGCGGAGGAGAAGGAGCTGCGCAGCCCGTTGCAGCGGGCGTACCTGCCGGTGATCGGGTTCGCCACTCGCAAGCGGTCGACCCGTTGGATCACCGTCGGGCTCGGCCTGCTGGTGCTCTTCGGCACCTTCGGTCTGGCGCAGAAGTTGGAGACCAACTTCCTGGACGACTCCGGCCAGGACACCCTCAACATGAGCCAGGAGCTGCCGGCCGGCAGTGGCCTGGCGGCCACCGACGCGGCGGCCAAGCAGGTCGAGTCGGTGCTGTCCCGCACCGACGGTGTCGAGACGTACCAGGTGACCGCGGGCGGCGGGGACAACCCGTGGGCGGGCGGCGGCGGCAACAACGTCGCCAGCTGGTCGCTGGCGCTCGACGGTGACACCGACGCGAAGCAGATGCGTGAGGTGCTGCGCAAGGAGTTCGACAAGCTCGGCGCCGGTGTGGGTGAGATCAGCTTCGGTGGCGGGCAGGAGGCGTCGACCAGCCAGCTGGAGGTGATCGTCCAGGCCAGCGACCCGGAGGCGCTGACCCGGGCCGCCGAGGAGGCGCGGGCCGCGATGGCGGGGGTCCCGGACGTCGAGGACGTGTCCACCAGCCTTGCCGCGCGGGTGCCGCGGGTCGACGTGGTGGTCGACCGGGTCGCCGCCGGTCGGGTCGGGCTCACCGAGGCCGCCGTGGGGCAGCTCGTGTCGCAGGCGTTCCGGGGAGCGCCGCTGGGCCAGGTCGCGCTCGACGGCCAGCAGCAGAACGTGGTGCTGCGGTTGGGCACGCAGCCGCCGGTGACCGTGGAGGAGCTGCGGGCACTGCCGGTTGGTCCGGTGAAGCTGGGCGACATCGCGAAGGTCACTCAGGGCGAAGGCCCACAGCAGGTCACCCGGATCGACGGTGAGCGCAGCGTGTCGGTGACCGGCGCGGCGACCGGCTCGAACCTGGGCGCGACCAGCCAGGAGTTGCAGAAGCGTCTGGACGGCATCAATGTGCCGGGTGCGAGCTTCACCATCGGCGGTGTCAGCGCGGATCAGGCGGATGCCTTCGCGGACCTGGGCCTGGCGGTGCTGGCCGCGATCGCCATCGTCTTCCTGATCATGGTGGCCACGTTCCGCAGCCTCACCCAGGCGCTGATCCTGCTGATCTCCATCCCGTTCGCGGCGACCGGTGCGATCGGTCTGCTGTTGATCACCGGGACGCCGCTCGGTGTGCCGGCGCTGATCGGCGTGCTGATGCTGGTCGGCATCGTGGTGACCAACGCGATCGTGTTGCTCGACCTGATCAACCAGTACCGAGCACAGGGCATGGGGGTCCGGGAGGCGGTGGTCGAAGGCGGCCGTCGCCGGCTGCGCCCGATCCTGATGACGGCGGTGGCGACCATCTTCGCGCTGCTGCCGATGGCGTTCGGGTTGACCGGTGAGGGCGGCTTCATCTCTCAGCCGCTGGCGGTCGTGGTGATCGGTGGTCTGCTCAGCTCGACGCTGCTCACGCTGATCCTGGTGCCGACGCTGTACACGATGGTGGAGCACACCAAGGAGTCGCTGCGGGCTCGGCGCGCACGGCGGCGCTCCGGAGGGTCGGCGGTGACCACGACGGAGGCCGACGAGGTGCCAGCGCCGAACCAGGTCGCGGTGCCGAGCGGCGCGCCCGCCCCGGTCGCGGCCGAGGGTGTGCAGCCGGCCGGGCGGCCCGCGCCGTCGGCCGCGTTGGTGGAGGGCACGGACCAGTTCGAGGTGCTGCGGCTGCCGCGTAGCCGTACCTCGCCGCTGCCTCCGGCGGAGCCGACCGAGTAGGTCGCAGCGTGGTTCGGAACGCCCCCGGCGGATTTTTCGCCGGGGGCGTTCCAGGTTCATTCGACCGAAAACACTCCGACTCGACGACCCCACACTTTGTGTAACTTCTTGCATACTCCTCGTAGGCAGGTGGGGGTGTGGGTGAAGCGAGGGCGGGCGGATGGCCGAGGGCGCGCGCGGGTGGGGACGGCGCGATCTGCTGCGCCGTGGCCTGCTGGTGGTGGGCGGCGTGGCCATCGGTGCCGGGACGTCGGAGGCGTGGCGGATCACCCATCGCCGGACGCCGATCGCCGGCGGCCCTGCCGGCACCACCCTCGGTAACGGCCAGCAGGACGTCGGCAGCGGCGCGCTGGAGGTCGTCTGGTCGGGGCGGACCAACCAGCGCCTGGTGGCCCTCACCTTCGACGACGGCCCGGCACCACAGTGGACTCCCATGGTGCTCGACACTCTGGCCCAGCACCGGGTTCCGGCCACCTTCTTCATGGTCGGGGCGCAGGTCCGCCGGCACGCCGACGTCGTCCGCGACCGGCTCGCCGGGCACGAGGTGGGAAACCACAGCTGGGAGCACCGGGACCTGGCCGCACTGGACGCCGCCGAGGCGTACGACGACCTGCGCCGCAGCCACGACGCGATCGCCGACCTGACCGGGCTGCCGCCGGCGCTCCTCCGCCCGCCGTACGGCCACCTGGGCGGGGCGGTGCTGCACGCGGCGGCCCGGCTGGACTATCGCCTGGTGCTCTGGTCGTTGCAGATGGTGGAGCGCGAGTTCCCCGACGATCCGGCCGGTCACGCCCGACGGATCGTGGCCGCGGTCCGACCGGGAACGATCGTGCTCGGCCACGATGTGGGGGCGCGCCGACGGCTGGTCGCACTGCGAGGGCTGACCGACATGATCAACGGGCTACGGTCGCGCGGCTACACCTTCGTCACGGTCTCGGCGCTGCTGGGAGCGGGTATGGCTTCGACGACGACCAGGTAGGGTCGCGCTCCGTGGCGTCCACCCTCTCGGTTCTGACCGGCAATCGGAGCTTCCGCAACCTCTTCCTCGCCGAGCTGGTGGTCTTCGGCGCCGACTGGTTCGTCATGGTGCCGCTGCTGGTGCTGCTGCCGCACCTGACCGGCAGCGGCGTCTGGGGCGCGCTGGTGTTGGCGGTCGACACCGGCATCGTGGCGTTGCTGCTGCCGTACACCGGCACGATCGCCGACCGCTTCGACCGCCGGAAGATCATGATCGCCGCGAACGTGGCCGCGCTGGCGGGCGTGCTGCTGCTGCTCGGTGTGCGCAACGCCGGAACGGCGTGGCTGGCGCTGGTCGCGATCGGCGTGGTGGCGGTCGCGAAGGCGTTCTACTCGCCGGCCGCCCAGGCCGCCCTGCCCAACGTTCTGGAGCCGCACGAACTCGCCGCTGGCAACGCCGTCGCCGGCTCGGCCTGGGGCACCATGACAGTGGTCGGTGCGTCGCTCGGTGGCGTGCTCAGCACCGCTGCCGGCCCGTACGTCTGCTTCTGGGTCGCGGCGGCGGGCCTCGCGGCGGCTGCGGCCCTCGCCACCCGGATCCGCCGGCCGTTGCAGGCGCCCCGGGACGCCGACCAACCGGCCCAGCGGACCTGGTCGGCGGTCCGCGAGGCGCTCGGCTACATCGGTCACCGGCCCCGCGTGCTCGCGCTGGTCACCGTCAAGTCCGCGGTGGGCCTGGGCAATGGCGTGTTGACCGTGTTTCCGCTGCTGGCCGGCGTGTACGGTGTCGGCCCTCTCGGTGCCGGACTGCTCTTCGCGGTACGCGGCGCGGGAGCGTTGGTGGGCCCGATCCTGATGCGCCGGGTGTTGACCAACCGGGCCTGGCTACTGCCCGGGCTCGCGCTGTCCATGTCGCTCTACGGCCTGTCCTACCTGGGCACCTCGGTGGTGCGATGGTTTCCGCTGGTGCTGCTGCTGGTCTTCGTGGCGCACTTCGCGGGAGGCAGCAACTGGGTGATGTCGAACTTCGCCCTTCAGGGTGAGGTTCCGGACCGGCTGCGGGGCCGCGTCTTCGCCACCGACATGATGCTGGCGACGCTGGCGATCTCGGTGAGTCAACTGGCGGTGGCCCTGGTGGTGGACTCGGTCGACGAACGGGTGGTGCTCGCCGGCTGCGGTCTGATCACCCTCGTGTACGCGGTGGGCTGGCGGATCGCCACCCGCCGGCTGTCGCTCACCGATCCGGCCGTCGAGCCGGTCCCGGACCCCGCCGGCTGAACTCTGCGGTCCCAGGCAGCGGGCTCGGAACCGGTTCGTCGGTCCCGAGCCCTAGCATGAGCGCGTGCCGACGAACTTCACCGCCGAGCCGGTCCGGGTCCGCGTCCCGGCGACCAGCGCCAACCTGGGCCCGGGCTTCGACGCGCTGGGTCTCGCCCTCGGGCTCTACGACGACGTGGCGGCCGAGGTCGCCTCGGGTGGTGTCCGGGTGACAGTGACCGGGCAGGGCGCCGGTGAGCTGCCCGACGACGACCGGCACCTGGTGGTGCGGGCCATGCGCGCCGCGTTCGACGTGCTCGGGGCCCACCCCGCGGGGCTGAGCGTGGAGTGCGTCAACCGGATCCCCCAGGCACGCGGGCTGGGCTCCTCGTCGGCCGCGATCGTCGCCGGGGTGCTGCTGGCCCGTGCCCTGGTCGTTGATGGGGAGCACCGCCTCGACGACGCCGGCGCGCTGCGGCTGGCCGCCGAGATCGAGGGCCACCCCGACAATGTGGCGCCGTGCCTGCTCGGCGGTTTCACAGTGGCCTGGTCCGAGCCGGGCGGCGCCCGGGCGGTCTCCCTGCCGGTCGCCGCCGCGGTGCGGCCCACTGTTTTCGTTCCGGCGGAACGCGGGTTGACCGCGACCGCGCGGGCCGCTCTGCCGGCAACCGTGCCGCACGGTGACGCCGCGTTGACCGCCGGGCGGGCAGCACTGCTGGTGCACGCGCTCACCACGGATCCGACCCTGCTGCTGCCGGCCACCGTCGACCGGCTCCATCAGGATTACCGCGCAGCCGGGATGCCAGGCACGTCTGCCCTGGTCAGCGCGTTACGAGCGGCCGATGTGGCAGCTGTGGTCAGTGGGGCGGGGCCGACTGTGCTGGCGCTCAGCCAGCCTCCAGCGGGCTTCCCAGTGGGAACAGACTGGGAGATCTGGCAGTTACCGATAGACGTCAGCGGCGCGCGGGTCGCGCGGGGTAGACTTGGACACGCCGAGCGGGACCCTGTTGCCGCAGGTCGGAAGAGTTGATTACGCTCTAGACCTAGCACAGCCGCGAAGCACGCGATCTCCTGCGGGGCGGCGCACCCCCGAAGCTCTCGGCGGTCAGCCCGTCTACCCCTGCCAAAGGCCCACGCCGCACCGCAGTTTCCACAGGTCGCCGCAGACGGCGAGACCTGCTCACCGACGTTGGTGAGTCGGGATACCGACCGGCTGCTGTGTCACAGACTCCCGCGACGCGTCCTTGCGAGGCGGGTGCACCGAGGCCGCCCGGCCACCTGAGCTCCGACTCCGGGCAGTCCCGGCCTTATCGAGGGAAGGAATCCATTGAGCGACACCACCGACGTGACGTCGGATGTTTCCAACGTCGCTGGCGATGCCACCGCCGCCGCTCCCGCCCGTCGTCGGCGTAGCGGCACCGGTCTGTCGGCGATGCTGCTGCCAGAGCTGCAGAGCCTGGCTGCGTCGCTCGGCATCTCCGGCACGGCTCGCATGCGCAAGGGCGAGCTGATCGCCGCGATTTCCGAGCGGCAGGGCGGCAACGCCGCCGGGACCCCTCGACCACGGGCCGAGGTCGCGGCCGCGGCCGCCCCGACCCGCGAGGGGGTGCGCGCCGAGGTGCGGGAGACCGCCGACCGGCCGGCAGCCGAAGGACGCGGTGCCGAGCAGGCGCCGGCCGAGCCGGCCGCCGAGACCGAGGGCCGTAGCCGCACCCGGCGGAGCCGGACCGCAACGGCAGAGGCCCGTACCACCGAGGCTCGCCCCGCTGAGGCACGGGCGACCGAGGCGCGGGCGACCGAGGCTCGGACCGACGAGGCGGAAGCCGGCGAGCGGGCCGACCGTGGCGAGAACCGCCGCGAGCGGGCCGAGCGTCCGGAGCGCGCCGAGCGTGCTGACCGGGGCGAGCGTGCCGACCGGGGCGAGCGGACCGAGCGTGCCGACCGGGGCGAGCGGACCGAGCGTGCCGACCGGGGCGAGCGGACCGAGCGTGCCGACCGGGGCGAGCGGACCGAGCGTGCCGACCGGGGCGAGCGTGCCGACCGGGGCGAGCGGACCGAGCGTGCCGACCGTACCGAGCGTGCCGACCGTACCGAGCGTGCTGACCGGGGCGAGCGTGCCGATCGTGGCGAGCGCAACGACCGGGGCGAGCGTTCCGATCGTGGTGAGCGTGGCGAGCGTGCCGAGCGCAACGACCGGGGCGAGCGTTCCGACCGGGGCGAGCGTGCCGAGCGCAACGACCGACCCGATCGCGGTGACCGCAACGACCGCAACGACCGTGGTCAGCGTGTCGAGCGGGACAGCGACGACGACGACGAGGGCGGCGGCCGGCGCGGCCGGCGCAGCCGTTTCCGGGACCGTCGCCGTGGGCGCGGCGAGCGCACCGAGACCGGTGCCGACACCGGCGGGCGTGAGCCGCAGGTCAACGAGGACGACGTGCTCGTCCCGGTGGCCGGCATCATCGACGTGCTCGACAACTACGCCTTCGTGCGGACGACCGGTTACCTGGCCGGCCCGAACGACGTGTACGTCTCGATGTCCCAGATCAAGAAGTACGGCCTGCGCCGCGGTGACGCGATCACCGGTGCGGTGCGGGCGGCCCGAGAGGGCGGCAACAGCGGCGACCAGCGGCGCGACAAGTACAACCCGCTGATGCGGCTGGACACGATCAACGGGATGGAGCCGGAGGAGGCCCGGCGTCGTCCGGAGTTCTACAAGCTCACCCCGCTCTACCCGCAGGAGCGCCTGCGGCTGGAGACCGAGCCGCACATCCTGACCACCCGGGTCATCGACCTGGTCATGCCGATCGGCAAGGGCCAGCGGGCACTCATCCAGTCTCCGCCCAAGGCGGGTAAGACGATGGTGCTGCAGGCGATCGCGAACGCGATCACCCGCAACAACCCGGAGTGCCACCTGATGGTGGTGCTGGTGGACGAGCGGCCTGAAGAGGTCACCGACATGCAGCGGTCGATCAAGGGCGAGGTCATCGCGGCCACGTTCGACCGTCCGCCGCAGGACCACACCACGGTGGCGGAGTTGGCCATCGAGCGGGCCAAGCGCCTCGTCGAGCTTGGGCACGACGTCGTCGTGCTGCTCGACTCGGTGACCCGGCTCGGTCGGTCGTACAACCTGGCGGCGCCGGCCAGCGGCCGGATCATGTCGGGTGGTATCGACTCCACCGCGCTCTACCCGCCGAAGCGCTTCCTCGGCGCGGCCCGCAACATCGAGAACGGCGGGTCGCTGACCATCATCGCCACGGCGCTGGTGGAGACCGGGTCCATGGCGGACACGGTCATCTTCGAGGAGTTCAAGGGCACCGGCAACGCCGAGTTGAAGCTGGACCGGAAGATCGCCGACAAGCGGACCTTCCCGGCCATCGACATCAACCCGTCCGGTACGCGTAAGGAAGAGGTCCTGCTCGCACCGGAAGAGCTGGCCATCATCCACAAGCTCCGGAAGGTGCTGCACTCGCTGGACTCGCAGGCCGCGATGGATCTCCTGCTGGACCGGCTCAAGCAGTCCCGCACGAACATCGAGTTCCTGATGCAGATCGCGAAGTCGACGCCGGGGGAGTAACCATCCCGGGGTGACGACGTAGGGGCACGGCCATCGCGGCCGTGCCCCTTCGTCATGTACCTCGTCGCCTTTGCCCGGGAGGGGGTGGCCGGCCCGGCGCCTGCGATCGGTGGGAGTCGCAACGGGCCGGGGACGACGCCAACGGAACCGATGCCCGCGCGCCGAGTTGTTGGAATTTTCCTTCGGTTCAGTCGACAGGTATTGAAACTTCTATTCATATCCGGGTTGACTGTCGTCCATGCGTACCCGCAGACGATCCGCCCGCCGCACCGGCGTCCTGCTGCTGACGCCGCTGCTCGCCCTGGCCCTGTCGCCGCCGGCCACCGCCGCGCCCACCATCGACCTGCCCACCGTGGCCTCATCGTCAGTGGCCTCACCCACCATCGCCGAGGACGCGCCGCCCGCGTCCTCCCGCCCGGCCGGCTCGGTCAGCCTGGCCGCCGCCCCGACAGTCGCGACCGCCCCGACCGCCGACGCTGGCGGTGTGGAGCCGGCCGGCGGGCTGGAGACCACGAAGGCCACCCGGCCGGTCGCGCCGGGGGTCCAGCTGACGTCCTTCGACAGGTACGACGCCGAGGGCTGGCTGCGCGCCGACGCGCTCACCACCGACCTGGCCGGCGGCTCCACCGTCGACTACGTCAACTCCGGCGCGGTCAGCCGAGCCGAGCCGCTGCGAAAGGCGGTGGACCAGTCGCACGCGGTCGCCGCGGTCAACGGTGACTTCTTCGACATCAACAACTCCGGCGCCGCCCAGGGCGTCGGCGTCCGGAACGGCGAGCTGATCCAGTCGGGGGTCAGCGGTCACCGCAACGCGGTGGCGGTCACCACCAACGGGCTCGGGCGGGTGATCGAGGTGAACTTCGACGGCAGCGCCACACTGCCCACCGGGGCGGTCCCGCTGACCCAGTTCAACAACATGGTGCAGGCCGACGGCATCGGCGCCTTCACCGAGCTGTGGGGGACGTACTCCCGGCAGCGTGCCGTGGAGGGCGCGGCCCGGGTGGTCGAGGTCACAGTGACCGGCGGTCGGGTGGCCGCGGTGGGAAGCGTGGCCGGTAGCGGCCCGATCGTCGCAGGCAGCACCGTGCTGCTCGGCCGAGACCTCGGCGCGGACGCGCTGGCCGCCCTGCGCCCCGGTGACCCGGTGGCGGTGGCCTGGCGGCCGAAGCCTTCCGACGGCAGCACCCTGCACGCGGCGGTCGGGGGCGGCAACGTCCTGGTCCGCGACGGCGTCGTGCAGAGCATCGCCGACCCGACCCTCGCCCCCCGCACCGCCGTCGGGTTCAGCTCTGACGGTCAAAAGATGATCATGCTGACGGTGGACGGCCGCCAGGTCGACAGCCGCGGCGTGACGCAGACCGAGATGGGCCGGATGATGGCCGAGCTGGGCGCCCACCACGCGCTCAACCTGGATGGTGGCGGATCGTCCACACTGCTGGCCCGGGAGCCGGGCGCACCCGCAGTGCAGCTGGAGAACGGCCCCTCCGACGGCAGCGAGCGGGCCGTGCCCAACGGCCTGGCCATCTATGCCCCGAAGGGGAGCGGGCGACTCACCGGCTACTGGGTCGAGACGGCCAGCGACCCCACCGCCGCCCCCGGCGTATCACCGGTGCGAGGTGGGCGGCCCGACCGGGTCTTCCCGGGGCTGACCCGCACCCTCACCGCATCCGGCTACGACGAGACGTACGGCCCGGCGGCCGGCGCCCCCACCTGGCGGGCGACCCCGGCGGTACGCGGCCGGGTCGGCCGTGACGGCGTGTTCCGCGCCGGCGTACCGGGGGCCAGCACGGTCATCGCCGCACGGGGGCACGTCACCGGCTCGCTGAACCTCACGGTGCTCGGCCCGCTGGCCCGGATCGGCACCACCGCGCCGCGGGTCGGGCTGACCGGCCGGGACGGTAACGCGGTGGTCGGTGTGGTCGGGTACGACGCCGAAGGCAACACCGCACCGATCGAGCCGGCCGACCTCACAGTCGACTACGACCGGGACCTGCTGCGGATCACCCCCACCGGGGACGGCAACCTGTCCATCGCCGCGTTGCGGGACACCGGCTCGGGCCTGGTGACCGTTCACGTCGGACGCACGAGCGCTGTCCTGCCGGTCACCGTCGGGCTGACCGACGTGCCGGTCGCCGGTTTCGACGACGCCGCGACCTGGCGGTTCAGTCAGGCCCGCGCCAGCGGTTCGGTCGCGCCGGCGCCCGGGCACACCGGCACCGGCCTCCGAATGTCGTACGACTTCAGCCAGTCCACCGGCACGCGGGCCGCGTACGCCGACCCGCCCGACTGGATCGAGGTGCCCGGTCAGCCGCAGGCCTTCGGGATGTGGATCCACGGCAACGGCACCGGGGAGTGGCCCAGCCTGCACCTGCACGACGCCCAGGACACCCAACACGTGCTGCGTGGCCCGCTGATCACCTGGACCGGCTGGCGGTACGTGGAGTTCGCGGTGCCGGCCGGGGTGCAGTACCCGGTGCGGGTACGCCGTTTCTACGTGGCCGAGACGAACGCCGCGGCGCAGTACACCAGCGAGGTGATCATCGACGACCTGGTGGCGAAGGTGCCCCCGACTGTCGACGTGCCGGAGGTGGCCCCGCGTACCGATCGGGTGGTGGTCCGCGACGGCACTGTGGACGGCGCGCCGTGGCGGTTCGCGGTGCTCTCCGACGCCCAGTTCGTCGCCGCCGACCCGGACAGCGACCTGGTCGCCCAGGCCCGGCGGACGTTGCGCGAGGTGCGGGCGGCCCGGCCGGACTTCCTCCTGATCAACGGCGACTTCGTGGACACCGCCTACCCGGCCGACTTCGCGCTGGCCCGGCGGATCCTCGACGAGGAGTTGGGCGACGCGCTGCCCTGGTACTACGTGCCCGGCAACCACGAGATCATGGGCGCCCCGATCAGCAACTTCGCGGCCGTGTTCGGTGCCACCTCCCGGGTGTTCGACCACAACGGCACCCGGTTCGTCACGTTGAACTCGTCCACCGGGACGCTGCGCGGCGGAGGCTTCGACCAGGTACGGATGCTGCGCGAGACGCTGGACGCGGCGGCCACCGACCGGCGCGTGGGTTCGGTCGTCGTCCTGCACCACCACCCGCCGCGCGACCCCAGCCCGGCGCAGGCCAGCCAGCTCGGCGACCGCAAGGAGGCGGCGCTGCTGGAGCAGTGGCTGGCCGACTTCCAGCACCGCACCGGCAAGGGCGCGCTGTTCGTGGGCGGGCACGTCGGCACCTTCCACGCCGACCGGGTGGACGGGGTGCCGTACGTGATCAACGGCAACGCGGGCAAGACGCCGTCCACCCCTGCCGACCAGGGCGGCTTCACCGGCTGGACGGAGTTCGGCGTGGACCCGGTGACCGCGGCCGAGGCCGACCGGGCCCGTCGTAACCCGCTCGCCGAGGGCCCGCGCTGGGTGGACGCTGAGTTCCACGCGCACGCCGACCGCCTCACGGTGGCCGCCCCGGCCAGCGTCACGGTCGGCACCCCCGCGGCGGTCACCGCCACGCTGACCCAGCCCGGCGGGCGTACGGTCCCGGTGGCCGCACCGGTCAGCGCCGACTGGTCGGCCTCGCCGGGAGTGCACGTCGGCTCGGCGGCCGGGGTGCGCCCCTGGCACACCGCCCGATTCGATCCGGCCACCGGCACCCTGACGGCACTGCGGCCCGGCGCGCCGATACGCCTGACGGTCGAGGTCAACGGCGCCCGTGCCGAGGCCACCATCACCGTCACCGGGTGAACTGTCCGGACGGGCCCCCACGCGAGGGGCCCGTCCGGACACCTCAGAAGTCGCCGTCGGCCACCTGAAAGACGGTGAGACCGAGGGATCGCCACATCTGGACCACCTGGACGCGGTCGTCGAAGACACCCGCCACCCGGTAACGGTCCCGGATCTCCCGGTCGTAGATCTCCCGCTTGACGATCGAGTCCTTCCGGGAGTCGCCGACGGCCCGCAGGTGCAGGCCCAGGTAGGGCACTCGTACGTGCCGGGCCAGCCACGCCTCGGTGGCCGCGCGGGCGGAGGCGTCCCGCCCGGAGCAGAAGACCACCCCGTACCCGGCGGCGTGCATCGCCCGGACCGCCGCGATCACCGCCGTGTTCGGCTCGTCCTGGCCCACCCGGGTCATGTCGTACGGGCTGCGGGAGACGGCCAGCGCGACGGTGCCGTCGATGTCCACCAGGACGATCTCCGGTGGCTCGGTCGACGGCGGGTGCACCACGGCGGGGCGTCCGGTACGGGCCTGCGGCACCGGCAACGGCAACTCCCGACCCTCCAGGTACCGCTCGTGCAGCCGGCGGATCGCGTCCGCGCCGACCTGGTCGGCGGCCGGCCGGGCGGCGTCGCGGCGCAGACACTCGTCCAGCGGCACGTCGGTGAAGTCGTGCACCTCGAAGTCCGCGCCGTGGCGGGCGGCCAACTCGGCCCAGTCACGCAGCGTCCGTGAGCGCAGGTTGGTGTCGTCCACGCAGACGTCCGCGCGGGCCCGCAGCAACGCCTCGACCTGGGCCCGTTGGACGACGGTCACCTGGGCCTCGGCCCACTGGGTGAAGAGCCGCTCGCCGTGCAGCATCCGGCGCAGGTCGTCCCGGTTGACCCGGACCACTGAGGGCTGGAGCGTGCGGGCGAACGTCGTCTTGCCCGAGGCGGGCAGTCCCCGGGTGGCGATCAGGCGGGTCAACGACGCACCTCCGGCTCGACGGGCGTACCCCGGCCGGGGTACCTGGCGGCGATCCGCCGGGTGCGCGAATGCCCCGTTGGCCGGCGGGAATGCGGACGGGTAGGCACGTGTTGACGATGCCGGACGAGGTGTGCGGCCCGACTACCGGGTCGGCTCAGGCCCATGGCACACTGGTCAATCGGCCACCGGTTCCGGTTCACGCCCGAGCCCGTCGCGTACGGCGCGACGAGCGATGACGGCGACCCGGCGACCACCAACGAGAGGACCGAGGCGAGATGAAGGCAAACATCCACCCGGAGTACGTGACCACCGAGGTCAGCTGCTCCTGTGGCAACACGTTCACGACCCGCAGCACCGCCAAGGGCGGGGCGATCCACGCCGAGACCTGCAGCGCCTGCCACCCGTTCTACACCGGTAAGCAGCGCGTTCTCGACACCGCCGGCCGGGTCGCGAAGTTCCAGCAGAAGTACGCCAAGGTTCAGGCCAAGAAGGCCAAGTAACTCCTCGTTCGGCGCCCGCGTCCGGTTTTTCGCCGGATGCGGGCGCCGTCCGCATTTTCCTCCGTTTTCGCCCGGCCGCTGGCCCCCCGGCCCCGGCCCGGGTCGTCGCGCACCGTCGAAGGAGCATCCGCAGCATGAGCAGCGAGCGTCTGGCCGGCCTTCTCGACGAGTACGCGGAGCTGGAGAAGCGGTTGGCCGATCCGGCCATCCACGCCGACCAGGCCACCGCGCGCAGGGTCGGTCGCCGGTACGCCGAGCTCGTGCCGCTGCACAAGGCCGCCGACGAGTTGGAGCAGGCCCGCGCCGATCTGGTCGCGGCTCGCGAGCTGGCCGCCGAGGACCCGTCCTTCGCGGCTGAGGCGGACGCCATCGCCGGCTCCCTGCCGGTGCTGGAGGAGCGGCTCGCCGAGCTGCTCATTCCGCGCGACCCGCACGACGCCAAGGACGTGATCGTCGAGATCAAGGCCGGTGAGGGCGGTGAGGAGTCGGCGCTGTTCGCCGGTGACCTGCTGCGGATGTACACCCGGTACGCCGAGCGGCACGGCTGGGTCACCGAGGTGATCGACGCACAGGATTCCGACCTCGGCGGGGTCAAGGACGTCTCCCTGGCGATCAAGACCAAGGGTGTGCCGGACGGCGGCAACGGCGTCTGGTCGCGGCTCAAGTGGGAGGGCGGCGTGCACCGGGTGCAGCGTGTCCCGGTGACCGAGTCGCAGGGCCGGATCCACACCAGCGCCGCCGGGGTGCTGGTGCTGCCGGAGGCCGAGGACGTCGACGTCACGATCGACCAGAACGAACTGCGCATCGACGTGTTCCGCTCGTCCGGTCCGGGTGGCCAGTCGGTGAACACCACCGACTCGGCGGTGCGGATCACCCACCTGCCGACCGGCATCGTCGTCTCCTGCCAGAACGAGAAGTCCCAGTTGCAGAACCGGGAGCAGGCGATGCGGATCCTGCGGGCCCGGCTGCTCGCGGCCGCCCAGGAGCAGGCCGACGCCGCCGCCTCGGACGCGCGCAAGGCGCAGGTGCGCACCGTGGACCGCTCGGAGCGGATCCGCACCTACAACTTCCCGCAGAACCGGATCACCGATCACCGGATCGGCTACACCGCGTACAACCTGGATCTGGCACTCGGCGGCGAGCTGGACGGGGTGCTGGACGCCCTCACCGAGGCCGACCGCGCCGCCCGGCTCGCCGGCGACACCGAGCTGACCCGCCGCTGACCGCGGCGTCGAGCCGCAGCGCGTCTCGATGCCAGCCCGGAGGGTCAGCTCGCGCGGGGGCGGGTCTTGGCGCGGAGCATTTCGCGGTCGGCCTGCTCGAACGCGACGCTGAGCGCGTCGCGTAGCCCGCTGCCACCGGAGACCTCGGCGAAGCCGATGCTGACCCCGACCGGGGTGCCGGGGACCAACGACTCCCAGTCCTCCAGGCGGACCGCGGCCTCGATCCGGCGGGCCACCTCGGCGGCCTCGGTCATGCCGGTGTCCGGCAGCACCACCACGAATTCGTCACCGCCGTAGCGGGCCACGAAGTCGCCCCGACGCATCACCCGGTTGATCACACCGGCGATGCGTTGCAGCACCAGGTCGCCCGAGTGGTGCCCGTGCCGGGTGTTGACCGCCTTGAAGCCGTCCAAGTCGCAGACGCCGATCACCACCCGATCGCCGCGGGTGACCACGGCCGTGATGTAGCGCTCCAACCGGCGGCGGTTGGGCAGCCCGGTGAGCGGGTCGGTCAACGCCTCACCCTCGAAGCGTGCCGCCTCGCGGCGCATCTCCTCGTGGTCGATGCGGGCGGCGATGCCGTCGATGTAGACGTCGCGCAGCCGGTCGTTGCGTTGCGCGGCGAGCCGGAACGCCAATCGGTCGGCCCGGTGCGCCGCCAGGTGGTCCCCGGCGCGGGTCAACGCGATGCTGCGCAGCCGGGCCGGCTCGGCCGCCCCGAGCGTCTCGTTGGAGACCTGGACGGTGTCCAGTCGGGCGACCGCCTCGATCGGCCGACCGTCGGCGACGGCGAGGCACACCTGCCCGAGCTGACGCAGGTCACGGGCGCGGGCGCTGTCCCCGCCGTGGGTGATCAACCGGGCCGGCTCGGGGCCTTCGGTCGCCACCTGGTCGCCGAGCGCGGCCTGTCGGGCCGCCGCGTAGCCGTACGCGGCGAGGCTGCTCGGGCGTAGCTGGCTGGCCCGGCCGGCTCGGACGAAGCGGGTGAGGTCGGCGGCCACGTCCCGGAGCACCCGCAGACAACCGTCGCTGTCGCCGTTGTGGTCCAGGGCCACGGCGTTGCGCAGCCGGATGCCCGGCGCGGCGAACGTCTCCTCCGGGATCCCGGCGGTCAGCCCGAGCTGCCGGGCCCGCTCGATGGCCCCCAGGGCGTACCCGTGGAAGCTGAGGTAGCTGTAGGCCATGGCCAGGTCGTGCCAGCCCCAGGCGGTGTCCCGGTCCGGGTCGGCGACGGCGCCCAGCGCCCGGGCCGCCCGGACGAGGTGCATGACACAGCGGTCCAGTGCGCCCTGGTGGTGCGCGGCGAGCGCGGCCAGCGCGTTGAGGTGACCGTGCAGATAGGGCTCGGCGAGGTCGCGGACCGCCGCCGACGCCTCCTCGATGGCCCGGGTGAACTCCGCTGTCCGACCGAGATTGATCAGCGCGGAGAGGCGCTGCACCATCGCGTCCGCTCGCGCTGCCGGGTCGTTGGTGGTGCGGATCACACGCTCCAGCAGGACGTACGCCTCCGCGGAGCGGCTGGCCTCCTGCAACGCCCGGGCGTGCGTCAGGGCGTCAACCTGGTCATCGACCCGGTCGAGCCAGCCCACCCGCCAACCTCCTGTCGTGCGCGCCTGGGCGCACCTGTTCGTCACGCCGCCCGCGACGCTTCATGATTATGTCGTGAGTACTTTGCCGCAACACCCCCCCGAAGGGACAGGCCCCACCCGGCCGTCCGCCGCGGTGACCCGAGCGGCCCGCGCGCTCGCCGCCGCCGGGGTCGGCTCCGCCCGGGTGGAGGCCGAGTTGCTGGCGGCGTACGTGCTCGGGGTTCCCCGGGGTCGGTTGGCTCTCGCCGACGACCTCAACGACGACCAGCTGGTGCGGCTCGACGAGTTGACGCGCCGCCGCGCCGCGCGCGAGCCGTTGCAGCACCTGACCGGTCGGGCCGGGTTCCGGCACCTGGAGCTGTCGGTCGGCCCGGGTGTCTTCGTGCCCCGGCCGGAGACCGAGCTGTTGGCCGGCTGGGGTGTCGAGCAGGCGCAGGGCCGGCCCGACCCGGTGGTGGTGGACCTGTGCAGCGGCTCGGGCGCGATCGCCCTGGCGTTGGCTCAGGAGCTGCCGGGAGCGCGGGTGATCGCGGTGGAGCGGTCCCCGGCGGCGCTGGCCTGGTTGCGGCGCAACGCGGCGGAGCGCGCCGCGGCGGGAGACCGGCCGATCGAGGTCGTCGAGGCCGATGTGACAGCGCCGGACCTGCTGGCCGAGCTGGTGGGCCGGGTGGACGTGCTGCTGTGCAACCCGCCGTACGTGCCGGACGACGTGGTGGTCCCGCCGGAGGTGGCCGGTCACGACCCGGCGGAGGCGGTCTTCGGCGGCGCGGACGGTCTGGTGGTGATCCGGCCGGTCGTCGCCCGGGCGGCGGTGCTGTTGCGCCCGGGGGGCGTGTTCGGCGTCGAGCACGATGACACCCACGGCGCGGCGGTGCCCGAGCTGCTCGCCCGGGACGGCGGCTTCACCGCCGTGGCGGAGCATCTGGACCTCACCGGGCGTCCCCGCTACGCGACCGCGTCCCGACGGGCGGACGGCCAGCACGCCCCGATCGGGGCGGCGTGGCAGACTGACTCCTCGTGATGCTCTACGACTGCCGGTCGCCCGCCGATCGGGACCGCGGCATCGCTGCGGCGATCGAGGCGGTCAAGAACGGCGAGCTGGTCGTTCTTCCGACGGACACCGTGTATGGGATCGGCGCGGACGCGTTCACCCCGTACGCGGTGAAGGCGCTGCTCGATGCCAAGGGCCGGGGCCGGCAGATGCCGCCGCCGGTGCTGATCGGCTCGCGGCACACCCTGGACGGGTTGGTCTTCTCGCTGCCCACTGCCGCACGGGACCTCGTGGAGGCGTTCTGGCCGGGTGCCCTGACGATCGTGGTCGAGCACTCGCCGAGCCTGCAGTGGGACCTGGGCGACAAGACCGGCACGGTGGCGGTGCGGATGCCGCTGCACCCGGTGGCGTTGGAGGTGCTGCGCGAGACCGGCCCGATGGCGGTCTCGTCGGCCAACAAGACCGGCCAGCCGGCCGCGGTCACCGCCGACGAGGCGCGTGACCAGCTCAGCTACTCGGTGCGGGCCTATCTGGAGGCCGGCCCCTGCCCGGACCCGGTGCCCAGCACGATCGTGGATCTGACCGGTGAGGTGCCGCAGCTGCTGCGGGCCGGGGCGATCCCGCTGGAGAAGCTGCGTGACGTGGTTCCGGATCTCGTCGACGGTCGGGCGGTCTGAGTGCCCCCGTTCACTGTTCTGCACGTCTGCATGGGCAACATCTGCCGCTCGCCGATGGCGGAGCGGCTGCTCGCCCTGGCGGTGCGGGAGCGGCTGACCCGGCGTTCGCAGGACCCGGCCCAGGCCGAGGAGTTGGTGCACAGCCACAGCGCCGGCACGGGTGGCTGGCACGCTGGCGAGGAGATGAACCCGCCGGCGGCACGGCAGGTCACCGGCCGTGGTGGGGACGTGGCCGGGTTCGCCGCGCGCAAGCTGCGCTCGGACCACATCGACGCCGCCGACCTGGTCCTGACCGCCACCGCCGACCAGCAGGAGTACGTGGTGGCGCTTCGTCCGGACGCGGCGGCCCGCACGTTCGTGCTGGGCGAGTTCGGCCGGCTGCTGGCCGCGGTGGACGCCGCCGCGCTGCCGCCGGGTGACGCCACCCCGGAGGCCGTGTACGCCCGGGGGGTGGCGCTGGTGGCGGCGGCGCACGACGCGCGGCTGGGCGCCTCGGCGCTGGCCACCGATGATCTGGACGACCCGTGGGGTCGTGGCGACCAGTGCTTCAGCCGGGTCGCCGACGAGATCGAGGAGACGGTCCACCCGCTGGCCGGCGCGCTGCTGCCCTGAGCGTGGCGCGAGTTTCCTCCGGGTTTGGGGAAAACCCAGGGCTAAAGGGGCGTTCCGGGTCATTCTGAACGGGTCCTAGCGTGACCGGCTCCTGCGGGGAGAGCTGATGATCCGGGCCCAACTCGACAAACTGCTGACCGTGGTGATCGCCGGAGTGCTGGCCGGTCTGGTGCTGGCCGCCGCCGCCCTACCCGCGGCCCTGGTCCTCGGGATCGGCTTCAGCGCCCTGTCGACGCCGTACTCGGAGCTGCCGAACACACTCCGGACGCCGCCCACCGCGCAGCGCTCCAACCTCTACGCCAACGACGGCACCACAGTGATCACCTCCTTCTACCAGGAGGACCGCGTGGACGTGCCGCTGCACGAGGTGGCTCCCGTGATGCGCCAGGCGATCGTGGCCGCCGAGGACGTCCGGTTCTACCAGCACAGCGGGGTCGACCTGCGGGGCGTGGTGCGCGCGTTCACAGTCAACAAGCGCGACGGCCGGACCCGGCAGGGCGCCTCCACGCTGACCATGCAGTACGTCCGCAACGTGCTCAGCAACGATCCCCGACTGACAGAGGCGCAGCGGGACGCCGCCACCGAACTCACCACCGTCCGCAAGCTCCAGGAGATGCGGTACGCGCTGGCGTTGGAGCGGGAACTCGACAAGGACGAGATCCTGACCCGCTACCTCAACATCGCCTACTTCGGTGCCGGGGCGTACGGCATCGCGGCGGCCAGCAAACGGTACTTCTCCCGCTCCCCGGCCGAGCTGACCCTGGCCCAGGCGGCACTGCTCGCCGGTCTGGTGCGTTCGCCGGACAGCGACGATCCGATCAACGGCGACGCCGACAGCGCGGTGGCCCGTCGGTCGTACGTGTTGGAGCGGCTGGTGGAGTCGGGGCAGGTGCCGGCGGACGCGGCGGCGGCGGCGCGCGCCGAACCGCTGCAACTGCGGCCCAGCGAGACCCCGAACGACTGCACGGGCGTGCCCGACGCCCACAACGACTGGGGCTTCTTCTGCGACTGGTTCACCCGCTGGTGGAGCAGCCAGTCCGCGTTCGGGGCGACCGCCGACGAGCGGCAGCGCACGCTGCGCCGGGGCGGCTTCTCCATCGTGTCGTCGCTGGACCCGGGGGTACAGCGGGCCACCACCGAGCAGGTGCGGAAGATCTATCCGACGACCAGGGCCGAGGCGGTGCCCACCGCAGTGGTGCAACCGGGCACCGGGCGGGTGCTGGCGATGTCGGTGAACCGCGCCTACAGCGTGGCGGACAACCCGGTCGGGCAGAAGAACCGCCCGAACACCGTCAACCAGTTGATCGCCGGCGGCGGCGCGATCGAGGGGTACCAGGGCGGCTCGACGTTCAAGCTCTTCACCCTGCTGGCCGCGCTGGAGTCCGGCCTGCCGCTGTCGACCGACTTCGTGGCGCCGACCCAGTTGCTCACCCGCTTCCCGGTGACCGGGGGAGCGAGCTGCGACGGACGGTGGTGCCCGGCGAACTCCAGCCCGTCGTCGATGGACGGGCCCCGCACCATGTGGAGCGCGTTCGGTCGCTCGGTGAACACGTACTTCGCCTGGCTCACCGAGAAGGTCGGCGCCGACCGGGTGGTGGAGATGGCCGAGCGGCTCGGCATCGTGCTGCGGGCCGAGTCCGACGCCAAGCTGGCCCGTTACGGCGCGAAGGACTGGGGTCCGTTCACCCTGGGCGTGGCAGCGACCACCCCGTTGGACCTGGCCAGCGCGTACGCCACGGTGGCGGCCGAGGGGACCTGGTGTGCGCCGCTGCCGGTGGTCTCGATCACCGACTCGGGCGGCCGGCCGGTCGACGCCGCCAAGCCGGACTGCCGACAGGTGCTCGACCCCGACGTGGCGCGGGCGGCCACCGACGCGGCCCGCTGTCCGGTCGGCGACCAGTCGATGTACGGACGCTGCGACGGCGCCACCGCACCCGGGTTGCGGGCGAAGCTCGGCCGTCCGGTGGCGGGCAAGACCGGCAGTTCGGAACGGTACGAGACGGAGACGGTGGTGGCGTTCACGCCGCAGCTCGCTGTCGCCTCGATGGCCGCGAACCCGGACGATCCGCGGGACGCGGTCGGTCAGGCGGTGCAGGCCCAGATGGTGAACGCGGTCGGCGAGGTGCTCGCCTTCGCCCTGCGCGACCAACCGGTCCGCGACTTCGTCCCGCCGAGCGAACGAACCGCCTTCCAAACCCAACCCCAAGCCGGCAACTGACCCACGGCGGTCAGCGGGGTTGTTCGGCGTTGCGGGCTATGTTGCGGGCCATTCCGCCGAAGACCACCGCGTGGAACGGGGCCACCGACTTCCAGTAGGCGTGCCCCGGCAGGCCGCGCGGCAGGAAGACGGCGCGTTGCTGGTAGCGGCTGCGGCCGTCGTCGGCCGGCAGTACCCGCATTTCCAGCCAGGCCCGGCCGGGTAGCCGCATCTCGGCGCGCAGTCGCAGCAACTCGCCCGGGACGATCTCCTCGACCCGCCAGAAGTCCAGCGCCTCGCCGACCTGGAGGCGGTGCGGGTCGCGTCGGCCCCGGCGCAGCCCGACCCCGCCGACCAGCCGGTCCAGCCAGCCGCGGATCGACCAGGCGAGGGGGAACGAGTACCAGCCGTGTTCGCCGCCGACGCCCTCGACGACCCGCCAGAGGGCCGCGGGTGGCGCGTCCACCGTCCGCTCCCGGACGTCGGTGTAGGCGGTGCCACCGGACCACACCGGGTCGGTGGGCAGCGGCTCGGCGGGTGCGTCCGGGCCGCTCGCGGTCGACCAGCGGGTCTCCACCTGGGCGTCGCGCACCTTGGTCAGCGCCAGCGCCACCGCGTCGTCGAAGCCGGTCAGCCCACCCGGCGGGTCCGGGACGTAGCGGGCGATGTCGTGTTCGTCCGCTACCGCCTCCTGGATCAGGCTCTCCACCAGCGGGCGGGCGATCTTGTTCGGCACCGGGGTGATCAGACCGACCCAGTGCGAGGAGAGCGACGGGGTGAGCACCCGGACCGGCACGATGATCCGCCGGCGCAGCCCGGCCACCCGGGCGTAGCGCTGCATCATCTCGCGGAAGGTGAGCACGTCCGGTCCGCCGATGTCGAAGCCCCGGTTGACCTCCTCCGGCAGGGCGGTGCAGCCGACCAGGTAGCTCAGCACGTCGCGGACCGCGATCGGCTGGATCCGGTTGCCTACCCAGCGTGGCGTGATCATGGCCGGTAGCCGCTCGGTCAGGTACCGCAGCATCTCGAACGACGCCGAGCCGGACCCGATGATCACTGCGGCGCGGAGCACTGCCGTAGGCACCCCGCTGCCCAGCAGGATCCGGCCCACCTCGGCCCGGGAGCGCAGGTGCGGCGAGGGGACCGCGTCGGTCGCCGGCAACGGACCGCCCAGGTAGACGATCCGCCGTACGCCGGCCGCGCGCGCCGCCGCCGCGAAGTTGGTCGCCGCCGTCCGGTCGACCGCCTCGAAGTCGGACCGGCCCAACGAGTGCACCAGGAAGTACGCGACGTCCACGTCGGCGAACGCGGCGGCCAGCGTCTCCGGTCGACTCAGGTCTCCTTCGACGATTTCGGCCGCCGAGGCCCAGGGCACGTCGCGCAGCCGCACCGCCTTGCGGGCGAGGCAACGCACGGTGTGCCCGTCGGCGAGCAACAGCGGCGTCAGCCGCCCGCCGATGTAGCCGGTCGCTCCGGTGACGAGGCATCTCACAGGTCCCAGTCTGGGGCCCCCTAGACTCGTTCGCTGTGGAGACCGAGACGAGCACCTTCTGGGGGCCTGATTTCGCGCAGCTCAGGGCCACCGACCCGGAGATCGCCGGGGTGGTCCTCGGCGAGTTGGACCGGTTGCGCGGCGGGTTGCAGCTCATCGCCAGCGAGAACCTGACCTCGCCGGCGGTGCTGGCCGCGCTCGGTTCGACGCTGACCAACAAGTACGCCGAGGGTTACCCGGGTCGGCGCTACTACGGCGGCTGCGCCGAGGTGGACCGGGCCGAGGAGATCGGCATCGCCCGGGCCAAGGAGCTCTTCGGGGCCGAGCACGCCAACCTCCAGCCGCACTCCGGGGCGAGCGCCAACCTGGCCGCGTACGCCGCGTTGGTGCAGCCGGGGGACACGGTGCTGGCGATGGACCTGCCGCACGGCGGGCACCTCACCCACGGCAGCCGGGTGAACTTCTCCGGCAAGTGGTTCCACCCGGTCGGCTACCCGGTCCGGCCGGACACCGAGCAGATCGACTACGACGAGGTACGGGATCTGGCGCGCGCGCACCGACCCAAGATGATCATCTGTGGGGCCACCGCGTACCCGCGCCTGATCGACTTCGCGCGGTTCCGGGAGATCGCCGACGAGGTCGGCGCGTACCTGATGGTGGACGCGGCGCACTTCATCGGCCTGGTCGCCGGTCGGGCCATCCCGTCCCCGGTGCCGTACGCCGATGTCGTCTGCGCCACCACCCACAAGGTGCTGCGTGGGCCGCGCGGCGGCATGATCCTGTGCCGCGAGTCGCTGGCCCAGCGGATCGACAAGGCCGTCTTCCCGTTCACCCAGGGCGGCCCGCTGATGCACGCGGTCGCCGCCAAGGCGGTCGCGCTGCGCGAGGCCGCCCAGCCGGAGTTCCAGACGTACGCCCGGCAGGTGGTCAGCAACGCCCAGGCGCTCGCCGCCGGGCTGGCCGACGAGGGGATGCGCCCGGTCTCCGGTGGCACCGACACCCACCTCGCCCTGATCGACCTGCGGGAGCTGGGGGTGACCGGCGCCGAGGCCGAGCGTCGCTGCGACGCCGCGTCGATCACCCTGAACAAGAACGCCATCCCGTACGACCCGCAGCCGCCGATGGTGGCCTCCGGCATCCGGGTGGGCACGCCGAGTGTCACCACACAGGGGATGCGCGAGGGGGAGCTGCGCCAGGTGGCGACGCTGATCGCCCGTGCGGTGCGCACCGATCCCGGTGCTCCGGGCGGGGCCGACGAGTTGACCCGGCTCGGTGCCGAGGTGTCCGAGCTGGTCGCGGCGTTCCCGGCGTACCCCCGTGGCTGAGCCCGGGGTGGTCGAGCCGGACACCGACCGACGGTGGCGGCTGCGGCACCTGCCGGTGCTGTTGGGCGCGTCGGCGGCGCTCGCCGCGGTCGCCGCGGTGGTGGGCGGGGTGACCGGTGGCGTGACGGCCGCGCTCGGCGCGGCGGTCGGCGTGGGCGTCACGGTGCTCAGCTACACCCTCACCACCGTGGTGCTGGCCCGGGCCGACCAGGTCAACCCGCAGTTGCTGCTGCCGCTCGGGGTGGGCCTGTACGTGCTGAAGTTCAGCCTGCTGGGCGTGGTGCTGGTGGCGGTGGCGTCGACCGGTTGGCCCGGTTTGATCCCTCTCTGCCTTGGCATCGTCGCCGGGGTGGCAGTGTGGACAGCGGTGCACCTCTGGTGGCTGACCGCGGTGCATGCTCGCCGGCCGCGCGGCTGACCTGGCGGTCGTCCCAACCAGCGGACGCGCCGCAATGTGTCGGCCTCCGGTCATTTTCCGACGGGCGGAAGGGGAGTAGCGTGCCCACAGACGACGGCGCCCACGAGAAGCCCACACAACGACGGTTGTGCGGGGGGTGAGGCACAGCCTCGTCTTCCCGGCTGATATCGTTCGCCCCGTCATGGCTGGTGACCAAACCCCCCGTCCCGCCGGTGAACCGGACGATTATCCGTCCGGCGCCGGTCAGGGTTGGACCGCGCTCAGCTACCTCATCGGAGGAATGCTCGTGTGGGGTTTCATCGGCTGGCTGGTCGACCAGTGGCTCGATACCGGTGGCGTCGCCACCGGGATCGGCGTCGTGCTCGGCGTGACCGGGGGGATCATCCTCGTCGTCCGTCGGCTCGGCACGCCTACTTAGGAAGGGACACGGTGTTCGGACAGGCGAACGTTCTGGCAGCGGGCCAGGCGGCATTCCCACCCAGTGTGGACGACTTCTACCTGCCCGCGATCGTGCCCTGGGGTGTGGAGAACGCCCCGTGGTTCACCAAGTTCACGCTGATGATCTGGGTCGCGGTCGGCTTTCTGATCATCTTCTTCCTGGCGACCTATCGGAACCCGAAGTTGGTGCCGACCAAGAAGCAGTGGTTCGCCGAGTCGATCTACGGCTTCGTCCGGAACAACATCTCGGTCGACATGATCGGTCACCAGGGCGTGCGTTTCGCTCCCTACTTCACGACGCTGTTCTGCTTCGTGTTGGTGACGAACGCGTTCGCGATCATTCCGCTCTTCCAGATCTCGCCGAACTCGCACATCGCCTTCCCGGCGATCCTCGCGGTGATCAGCTACGTGCTGTTCAACTACATCGGCATCCGGCACCACGGCTTCGGTAAATACTTCAAGCACGCCCTGATCCCCCCGGCACCGTGGTACATCCTGCCGCTGCTGATCCCGATCGAGGCGTTCTCGACCTTCATCATCCGGCCGTTCTCGCTGGCCGTTCGTCTCTTCGCGAACATGTTCGCCGGCCACATGCTCCTGCTGGTCTTCACGCTCGGCGGCTTCGCGATGCTCAACGCCAACGCCTGGCTGGCGCCGATCTCGGTGGTCTCCTGGGTGATGACAGTGGCGCTGACCCTCCTCGAGGCGCTGGTCATCGTCCTGCAGGCATACGTCTTCACCGTGCTGAGCGCCAGCTACATCCAGGGTGCGCTCGCCGAAGAGCACTGATCCACGCACCAACCGTTGTCGTCCCGCGTGAGAGTCACGCGTGATAACCAGGAGGAACCACACCAATGGACGCTAGCGTTCTCGCCGAGGTCACCGGTAGCACCGCTGCCATCGGCTACGGTCTCGCCGCCATCGGCCCGGGCATCGGCGTTGGCCTGGTCTTCGCCGCCTACATCCAGTCGACCGCCCGGCAGCCCGAGTCGTCGCGCATGACCCTGCCGTACGTCTGGATCGGCTTCGCCGTCATCGAGGCGCTCGCGCTGTTCGGCATCGCCTTCGGCTTCATCTGGGCCGGCTGATCCCGCCCCTTCCGACCGGGAGGTCACCCATGTTGTTCCTCCTCGCCGCCGAGGGTGGTGAGTCAGACCACAACCCGATCATTCCGATCTGGCAGGAGATCGTGGTCGGCACGGTCGCCTTCGCCGTGCTCTGCTTCGTGCTGATGAAGTTCGTCTTCCCGCGCATGGAGCAGACGTTCCAGGCTCGGGTCGACGCGATCGAGGGCGGCATCAAGCGCGCCGAGGCCGCCCAGGCCGAGGCGAACCAGCTGCTCGAGCAGTACCGTGCCCAGCTCGCTGAGGCCCGGACCGACGCCGCCAAGATCCGTGACGACGCGCGGGCCGACGCCGAGGGCATCCGGCAGGACATCCTCGCCAAGGCGCGGGAAGAGTCCGACCGGGTCATCCAGGCGGGCAAGGACGCGCTCGCCGCCGAGCGGGCCACCATCGTGCGCGAGCTGCGCGCGGAGGTCGGCACGATCGCGGTGGACCTGGCCAGCAAGATCGTTGGCGAGTCGCTGGCCGACGAGGCACGGCGCAAGGGCACCGTCGACCGGTTCCTGAGCGGTCTCGAGAGCACGGGGGCCCGCTGATGCAGGCCGCCAGCCGGGAGTCGTACAAGGCCGGGGCCGAGCGCCTCGACGCGTACGTCCGCGGCACCGACGCGGTCACGGTGGCACACACCGCCAACGACCTGCTCGCCGTTGCCGGGCTGCTGCGGCGCGAGCCGCGGCTGCGCCGGGCCCTCTCGGACCCGGCCCGGTCCGGCGCTGACCGCGCCGAACTGCTCGGCGGGATGCTGCGCGGCAAGATCGGTGACGGCGCGCTCGACCTGCTCGCCGCGCTGGTCTCCGGCCGTTGGTCGGCGCCGTCGGAGTTGCTCGACGGCGTCGAGCGGCTCGGCGTGGAGGCGGCACTGGCCAGCACCGAGGCCTCCGGCGATCTCGGCGAGGTCGAGGACGAGTTGTTCCGCTTCGGGCAGGTCGTCGCCGGCCAGCCCGAGCTCTCGGCGGTGCTGTCCAACCCCGCGGTCCCGGTGGACCGGCGGGGGGTCCTGGTCGGCGAGCTGCTCTCCGGCAAGGCCCACCTGGCCACCGTCCGCCTCATCGAGGTGGCGCTTGCCGGCTTCGGGGGGCGTTCCTTCAGCGGATCGCTGACCCGGCTCGTGGAACTCGCCGCCGAACGGCGGGACCGTCAGGTGGCGTACGTCACCGTGGCGGCCCCGTTGAGTGACGAGGAGGAGCGCCGGCTGGGTGTGAGCCTCGCCGCGATATACGGTCGAGAGGTCTCCGTCAAGCAGACGGTCGACCCCCACGTCCTGGGTGGCGTGAGCGTGCGGGTCGGCTCCGACCTGTACGACGGCACCGTCCTGCGCCGCCTCAACGAGACCCGCAACGCGCTCGCGAAGCGCTGATCGGCTTCGCCGCCCCGCGGCTGAGCGGCTCCGCCGCCCAGCGTCGGGGTGGCTGGACCGCTCAGCGCCCGGATTGACAGACGCCATTCGGACCGGTCGGTACTAGGTATCCCGGGCCCCTGAATTTTAAGGAAGCAGAGGATGGCCGAGCTGACCATCTCGACGGAGGAGATCCGCGGCGCCCTGGAGCGCTACGTCTCTTCCTACTCGTCCGACGTCTCCCGCGAGGAGGTCGGCACCGTCGCCGACACCGGTGACGGTATCGCCCACGTCGAGGGCCTGCCCTCGACCATGACCAACGAGCTCCTGGAGTTCGAGGACGGCACGCTCGGCGTGGCGTTGAACCTCGACGTACGGGAGATCGGTGTCGTCGTTCTCGGTGACTCCGCCAAGCTGGAGGAGGGGCAGCGCGTCAAGCGCACCGAGCGGGTTCTCTCCGTTCCGGTCGGCGACGCCTTCCTCGGCCGCGTGGTGAACGCGCTCGGTGAGCCGATCGACGCGCTCGGCGACATCGCCAACGAGGGCTTCCGCGAGCTGGAGCTGCAGGCTCCGAACGTGATGTCCCGGCAGTCCGTCGACGAGCCGCTGCAGACCGGTATCAAGGCCATCGACGCGATGACCCCGATCGGTCGGGGTCAGCGGCAGCTGATCATCGGTGACCGGAAGACCGGTAAGACGACCGTCGCCCTGGACGCCATCCTCAACCAGCGGGACAACTGGCGCACCGGCGACCCGAAGAAGCAGGTTCGCTGCATCTACGTCGCCATCGGCCAGAAGGCCTCCACGATCGCCTCCATCAAGGGGCAGCTCGAGGAGGCGGGCGCGATGGAGTACACCACCATCGTCGCCTCGCCGGCCTCCGACCCGGCTGGCTTCAAGTACCTCGCCCCGTACACCGGCTCGTCCATCGGGCAGCACTGGATGTACGGCGGCAAGCACGTCCTGATCGTCTTCGACGACCTGAGCAAGCAGGCCGAGGCGTACCGCGCCGTGTCGCTGCTGCTGCGTCGCCCGCCGGGCCGTGAGGCGTACCCGGGTGACGTCTTCTACCTGCACTCCCGCCTGCTGGAGCGCTGCGCGAAGCTCTCCGACGAGCTGGGTGGCGGCTCGATGACCGGTCTGCCGATCATCGAGACGAAGGCCAACGACATCTCGGCCTTCATCCCGACCAACGTCATCTCGATCACCGACGGCCAGATCTTCCTGGAGACCGACCTGTTCAACCAGGGCGTCCGTCCGGCGATCAACGTCGGTACCTCGGTCTCCCGGGTCGGTGGCGCCGCGCAGGTGAAGCCGATGAAGAAGGTCGCCGGTTCGCTGCGGCTCAACCTGGCCCAGTACCGCGAGCTGGAGGCGTTCGCCGCCTTCGCCTCCGACCTGGACCGGGCCTCCCGTGCCCAGCTGGACCGCGGTTCGCGCCTGGTGGAGCTGCTCAAGCAGCCGAACTACTCGCCGTTCCCGGTGCAGGAGCAGGTCGTCTCGGTCTGGGCCGGCACCGAGGGCAAGCTGGACGACATTCCGGTGGGCGAGGTCCGGCGCTTCGAGTCGGAGTTCCTCCAGTACCTGCGGCACAAGCACCAGGGTGTGCTGGCCGGCATCGCCGACAACCAGTGGAACGATGACATCATCGGCTCGCTGGACAGCGCGATCGCCGAGTTCAAGCAGGTCTTCCTCGGCAAGGAGGACGAGCGCAAGGTCAACGACGCGCCGGCCGCGCCGCTTGAGGGCGACGAGAACCGCGAGACGGTGACCCGCTTCCGCGACGGCGCGACCGACCGCCCGGCCGAGAGCTGATCCCATGGCGGCCCAGGTACGCGTTCTTCGTCAACGGATCCGCTCGGCGAAGTCGATGAAGAAGATCACCAAGGCGATGGAGCTCGTGGCGACGAGCCGGATCGCCAAGGCTCAGGCCCGGGTGCAGGCGTCCCTGCCGTACGCCCAGGCCATCACCGGTGTGCTCACGGCGCTGGCGTCCAACGCGCGGATCGACCACCCGCTGCTCACCCCGCGTGAGCGGGTGCGGCGGGCCGGCGTCCTGTTGGTCACCAGCGACCGTGGCCTGGCCGGCGGTTACAGCTCCAACGCGATCAGGATGGCGGAGTCGCTGATCGCGCGGCTCAAGGCGGACGGCAAGGAGCCGGTGCTCTACGTCATCGGGCGTAAGGGCGTCGGGTTCTACCGGTTCCGCGAGCGGCCGATCGAGGCGAACTGGACCGGCTTCAGCGAGCAGCCGTCGTTCGAGGACGCCCGTACCGTTGGTGAGACGCTGATCAAGGCGTTCACCGCCGGTGCGGACGACGTCGACGGCGGTGCCGGAGCGGACGGGGTGCTCGGCGTCGACGAGTTGCACATCGTCTACACCGAGTTCCACTCGCTCATGACGCAGAGCCCGGTCACCAAGGTCATCGGTCCGATGCAGGTGGAGGACCGGCCGCGCTCCGAGGGGTTGCTGCCGGCGTACGAGTTCGAGCCGGAGGCGGAGGCGCTGCTCGACGCGCTCCTGCCGAGGTACATCAACACGCGGATCTACGCGGCGTTGATCGAGTCGGCGGCGAGTGAGTCGGCGTCGCGTCGGCGGGCGATGAAGAGCGCCACCGACAACGCCGAAGAGATGATCGAGAAGTACACGCGCGAGATGAACTCGGCTCGCCAGGCCGGGATCACCCAGGAGATCAGCGAGATCGTCGGCGGCGCCAACGCGCTGGCCGCGTCGGGAAGTGAAGTGTGATGACTGCACCAGTAGAGACCAAGACGGCCACGGGTCGCGTGGTCCGGGTCATCGGCCCGGTCGTCGACGCCGAATTCCCGCGCGACGCCATGCCGCCCCTGTTCAACGCCTTGAACGTGAAGGTGAACCTGTCCGGCGGTGAGAAGACGCTGACCCTGGAGGTTGCCCAGCACCTGGGTGACAACCTGGTCCGTGCCATCTCGATGCAGCCGACCGACGGCCTGGTCCGTGGCGCCGAGGTGCGCGACCGCGGCGAGCCGATCACGGTGCCGGTGGGCGACGCGGTCAAGGGCAAGGTGTTCAACGCGATCGGCGAGGTGCTCAACCTCGCCGAGGGCGAGACGTTCGAGGCCGACGACCGGTGGGGCATCCACCGCAAGGCCCCGGCCTTCGCGGACCTTGAGCCGAAGACCGAGATGCTGGAGACCGGCATCAAGGTCATCGACCTGCTCGCCCCGTACGTCAAGGGCGGCAAGATCGGCCTGTTCGGCGGCGCGGGCGTGGGCAAGACGGTGCTCATCCAGGAGATGATCACGCGGGTCGCCCGCAACTTCGGTGGTACCTCGGTCTTCGCCGGCGTGGGTGAGCGCACCCGTGAGGGCAACGACCTCATCGCCGAGATGACCGAGTCCGGCGTCATCGACAAGACCGCGCTGGTCTACGGCCAGATGGACGAGCCGCCGGGCACCCGGCTGCGGGTGGCGCTCTCCGCGCTGACCATGGCCGAGTACTTCCGGGACGTGAAGAAGCAGGAGGTGCTGCTCTTCATCGACAACATCTTCCGCTTCACGCAGGCCGGTTCGGAGGTGTCCACCCTGCTCGGCCGTATGCCGAGCGCCGTGGGTTACCAGCCGACCCTGGCCGACGAGATGGGCGAGCTCCAGGAGCGGATCACCTCCGTCCGGGGCCAGGCCATCACGTCCATGCAGGCGATCTACGTGCCGGCGGACGACTACACCGACCCCGCCCCGGCCACCACGTTCGCCCACCTGGACGCGACCACCAACCTGGAGCGGTCGATCTCCGACAAGGGCATCTACCCGGCCGTGGACCCGCTGGCGTCCTCGTCCCGGATCCTCGCCCCGGAGTTCGTCGGCAACGAGCACTTCCAGGTTGCCACCGAGGTGAAGCGGATCCTGCAGCGTTACCGCGACCTGCAGGACATCATCGCCATCCTCGGCATCGAGGAGCTCTCCGAGGAAGACAAGATCACCGTGCAGCGCGCGCGGCGGATCGAGCGCTTCCTCTCGCAGAACACCTACGCGGCGGAGCAGTTCACCGGTGTGCCGGGCTCGACGGTCCCGATCAAGGAGACCATCGAGGCGTTCCGCAAGATCAGCGAGGGTGAGTACGATCACTTCCCCGAGCAGGCGTTCTTCATGTGCGGCGGTCTCGAGGACCTGGAGCGCAAGGCTGAGGAGCTGATGAAGAGCTGACCCAGCTCTCGTCCGACCCGTAGCAAAAAGACTGCCCCGGCAATGCCGGGGCAGTCTTTTGTTCATGTTCGCGTCCTACCATCGTCGCGGTCCGTTACTCGTGGTCGTCACTCCGGAGGGTCCCGAGCTACGGTTCGTTCCGCGCTCACGTGAACGAGCGTTGATCTTTGCAACCTTTCGACGACGTGCGCCCGTCTTCCTCGTCGTGGGCGTAACGAACGGAGCTGCTCGTGGGTAAGGCCGGCAAGAGTGGCCGCAAGCCGTCCATCTGGCGAGGCGTGCCGCGGTGGGCCAGGATCTGCACGGTGTTCGGCACCGTGCTGACCGTGCTCAGCGGCGCCGTGCTGGTCGGCACCGAGGTGCTCATGGCCCGCTACGAGGGGTCCGTCGGCAAGGCCGACCTCTTCGGCGACCAGGCGGCGGGCGCCCAGGTGAAGAAGAGTGACATCAAGGGTCCGCTCAACATCCTGCTCGTCGGCATCGACCCGCGTACGCCGACGGCCGCGCCGCTGGCCGACTCGATCATGGTGCTGCACGTGCCGGCCTCGATGGACCGGGCCTACCTGTTCTCGCTGCCCCGCGACCTCTACGTGCGGATCCCGGCGTTCAAGCGGGCCGACTTCCCGGGCGAGACCACGAAGATCAACGCCGCGATGTCGTTCGGCAGCAAGGTGCCGGGGGCCAACCCGGACGCGGCACGGGGCTTCGAGCTGTTGGCCACCACGGTGCAGAACGTGACCGGCATCAAGCGCTTCGACGCCGGCGCGATCATCAACTTCACCGGCTTCCAGAAGATCGTCGACGCCATGGGCGGTGTCGACATGTACATCGAGCGCGACGTGAAGTCCGAGCACAAGCAGCCGGACGGCAAGGCGCGGCCGGGCAACACCCGTGGTGAGGGCTACGTCGGCCCGCAGGCGCTCTACAAGAAGGGCAACCGGCACCTGAGTGGGTGGCAGGCGCTGGACTACGTCCGGCAGCGCTACCCGAAGAACGGCGTTCCGGATTCCGACTACGGCCGGCAGCGCCACCAGCAGCAGTTCGTCAAGGCCATGGTCGGTCAGGCGTTCAGCGCCGACGTGGTGTCCAACCCGATCAAGCTGGACAAGGTGCTCCGCGCCGCCGGCCAGTCGTTGATCTTCAGCGGCCGGGGCAACAGCGTTGTGGACTTCGGGCTCGCCCTGAAGGACATCCGCCCGAACACCATCGAGATGATCAAGCTGCCCGGTGGCGGGGTTTTCGAGGGTAGTAAGTACCTGGGCGAGCAGTTCCAGGAAGGTGTTCCGGACTTCTTCACCGCTCTGCACAACGAGCAACTCGACCCGTTCCTGCTGGAGCACCCGGAATTCGTCAACAAGGCCAAGTAGTCAGGTCGGCGTTGTCCCCACCCGCGTTGGGCGCGCCGCGTCGTCAGGCTAGACTTTCGGCAATCCGTAGCCGCAGCAAGGAGACAGCGTGGCACAGCAGCTTCACGTCGAGCTCGTCGCCGTCGAGGAGAAGGTCTGGTCCGGTGACGCCGAGATGGTCGTCGCCCGGACGACCGAAGGCGAGCTCGGTGTCCTGCCGGGGCACGCGCCGCTACTCGGCCAGCTCGCCGAGCCCGGCCAGGTACGCATCAAGCTCGCCGGCGGCGAGCAGGTCGCCTACGACGTGGCCGGCGGCTTCCTCTCGGTGAGCGCCGACGGTGTCACCGTGCTGGCCGAGAGCGCAACCCCGGTCTCCGCGCAGAGCCGCTGAGCCACACCGGGGATGGAGATCGTCGAAGGATTCGGAATCGGCGTTGTCGTCATCCTCGGCGCGCTTCTGACACTCTTCGTCCGGCGAGCTCTGGTCACCCGCAGCGGTGGCATCATCCGACTCAGCGTCCGGGTCTCCACCATGCTCGACGGCCGCGGCTGGTCGCCCGGCTTCGGCCGGTTCGCCGGTGACGAGCTGCGCTGGTACCGGATGTTCAGCTTCGCGATCCGGCCCAAGCGGGTGCTCTCCCGCAAAGGGCTGGCCGTGGAGCGCCGCCGGTTGCCCGAAGGTCAGGAACGGTTCTCCATGCCGGCCGACTGGGTGATCCTCCGCTGTACCAGTAACCACGCACCGGTGGAGATCGCCATGGCGCGATCGACAGTGACCGGTTTTCTCTCCTGGCTCGAGGCCGCCCCTCCGGGGGCGGTCTCGCCGCGTATGGCCTCCCAGGACTGGCCGGCTGCCTGATCGGCTCTTCTGTGGTTGCTCTTGGCTTCTGTGGTCGCTCTTGGGGTTTCCGGGGGAGCCCGCCCGGCTCCGGGCGGTCAGGCTTGATCCCTGCGCCGGGCGGGCTCCCCCGGAAACCCTTCGTTGGGCACTGTCCGCTGGCTCGCGGCGGGCTTTGATCACCTGCCGTTACCGATGCGGCTGGGTCCTGCCTCCTCGGTTCGCGCAGCGCGCCGGCCTCCGCGCATCGCGCCGGCCTCCGCGGCTAGCGCGCCGGGCTGGTGATCGACTCGGTTTTCTTGATGCCGGGGTGTTCTGGTGGCTGGGATGGCCCGACATCAAGGAACCGGAGTTGATCTAGGCGCTGGTCGGCCGGGCTCGCCGAGGAGTCAGGGTGCTGGTCGGCCTGGCTCGTGGAGGAGGCGGCCCTGGCTACGCGTGGTGGCGGGCAGAGTGGGAAACCAGACCTCGACGTGGTGCGGAGCGCCGACGTTCAGCGCTTGCCGCCCGGCACCCATAGCACGTCTCCTGCCGGATTTGCCGTTCTTGACAGGATAAAGAGCAGATCGGAGAGCCGGTTGAGATACTTTGCCGGGAGCGTGCTGGTTCGTTCCGGATCGTGGCTGACCAGCGCCCACGCTGCCCGTTCGGCACGCCGGGCGACGGTCCGCGCCACGTGCAGCAGCGCCGCACCTGCGGTGCCGCCGGGGAGGATGAAGGAGTCGAGCTTGCTCAGGCGTGCGTTGTACTCGTCGCACCAGCCCTCCAGGCGCTCGACGTACTCCTCGGTCACCCGCAGCGGCGGGTACTTCGGCTCCGGCTCGACCGGGGTTGACAGGTCGGCGCCGACGTCGAACAGGTCGTTCTGCACCGACCCCAGCACGCCGCGAAGCTCCTCGTCGAGGTTCCCCAGCGCGAGCGCGACGCCGATCGCCGCGTTGCACTCGTCGACATCCGCGTACGCGGCGATCCGTGGATCGGTCTTCGGCACCTGCTCGTTGTTGCTCAGCCTGGTCATGCCGGCGTCGCCGGCCTTGGTGTAGATGCGCGTGAGGTGGACGGCCATGACGCACAGCCTACGGATTCCCGACCTGACGATCCCGGCGCGGCCGGACAGCACCGCCGGCTGGCCGGTGGTGGTGGGCCCCGGCGACGCCGGCGATTCGGCGGTCAACGATGTCGACGTCATCCGGGTACGCGGTGACGCCCGACTGTCCGGCACCGTGCACGTGGTCGGTGCCAAGAACTCGGCGTTGAAGCTGATGGCCGCCGCGCTGCTCGCGCCCGGCCGCAGTGTGATCACCAACGTCCCCCGGATCACCGACATCGCGATCATGGGAGAGGTGCTGCGTCGGCTGGGCTGCGACGTCCAGTTCGACGCGGACGACCCGGTCGACCCGATGGTCGCCCGTGGCGGCGTGGCCCGGTCCCGGTCGGTGACGATCGACGTACCCGAGCAGCCGGGCGCGGAGGCCGACTACGACCTGGTCCGACGGTTGCGCGCGTCGATCTGCGTGCTCGGCCCGTTGCTGGCCCGTCGGGGGTACGTGCGGGTGGCCCATCCCGGCGGCGACGCGATCGGGTCGCGGGGGTTGGACATGCACATCTCCGGGCTGACCCGGATGGGCGCGGAGATCTCCGGTGAGCACGGGTTCGTCATCGCCTCCGCCCCGCACGGGCTGCGTGGCGCGGACATCGTGCTGGATTTCCCCAGCGTCGGCGCGACCGAGAACCTGGTGATGGCGGCGGTGCTGGCCCAGGGCACCACGATGATCGACAACGCGGCCCGGGAGCCGGAGATCGTCGACATCTGCACGATGCTCAACCAGATGGGCGCGCGCATCGTCGGCGCGGGCACGTCGACGTTGCGCATCACCGGTGTGCCCGGTCTGCGTCCGGTGCGCCACGCCACGGTGGGGGACCGGATCGTCGCAGGCACCTGGGCGTTCGGCGCGGCGATGACCCGGGGCGACGTGACGGTGACCGGGCTGGACCCGGCCTTCCTGGAGATCGCCCTGGACAAGGTGGTGGCCGCCGGCGCGCTGGTGGAAACCCGGGGAGACGGCTTCCGCGTACGTATGGACGAGCGGCCCCGGGCGGTGGACGTGGTGACGCTGCCGTACCCCGGCTTCGCCACCGATCTGCTGCCGATGGCGATCGGGCTGGCGGCCGTCAGCGACGGCGCCTCCCTGATCACCGAGAACATCTTCGACGGCCGGTTCATGTTCGCCAACGAGATGATGCGGCTCGGCGCGGACATCAAGACCGACGGGCATCACGCTGTGGTCCGGGGCCGGCATCGGCTCTCCGGTGCCCCGGTGCGGGCCACCGACATCCGGGCCGGAGCGGGGTTGATCATCGCTGGGCTCTGCGCGGAGGGGGTCACCGAGGTCTCCCACGTGCATCATGTCGACCGGGGCTACCCGGACTTCGTGGCCGACCTGCGTGCGCTCGGGGTGGCGGTCGAGCGGGGCACCACGCCGGAGGAGCCGGCACTGGAGATCTGAGGGCCCACGACCCGGCCCGACCGCCACTTAGCCATCGTTCAGGCTCGCCGACTAGGGTGCAGGCAGGCACTCAATCGCAGCGAGGGAGAAGCAGATGGCGGGTCGACTCGCGGTCGTCGGGGCCGGGTTGATGGGTTCCGGCATCGCCCAGGTGGCGGCGCAGGCGGGCTGGCAGGTGACGCTGCGCGACCTGGACGACGCGGCCACCACCCGGGGTCTGGGCGGCATTCGGAAGTCACTGGAGAAGTTCGCCGAGAAGGGCAAGATCGAGGCGTCCGAGGTCGAGGCGACGCTGGCTCGGATCACGCCGACCACCGACCTGGAGGCGGCGGCGGACGCGGACATCGTGGTCGAGGCGGTCTTCGAGCGGCTGGAGATCAAGCACGAGGTGTTCCGCGCCCTGGACAAGATCTGCAAGTCGGACGCGGTGCTCGCCACCAACACCTCGGCGATCCCGGTCACCCAGATCGCCGCGGTGACCGAGCGGCCCGAGGCGGTGGTCGGCACCCATTTCTTCTCCCCGGTGCCGATGATGCAGCTCTGCGAGCTGGTGCGCGGTTACAAGACCAGCGACGCCACGCTGGACACCGCGCGGGCCTTCGCCGAGGAGATCGGTAAGACGGTCGTCGTGGTCAACCGGGACATCGCCGGCTTCGTCACCACCCGGCTGATCTCCGCCCTGGTGATGGAGGCGGTCAAGCTGGTCGAGTCCGGGGTGGTGTCCGCGGAGGACCTGGACACCGCCTGCCGGCTGGGCTTCGGGCACGCGATGGGTCCGCTGGCCACCACCGATCTGACCGGCGTGGACGTGCTGCTGCACGCCTCGAAGAACATCTACACCGACACCGCCGACGAGAAGTTCTTCCCGCCGGAGCTGCTCCAGCGCATGGTCACCGCCGGCGACCTGGGCCGCAAGACCGGTAAGGGCTTCTACACCTACTGAGACCGGCAGCTGCGGGGGCCCGTTCGCGGGCCCCCGCGGTCAGCTCAGTTCGGGCCGGGCGGCGCGGCCAGCGCCGCCGCGACGAAGTCGAGGGCAGCGGGTATGACCGAGCCCCAGTACCGGAAGTCGTGCCCGCCGTCGGCGTACTCGGCTCGGGCGGCCGGCTCGGGAAGGGCTCGCTCCAGCGCCTGCACGTCGGCGAGGAAGTCGTCCTGGCGGCCGCACCAGAGGCCCAGCGGAGTGCCGCGCAGCCGGTCGACACCGGCGAAGACGGCATCATCGGGCGCGACGGCGGGGGAGAAGGCCGCCACCGCCCGGAGCAGCCCCGGCCAGGTGGCGGCGAGCAACAGCGAGCCGAAGCCCCCCATGGACCAGCCCCAGGCCGCCAGTCGGGTGGCGTCGAAGCCCCGCTCGGAGCACCAGGCCGGCAACTCCTCACGCACCATCCGCTGCGGGTCGTCCCGGCCGGTGGGGCGCCAGGAGAGGCGGTCGCCGGTCGCTCCGGCGAGTACGAACGGCGGCGCGCCCCGACGCACCGCGTCGGTCAGGAAGCGCCCCAGGCCGAGCCCGGGAAAGTCCCGTGCGGTGGTGGACGCGCCGTGCAGCACCAGGCAGACCGGCAACCCCTGACCGTCGCCGTGCCCGTCCGGGACGGCGGTGTAGAAGTCGACCGAGCGGCCACGTGCGGTGGACGGGCGGCTGACCACTCGCTCGTCGCCGGCTGGCGCGTCCGGGGGGACGGGTCGCGTCGGCGACGGGCGGATCAGGTCGCGGGCCGTCCAGCCGACCCCGACCGCCAGCGCCGTCGCCCCTGCCCCCGCGAGCAGGAGCCCGCGCCGGGTCGGTCGAGCGGCCATCGTCAGAGTCTGGCAGCCCCGGGGCGGATCGGTGGCCCCGGAAAGGGGTCAGCCGTCGCGCTTGGTGGTCCAGCGGAAGGTGGTCAGGCAGAGCACCACACCGATCACGCACCACAGGGCCAGCACCACCGCCACCCGGCCCAGCTCGAACGAGCCGCCCGGCTCCTGGGCGCCGAAGCTCTCCGGCAGGAACACCGACCGCAGCCCCTGGCACATCCACTTGAGCGGGAACAGCGCCGCCACCTGCTGCATCCAGGTGGGCAGGTCGGTGAAGACGAAGAACACCCCGGAGATGAACTGGAGCACCAGGGCCACCGGGGTGACCACCGCCGAGCCGCTGCGGGCGGTGCGGGCCAGCGACGAGATCGCGATGCCGCACAGGGTGCACGCGGTCACCCCGAGCACGGCGACCCAGCCGAAGGTGAACCACTTCGCGGCGGTGCCCGGCAGGTCGAGGTCGAACAGCGCCACCGCGACGGCCAGCAGCAGGACCGTCTCGGCGATCCCGATCGCCACCACCATGATCACTTTGCCGGCGAACCAGACCCACTTCGGCATCGGAGTGCCCCGGTAGCGCTTGAGCACGCCCCGGTCCCGTTCGATCGGGATCCAGATGCCGAGGTTCTGGAAGCTCACCGTCATCAGGCCGGTCGCGATCATGCCGGTGATGAAGTACTGGGTGAACTTGACCCCGCCGCCGATCGTGCCGTCGAAGATCGACGCGAAGATCAGGATCATGATGATGGGGAAGCCCATCGTGAAGACCACCGACTCCCGGCTGCGCAGGAACTGGGTGATCTCCAGTCGGCCCTGGCGCAGGGCGAGCGCGCCGGCACCCGGCCGCCGGCCGCGGGTCGCGGTGACCGGCGTCGCCGGCTTCGTCGTGGTCGTCATCGCGCGTGTCCGATCATGGTGAGGTAGACGTCCTCCAGGGTCGGCCGGGTCACCGTGAGCCCGGGGACCTCGCCGCCGTAGCGCGCGGCGAGGTCGGCCACGAAGGCCGTCGGCGTCGCGCTCTGCGCGCTTTCCAGCGTCCCTTCCGGGGTACGCCAGGAGACCGTCGCGAGGGCCTCCTGCCGATTGCCCAGCCGATTGGGCGCGGCGACCTCGACCAGCCGGCCGTCGGCGATCACGCCGACCCGGTCGGCGAGGGCCTCGGCCTCGTCCAGGTAGTGGGTGGTGAGCACGATGGTGGTGCCGGCCGCGGCGAGATCGCGGATCAGCTCCCAGAACTCACGGCGGGCCTCCGGGTCGAAACCGGTGGTCGGCTCGTCGAGGAAGAGCAGCTCGGGACGGCCGATGATGCCCAGGGCCACGTCCAGGCGGCGCTTCTGCCCGCCGGAGAGGGTGTGCGTCCGGGCCTTCGCCTTGTCGGCCAGCCCGACCCGCTCGATCACCTTGTCCGGGTCGTCCGCGTCGGGGTAGAAGCCGGAGAAGTGCCGGATCACCTCGGCCACGGTCAGCTCGTCGAACTCGCCGGTGCCCTGGAGCACGATGCCGACCCGGGACCGCCAGTCAGCGTCCGGGTGGGCCGGGTCCGTGCCGAGCACGGAGACCTCGCCGGCGTCCCGGCGGCGGTAACCCTCCAGGATCTCCACCGTGGTGGTCTTGCCGGCGCCGTTCGGGCCGAGCAACGCGAACACCTCGCCGCGGTGGACGTCCAGATCCACGCCCGCCACCGCCACGTTGTCGCCGTACGCCTTGCGCAGCCCCCGAACGGAGATGGCCAGCTCGTCATCCATGGCGTCAAGTGTGCGCCCTGGCCACAAGGCCTGTTGCCCGGGGTGTGGTGGTCCGCGCCACTGCGCGTACGTGACACCCGGACGTCCCCGACATGGACCTGTGTGGTTTTCCACAGCTCCTTTTACTGAACGGTAACTTAGACTCCGGCCATGGATGAGACGGCATTCCCGGGGCGACTGCCCGAGCGGGACCGCCCGTGGGTGATGCGCACCTACGCCGGCCACTCGTCGGCCGCTGCGACCAACGCCCTCTTCCGCCGCAATCTGGCGAAGGGGCAGACCGGCCTGTCGGTCGCCTTCGACCTGCCCACCCAGACCGGGTACGACCCGGACCACGAACTCGCCTCCGGCGAGGTCGGGCGGGTCGGCGTGCCGGTGGCTCACCTCGGCGACATGCGGGCGCTCTTCGACTGTCTCCCGCTCGCCGACACGAACACCTCGATGACCATCAACGCCCCGGCGATGTGGCTGCTCGCCCTCTACGGCACCGTCGGGCTGGAGCAGGGCGCCGACCTGGCCCGCTGCGCCGGCACCACCCAGAACGACATCATCAAGGAGTACCTGTCCCGGGGTACCTACATCTTTCCGCCGGCGGCGTCGCTGCGGCTCACCGCCGACGTGGTGGCGTACACGCTGCGCGAGATGCCCCGGTGGAACCCGGTCAACATCTGCTCGTACCACCTCCAGGAGGCCGGCGCCACGCCCGTGCAGGAGGTCGGCTTCGCGCTGGCCACCGCGGTCGCCGTGCTCGACGCGGTCCGGGACTCCGGCCAGGTGCCGGCCGAGCGGATGGGTGACGTGGTCCAGCGGATCTCGTTCTTCGTCAACGCCGGGGTGCGCTTCGTCGAGGAGATCGCCAAGATGCGCGCGTTCGGCGTGCTCTGGGACGAGATCACCCGGGACCGGTACGGGGTCACCGACGCCAGACAACGGCGGTTCCGCTACGGGGTGCAGGTCAACTCGCTCGGCCTCACCGAGGCGCAGCCGGAGAACAACATCCAGCGCATCGTGCTGGAGATGCTCGGCGTGACGATGTCCCGCGACGCCCGGGCCCGCGCTGTCCAACTGCCCGCCTGGAACGAGGCGCTCGGCCTGCCCCGCCCGTGGGACCAGCAGTGGTCGCTGCGGATGCAGCAGGTCCTGGCGTACGAGTCGGATCTGCTCGAATATCCCGACCTCTTCGCCGGCTCGCACGTGATGACCGCGCTGGTCGACGAGGTCGTCGCCGGGGCGCGGGTCGAGCTGGACAAGGTGTTGGAGCTGGGCGGCGTCGTTGCCGCCGTGGAGACCGGCTACCTCAAGAGCGCGTTGGTCGCGTCGCTGGCCGAGCGCCGTCGGCGGATGGAGTCCGGTGCCGACGTGGTGGTCGGGGTCAACCGGTACACCGAGACCGAACCCTCCCCGCTGACCGCCGCCGGCGCGGACGCCGTCGAGCAGGTCGATCCCGCGGTCGAGGCGGCCGCCGTGGACGGCGTACGCCGGTGGCGGGCCGACCGGGACGCGACGGTCGTCGACGCGGCGCTGGCCCGGCTGCGCGCGGATGCCGCGACCACCACCAACCTGATGCCGGCCACAGTGGAGTGCGTGCGGGCCGGAGTGACCACCGGCGAGTGGGCCGGCGCGCTGCGCCAGGTCTTCGGCGAGTACCGGGCGCCGACCGGCCTGGCCGGCGCCACCGGCGGCGGTGGGGAGCCGGGCCTCGTGGCGGTCCGCGAGCGGGTCACCGCCACCGCGCGGGAGCTGGGCAGCGGCCGGCTGCGGCTGCTGGTCGGCAAGCCGGGCCTGGACGGGCACTCCAACGGCGCGGAGCAGATCGCGGTACGCGCCCGCGACGCTGGCTTCGAGGTCGTCTACCAGGGCATCCGGTTGACCGCAGGGCAGATCGTCGCCGCCGCCGTCGAGGAGGACGTCGACCTGGTCGGGCTCTCCGTGCTCTCCGGGTCGCACCTGGCCGCCGTGCCCGCGGTGCTCGACGGGCTACGCGCCGCCGGCCGGCCGGACCTGCCGGTGGTGGTGGGCGGCATCATCCCGGCCAGTGACGCGGACACCCTCCGGGCGGCCGGGGTCGCCCGGGTCTTCACCCCGAAGGACTTCGCCCTCACCGGCATCATCGACGACCTGGTGACGGTCATCCGTCACGCCAACGACCTGCCCTGATCGCACGCTGTCCCGGCCGGTCGCCGGCCGACATGGGTCAGCGCCCGGCGTGGGTGGTCGGCCGGCGTGGGTCAGCGGCCGGAGTAGGTCATGCAGTCGGCCATGTCGTTGTCCGGACCGACCCTGATCGACGCCGCGTGGCACTCCAGCTGCTCGTTGTGCCGGCAGTCGGCGCGCTGGCAGGCGCCCACCTGCGCGATCAGGCTCTCCACGCCGCCACGGACGGGCGACTCGACGAAGGTGTGGCAGTGGGCGTGATCCATGTTGCCGATGGTGATCGCGAAGGCGTGGCAGTCACCCGACTGGTTGTACGCGCACGCGGCGACCACACATTCCTGGACTCGGGGCATCTCCAACGCTGCGGTCATGCCGACCTCCTCTAGGTTCTTGCCCCGATCCTAGGCTTTTGTCGACCCCCGAAGCCGAGGTATGGCGGGCCGCCGATCCGCCGCGTCAGACGCGGAAGCCGGCGGCGCGGGCGGCCTCTCGTTCGCGGCGTCGTTCGGATCGACGACGGAAGAACCAGAAGGTGAAGAACACCAGGCCGACCAGGACGACGAGCACCAGTACCGGCAGGATGATCGCCACCAGGGAGACCACCACGCTGGTGGCGTCCTCGGCGGTGCTGGCGACCGGGGCGCCGATCCCGGCGGTGGTCGCGTTGATCACCGGGCGGGCCGCGGACTTGAGCAGGTGCACGCCCAACGCCAGCAGTACGCCGGTGACGACCGGCACCCACTGGTGGGAGGAGAAGAAGCTCCCCGGGTCGCTGACCGTCACCGTCTCCGACGAGGAGCCGGCGCCGAAGGCCAGGCCACCGGCGGTGGGTCGGACCACGGTCTGCACCACGTCGTTGATGTGGTCGACCACTGGCACCTTGTCCGCGACCATCTCCACGGCGAGAAGCACGGCCATGATGGCGATGACCCAGCCGTTGCCGAGCCAGGTCCAGCCGCTGGGCAGGTCGATCAGGTCGGTGTAACGGCCGAGTAGACCGAGGATGAGCAGGGGTATGTAGGCGTTCAGCCCCGCCGAGGCGGCGAGACCGGTGCCGGTGAGGACTTCGAACACGGTCTCAGCATCGCATCGACGCGCCAGTGCCGCTCGCTGGCGACCGGGGGGTGCTCGGCTACCCTCGTCGGGTGCGGTTGGTCATTGCGAAGTGCTCGGTGGACTATGTCGGACGGCTCTCGGCTCACCTGCCGCTGGCCACCCGGTTGCTGATGGTGAAGGCGGACGGGTCGGTGTCCATTCATGCCGACGACCGTGCGTACAAGCCGTTGAACTGGATGAGCCCGCCGTGTCGGTTGGAGGAGGCCCCCGGTGTGTGGCGGGTCGTCAACAAGGCTGGCGAGGAGCTGCGGATCACCCTGGAGGAGATCTTCCAGGACACCTCGTACGAGCTGGGTGTGGATCCGGGCCTGCGCAAGGACGGGGTGGAGGCGCACCTGCAGGAGTTGCTGGCCGCCAACCCGGGTGCCCTTGGTGAGGGGTTCACGCTGGTCCGCCGCGAGTACATGACGGCCATCGGCCCGGTCGACCTGCTGTGCCGGGATGCCAACTCGGGCTCGGTCGCCGTCGAGGTCAAACGGCGTGGCGACATCGACGGGGTGGAGCAGTTGACCCGTTATCTCGAACTGATGAACCGTGACCCGCTGCTCAGCCCCGTCGTCGGGGTCTTCGCCGCCCAGGAGATCAAGCCGCAGGCCCGGGTGCTCGCCACCGACCGGGGCATCCGGTGTGTGGTCGTGGACTACGACAAGCTGCGCGGCATCGTGAAGGACGAGCTGACCCTCTTCTGAGGGCGTCCTACCCGTTGCGCACCGCGATCAGTGACTTCGGCAGACCGAACACCCGCTCCACCAGCATTGTCGAGTCCGGGAAGTAGTGGCGCATCTGCGAGCGGTCCAACAACTCGGTCCAGAGCACCTGGTGGATGGCGGCGTCGTGGCTGCGCGTCGGCTTGTGCCCCAACGGCCAACGTCGGGCGAACGCGGTGCGCAGTCGTACCGGCAGGAACTGCATGCCGGGCGCGATCCAGTGTGGCTCGATGGGGAAGTAGCGGTAGGGCGTCTGCACCCAGTGCCGGTCGGCCAGTGAGCGGGCGGCGGCGGCGAAGCGGATCCGGCGTTCGTGCCCGCCCACATGCTCCAGCACCGAGTTCGAGAAGACCAGGTCGTAGCTGCCCTTGGTGAGGTGCGGGGGCAGGTCGCAGGCGTCGGCCTGCTCGACGTGGGCCCATTCCGGAACGACGGCGGGCGGCTGCTCCAGGTTGACGACTGTCACCCGGGCCGGTCGGACGGTGGCGCGGTGCCAGGTGCCGAGCCGACCACCGAGGTCGACCACGTGCATGTCGCCGATGTCCGGAAAGGTGCGCGCCAACCAGTCCGAGCGGTGCCGACGCCGTCGGGCGCTCCACGACTGGTCACTGTCGACAAGGCGGTAGCGCAATCGATTGGGGCCCATTTAACGCAATGTACCGCCGTGACCACGGTGTATAAACATGTGGATACACCGATCCTTGTTGATGATCGGTTATCCGACACTTACCTTCCGTACATGACCTTGATGGCCTTGACGAGTCGGGCCACGTCGGCCGGGGTGCGCTCGAAGGTCATCGACGGCAGCAGTGACCGGGCACGACGTCGGGTGATCGCCTTGGCCCGACCGAACTCACGCAGGCCGTCCTCCCCGTGAATCCGCCCGAAGCCGGAGTCACCCACACCGCCGAACGGCAGGGTGGACATGCCGGCGAAGGTCAGCGTGGAGTTGATCGACGCCATCCCGGAGCGCAGTCGCCGGGCGGTGGCCACCGCACGCCGCCGGCCGAAGACCGAACCCCCGAGGCCGTACGACAGGGCGTTGGCGCGGGTGACTGCCTCGTCGGCGTCGCGGACCCGGCTGATGGTCAGCGTGGGACCGAAGGTCTCCTCGCGGACGGCGGCCGACTCCTCCGGTACGTCCACCAGCACTGTGGGGTGGACGTACGGCGGCTGTACGGCGCTCGGGCCGCCGAGTACGGCGCGCCCGCCGGACGTGATCGCGGCGTCGATGTGCCGGCGGATCACGTCGATCTGCCTGGGCATGGTGATCGGGCCGATGTCGGTGCCCTCCGGCCCGACCGTCAGCCGACCGGCGCGGGTCACCACCTTGTCGACGAAGGCGTCGAAGACGGCGTCGACCGCGTACACCCGCTCGATGCCGATGCAGGTCTGGCCGGCGTTGGTCATGCCGCCCCAGACGCACGCCTCGGCGGCCGCGTCCAGGTCGGCGTCGCTGTCCACGATCATGGCGTCCTTGCCGCCGCCCTCGATGAGCATCGGGGTCAGCGTCTCGGCGCAGGCGGCCATCACCTTTCGGGCGGTGGCGGTGGAGCCGGTGAACGCCAGCTTGTTGACGCCGGAGCGGCACAGTGCCGCACCCACGTCGCCCAGCCCGTGCACTGCGGTGAACACCGGCTGCTCGGGCACCACCTCGGCGAAGCTGTCCACCAGCCACTGGCCGACGGCGGGCGTGTACTCGCTCGGCTTGAGCACTACGGCGTTGCCGGCGGCGAGGGCGTACGCGGCGGAGCCGATCGGCGTGAAGACCGGATAGTTCCACGGCCCGATCACGCCGACCACCCCGTGCGGCTGGTATTCGAGGTGGCCGGAGAACTCGGCGAGGATGAGCCGGGACCGCACCCGACGTGGACCGAGCACGCGGCCGGCGTTGCGGGCGGCCCAGTCGATGTGCTCGATCGCGGTGACGATCTCGACGATGGCGTCGGCGGTCGGCTTCCCGCCCTCGACGTGCACCAACTCGGCCAACTGCTCGATGCGCTTGGCGAGCAGGGCACGCCACCGCAGCATCCGCTGGCGGCGGCCGGTGAAGCCGAGACCCGCCCACCAGTCGCCGGCGGCACGGGCGCGGTCGACGGCCTGCCGCACGTCGGCGTCGGTGGCGACCGGGAGGCGCCCGGCCTCAGCGCCGGTCGCCGGGCTGGTGGAAACCAACTGACCCGCGTCGATGACCGGAACGCCCGGGATATGCACTGCCGTCATGGCGGAAGTCTAGACCCGAGGATTACTCACCGGTAGGGTCCCCGATTCGGGGCCGGGGGGCCGGCGTCGCATCAGCCCGGCCGATCGTTGATCAGTGCAGGTCAGGGCGTTGATGACGGATGGGGCCCGCCCGAATCGTCGAACGGCAGGTGGCCGGGAGGTGACGAGAGGCTGACCGGCCGGTCGGTATTGACGACTACCGTCTGATGGCAAGCTGACGCGCGGAGTGACGGTGTGGGGTGGAGGGCTGACTGTCCATGGAGGAACATCCGGAACTGATGCCGCTGTTGACGGTCGCGGGTGGACCGATGCGCGGCGCGAGCTTTCGTATGCGAGCCGAGATACAGGTGATCGGCCGAGCGCCGACAGGTCAGGTGGTCATCAACGACCCACACCTGAGCCGTCGCCACGCCGAGGTGTGGCTGGCACCGGAGGGCCCGTCCCTGCGGGACCTGGGCTCCACGAACGGCACCTGGCTCAACGACCGGCGGATCACCGCTGTGGAACGACTCTCCGACGGCGACGTGATCCGGCTGGGCCGCACCGAACTGCGCCTGTTCGACCCCGGGGTGGCGCTCACCGACCCGGTGGGGCTCAGCTTCGGCTCGTCCCGGCGCGACGTCCGACCGACGCTGCCGCTGCCGCTGGCCGCGCCACCCGGCTCGCGTCGCTGATCTGGCGGCCTGCCACACCGGGTAGCTCCGTTGGGTGGCGGCCCGACACCTGGACCGGTGGGGACACCCGTGGCACCATGCCGCGGATGGAGACCGAGCAGCGGACCGTGACGGCGAACGGCATCACTCAGGCGGTACGGGTGGCCGGCCCGCCGGACGGCATACCCGTGCTGCTGATCCACGGCAACTGCTCGTCCGCGCTGTTCTGGGAGCCGCTGGTCCGCCGTCTGCCACCGACGCTGCGGGTGGTCGCCCCCGACCTGCGGGGGTACGGCGACTCCGCGACCGCCCCGGTGGACGCCACCCGGGGCCTGCGGGACTTCGCCGACGACGTGGCGGCCCTGCTGGACGACCCGACGCTCTTCGACGCCGACGCGCGCCCGGTGGTGGTCGGGCACTCCCTCGGCGGTGGGGTGGCGATGCGCCTGCTGGTCGACCATCCGCAGCGCGTGGGGGCGCTGCTGCTCGCCGCACCGGTCTCCCCGTACGGCTTCGGTGGCACCCGTGACCTGACCGGCACGCCGACCACCCCCGACTTCGCCGGCACCGGCGCCGGCACGGCGAACCCGGACTTCGTCGCCCGCCTCGCGGCCGGTGACCGGAGCTCGGACGCGCCGGCCAGCCCGCGTGCCGTGCTGCGAGCCACCTATGTGGCCGATCCCGCCTCTCTGGTCGAGGACGAGGAACTGCTGCTGGACACCGTGCTCTCCACCGCCACCGGTGACGACAACTACCCGGGCACGGCGGTGCCGTCGGAGAACTGGCCGGGCACCGCTCCGGGGGAGCGCGGGGTGCTCAACGCGCTCGCGCCCACCTGGTTCCGGCTCGCCGACGAGCTGGTGGCCGTCGCCGAGAAACCGCCGGTCACCTGGGTGCGCGGAGACGTCGACGTCATCGTCTCGGACACCTCGCTCTTCGACCTGGCGTACCTGGGTTCGCTGGATCTCGTGCCCGGCTGGCCCGGCGCTGACGCCTGCCCACCGCAGCCGATGGTCGGCCAGACCCGGGCGGTGCTCGACCGGTACGCGGCGGCCGGCGGCGCGTACCACGAGGTGGTGTTGCCCGGTTGTGGGCACAGCCCGCACCTGGAGCGCCCGGCGGAGTTCGTCGCGGAGTTGTTGGCCCTGACCAGCGTGTCGGCCGGGTAGCTGCGCCGCTGGGCCGTGGGTGAAATATGCCACGGCGTCTCGACAACTCACCGTCACGTGGCAGACTCGCGCGCATAACCTTAGCGGCCGTTCAGTGGCCGTGCGGAGTCTCTGGGGAGGCCGGTCGTGGCGCGCGAGTTCAGCACCGTGGGTGTGGTGGGGCTGGGCACCATGGGTGCCGGCATCGTCGAGGTCTTCGCCCGCAACGGCATCGACGTGGTGGCAGTGGAAATCTCCGCGCCGGCGCTGGAGCGCGGTCGGGCCACCCTGAAGGGCTCCACCGACCGGGCGGTCGCCAAGGGCAAGCTCGCCGAGGCGGACCGCGACGCCCTGCACGAGCGGGTGCACTTCGCGGTCGGGCTGGACGCGCTGCACTCCGTCGACCTGGTCATCGAGGCGGTGCCCGAGCACCTGGACCTCAAGCAGCGGATCTTCGCGGAACTGGACCGGGTCTGCCGCCCGGAGACGATCCTCGCCACCAACACCTCGTCGTTGAGCGTCACCGAGATCTCCGTCGCCACCAGCCGACCCAACCAGGTGATCGGCATCCACTTCTTCAACCCGGCCCCGGTCATGAAGCTGGTCGAGGTGGTCCGCACTGTCGTCACCGCACCCGAGGTGGTCGCCGACGTGGAGGCGCTCTGCGCCCGGCTCGGCAAGGTCGACGTCACCATCAACGACCGGGCCGGCTTCATCGCCAACGCGTTGCTCTTCGGCTACCTCAACCACGCGGTCGGCATGTTCGAGTCGCACTACGCGACCCGGGAGGACATCGACGCCGCCATGAAGCTCGGCTGCGGCCTGCCGATGGGCCCGCTGGCGTTGATGGACCTGATCGGCCTGGACACCGCGTACGAGATCCTGGACACCATGTACCGGCGCGGCGGGCGGGACCGCCGCCACGCCCCGGTGCCGCTGCTCAAGCAGATGGTGACGGCAGGGCTGCTCGGCCGGAAGTCGGGCCGGGGCTTCTACACCTACGAACGGCCCGGCTCCCCGGTGGTCGTACCGGATGAGGCGACGCCGCTGGCCACGGACGGCGCGCTCGCCGACGGCGCGCGCGCCATCGCGAAGGTCGGCGTGGTCGGCTCCGGAACGATGGCCACCGGGATCATCGAGGTCTTCGCGAAGGCCGGCTACGAGGTCGTCTCGGTGACCCGTGGCATGGAGAAGTCAGCGAAGGTCTGCGAGGCGGTGAAGACCTCGCTGAACAAGGGCGTGGTGCGCGGCAAGCTCTCCGAGGCCGACCGGGACGCCGCCCTGGGCCGGATCAGCTGGTCCGCCACGCTCGACCATCTCGCCGACGTCGACCTGGTGGTCGAGGCGGTCGTCGAGGAGCTCAGCGTCAAGAAGGCACTCTTCGCCAGCCTCGACGAGATCTGCAAGCCGGGCGTGGTGCTGGCCACCACCACCTCGTCGCTGCCGGTGATCGACGTGGCGATGGCCACCCACCGGCCGGCCGACGTGGTGGGGCTGCACTTCTTCAACCCGGCCCCGGTCATGCCGCTGGTCGAGGTCGTCCGCACCATCCGCACCTCCCCGGAGGCCACCGCCACCGCCCGCGCCGTCTGCGCCGCGCTCGGCAAGACCGGTGTGGTCTGCGGCGACCGGTCCGGCTTCATCGTCAACGCTCTCCTCTTCCCGTACCTGAACGACGCGGTGAAGATGCTGGAGGCCAGCTACTCGACGGCCGACGACATCGACCACGCCATGAAGTTGGGCTGCGGCTACCCGATGGGCCCGTTCGAGCTGCTCGACGTGGTCGGGCTGGACGTCTCCCTGGCCATCCAGCGCGAGCTGTACCTGGAACTGCGCGAGCCGGGCTTCGCGCCCGCGCCGCTGCTGGAGCACCTGGTCACCGCCGGCTACCTGGGCCGCAAGACCCGCCGCGGCTTCCGCGACCACTCGCACCGCTGACCGGTGTCAACAGTGGGCGCCGGTGACGGCGTCTGAGTGGTGTGACCTTCGAGGAATACGTCAGCACGCGCGGGCCGGCGCTCGTCCGGCTGGCCCGGCTGCTGACCGGTGACGAACACCGCGCCGAGGACCTCACCCAGGACGTGTTGGCGCGCGCCTACGTGCACTGGCGGAAAATCGCCCGCGCCGACCACCCGGACGTCTACGTGCGCCGGATGCTGGTCAACGCCAACACCTCCTGGTGGCGCCGCCGATCCAGCAGGGAGTTGGCCACTGCCGAGTTCGCCGACCGGCCGGGGCGCGGGGACCTGGGCGGCGATGCGGCCGACCGGGACGAGATGTGGCGGCTGATCCTCGGCCTGCCCGACCGGCAGCGCGCGGTGCTCGTGTTGCGCTACTACGAGGACCTCGACGACCCGACGATCGCCCAGATTCTCGGCTGTTCCCCGGTCACCGTCCGCACCCACGCGATGCGGGCGCTCAGCCAGCTGCGGGAGCGCCACGGCGTTCCCACGACGAACGGGAGCCGGCCGTGACCGACCTCGACGAGCGGATCGCCAGGGCACTCCGGGAGCAGGCCGACGGGCCCGTGGACACCAACAGCCTGCTGACGGCAGCGGTGAACGGGGGACGGGCCCGTCGGCGGCGGCGACGTGCCGTCATCGGGGCAGCCCTCGGTGTCGCGGTGCTGCTCGGGGCCGGTGTGGCAGTGCGTACGCCGTCGGCCGCGCCGCCGCAGCCGGCCGTCACGCCCAGCCCGGTAGTGGTCACACCGCCTCGGGCACCGGGGGTTCCGGGGGCAGCGGAGCGCCCCGCCCTGATCGGCACGGACCCACGGTTGCTGCACTTCGGGGTCGATCCGACAGCGGCGAAGCCGGTCGCCTGGCGCTCCGCGGCCCAGGTCGAGAGCATGCGACTGGACCTGGGTGACGGCGTGCAGGCGATGGTGATCGTTGCCGCGGACCCACGGACCGCCGAGATCGGTGATCCGAGCCAGCTTCGTGACATCGGCCCCGACAAAGCGGGCGCCGTCACCAGCGACAAGGACCTTGCCTCGCCCGGCCAGGGCCTCGACGCCGCATCGAGGTACAACGGGGTGATCCGTCAGCTCGACAGGGTCACGAAGGGTTGGGTGCTGCGCTGGCAGCCCGTCCCGGGCCTGTACGTCCGGGTCGCGGCTCTCGGGGAGACCGGCGCCGAGGTCCGCCGGGCGGCGGCGGCGCTCCGGTTCGACGAAGCCCGCCGCTGTGTCGCGCCGATCCAACTGACCGCTCTGCCCCCGGGTGCCCGGATCAGCGCGTGCGAGGTGGCGGTGCGGCAACTGTCCTGGCCCCGCATCGTGAACGTGGGGGGAATGACGACGCCGACCCAGATGGCCGTTGCGGCTTCGGACCACACCGAAGCGGCGTTGACTGTCGCTCTCCAGGGCGCCGCCACCTTGCCGGTGCGGCTCACCTACTTACCCCGCCCATCCTCGCCCGACCGGGCCAAGGCCAATCGCAGGATCGCCGGCAGGCCGGTGTTCGACATGGGCGACTTCTGGCACGTGCTCGGCATTCCGAACACCCTGCTGTCCATGGGGCACGAGAACCGCTGGGAGCGGTCGCCCACGGACGCGGAGGTCAGCACGGTTATCGGCGGGCTCCGGGTCGCCGACGACCGTGGCGAGCCGGCGAGCTGGGAGTGACCGTAACCTTGGTGACTGTGAGCCCCCGTCGCAATCGCCCTCGCCGGGACGAGAACGCCAACCTGGACGCCGACCGGGTCCGGCAGGGCGTCGCCTCGGTCCAGCAGTGGACCGACGGTGCCTGGCAGGTACGCGGCATCGGCGCGGGCGCGTCGGTCAAGACGTACCGCTGCCCCGGCTGTAACCAGGAGATCCGGCCCGGGGTGGCGCACCTGGTGGCCTGGCCTGCGGACGGCCTGGGTGACCTGACCGACCGGCGGCACTGGCACAGCGGCTGCTGGCAGGCCCGGGACCGGCGCGGCCCGGCGGTGCAGCGTGGCCGGGGCTCCCCGCGCTACTGAGCGACCAGGCCCGGAGCGCTGCCGCGTAAGGGGCTTGGCGACCTGCCCGGTAGCGACCTGGGTCACCCTGTTCGTGCCTGGGCGGGCGGCGGCGGCGACTTCACGACAGACTTGGGCGGTGAGCACAGCGATCCGCGCGTCGTCGATCCTGCCCGGCCGCCGGGAGGACATCGAGCTGCACACCGCCGACGGTCTGCGACTGGTCGGTGAGCTGGCCCTGCCGGCCGACCGGCCGCCGGTGGCCACCCTGGTCTGCCTGCACCCGCTACCGACCCACGGCGGAATGATGGACAGCCACGTGTTCCGCAAGGCAGCCTGGCGGCTGCCCGCGCTGGCCGACCTGGCGGTGCTGCGGTTCAACACCCGGGGCACCAGCAGCGTGCGCGGCACCAGCGAGGGAGCCTTCGACGGCGCGGTGGGCGAGCGGTACGACGTGGCCGCCGCCATCGAGTACGCGGAGTTCGCCGAGCTGCCCAACATCTGGCTCGTCGGCTGGTCGTTCGGCACCGACCTGGCGCTGAAGTACGGCTGCGACCCGGCGATCGCCGGGGCGATCCTGCTCTCGCCGCCGCTGCGCTTCTCCGCCCCCGAGGACCTGGCCACCTGGGCCAACTCGGGTCGACCGCTGGTGGCGCTGGTGCCGGAGTTCGACGACTACCTGCGCCCCACCGAGGCGCGGGAGCGGTTCGCCGCGGTGCCGCAGGCCGAGGTGGTCGGGGTTCCGGGTGCCAAGCACCTGTGGGTGGGCGACGCGGAGACGGTGCTCGACGAGATCGTCCGGCGGGTCAACCCGGTCGTCGAGGTGCCGCTGCCGACAACCTGGGACGGCCCGATGGAGGCCGGCGACGTCAGCGCGTACGCCGACCGGACGGTGGCCGCCTTCGCCGACACCCCAGTCCCCGGCCCGGCCGCCACCAAGGCGGACTGACCCGCCCGTCCGCCGGCGCCTGGCCGCCGGTCAGGCGGGCTGACGCTCAGCGGCGCTCCTGGCGGGGCAGCACCACCTCGCGCAGGATCAGTTGCAGCGCGGCCACCGTGGGGATGGCGATCAGCGCGCCCACCACACCCAGCAGCGCCACCCCGAGCAGCGCGGCCAGCAGGGCGGCCACCTCGTTGACCTCCACCGAACGCCGCATCACCTTCGGGTAGATGAGGTAGTTCTCCACCTGCTGGTAGATGAGGAAGAAGACCGCGCAGGCGATGCCGGTGGGCAGGTCGGCGGCGAAGCCGACCAGACTCACGATCACCGCGCCCAGGGTGGCGCCGATCTGCGGGATCAGGTCGGTCACCGCGACCACCACGGCCAGCGCGAACGGGTACGGCAGGTCGACGATCAGCGCGAAGACGAAGGTGGTCGCGCCGGCCAGCACCGCGATGCTCAGCGCGCCGACCATGTAGGCGCCAACCTTGGCCAGTATCTCGTCACCGATCAGCTGCACCCGCTGCCGCCGCGACCGGGGCACCAACGAGTAGCCCAGCGAGCGCAGCTTGTCGAAGTAGGCCAGGAAGTAGATGGTCAGCACCAGCACGGTCAGCGTCCGGAACACCGTGCCGAAGATCAGTTGTGCGCCGCCCAGCACGCCGCCGAGCGCCCGTCCGACCGTCTCCGCGTTGGCCGCGCCCTGCACCCGCTCCACCACGTCGTACCGCTCCACCAGGTCATTGACCGTCGGGTTGCGGCGCAACTCGTCGAGCAAGCTCGGGATCTGGTCGATGAACTGCCCCGACTGGGTGACGATCGGCGGGACCAGCGCCACGATGCCGCCGCAGAGCAGCAGCACCACCGTCAGGGCGACCCCCGCCACCGCCAGGCCGTGCGGCACACCCCACCGGCCCAGTCGGACCACCGCCGGGTTGAGGCCGACCGCGAGGAAGAGCGCGATCACCACCAGCACGAGGATGCCGCCGGCATTGCGAATCCCCAGATAGAGGGTGTACGCCAGCAGCACGCCCAGCGCACCGGTGAAGCCGAGCAGGAAGCTGCTGCGGCGCAGTGGCCGCCCCGGTGTGCCGAACTTTCCGGACGGGACCGCCGGCGGCTCATCCGGGTCGACCCCCGGGACGGGGACCGGCACCGGGGGTGGCGTTGCCGCTGACGATGCCGGCTGCGCCTCCGTCGGCTGCGCTTCCGCCGACGGTGGCGTCTCCGCCGGCTGTGGGGTTTCCGCTGGCGGGGGACCGGGGGTCACGTCCGGCTCGTCGCCGGACGGGTCGTGCTGTGGCACCAGGGACCTCCCGGCTCAGGCCGTCGGACGACGGGCGACGGCCACGAACGCCCGCCACGCGGCGGGCGCGAACACCAGCACCGGACCGGCCGGGTCCTTGCTGTCCCGCACCCCCACGACCCCGGGCAGATTGTCCGCCACCTCGACACACTCTCCGTTGCCGCTACGGCTGGACGTGCGCCAGAGCGCGCCGGTCAGGTCCATCAGGTCACAACTTCCTTCATCAGCTTGATCGACTGGCGGCGAGACAACGCACCGTTTCTGATCATCTCCCAATGCGCCAGCAGCGTAGCCACCTCATGGTCGCCATCGACCACGAGACCGTCAATCTGGTGCTCCATGTGCCCCACCCAACCACTGTCGGCATCTCGGGCCGGATTGAACGGTCCGGAAAGGTCTCCGGTGGGGGCGGTCGTGGAGCAACGGCTCGCCGACGGCAGCCCGGTGGTGGCATCGAGACGACCATCGGCCGATCTGCTCGACCATCAATGCGCGACTCGGGCCGTACCCCGTGTTGCCCGACCCGGCGGCGCGCGGACGCCGCACATCCCGCTGCAACCTGCGCGGTGCTGCCGGGCCAACGGCCGGCAGTGGCCCTGCGCGGAAGCCCGGCTGCTGCTCAAGGCGGAGTTCGACGAGGACCACACCCACCCCGGACGCCGCCAAATCCGTGCAGATCTTGGACAGTTTCCGTTAGGCCGTAACGGAAACTGTCCAAGATCTGGTGGTGGGGCGGCGCGTAACGGCGAAAGCTGTCCGGATGCTGCCCGCCGATGACGCCGACGCACTCGACTGGCTCGCCTTCGAGCAGGCGGGCGTGCTGACGACCGCGCAGGTCGCCGGGTTGCCCAGCGAGGGGCGGGTGCGGGGCCGGATTCGCTCCGGTCGGTGGCGGTCGATCTGCCGCGGGATCCTGCTGGCCGGCAACGGCCGACTCACCCGCGACCAACAACTCTGGGTGGCGGTGCTGGCGGCCGGGCCGGGGGCGGTGCTGGCCGGGGTGTCCGCCGCCGCCGAGGCCGGGGTACGAGGACTGCGACGCGAGCCGCTGCACGTGCTGGTGCCGGCAGCCCGCCGTGCCGCGCGGGCCACCCTGCGTCGACTTCCGATCGACATGCCCGCCGTCCTGGTCCACCGCACGACGGTTCTCCCCGAGGCCCATCTCCAACGTGCCCGCCCACCGCGCACCACGACGGCGCGGGCCCTGGTGGACGCGGCGGGCTGGGCGGCCGGCGTGGACGAGGCGCAGTCGGTTCTGGCCGCCGGTTGCCAGCAACGCCGGGTGCTGCCCGAGGAGTTGCAGGCGGTGCTCGACGTCCTCCCTCGAGCCCTCCGTCGGCGGCTGATCGGGCTGACCATCAGCGACATCGCGGGCGGCGCACAGGCGCTCTCGGAGATCGACTTCCTGCGGCTGTGCCGCCGGCACCGGCTGCCCGCCCCGGACCTGCAGGAGCACCGGGTCGACGCGGCCGGCCGGAACCGCTGGCTGGACGCGTACTGGCGGGAGTGGCGGGTGCAGGTGGAGATCGACGGCGCGCACCACATGGACGTCAAGCAGTGGGCGGCCGACATGCGTCCACAGAACGACGTCTGGAACAGCGGCGACCGCATTCTGCGCTTCCCGGCCTGGCTGGTCCGCGCCCGCCCGGACGAGGTCGCCGACACCGTCCGACGCGCCCTCATCGCAGCCGGCTGGACCCCCGCCCCGCCCCTACGCCACCCGACGCAGAAATGAATCTTGGACACTTTCCGTCGGCGGTTGACGGAAAGTGTCCAAGATTTCGAAGCTTCGGCGGGCGGGTGCCCGTCACTCCTTGTCGATGGTGACCTTGCTGGGCTTGGCGCTGCGCTCGTCGGTGGTCGGCTTGCTGGGTCGCTTGCCGTTCTCACCGGTGCTAGTGATCTTGGTGGGCTTGGCGCCCCGGCCACCCTCGCCCGGAACGGCGGCCACGGTCGGCTCCCCGTCCACCCCGGCGCTCGCCGTCCCGCCATCCACGGTGGTCACCGGCTCGGCCACCGGCCGGGTCGTGGACTGCCCGGACTCTTCCGCGCCTGCGTTCACCGGCTGCCTGGTGTCGGCGGGCTCCGTCTTCAGCCCGGTGCCCGTACCCGAACCCCCGGTGCCCGTACCCGAACCCGCGGCCGCGCCGGCGGAAACGCTCACGCCGTCGTCCCCACCACCGGGCACGTCTCCGTTCGCGCTGGCGTCTCCGGCCGGCGCGGTCGGCCCGTCGATCGGACCGGCGACACTCTGCAACCGCAGCTCGGACATCTGACGCTGGAGCTCGTCGGACTCCTGCCGCGCCTTCCAGGTCTCCTGCCGCAGATCCGCCAACTGCTGCTGGGCCTGGGCGATCTCCAACATCACCTGGGCCAACTGCTGACGGCCCGCCGCCGACTCCTGCTGGGTCGCCGCCAGGTGCTGCTGAGTGGTGGCAAGGTGCTGCTGCGTGGTGGCCGCGTACTCCTCGAACTGCCGCCGCGACGCAGCGACATGCTCGTCGGCCTTGCGGCGCTTGTCGCTGGCCTCGGTCTCGGCCCGGCTCAGCAGCTCGGCGGCCTCCGCCTCGGACCGCTGGCGCAGCGCCGCCGCGTCCTGCTCGGCCGCCTGGCGGACGCCGGCCGCGCCCTGCTCGATCTCGTTCTTGCGAGCCGTGTACTCGGTCTCCAGCTCGTTCTTCCGGGTGGAGTATTCGTTTTCCAGCTCGTCCCGACGGGTGGTGAACCCGTTCTCCAGCTCCTGCTGACGGCTGGCGAGCCCAGCCTCCAGCTCCTGCTGGCGCGCCGCGTGTTGCTTGTCCAGCTCGTCGCGGCGCTTGGCGAACTCCTGCTCGGCCGCGGACCGTCGCTGCGCCAACTCCCGGTCGGCCGCCTCCCGACGGGAGTTGACCTCCTGCTCCACCCCGGCCCGCCACGCGCCCAGCTCCTGCTGGGTCTGTGCCCGGGTGTGCTGCACGTACGCCTCGGTCTCGGTGCGCATTCGCTGCACGTACGCCTCGGTCTCGGCGCGGCTGCGCTTCGCCGACTCGGTGGCCTGCGTCGTCAGCCGCTCGGCCTCCTGCTGCGCCTTCGCGCGGGTGGCCCGACCCGCCATCGACGCGTCGTCGATGATCTGCTTGGCCTCCTGCTGCGCCTTGGCATGGGTGGCCCGACCGGCCTCGGTCGCCGTGTCGGTGAGCCGCTTGGCCTCCTGAAGCGCCTTGGCGTGCACCTCCTTGGCGGCATCCCGCAGATCGCTGGCCTCCTGCCGGGCGTTGGCCAGCGTCTCGCGGGCCGTCTCGCGCAGCTTGGTGGCCTCCTGCTGGGCCCGGGTGTGGATCTCCTTGGCGGAATCCCGCAGCTGGGTGGCCTCCTGCTGGGCCTTCGCCAGCGCGTCCTGCGCCGCCTTGCGCAACTGCGCCGACTCGTCCTTGGCCGCCCGCAGGGTCGCGTCCGCCTCGGCCCGCTGGGCGGCGCTGTGCCGCTCCTCCTCCGCGCGTCGGGCGGCGAGGGCGATCTCGAAGTCCTTCAGAGCCCGCGCGGCCTGCTCGCGGGCCTCCTCGATGATGTGCTCGGCCGCGGCACGACGCGCCTCGATCTCCCCGTTCGCGTCGGCGAGGATCTGCTCGGCCTGCTCCTCAGCGAGAGTGAGGATCGACTCGACCCGCGGGCCGAGGTGCCGGAACGACGCCCGGTCGACCACGTTCATCTGCTTGCGCACCTGGGTCAGGTCGCGCTGGAGAACCTCGACCTGGCCGGCGAGCTTGTGGATCTGTGTGTACGCCTGTTCCCGTTCGGAGGCGAGGGTCGCGATCTCGTGCTCAGCACGTGCGACATAACGGTCGACCTGTTTCTTCTCATACCCCCGCAGAGCGGACTCGAAGCTGGGCTCCGTCGTCACGTCCCCGCCGAGAGCGAACAGTTCCTCGCCGTGCGACATGCCCCCATCCTCACACGCAACGGGCCCTGCTGGGGCGATACGGACGGGCCTTGTGGGAGCTACTTCACTCCGTTGCGGTCAGCGAATACCAGGGGTTAGGAAACGCATACGGCGCGAGGTGGCACCGGTTACCCGGTGTCACCTCGCGCCGTCGATGCCCCGACCTGACGCCCTCGCGTCAGCCGGCGGTCTCCGCGGGCACCCGCTCCTGACCGCCATCGGTCTTCTTTGCTGCCTCCGGCTTGGCAGCCGGAGCGGCCTGCGCCGGCATTCCCGGAACGATGCCGGCGAGGCCGGAGAGCATCTGACCCAGCTGCGACGTGACAGCGTCCTTCTGCCGGGTGAGGTCCTCGACCTCGCGGCGGGCGGCCTGCGTGGTCAGCTCCGCCTCGGTGCGGGCCTCGGTGAGCAGGCGCTGCGACTCGGCCTTCGCCTCGTTGAGGGTCTTCTCCGAGTGGGCCTTGGCCTTGTCGACAGTCTCGGCGGCGTTGCGCTCCGACTCGACCCGCCGCGCCTCGGCGCGCTGCTCGATCTCCTTGGCCCGCTCCTGCGCGGCCCGGGCACGCTGCTCGGCCTCGCTGACCATCTTCTGGGTCTGCGCGACCTGCGCGGCGTGCCGCTCGGACTCCTCGCGCTCGGCCTTCTCCCGCCGCTCGGCCAGCTGGAGCTCCAGGGCCTGCAGGTCCTTGTCGCGCTTGTCGCGCGCATCGGTGAGCAGCTTGGTCGCCTCGGCGCGCTTCTCCTCAGCTTCGCGGGCGGCCTTCGCCCGCTGCTGGGTGATCTCCCGCTCGGCGGTGGCCCGCAGGGTGGCGACCTCCCGCTCGACTGTCGACTTCAGCTCGGCCACCTCGTGCGCGGTGACCGTACGCAGCTGCTTGGTCTCCCGGTCGGCGTCGGCGCGCAGCGTGTCGGCCTCGCGGCGTGCCTGCACCCGGACCTCGGCGGCCTCCCGCTCGGCGGCCGTACGCAGGTTGCCCGCCTCGCGCTCGGCGCTCGCCTTCATGGCGGCGGCCTCGGCGCGGGCCTTGTCGGTGATCTCGCGGGCCTCGAGGCGGGCGGCGGAGAGGATGCCCTCCGACTCGCGCTTGGCCTCGTTGCGGTGGTCGTTGGCCTGCTCCTCGGCGAGCCGGAGGATCTGCTCAACGCGCGTGCCGAGCCCGGAGAGGGTGGGTCGGCTGTTCTCTTCGAGCTGCTTGTTCGTGTCGGTGAGCTTCTGCTCCAGCGCACTCATGCGCTGCTCGGCCTGGCGGAGCCGACGCTGGGCGTCGTTCATCCGCTGCTCGGCCTCGGCACGGGCCTGCTCGGACTGGGTCAGCGCGGCGGTCATCCGGCCGAGGAAGTCGTCGACCTGATGAGTGTTGTATCCGCGCAGGCCAACGGTGAAATCTGGCTGCGAGTTCGCGTTATCGAAGAACGCGAGAGGGGAGGACTGCTGCTGGGGCATTGGGACATACTGGCAGACGCCCCAGGGTGCTTCGCAAGAGCGGTGCGAAGCTTTCGTGCCCTCTTTACATGGTCAACTCCCGCGATCGGCCAGGTTGGACCAATCGGCGATCTTGGCAGGTCCCGGCGGGTCGGACGCCACGCAGCGTGACGCGGAAAAGGGCCCCGGGGTTACCCCGAGGCCCTTTGTTCGATCCGGGTGGCTTATCCGCTAATGGGGGCGGAAGAACAATGAGCGATCAGCGCAATGGTCATCCAGCGTTCCACCGTCCGGCCGGGACCCGCCCCGGCGCTCCGGACGCCGGTCGGTGCCCCCGAGGGCCGGCGGCGCCGGTCAGTGACCCCGGGCCGGCAGCGCCGCTCAGTGACCCCGGACCGGCGGTGCCGCTCAGTGCCCCCGGAACCGGTTGATCGCGTCCTCGTGCCGGGCCCGCAACTCCCCGTCGCGCACGCCCAGCCCGTCAGTCGGTGCGAGGCAGCGCACGCCGACCTTGCCCTGGTGGGCGTTGCGGTGCACCTCGTACGCGGCCTGGCCGGTCTGCTCCAGCGGGTAGGTGCGGGAGACCGTGGGGTGCACCTTGCCGAGCGCGACCAGGCGATTGGCCTGCCACGCCTCGTGGTAGTTGGCGAAGTGGCTGCCCACGATCCGCTTGAGGTGCATCCACAGGTAGCGGTTGTCGTACTGGTGCAGGAAGCCGCTGGTGGAGGCGCAGGTGACGATGGTCCCACCGCGCCGGGCCACGTAGACGCTGGCGCCGAACGTCTCCCGACCCGGGTGCTCGAACACGATGTCCGGGTCCTCGCCGCTGGTCAGCTCGCGAATCCGTTCGCCGAAGCGCCGCCACTCGTCCGGGTCCTGGGTCTCCTCGTCCTTCCAGAAGCGGAAGCCCTCCGCGGCCCGGTCGATGACCAGCTCCGCGCCCATCTTGCGGCACAGCTCGGCCTTCTCCGGCGAGGACACCACGCAGACCGGAATCGCGCCGCCGTTGAGCGCCATCTGGGTGGCGTAACCGCCGAGGCCGCCAGAGGCACCCCAGATCAGCACGACGTCGCCCTGCTTCATGTTGGCGCCGTGGTGCGAGACGAGCTGCCGGTACGCGGTGGAGTTGACCAGCCCCGGGCTGGCCGCCTCCTCCCAGCTCAGGTGCCGCGGCTTGGGCATCAGCTGGTTGGCCTTGACGATGGCCAGCTCGGCCAGCCCGCCGAAGTTCGTCTCGAAGCCCCAGATCCGCTGTTGCGGGTCGAGCATGGTGTCGTCGTGCCCGGCCGCGTCCTCCAGCTCCACGGAGAGGCAGTGCGCGACCACCTCGTCGCCGGCGGCCCACCGGGTCACCCCCGGGCCGGTGCGCAGCACCACGCCGGCCGCGTCCGAGCCGACCACGTGGTACGGCAGGTCGTGCCGACGGGTCAGCTCGGAGACCCGGCCGTAGCGCTGGAGGAACTTGAAGGTGGACACCGGCTCGAAGATGCTGGTCCACACCGTGTTGTAGTTGATCGCGCTGGCCATCACCGCGACCAGCGCCTCGCCCGGCGCCAGCTCCGGCGTCGGCACCTCCTGCACGTGCAGGGCCTTGCGCGGGTCCTTGTCCCGGGTGGCCATGCCGTCGAACATCCGGGCCTCCTCGGCGCGGACCACCACGCCCCGGTAGCTCTCCGGTACGGGCAGCCCGGCGAGGCCGGCGAGTTCGCGGTCCGGATCGTTCGATTCCTCCGCCGCCATGATCGCTTCGAGGATGTCCTGCACGGTGACCTCCGGTTCATCCGCACCCGCACGGGCCCGGGTGCTGCCATCGTCGGCGCCGGTGGGCACGACCGCCATGTCGGCATTCGACACATCCGGCACCGGTCGCGCTCCTGTGGGGCCGGACGTTACTGAACGGTAGCTAGGCCGGGAAGCCCTCTGTGAAAAACTGCATCCGCCGATGCGTGAAGGTGTCCAACCACCCCGCCAACCGCGCACTGACGTGCGCGCACCGGACGCCGCCTCTCGTTGATCAAGAGCTTTCGGTCATCTCTGCGGCGCGGGATGACGCAAACCTCTTGATCAACGAGGGGTGGGGGTGGGGCCGGAGGGTCAGTGGGGGGTGGGGGCGGGTTGGACCAGTTCGACGAGGACGCCACCGGCATCCTTGGGGTGCACGAAGTTGATCCGGCTGTCCGCGGTGCCACGCCTCGGAGCGTCGTAGAGCAGGCGCATGCCGCGCTCACGTAGCGCCGCGCAGGCCACGTCGATGTCCACCACGGTGTACGCGACCTGCTGCACGCCCGGCCCGTTGCGGTCCAGGAACTTCGCGATGGTCGACTCCGGGGTGAGCGGGGCGAGCAGCTGCACGCAGCCACCCTCGGTGGTGGGCCCGACGGCCAGCATCGCTTCCCGAACGCCCTGCTCGGTGTTGGTCTCCACGTGGACGCAGCGCATCCCGAACGTCCGCTGGTAGAAGTCGATCGCGGCGTCGAGGTCGGCCACGGCGATCCCGACGTGGTCAATCTTGCGAAGCCCGATGTCTGTGACGTAGTCCGCACCGGGCTCGACGGGGGAGTTCTCTGCCATGGCGCTAGTCTGGCCGAACAATCGTTAAGGCGTACAGCTCGGCACCCCTTCGGAGGCAGGCATGGCTTCGGTGATCGTCAGCGGCGCGCGGACCCCGATGGGCCGGCTGCTGGGCAACCTCAAGGACCTCCCGGCCACGAAGCTCGGCGGGATCGCCATCAAGGCGGCGCTGGAGCGTGCCGGCGTCAGCCCGGACCAGGTCCAGTACGTGATCATGGGGCAGGTGTTGCAGGCCGGCACCGGTCAGATCCCGGCTCGGCAGGCGGCGGTCGAGGCCGGCGTGCCGATGTCCGTGCCGGCGCTGACCATCAACAAGGTCTGCCTCTCCGGCCTGGACGCGATCGCCCTTGCCGACCAGTTGATCCGGGCCGGCGAGTTCGACATCGTGGTGGCCGGTGGCATGGAGTCGATGACCAACGCCCCGCACCTGCTGATGGGCCAGCGCACCGGCTACAAGTACGGCGACGTGGTGGTCAAGGACCACATGGCACACGACGGGCTCAGCGACGCCTGGGACTGCTGCTCGATGGGCGAGTCGACCGAGCGGCTCGGTGCCAAGCACGGCATCTCCCGCGCGGAGCAGGACGCCTTCGCCGCCGCCAGCCACCAGCGGGCCGCCGCAGCGCAGAAGAACGGCCACTTCGCCGACGAGATCGCCCCGGTGGTCATCCCGCAGCGCAAGGGTGACCCGCTGGTGATCAGCGAGGACGAGGGCATCCGCCCGGACACCACAGTCGAGTCGCTGGCCAAGCTGCGCCCCGCCTTCGCCAAGGACGGCACCATCACCGCCGGCAGTTCGTCGCCGATCTCCGACGGCGCCGCCGCGGTGCTCGTGATGAGCAAGGCCAAGGCGAAGGAGCTGGGGCTGACCTGGCTGGCCGAGATCGGTGCGCACGGCAACGTGGCGGGCCCGGACAACTCCCTGCACTCGCAGCCGTCCAACGCCATCAACCACGCCCTGAAGAAGGGTGGCCTGAGCGTTGCGGACCTGGACCTCATCGAGATCAATGAGGCGTTCGCGCAGGTCGGTGTCCAGTCCACCCGGGACCTCGGGATCAGCCCGGACAAGGTCAACGTCAACGGCGGCGCGATCGCGCTGGGGCACCCGATCGGCATGTCCGGCGCGCGTCTCGTGCTCACCCTCGCCCTGGAGTTGAAGCGGCGTGGCGGTGGCACCGGCGCGGCCGCGCTGTGTGGCGGCGGTGGCCAGGGCGACGCGCTGATCATCCACGTGCCGGGCAAGGCCGAGACCAGCCAGTGAGCGCGAGGAGTGAGCCGGTCCTGCGAGCCCCGCAGTCGCGAACAGGGATGACGCAGTGAGCGAGGCTGAGCACGTCCCGGCAGCGGGCACCACGTCGGTGCGCCGCAGCCGGGACGTACCGCTGCTGGTCGAGCGGGCCCGCGCGGGCGACCCCCGCGCGGTGGCTCGCCTGATCACGCTGGTGGAGAACGGTGACGCGCTGTTGCCGGAGATCGCCGCGGCGCTGGCGCCGTACGCCGGGCAGGCCCAGGTGGTCGGGCTGACCGGTTCACCCGGGGTGGGCAAGTCGACCACCACGAACGAGCTGGTCCGGGCGCTGCGGGCGCGCGGGCACCGGGTGGGCGTGCTGGCGGTCGACCCGTCCAGCCCGTTCACCGGCGGAGCGATCCTCGGTGACCGGGTGCGGATGCAGGACCACGCCACCGATCCGGGCGTCTACATCCGGTCGATGTCCAGCCGGGGGCACCTCGGCGGGCTGGCCGCGGCCACGCCGCAGGCGGTCCGGGTGCTGGAGGGCGCGGGCTGCGACGTGGTGCTTGTCGAGACGGTCGGCGTCGGGCAGGCCGAGGTGGAGGTCGCCTCGCTCGCCGACACGACGCTGGTGCTGCTCGCACCCGGGATGGGCGACGCGATCCAGGCGGTCAAGGCCGGCATCCTGGAGATCGCCGACGTGTTCGTGGTCAACAAGGCGGACCGGGACGGCGTCGACGCCACCGTCCGTGACATCCAGGGCATGATCGCACTCGGTGAGCGCGGGCCGGGGCAGTGGCGGCCCCAGGTGGTCCGGTCGGTCGCCGCCCGGGGCGAGGGCATCGACGACATCGCCGCCGCCATCGACAAGCACCGGGGCTGGCTGGTCGAGCACGGCGAGCTGCGCCGCCGCCAGGAGGCGCGGGCCGCCGCCGAGATCGAGGCGATCGCGCTCGGCACCCTCCGCGCGCGGATCGGCTCACTGCGCGACGGTACGGAGTTGGCCACGCTCGCCACCAAGGTTGCCGAGGGCGCGACCGACCCGTACACGGCGGCTGACGAGTTGCTCGCCCAGCTCGCGCGCTGACCCGGGGAACCGCCGGCCGGCGCGGCCACCTGGAGGACCCGCTCGGCACTGTCCGGTACGGACCGTCGCCGTCGCCCGTGCGCGCCGCACGCCCGCAAGCGAAGGTCGCTCTGGTTTTAGTAGGCTCGCCGCGCGTGGCCGCAAGCGGGGCTTCCGCGAAGCGGGCTGACGAGCCGGTCGGTCCACAGTGCACGGGGACCAGGGGAGATGTGATCATGACGGACGCGGTGGAGAACGCCGGCGCAGTGCAGCCCGTGACGGGCGCGGCCCGGGGTGTCACGTCGGTTTCCGACGAGGTCGTGGAGAAGATCGCCGGTACGGCCGCTCGTGCCGTGCCCGGTGTCGCCGATCTCGGCGGTGATGTTTCCCGGTTCTTCAACAGTGTGCTGGACAAGATCGGCCTGGACGAGGTGGGCGACGCTCGGCGGGGCGTGTCGGCCGACGTGAAGGGCGGCTCGGCCGTCATCAACGTGGTCCTGGTGATCGACGCCGGTCACGTCGTGGCCGACGTGACCGAGGCGGTGCGGGCCGCGGTGATCGAGGCGGTGGAGAAGTACGGCCTGACGGTCACCCAGGTCAACGTCACTGTGGACGACATCGAGCTGAACCAGCCGGGGGCGGCAGCCGGAGCCTGAGACGTGGCTGCCCGACGGCCAGACGGCTGCCGGACCGTCCGCCAGGAACATCCCGGGACGGCATCGTCCCAGTAGGCTCGCACCGCCCCGTCTTCACCGGGGCCGGACGTGCCCAGACGCGGTGGTACGAGGAGCAGGGAGCGACTGTGGACCTGGAAGCAACGCGGGAGCTGACCAGGGCGTCGGTGCCGGCTGGCGGGACGACGCAGGTCGCCGACGAGGTGATCGAGAAGATCGCCGTCGCGGCGGCCCGCGCGGTGCCCGGCGTGGCCGACCTGGGCGGGGACGTCGCCCGGTTCTTCAACGCGGTTCTCGACCGGGTCGGGCTGGACCAGGTGGGTGACGCCCGGCGGGGTTGCTCGGCCCACGTCACGGGGGACGCCGCCGTGGTCAACCTGGTGTTGGTGATTGAGGCAGGTCGGCCGGTACCGGAGATCACCAGTCAGGTACGCGCTCAGGTGACGGAGACGATCGAGGCGTTCGGGCTGCGGGTCGACGAGGTCAACATCCGGGTCGACGACGTGGCGATGGGTGGACCGACCCCGTAGCGCGTAGCGGGGCGTCCAGATCGCACGTTACTCGCCGGTACGGCCTGACTTAGCGATCGTTCAGGTAGGGGCCTTACACTCGACGTGCAGTCGAGGACCCGAGGAGGAGCCCTGCTCATGGACGCCGACGAGATCGACGCCGGACGGGCGCGCTGGCAGGCCCGGTACGACGCCGCGCGCAAGCGGGACGCGGACTTCACCACGCTCTCCGGCATGCCGGTGGAGCCGGTGTACGGGCCGCCGGAGGGCGCCACCTATCCGGGCTTCGAACGGATTGGTTGGCCGGGCGAGTATCCGTACACCCGGGGTTTGTATCCCACCGGTTACCGCGGTCGGACCTGGACGATCCGGCAGTTCGCCGGCTTCGGCAACGCCCAGCAGACCAACGAGCGCTACAAGATGATCCTCGGCGCCGGCGGCGGCGGCCTCTCCGTGGCGTTCGACATGCCGACGCTGATGGGCCGCGACTCGGACGACCCGCAGGCGCTCGGCGAGGTCGGCCACTGCGGCGTGGCCATCGACACCGCCACCGACATGCAGGCGCTCTTCGACGGCATCGACCTGGCCGGCGTGACCACCTCGATGACCATCTCCGGTCCGGCAGTGCCGGTGTTCTGCATGTACCTGGTCGCCGCCGAGCGGCAGGGCGCCGACCTGTCCAAGCTGGACGGCACCCTGCAGACCGACATCTTCAAGGAGTACATCGCGCAGAAGGAGTGGCTCTTCGACCCGGAGCCGCACCTGCGCCTGATCGGCGACCTGATGGAGTACTGCGCCCGGGAGATCCCGCGCTACAAGCCGCTGTCGGTCTCCGGCTACCACATCCGTGAGGCCGGCTCGACCGCTGCACAGGAGCTGGCGTACACCCTGGCGGACGGCTTCGGCTACGTCGAGCTGGGCCTCTCGCGTGGGCTGGACGTGAACGTCTTCGCGCCGGGGCTGAGCTTCTTCTTCGACTCGCACCTCGACTTCTTCGAGGAGATCGCCAAGTTCCGCGCCGCCCGCCGGATCTGGGCCCGTTGGCTGCGTGACGTCTACGGCGCGACCAGCGAGAAGGCCCTGTGGCTGCGGTTCCACACCCAGACCGCCGGGGTGTCGCTGACCGCGCAGCAGCCGGTCAACAACGTCGTACGCACCGCCGTCGAGGCTCTCGCGGCGGTGCTCGGCGGCACGAACTCGCTGCACACCAACGCGCTGGACGAGACCCTGGCGCTGCCCACCGACGAGTCGGCCGAGATCGCCCTGCGTACTCAGCAGGTGTTGATGGAGGAGACCGGTGTGGTCAACGTGGCCGACCCGCTCGGCGGCTCCTGGTACGTCGAGGCGTTGACCGACAAGATCGAGGCCGAGGCGGAGGAGATCTTCGCCCGGATCCGGCAGCTCGGCGGAGACGGGCCACACCAGATCGGCCCGATGACCTCGGGCATCCTGCGCGGTATCGAGGACGGCTGGTTCACCGGGCACATCGCCGAGTCGGCCTTCGTCTACCAGCAGGCCCTCGAAAAGGGTGACAAGAAGATCGTCGGGGTCAACTGCCACACCGGCACGGTCGCCAAGGAGCTGGAGATCCTGCGCATCTCGCACGAGGTGGAGCTGGAGCAGCGCCGGGTGCTCGCCGAGCGCAAGAGCGCGCGGGACGAGTCAGCGGTCCGCGCGGCGGTGACCCGGATGATCGAGGCGAGCCGGACCGACGAGAACATGATCCCCGCCATGCTCGACGCGGTCCGCGCCGAGGCGACCCTGGGCGAGATCTGCGACGCCCTGCGCGCCGAGTGGGGCACCTACCGAGAGCCAGCCCGCTTCTAACCCCCCACCACCACCCCTCCGCGATCTTGCAGTTTGTGCGCCGACATAAGGCATGAATGCGGCGTACCGGCGACAGAATGTGCAAGATCGCGGGGGGTGGGGACGGGGCGTGAGAGTTGCAACGTCGGGGTTGCGGGTGAGCTGAGATCGGGGGCTCACGTGCGAGACTAGGTAACCATGAGCGACCCACGGATCACCTCGTCGATCTTCACCCGCGGCGCGGTCGACCTCAGCACGCTGCGTGGCCCCGCACCAGCAAGTACCCGCCCCGGCACGCCCCCGCAGGGCGGCCCGTCCAACGGCGCCCCCGGCGCGCCCACCGCCGGCGGTGACACCGCCATCGTGGACGTCACCGAGGCGACAATTCAGTCCGACGTGCTCGAACGCTCGATGGCCACGCCCGTCGTCGTGTTCTTCGGTGCGGCCGGCTTCCCGGAGAGCGACGAGTTCGCCCCGGTCCTGGAGCGGCTGAACGCCGAGGGCGGCGGCGCCTGGGTGCTGGCCCGGGTCGACGTGCAGGAAAATCCCCGAATCGCCCAGATGTTCCGGGTGCAGGGCATCCCCATGGTCTACGCGGTCGTCGGCGGCCAGCCGGTCGACGCCTTCTCCGGAGTGGTTCCCGAGGCTCAGCTGCGGCAGTGGCTCCAGGCCGTGCTCAAGGCCGGTGGCGTGACCGTCGCCGAGCCGGAGGACCCCCGCCTCGACGAGGCGGACGACGCGCTGATGAGCGGCGATCTGGACGCCGCCGAGCAGGCGTACAAGAAGATCCTCGCCGACGCCCCGGCGGACGCCGCGGCCACGGCGGGGCTGGCCCAGGTCGGGGTGGCCCGCCGGGTGGCCGGCGCCGACCCGTCCGCCGCGCTGGCCGCCGCCGAGAGCGCCCCCGACGACGTCGCCGCCCAACTGCTGGCCGCCGACATCGAGGTGCTCAGCGGGCTGGCCGAGCAGGCGTACGCCCGGCTCGTCGGTCTGGTCCGGCGCACCGCCGGTGAGGACCGTGAGACGGTTCGCCAGCACCTGGTCTCGCTCTTCTCCATCGCCGGCCCGGACGATCCGGCGGTCGCCTCGGCACGTCGGGCCCTGGCCAGCGCCCTGTTCTGAGTTCGTAGCACGCCAGCGCGGGCCGGCGTTCCGGCCGGCCCGCCCGACCACCGAGGACGGGAGCTCATGATGCGCCGGATCGCCGTCCTCGACGCGCCGACAAATCTCGGTCTACGGCCGCCGACGCCCACGTCGGTCCCGGGTTGCGCCAAGGCGCCCGGGGCGCTGCGCGACCACGACCTGCTGGCCCGGCTCCGCGCCCGCGACGCCGGCTGTGTCACTCCCGCCCGTTACGACCCGGGCGACTGGCGGCCCGGCGACGGGGTGTGCCACGCCCGGGAGATCGCCGACTACTCGTTGGCCCTCGCCGAGCGCATCGGCTCGATCATCGACCGGGGTGAGTTCCCGGTCGTGCTCGGGGGCGACTGCTCCGTGCTCCTCGGCTCGGCCCTGGCCATGCACCGCCTCGGCGAGGCCGTCGGCGGGCGGATCGGGCTGGTCTTCGTCGACGGGCACTCCGACTTCCGGCACCCCGGCAACGCCTCCTACGTCGGCGCCGCCGCCGGTGAGGACCTGGCCCTGGTCACCGGGCGAGGGCAGGCCGACCTGGCCGCGCTGGAGGGCCGTCGGCCCTACTTCCGCGACATCGACGTGGTGGTGCTCGGCATTCGCGCCCAGGACGAATACCGGCTCGACCTCCAGGCCGCCGGGATCACCACCCGACCGGTGCCGGCGCTGCGCGCCGAAGGAGCCGCCCGGACGGCCCAGTGGGCGCACGAGCAACTCGCCGACTGCGCGGGTTACTGGGTGCACATCGACGTGGACGTGCTCGACCCGGCGGTAATGCCCGCCGTGGACGCCCCCGACCCGGGTGGAATCGCCTTCGCCGAGCTGGAGATCCTGCTCGCCGGCCTGGTCGACACCCCGCACTGCCTCGGCGTGGAGCTGACCGTCTTCGACCCCGACTACGACCCGGACGGCTCGTACGCGGCCGAGATCGTCAACACGGTGGTCGCCGGTCTGGCACCGGTGACCGCCCCGGAAGCCGTGCCGCCCCGACTGCTGTCGGCCCGGCCCACGCCCTCCCCGCGGCGCGGCAACGGCCGGGCCGCGACCGCCACCACGGATCGCTCCGACCGCGCCGAGCGGCTCGACCGTGCCGAGCGTCCCAACCGTGCCGAGCGGCTCGACGGGCTGGTCAGGCTTGACGGGCTCGACGGTGCTGAGCGGGTTGCGAGGCTTGAATTCCCCGCTGACACCGACGCCGCTGACATCGACCCCGCCGATGTCGGGCCTACTGGGCTCGGGTCTGCCGATGTCGGGCCTGCCGGCGTTGGTGTCCCCGGCGTCGGTTCGCCGGTGGCCGCGGTGCCGTACGACGTCCCGGCCGAGGGGGAGTCGCCCCGCACGGGCGGACGGGCCCACTCCGAGCCATCGGGCGTCGCGGCCAGTGTCGCGCCCCTGGTCGAGCGCGAACCGGTCGGCCCGCCGGCGTCGGCCGGCCCAGGTCTCCTGCGACGCACCGCCGCCCCGTCGGCGCAGAACCCGCCCGAAAGGCACGAAGCCGACACCGCCTGACCCGACCCTCGGCCCCCTAGCCTTGATCGACTCGGTTTCAGTGACTCCGGACTGTCCGAGTGGCTCGGACACCGCAGTTTCAGCGAAACCGAGTGGATCAAGGCCGGGCGCCGCGCGTTGGCCCCGGGGCGATGGCCGGACGCCCGGTGGTGCCCCGGACAGCCCAGGGCCCCGCGGGCGCCCGGCAGAGCCCCGGGTGGTGGGGTCAGGGGGTTGGGAGAGCGCGGAGGAAGCGCTCGGCGATCGGGACGGCCGAGGCGGTGCTGGCCCCGCCCTTCTCCACGAAGACGGCGAACGCCACGTCGCCCCGCCAGCCGACGAACCAGGCGTGGGTGTGCGCCGGGTTGTCGTCGTACTCGGCGGTGCCGGTCTTGCCGTACACCTCGCCCGGCACATCCTTGAGCGCGCTGCCGGTGCCGGCGGTGACCACCTCGCGCATCATCGTGCGCAGCGCCTTGACGGACTCCGGCTTGAGCTGCTCGCCTGCCGGGGCCGGCTTGGCCGGCGCCGGGTCGATCAGCAGCTTCGGCTGCTCGAAGCGGCCGCGGGCGACGGCGGCGGTGGCGCCGGCCATGGCGAGCGGGCTGACCAGCGTGGTGCCCTGCCCGAACGACGCGGCGGCCTGCTCGGCCAGGCTGCCGCCCGTCGAGACCTTGCCGGTGAAGGCGTCCGTGCCGAGGTCCCACTGACCCTCCAGGCCCAGCGAGCGACCGGCGGCTGCCAGCCCGTCGCCGCCGAGCTTCGGGGCCAGCGCGGCGAACGCCGTGTTGCAGGACTTGGCGAAGTCGGTGCGGAACGGCACCGAGCCGAGCTCGAAGTTGTCGGAGTTCTTGAAGGACCGGCCGTCCACAGTGAAGGTCTTCTTGCAGTCCACCGGCCCGTCCAGCGTCACCGCACCCCGGTCCAGCAGGCCCAGCGTGCTGACCATCTTGAACGTGGAGCCCGGAGGCACCTGGGCGTCGAAGGCCAGATTCTCCCCGGCCGGACCGGGGCCGTTCGCCGCGGCGAGCACGGCGCCGTCGCTGATCCGGATCGCCACCAGGGCGGACCGGCGCGGCTCGGCGCGCAGTGCCCCGTCGGCCGAGTTCTGAACGGCGACGTCCAGCGTCGTCTTCAGCGCCTGCCCGGGCTGCGGCTCCCGGCGGAACAGCTCGGCGCCGGTGGGTTCGAGTTTGCCGCCCTCGGCCGGACGCTCGACCACCACGGTCAGCCCGGGCCCGCCGCGCAGTCGTTCGTCGTAGCGGCCCTGTAGCCCGCCGTGCCCCACCAGATCGCCGACGACGTACCGGTCGGGGTGCGCGGCGAGGTCGTCGGCCTGCGCCTGGTCGACAGTGCCGAGCAGCGCGCGGGCGAACTCGCGGGTGGGCGCCAGGTCGATCTTGTCGGAGATGAACTTGGTGCCGGGCAGGTCGTAGATCCGGGGCTTGATCTGCCGGTATGCCTCCTCGCGGAGCGACACCACCTCGACGAATGCGCCCGGCTCGGCCTTGGCCACCCGGTCGGGCAGGTCGGCCAGGTCGACGCCGGGGACCAGCGCCGGGCGGATGGCCTTGAACGCCGCGTCGAGGTCCTTGACGAGCTTCTTGAGGTCGGTGACCCCGTTGGGCTGCACACCCACCCGGACCACCGGGCGCGGGGTCACCAGCGGTTTTCCGGCGTTGTCCAGCACGGCGGCGCGGGCACCGGGGTCGCGCCGCAGCGCCAACCGATCGCCCTTGGTGAGCTGCTCGTGCACCACCTTCGGCTCCCAGATCACCTGCCACTGGTCGTCGTCGCCGTGGGCGAGCCGCACCTCCCGGTCGTACGCCCAACGGGTCTGACCGGGCAGGGTCCACTCCACCTGGACGGTCGTGGTGGCGATGTCCTTCGTGATCTTCGGCTCGCCGCGACGCGTCAGCTTGGGCGGGGTGGACGCCAGCTCACCGGAGAGGTCCTTGATCTCGCGCGCCACGTCGGCCGACGGCAGTTTCGAGCCGAGCGGGTCGATCAGACCGACCGCCTGGAGATCACCGCTGCGCCAGCCCGCGAGGAAGGCGTCGACGGTGCGCTGCGGCCCGTCGTCACCGGAACAACCGACCAGGACACCCGCCGCGAGCAGCGCCGTGGTGACGGCGGCGGCGAGCCGGCGGGCGGGGTTCGGCCGGTGGGGCCGGGGGTACGACAAGGGCATGAAGCTGGTCCTTCCGATCTCGGACTGCCCTCGCACGGTAGTACGGGAACGCCGTCCCCAACGTCCCCCAGGCGCTCGGCCGCGCTCAAAGACGGGCCGCGCCCGTGTGATGAACATCGCGTGGCGGGGTATCCCGCAGCCGGCCAACCTCGGACCCGCAACGGGTGAAAGGACAAAGTCCCGATCCGGACGTCTGGCCAGTGGTCCGCCGACGAAGGCGCAGAGCGGCAGGGCCTAGGCTGGGCGGCAGAGTGACCCACAACGCGGTGGGTCGAGGGGAGTGGCACCGATGGACCGGCGTCCGGCGATCAAACCGGAACCCGACCTCCGGCAGGATGACTCCGGCCGGGACGATGACAGCTTCGATTCGGCGACCGACGGGGACGGCTACGGCCGACTCGACACGGGAGTCACCGGGCTGACCGGGTCGAGCATCGACACCATCTACGATCTGGGTCTGCCAGCCGAGGCGCTGGCCGACGACGTGGAGGACGCCGAGCTCGACGAACCCGTCCCCAACGCGGAGCGCCTGGTGGCCCAGGCCGTCGCGCTCGCGGGGGACGACCACGACGCGGCGACACTTGTCGGCCGTTTCTGGCGGTTCGCACCGGACGAGGAGCTGGTCGGCTTCACGGCGGAAGAGATGCTCGACGCGGCCCGGGCACACCGGGATCTCGCCCAGCAGCGGGTGCCGGGCGAGTTGAAGCTGCGAATCCACGAACCGCACGCGGACCAGCACCACACGGTCGTCGAGATCGTCACGGACGACATGCCGTTCCTGGTCGACTCGGTGACGGCGCTGCTCAACTCGTACCACCTCGACGTGCACCTGCTGGTGCACCCGCTGGTGGTGGTGCGGCGGGAGCCGCTGGGTCGGCTCACCGAGGTCTCCGCGGATGTGGAACCGGACGACGCGATCGCCGGCGACATCATCGAGAGCTGGATGCGGATCGAGATCGACCCGGTCCGGGACGCGGCCGAACGGGACCGGTTGCGCCGTGAGTTGCAGCGGGTGCTCACCGACGTGCGGGAGGCGGTGGAGGACTGGCCGAAGATGCGTCAGCGTGCCCTCGCGCTCGCCGACGAGCTGGCGTCCGCCCGTACCTCCGACAACCGCCCACCGGTGCCGGAAAAGGACATCACCGACTCGGTGGAGCTGCTGCGGTGGCTCGCCCAGGACCACTTCACCTTCCTCGGTTACCGCGAGTACCGGTTGGTGGACGCCGGCGGCGGCGACGCCGCCGACCCGGTCGACGGCAAGGCGTTGGAGGCGGTGCTCGGCACTGGTCTGGGCATTCTGCGCTCCGATTCGCCGGACGCGCGGTCGCTGGCCTCGATGACGCCCGAGGCGCACGAGAAGGTGCTGGAGAAGCGCCTGTTGATCATCACCAAGGCCAACTCGCGTGCCACCGTGCACCGCTCGGCGTACCTGGACTACATCGGCTTCAAGATCTTCAACTCCGACGGTGACGTGATTGGTGAGCGTCGCTTCCTGGGCCTGTTCTCGACCGCCGCCTACCGGACCAGCGTCCGCGAGCTGCCGGTGGTACGCCGCAAGGTGGCCGAGGTGCTGGACCGCTCCGGCCTGAGCCAGCGCAGCCACTCGGGCAAGGATCTGATCCAGATCCTGGAGACCTACCCGCGCGACGAGCTGTTCCAGATCAAGACCGACGACCTGTACCACGCGGTGGTCGGCGTGCTGCGGATGGCCGGCCGCCGGCAGCTGCGGGTCTTCCTGCGGCGGGACGCGTACGGGCGGTTCATCTCCTGCCTGATCTACCTGCCCCGGGACCGGTTCACCACCCAGAACCGGCTGCGCATGCAGGACATCCTGCTGCGTGAGCTGAACGGTGTCGGGGTGGACTACACCACCCGGGTCACCGAGTCGATGCTGGCTCGGGTGCACTTCATCGTCCGTACCGACCCGACGCGGCCACCCGGCGACATCGACGCCGACCTGCTCGCCGAGGAGTTGGCCGACGCCACCCGGCTCTGGGACGACGACTACCGGTTGGTGCTGGAGCGCAAGCTCGGCGACGAGCAGGCCAAGCACCTGTTCACCCGGTACGCCGACGCGTTCCCGGAGGGCTACAAGGACGGGCACACGCCGTACGAGGCGATGAAGGACCTGGCGAAGCTGGAGCTGCTGGAGGAGCCCGGCCAGCTGGAGATGCACCTGTTCCGCAAGCAGTTGGCGCCCCGGCCGGGCACCCGGGTACCGGGAGCCGACCTGGCCGAGGCGATGGACGTCCGGTTCAAGGTCTACCGGTACGGCGAGCCGATGATGCTCTCCGCGGTGCTGCCGGTGCTGCACTCGCTCGGCGTACGGGTGGTCGACGAGCACCCGTACGAGGTGGACCGGATCGACGGTCGGGTCTACCTGTACGACTTCGGCCTCATGCTGCCCGAGGGGCATCACGAGCTGGCCGAGGTGCGCCCGCACGTGGAGAACGCCTTCGCGGCTGCCTGGCGCGGCGAGGCCGAGGTGGACCGGTTCAACGAGCTGGTGCTGCGCGGCGGGCTGACCTGGCGGCAGGTGGTGGTGCTGCGGGCGTACGCGAAGTACCTGCGGCAGGCCGGCACGGTCTTCTCGCAGGACTACATGGAGCAGACCTTCATCGCGTACCCGAAGCTCGCCGCGTTGCTGGTGGAGCTCTTCGAGACCCGGTTCGCGCCGGGCGAGTTGAGCACCGAGCAGCGGCAGCAGCGCAGCGGTGAGCTGGTGGAGACGATCCGGGGCGCGCTGGACGACGTGGCGAGCCTCGACCAGGACCGGATCCTGCGCTCGTACCTGACGCTGATCGAGGCGACCCTGCGGACCAGCTTCTACCAGAAGCGCGCCGACGGGCGGCCGAAGGCGTACGTGGCGTTCAAGCTCGACCCGCAGGCCATCCCGGACCTGCCCGCGCCGCGACCGAAGTTCGAGATCTTCGTCTACTCGCCGCGCTTCGAGGGTGTGCACCTGCGGTTCGGGCCGGTGGCCCGGGGCGGGTTGCGGTGGTCCGACCGTCGGGAGGACTTCCGTACCGAGGTGCTGGGCCTGGTCAAGGCGCAGATGGTGAAGAACACCGTGATCGTGCCGGTCGGCGCCAAGGGCGGCTTCGTGTTGAAGCAGAAGCCGGGTGACCGGGACGAGGCGGTCGCCTGCTACCAGGAGTTCGTCGGCGCGATGCTGGACGTCACCGACAACATCGTCAGCGGGCAGATCGTGCCGCCCGAGGACGTGGTCCGGCACGACGGCGACGATCCGTACCTGGTCGTGGCGGCCGACAAGGGCACCGCGACGTTCTCCGACATCGCCAACGAGATCTCCAAGAACCACAACTTCTGGATGGGCGACGCGTTCGCGTCCGGCGGATCCGCCGGCTACGACCACAAGAAGATGGGCATCACCGCCCGGGGCGCCTGGGAGTCGGTCAAGCGGCACTTCCGTGAGTTGGGCCTGGACACCCAGACCCAGGACTTCACAGTGGTCGGCGTCGGCGACATGTCCGGCGACGTGTTCGGCAACGGAATGCTGCTCTCCGAGCACATCCGGCTGGTGGCCGCCTTCGACCACCGGCACATCTTCCTCGACCCGGAGCCGGACGCCGCCACCTCGTACACGGAGCGTCGACGGCTGTTCGACCTGCCCCGTTCCTCCTGGGAGGACTACAACCCGGAGCTGATCTCGGCAGGTGGCGGCATCTTCCCGCGTACCGCGAAGTCCATCCCGATCACGCCGCAGGTCCGGGCGGCGATCGGCCTGGACGACGACGTCACGCAGTTGTCGCCGCAGGACCTGATGAAGGCGATCGTCACCGCCCCGGTTGACCTGTTCTGGAACGGTGGCATCGGCACCTACGTCAAGGCCTCCACCCAGACCAACGCCGAGGTGGGCGACAAGTCCAACGACGCGATCCGGGTGGACGGGCGCAACCTGCGCTGCCGGGTGGCCGGCGAGGGCGGCAACCTGGGCTGGACCCAGCTCGGCCGGATCGAGTACGCGTTGACCGGTGGCCGGATCTACACGGACTTCATCGACAACGCGGCCGGGGTGGACACCTCCGACCACGAGGTGAACATCAAGATCCTACTCAACACGGCGGTGGCCGACGGCGAGTTGACCACGGCCGAGCGGGACGAGCTGCTGGCCGGGATGACCGACGAGGTCGCGGAGCTGGTGCTGCGGGACAACTACGACCAGGCTCGGGCGATCAACAACGCCCAGGCCCAGGCCGCCTCGCTGCTGCCGGTGCACCGCCGGATGATCAACGAGTTGGAGCGGTCGGGCGGGTTGGACCGGGCGTTGGAGGCGCTGCCTCCGGACGAGGAGTTGGCGGTCCGCAGCGAGTCCGGGCTGACCGCACCGGAGTTCGCCGTGCTGCTCGCGTACGTGAAGATCGTCCTGGAGCGGGAGATCCTCACCGAGGGGTTGGCCGACGAGGAGTGGACGACCGACGTCCTGGTCAACTACTTCCCGACGCCGATGCGCGAGCGGTTCGCCGACCGGATGGGTCGGCACCGGCTGCGCCGGGACATCGTCACCACCGTGCTGGTCAACGAGGCGATCAACCGGGGTGGCATCTCGTTCATCTTCCGGGTGGTCGAGGAGACGGCGGCCAGCGCGGCCGACGTGATCCGGGCGTACGTGGTGGTCAGCGAGGTGTTCGGCCTGCGTGACCTGTGGGACGCGGTCGAGGCGCTGGACAACAAGGTCGCGCCGGAGCTGCAGACCAGCGTCTACTTGGACACCCGCCGGCTGCTCGACCGGGCCGTGCGGTGGCTGGTCTCCAACCGGCGTTCGCCGATCGACGTGCCGGCCGAGATCGCCCGGCTGCGCGACGGGGTCACCCGGCTGCTGCCGGGGCTTGAAGAGCTGTTCTACGGCAACGAGCGCCAGGGCCTCGCCGCGCACATGGACTCGATGACCGAGCGTGGGCTACCCCGCGAGCTTGCGGAGCGGGCCACCCGGCTGATGTACAGCTTCGGTCTGATGGACGTGGTGGAGACCGCGAACGCCAGTGGGCGGGACGTCAGCGAGGTGGCCTCGGTCTACTTCGTGCTGTCGGACCTGTTCCGGGTGGACTCGCTGCTGTCGAAGATCTCCCTGCTGCCGCGGGAGGACCGCTGGCAGACGTTGGCCCGGATGGCGCTGCGTTACGACCTGTACGCCGCGCTGGCCGCGCTCACCGCGGAGGTACTCGACTCCACCCCGGGCGACCTGCCGCCGCACGAGCGGGTGCAGCAGTGGGAGCAGTCGAACGCCACCTCGATCCACCGGGCCCGGCGGGCGATGGGTGAGTTCGACGAGTCGCGGGCGGACCTCGCCGCCCTGTCGGTGCTGCTGCGCCAGATCCGCACCCTGGTACGGACCTCCGCGGCCGCCTGAGTCAGGTACACCGGACGCGGTCCGGCCGGTCGGGGTGACCCGACCGGCCGGACCGCGTCTCGTTCGTCGTAGGTCACGCCGCCAGGGTGGCGAAGACGACGATGTTGTCCGGGTAGCTCTTCGCGGCCTGGTCGAACTGGCCACCGCAGGTGACCACCCGCAGGCTGGGCCGGTCACTCGGTCCGTACACCAACTCGGTGGGAAAGGCCGTCTTCGGGTACGACTTCACCGAGTCGACAGTGAAGGTGGCCGGCACTCCGTCGGCGCGGCGCACGGTGACGGTGTCGCCGGGGGTGAGAGCGCCGAGGTCGAAGAAGACGGCCGGACCGAGCACCGCCGAGTCCACGTGCCCGACGATGACCGCGTTACCCGTCTCGCCGGGGCTCGCACCGGGCTCGTACCACCCGGCCTGGTCGGCCTTGTCCAGCGGAGGGACCTGGACGGTGCCGTCCGGGTTGGTGCCCAACGACATGATCGTCGCGTCGACGCCGATCCGGGGGATCTCGATGCTGGTCGGTGCTGAACGGGCCAACCCGGCCGCCCCCTGACCGACCGCCTGCCCGTCGAGCGAGGCATCGTCGGCGGTGCTCGCCGGTGCGGTCGCCTCGGGGCCGGCCTGGGCCAGCGGCTGCGGCGGTCGCGGAGTGGGCGTGGTCTTCAGGGAAGCGCCGATCATGCCGGCACCGATCATGGCCATGGTGACGACGACGGCCGTGCCGGCGGCACGCCACGGTTTCCCGTGGCGGCCGCCGGCCGGTGTCGCCGTCACGTCAGACGAGCGAACCATCGGTCCGCCGACGACGCATCAGCACGATCCCGCCCAGCGCGGCAGCGCCGAGCAGGCCCGCCCCGCCGGTGGCCAGACCCCGGTCGGTACCGGTGCTGACCCCGCCGTCACCGCCGTCGACACCGCCGTGCGGCAGCACGACGAGCTCGCCCTCGCCGCAGGAGCCCTTGAGCTCGTAGCGACCCGGCTTGGCGTCCTTGTCGACCTTGGCTTCGCCGTAGTAGACAAACTCGCGCTCCTCGTGCCGGCCACGCTCGTCCGAGCCACGCTCGTCCGAGCCACGCTCGTCCCGGCCACGCTCGTCCGAGCCACGCTCGTCCTTGCCGTAACCGTCACGCTCGTCCGAGCCGCGCTCGTCCTTGCCGTAGCCGCCGCGCTCGTCCGAGCCGTACTCGGAGCCGTGCTCGTCCTTGGACTCCCAGCCCTTGTCCGAGCCGTACTCGGAGCCGTGCTCGTCCTTGGACTCCCAGCCCTTGTCCGAGCCGTACTCGGAGCCGTGCTCGTCCTTGCCGTAGCTTCCGCGCTCGTCCGAGCCGTACTCGGAGCCGTGCTCGTCCTTGGACTCCCAGCCCTTGTCCGAGCCGTAGTCCGAGCCGTGCTCGTCCTTGGACTCCCAGTCCTTCTTGTCTTCGTCCTTGGAGTCCCAGTCCTTCTTGTCACGGCCCTCTTCGGCGTCCTGGCCGTGCTCCTCGCCCTTCCAGTCCTTGCTGCCCTCGTCGCCATAGGCGTCGGCGGCGGCGCCGCCACCCTGGCCACCCTTGCCGTTCTCGTCCTTGCCCTCGTGGTCCTTGCCGTTGTCGTCCTTGCCGTGCTCGTCCTTGCCGTTCTCGTCCTTGCCCTCGTGGTCCTTGCCCTTGTCGTCCTTGCCGTTCTCGTCCTTGCCCTCGTGGTCCTTGCCGTTCTCGTCCTTGCCGTTCTCGTCCTTGCCCTTGTCGTGATCGGAGGAGTTCTCCTCCTCGCGCCACTCGCGGTCCTCGCCCCGGTCTTCATGCGCCGGCTTGAGCTTGACCTTGCCGGTGACCTTGGACCACACGTACGCGTGCTCCTGCCGATCCGGGCAGATCTCGAGGAGCTTGACCTCGTCGCCAGCCTTGACGACATGCGGCTTGGCGTAGACCTTGCCGTCGTCGTGGCCGTCGGCGAACGCGATCCCCGGTGCGAACACCAGGAGCGACGCGCCGCCGAGCGCGGCGCCCGCAACGACCTTCCCGAGCATCTTCTTAGCCATGACCTGCGTCACTCCATCCCTGTTGTCCTGAGCTCGGCGACAACCGAGCTAAGACCGACGTTAGACCGTTTCATGACTTATGAAGTGAAAGATTCGCGTTTTACCTTTGATCCAAGTAAGAGGCGAAGGGGTGCTACGCGGCTTTCGCCGCGCCCAGCGTCGTCTCGGGCGTCGCGGGACCTTGTGGGTCCCGCACGGTGTTCCGCGCCCCCTGCGCCCGACCTGCCCGCCCATCGGGTTGCGGCGGGTCCGGACCACCCGTGTCAGTCGGGCGCGCTCGGAGGTATCGTCCGAAACGGCCCCGCCAACGCATCGAGCCATTGCCATGGAAGCGCTCCCATGCAAGAATCGGCGAACGCGGTTCAAGAGAGCCATACCGTGCAGGCAGGGGAGTCGAGGGCACCCGGGTCACCGGGCGACGCACCCGCCGCCGATCGACCGGCCGACGCCTCGGTCGGGCACCACCACCACCATCGCCCGTCCGGGTCGGGCGCCCCCCAAAGAATCCCGTGGCGCCGACGGCCGTCCGTGCAGGACGCCCATCGGGCCGTCCCGCCGGGCCGTACGTGGGCCCGGTCTCGCCCAAGGAGATCAGTGGCATGAATGTGTGGAGAAGGCTATCCGGCCCACGCCGGGCCCTCGCGCTCGCCGGCGCGGGTGCCCTGGTCGCCGGTGGGCTCGTAACGATTCCGGTTACCGCGGCGCAGGCCGCGACGCAGTGCGACATCGCGTACACGAGCAACGACTGGCCCGGCGGTTTCACCGCGAGCGTCACCATCAAGAACGTCGGCGACCCGCTGAACGGCTGGACGTTGGGCTGGACCTTCGCCAACTCCAGCCAGCGGGTGCAGCAGGGCTGGTCGGCCACGTTCACTCAGTCCGGCAGCCAGGTCACCGCCCGGAGCCTGTCCTACAACGGCACCCTGGCCACCGGCGCCTCGACGAGCATCGGCTTCAACGGCGCGTGGAGCGGCAGCAACCCGAAGCCGACCTCGTTCACGCTGAACGGCGTGGTCTGCAACGGTGGCACCACGCCGCCGACCGACCCGCCCACTGACCCGCCGACCGATCCGCCGACCGATCCGCCGACCGACCCGCCCACCACGCCGCCGCCCGGCACCAAGGTCGACAACCCGTACGTCGGGGTGCGCGGCTACGTGAACCCGGAGTGGAAGGCCAAGGCGGACGCCGAGGCCGGCGGAAGCCGGGTCTCCAACAACCCCACCGCCGTCTGGCTGGACCGGATCGCCGCGATCAACGGCACGCCGGACAGCAGCTCCAACGGAGCCTTCGGGGTCCGTCAGCACCTGGACGAGGCGCTGCGCCAGGGCGCGGGCTACATCCAGTTCGTGATCTACAACCTGCCCGGCCGGGACTGCTCCGCGCTCGCCTCCAACGGTGAGCTGGGCCCGGACGAGCTGCCGAAGTACAAGGCCCAGTACATCGACCCGATCGCCGCGATCCAGGGTGAGTCGAAGTACAGCAGCCTGCGGATCATCAACGTCATCGAGATCGACTCGCTGCCGAACCTGGTCACCAACACGTCCGGCCAGCCCGGCGGCACTGTCATGTGCGACACGGTCAAGGCCAACGGCGCGTACGTCAACGGTGTGGGCTACGCCCTCGCCAAGCTCGGCGCCATCGGCAACGTCTACAACTACATCGATGCCGGACACCACGGCTGGCTCGGCTGGGACTCCAACTTCGGCCCGACCGCCGACATCCTGAAGACCGCTGCGGTCGCCTCCGGCAGCACCGTCAACAACGTGCACGGGTTCATCACCAACACCGCGAACTACTCGGCGCTGACTGAGCCGTACTTCAAGGTCACCGACAACGTGAACGGCCAGACGGTGCGGCAGTCCAAGTGGGTCGACTGGAACTTCTACGTCGACGAGCTGTCCTTCGCCCAGGCGTTCCGTACCAAGCTGGTCTCAGTCGGCTTCAACTCCAACATCGGCATGCTGATCGACACGTCCCGCAACGGTTGGGGTGGCTCCGCGCGGCCCACCGGGCCGGGCGCCACGACCAGCGTCGACACGTACGTCAACGGGGGTCGCATCGACCGTCGGGCCCACCTCGGCAACTGGTGCAACCAGGCCGGCGCCGGCCTCGGCGAGCGGCCGCGGGCCAACCCGGCGACGGGCATCGACGCCTACGTCTGGGTGAAGCCGCCGGGTGAGTCGGACGGCTCCAGCAAGGAGATCCCGAACAACGAGGGCAAGGGCTTCGACCGGATGTGCGACCCGACGTACGGCGGCAACGCCCGCAACGGCAACAACCCGTCCGGGGCGCTGGCCAACGCACCGATCTCCGGTGCCTGGTTCTCCGCCCAGTTCCAGGAGCTCATGCGCAACGCCTACCCGGCGCTCTGATCGGGTAGCTCACGCACCAACCCGCTGCCGGTGGTTGGTGAGGCACTGTTGGCAGCAGGTTCCCCCCGGGTCCCCGGCTCGACCGTCACAGGTCGGGCCGGGGACCCCCCCTTTCCGGCCCCGATCAGGGCACTGTGCGTTCGATCGCCGCCCGGCCCTGCTCGGCCAGGTCACGGCGGGCCTTCTCCAGGTTCTCCGGTGTCAGATCCTGCCCCCGGGCCATCACCAGGTCCTCCGGCTCCCAGGGCTGTTCGCCCCCGGTGCGGATGTTGTCCCCGCCAGCGCCGGTGCCCGTCCCGGTCGCCCCGGTGCCGGCGGCGTAGGGGTCACCGATCAGCTCGTCGGTGTCCGGTGCGAGGTCGTCCGGTCGACTGCGAGGCTCGGCGAAGCCCGGTGTGTCCCGGTCCGGGCCACCTCCGGTCCGCAACTGCGGCACGGTGGCGTCATCGTCCACCGCCGAGGCCACCTCGGGGCTGTCCTCCAGCGGCGGTTGGCGATCGCGATCGGTCATGGTGCTGCCTCCTGTGTCCGACACGGTGCCTGATTTCCCCCACGTACCCCTTCGTGCCGCGCTCATGCCGCACGGCCCGGCGGTCCGGCCGGGCCGTGCTCACGCCGTGCGTCAGGTGGTCAGGCGTCGGGCTGCTGCTCGTTCGGGGCCGGCGCTTCCGCTGGGCGCCACCACTGCCAGAGCAGCATGAGCAGACCGAACACGAGCATCGTCAGCCCGGCCCACAGGTTGATCCGTACGCCTTCGGCCTTGTCGATCTCGGCCCGGCTGTCGAAGACGCCGATCAGCGTCACGATGACCCCGTACGCGACGAAGAGGCCGCCGATCACCCGGCGGATGTCGAACAGCCGGGCCGCTGCGGAGCGCCGCTGCTCCGCCTGCGCCTCGTCGATCAGCGGGTCCTGTGCCGGCTGGCCATCGTTGCTCATCTGCCGACCCCTTTCCTTAGAAGACCGGGATGTAGAAGAGGGCGGCCAGCGCGACCGCGATCAGACCGAGCAGCACCGGGGAGCGGTACCAGGCGGCGTCCCCGGCGAGCAGGTCGCCCTTCAGGTCGACGCCGCCCATGCCGTACACCAGCCCGCGCAGTTCCTCGTCCCGCTTGGGTGAGGTGAGCGGAGTGACGATCGCGGCGACCACCACCGCCGTGACGAACGCCAGACCGGCACCCCAGAAGCTCTCCTCCAGGTCGGAGTTGAAATCGACCACCCCGCCCTTGTAGAGCAGGTAGAGGCTCAGCGACACCAGGGTGCCCAGCAGCAGCGACCAGAAGCCGGCCAGCGCGGTCATCCGCTTCCAGAACATGCCGATGATGAAGGTGGCGAACAGCGGCGCGTTGAAGACGGAGAAGAGCGCCTGGATGTAGTTCATGATGTTGCTGAACCCGGCCGCGATGAACGCGGTGCCGATCCCGATCACCACGGCGGCGACCGTCGCCCACCGGCCGACCCGCAGGTAGTACTCGTCCGACCGGTCGCGGCGGATGTACGCCTGCCAGATGTCGTAGGTGAAGACGGTGTTGAAGCCGCTCACGTTGGCCGCCATGCCGGCCATGAACGAGGCGAGCAGGCCGGTGACCGCCACCCCGAGGACGCCGTTGGGGAGCAGGTCGCGCATCAGCAGCGGGATGGCGTTGTTGTACTGCAGGTCGCCGCTCTCCGCGCCGAGGCCCTTCACAGTCACCAGGGCCACCAGGCCGGGGATGACGGTGACCAGGGGGATGAACAGCTTCGGGTACGCGGCGATGATCGGCGTACGCCGGGCGGCGCTCATGTTCTTCGCCGAGAGGGCACGCTGCACCTCGGCGAAGTTCGTCGTCCAGTAGCCGAACGACAGCACGAAGCCGAGGCCGAAAACGATGCCGATCCAGTGCGCGCCCAGCGGGTTGGCCGTGCTGCCGGTGTCCTGCCACGCGTGCAGGCCAGCCTCGCCGAGTTTGGTGTCGCCGACCGCGTCCATCAGGCCGTTCCACCCGCCGACCTTGACCAGGCCGATCACGGTGACCGGGATGAGGCCGGCCAGGATGACGAAGAACTGCAGCACCTCGTTGTAGATCGCCCCGGACAGGCCGCCGATGGTGATGTACGCCAGCACGATCGCCGCGCCGACCACGATCGCCGTCCAGAGCGGCCAGCCGAGCAGCGCCTGCATGACGAGGGCCAGCGCGTACAGGTTCACGCCGGCGATCAGCACCTGGGCGACGGCGAAGCTGATCGCGTTGAGCAGGTGGGTGGGGCGGTTGAACCGCAGCCGCAGGTATTCGGGCACGCTGCGGACCTTGGAGCCGTAGTAGAAGGGCATCATCACGATGCCCAGGAAGACCATCGCCGGGACCGCGCCGATCCAGTAGTAGTGGACCGTCATCACGCCGTACTGGGCCCCGTTGGCGGCCATTCCGATGATCTCCAACGCGCCCAGGTTCGCCGAGACGAAGGCGAGACCGGTCACCCAGGCCGGCAGGGAGCGGCCGGAGAGGAAGAAGTCGACGCTGGTCCGGATGGCCCGGCGCGCGGCGAAGCCGACCCCGAGGACGGTGACGAAGTACAGCGCCAGGATCAGGTAGTCCAGGCCGTTCATGTTGAGCCGAAGACCGTCGCCGTCCATCCCGTCCACCCCTCGCTCCCGACGTCCGCGCTCGTTGGTGCGCGCGGGCGCCCTATTACCCCGTCCGCGCGGTTTCACTCCCGGAGGGTCGGAACCGGCCGTGTTCGGGCCCTTCGGGCGATCTGGTGTGCTCTGCGGCGATCGGCACGCAAGAGGGCGCCCCGGCCGTTTCCGGCCGGGGCGCCAGTGTGCGTCGGGTGACTCAGCGACCGAGTACGCGGTCCAGGAAGTCCCGGTAGTTGCGGACCGCCATCCGCAGTTGCTCGGTGTCGGCCGAGCCGGCGTCCTGCCAACCGCCCAACGTGTTCTTCTGGGCGGCCAGCGCCGAGGAGAGGGCCTGGATGGCCTCCTCCACCAGCGACTGCGCCTCGCCGGCAGCCGCCTGCGGGTCGTCGACGAAACGCAGCTGCACGTCCCGCCAGCGGTCCCGGAAGCCCTGCGCGGTGTCCGTGTCGAGGAGCGTGGCCGGCTCGGCCGCGACCGTCGACCCGGCGGGTCGGGATGTTCCGGCGGACTCCAGCGTGGGGCTGGTGTCGTCGCCGGGGACCGGTTCGCCGTCCGCGTCCGGGTCGACCATCTCCGGTGTCGCGCTGCCGTAGCCGGCCGCGCCAGCTGCCGCGGCATCCCGGTCGCCGGTCAGATCGCCGCGCCGCTCCGGGTCACCGTTCGTGCTCCCCGGCGGGACGACGGTCCGCGCGGAGGTGTCGGCGTCGGCGCGGTCGTCCAGGTCGGTGGGGTCGTCGACGTCCGCGCTGTCGTCGACGTACGCGTCGCGGCGGTGCAGCTCCGCGGTGGGGTCGGCGCGCAGACCCTCCCGCTCACCGTCCTCGGCACCGTCGCCCGGCTGGGCGGTCCGCTCGGCCCTCGGGTCCGGCTGATCCTGTGGGTGCGGGCTGGCCAGCGCGGAGGCGGCCACCGCGTCGGCCACCGTGGTGGCGCCGAATGTCGTCGGCAGCGGCCCCGGCTCGTGGAAACCGCCCTCATCGGTGGACCGGTCGTCGCGCCGGTGGCGCGGGTCGGAGTCGTCGGTCAGCTCGTCGTCGGCCGGGTCGTACGCGGCGTCCCGATCGGTGTCGTCGGCCCGCTCATGGACGGCGGCCTGGTCGTCGAAGGTGCCCCGGTCGTCGAGGGCGTCCTCCGGGACGTCGGAGCGACCGGCCCGGTCGCCGGCCGGGGGTACCGGCACGGGCGCGGACCGGACGGCCTCCGGGTGGTCGTTGCTCACCTGCTGCTCTTCCTGGCGCATCGGTGGCCTCCTCAGCGGCTCGTGGAGTCGTGGTCCGGGTGGTGGCGCTGTTCGGGCGTGTGGTGGCCGACCGGCTCCTCGCCCAGCAGGTCGGCGAAGAGTGCGCGGTAGTGCACGACCGCCTGCCGCAGCTCCTCGGTGCTGGCCTCGCCCCGGGAGTTGCGCAGGTGGATCTCGTGCGCGTCCCGGTAGTTGGTCAGCGTGCGGGCGTGCTCGACGGAAAGGTGGGCGATCTGGTCGGAGAAGTCACCGGTCGGATAGCCCTGCTCCTCGATGAGGCGGGTGACCAGAACGTCCGCGTCGCCCACGGTCTCGCCCGGGGAGTCGATGAAGCGGACCTGGAGTTCCTCCCAGGCGGCGGCGTACCGGGCTCGGGATTCCGGGGTGAGTGGGGTGAGTGTGAGCTCGGCATGCCGGCGTTCCCGGTCGCGCAGTTCGCGCTCCGCGGCGGACCGACTGTCCTGTTCCGCCACCACCCGGTCGTACTCCGGTCCGAACCGGTTGCGCAGGGCCCGGCGGTTGTTGAGCGAGCGGGCGGCCACGGCCAGCACCGCGACGATCACCAGCACGACGAGCACGATGACGACTATCTGCGTGGGCGACATGGGCTCCTCCTTCGTCATCTGCTATTCCCTCCGCGCAGTGATCGCCAATCCCGATCCGAGGTACTTTCCTGACGAGGGGCCCAACTACTCACCGGCCAGAACCTGATTCATCCCAGAAGAGGCGCTTGGGCGGTGAAGACACGGTGAAGACACGGGCGGTAGTGAAACAGCCTCCGATTACGTATCCTGCCCAAGGCGCCCGCGCCGGTGCCCGGCGACGCGGCCGGGCGCGCAGCCGGCAGGCGCGGTGCCCGGCGGTGCCGGCACCCCTCCTGCCACCCTGTACGGGCGAGGTCTGATGAAAACCCGCGACTGGCCGATCCGCTCGAAGCTGACCGCGTTGGTCGTCGCGCCGGTGACCGCGCTCCTGGCGCTGTGGATCTTCGCGACCACGCTGACCTTCGGTCCCGCCCTGAACCTGCTCTCCGCCCGCACCCTGTTGTACGACCTGGGTCGCCCCGGCGAGACAGTGGTCACCGAGCTGCAACGGGAACGCCGACTCTCGGCGGTGCAGCTCGCCGGCAGTACCGAGCTGCCCGCACTCGCCGAGCAGCGCGGGCGCACCGATCGGGCGGTCGCCGAGCTGCGCCGCCGGGTGGACGGGGAACCGCTGCGCGACGCCGCCGACGACCTGCTGGAAACCCGGGTCGACCAGCTGGTCAACGCACTGGCGGCGCTACCCGACGGGCGGAAGTTCATCGACGAGCGCAAGGTGGACCGGGCCGGCGCGATCGGCCTCTACAGCGGCATGGTCTCCGCGGCCTTCCAGGCGTTCGCCGGCATGGCGACCCTGACCGACCCCGACATCAACCGGCAGGCCTTGGCGCTCACCGCGCTGGGTCGCTCCCGGGAACTGCTCGGCCAGAGCGACGCGCTGCTGGCCGGCGCACTGACCGCCGGACGGTTCGCCGAGGGGGAGCACACCCAGCTCGTACAGGCCATCGGCAACCAACGGTGGCTCACCGAGAGCGCCGTGGCCGACCTGCCCGAGAGCAGCCGGGTCGCGTACCAACGGTTGACCGAGAGTGAGGCGTTCACCCGGCTGCGCAGCATGCAGGACGCGCTGGTCGTACCCAACCGGTCCGGCCGGCCGACTGTCGACGCGGCGTCCTGGCAGGCCAGCCAGGACGCGGTGCAGCAGCAGTTGCGGGACTTCGAACTGTCCGAGGCCGACGCTCTCACCGACCGTTCGGTGCCGATGGCGGTCCGCATCCTGGTGCGGCTGGCCGCCGCCGGCGTACTCGGGCTCGTCGCGGTGGTCGTCTCGGTGCTGGTGGCCCTGCGGGTCGGCCGCACCCTGGTCCGTCGGCTCAGCGGCGTCCGCACCGCCGCGCTGGAGCTGGCCGAGCACCGGCTGCCCGACGTGGTGGCCCGGCTGCGCCGGGGCGAGCAGGTCGACGTCGCCCGGGAGGCGCCGCCGCTGGAGTACGGCCACGACGAGATCGGCGAGGTCGGGCGCGCCTTCACCGAGGTGCAGCGCACCGCCGTCCAGGCCGCGGTGGACGAGGTCACCCTGCGTCGCGGGCTCAACGAGGTCTTCCTCAACATCGCCCGACGGAGCCAGAGCCTGGTGCACCGCCAGCTGCATCTGCTGGACCGGATGGAGCGGCGTAGCGAGGACCCGGACGAGCTGGCCGAGCTGTTCCAGGTCGACCATCTGGCCACCCGGCTGCGCCGGCACGCCGAGGATCTGGTCATCCTCGCCGGCTCCGCGCCTGGCCGGGGTTGGCGGAACCCGGTCGCGATGGTCGACCTGATCCGCGGCGCGATCTCCGAGGTCGAGGCGTACGAACGGGTGGACGTCAAGGCCGTGCAGCCGGCCGGCGTGCTGGGGCGGGCGGTCGGCGACATCATCCACCTGCTCGCCGAGCTGGTCGAGAACGCCACCGCCTTCTCCCCGCCGGACACCCGGGTCACCGTCACCGGGGCGCAGGTGGCCAACGGGTACGCCCTGGAGATCACCGATCAGGGGCTGGGCATGTCCGACGCGGCACTGGAGACCGCCAACACCCGGCTGGCCAGCTCGCCCGAGTTCGACCCGGCGCAGAGCGCCCGACTCGGTCTGTTCGTGGTGGCCCGGCTGGCGGCCCGGCACGGCGTACGGGTGCGGTTGCGCCCATCCGGGGAGGGTGGCGTGACAGCCGTGGTGCTGGTCCCCGGCGACCTGGTCACCACCGAGCCGCCGGCCGGCCCCGACCCCGCCACGCTCGGCACCGCATCGGCCGACCCGAGCCGGCGGCTGGCTCGGACGGCGCGCCGGGGCACCGTGACCCGTCCCCGTACCCGCCCGCCGACGGCCCCGTCCGCCAGCACCGCCCCGCCCGCCCCACCCACCGGAGCGCCGACCTCGGCCATCCCGCCCGCCAATGGGCGCGACGAGGGCTCGGCGACTCCTGACGAGCCAGACGACGAGCTGGATGGCCTGCCCCGCCGGGTGCGACGTCGTACCCCCGCCGTCCAGCCTCGGTCCACCGTCACCGACACGCCGTCGCCCCGCTCGCCCGAGGAGGTCCGTCAGGTGATGGCGGCGCTCCAGGCCGGCACGGCGCGCGGACGCGCCACCGCCATCACCCCGACGGCGCCAACCGGTCCGACGGCGCCAACCGGTCCGACGGCGCCAACCGGTCCGACGGCGCCAACCGGTCCGACGGCGCCAACCGGTCCGGCGGCGCCAACCGGTCCGACGGCGCCAACCGGTCCGGCGGCGCCAACCGGTCCGACGGTCCCGGCGGCACCCACCGACCCGCCGACGACCCCCGAACCCCCGACCGTGACTGAGAGGGACGCCTAGTGCGGCATTCGACGAAGCAGAGCGCCGGCCTGGACTGGTTGCTCGACGAACTGGTGCAACGGGTACCAGCCGCCCGCGAGGCGGTGGTGCTCTCCGCCGACGGCCTGCTGCTCGGCTGCTCGGCCGAGCTGGAGCGCTCCGACGCCGAACACCTCTGTGCGCTCGCCGCCGGTTTCTCCAGCCTCGCCCGAGGCGCCAGCCGGCACGTGGACGGTGGCCCGGTCCGGCAGACAGTGGTGGAGATGGAGGCGGCGTACCTCTTCGTCACGGCCGCCGGGCAGGGTGCCTGCCTGGCCGTGGTGAGCGACGCCGACGCGGACATCGGGCTGGTCGCCTACGAGATGGCGATGCTGGTGATCCGGGTGGGAGAGAGCCTCGCCGCGCCGGCCCGATCGGCAGCGGGTGCCGGAGATGCGGACTGAGCCGCCCGGGCCGCAGCACGAGTGGCTGGACGGTGACGCCGGCCCGGTGATGCGCCCGTACACGCTCACCGGAGGCCGGGTACGCTCCGCCGTCGACGATTTCAACCTGGTCGCGTTCGTGTTGGCCGGTTCGGACGTCGACGCGACAAGCCATTCGCATCTGCTGCCTGAGCATCGACGGCTGGTCACGTTGGCCCACCGGCCGGTGTCGGTGGCCGAACTGGCAGCCGAACTGGACCTCGCGGTCGGCGTGGTCCGGGTACTGCTCGGTGATCTCCTCGCCGAGGGCCTGGTCGCGGTGCACGAGCCGCCGGCCGCCGGCATCCTTCCCGACGACGACATCCTCAAGGCGGTGGTCAGTGGACTCCGTGCACTATGACCAGGTGGGCACCAGCACCACCATCCCGCTGGCACTGAAGATCCTCATCGCGGGAGGCTTCGGGGCTGGCAAGACGACCTTGGTGAGTGCCCTGAGCGAGGTCCGTCCGTTGCAGACCGAAGAGGTGCTCACCGGTGCCGGGATCGGCACCGACGACATCTCCGGCGTGGAGGGCAAGTCCACCACCACCGTGGCGATGGACTTCGGCCGAATCACCATCAACGACGACCTTCAGGTCTACCTGTTCGGCACGCCGGGCCAGGACCGGTTCTGGTTCCTCTGGGACGAGCTGGCCTTCGGCGCGCTCGGCGCGGTGGTGCTCGCCGACACCCGGCGGTTGGCCGACTGCTTCCCCTCCATCGACTACTTCGAACAGCGGGGAATCCCGTTCGTGGTGGGCGTGAACTGTTTCGACGACTCCCGCCGGTTCAACCTGGAGACCGTACGCCGAGCGCTCGACCTGGACCCGGACGTGCCGATGGTGCTCTGCGACGCCCGGGACCGGCAGTCCGGAAAGATGGTTTTGATCTCTCTGGTGGAGCACGTCGCGCGACAGCGCGGCGAGCCGGTGCCGGCGGCCTGAGATCCGGGCCGGAAAGCCGGTTAACGGGCGGGCAACGCGGGCAGCCTCTGGTTGGATCAACCAAGGATGCCGGCGGAGGAGTTGGGCGTGAGCGGTCAAGGTGAGGTCGTCCACATCGGGGGTTACACCGCGCAGAGCGGCGGGCGGGGCAGCGGCATCGTCGCCGCTCGCCGCGACCCGAGGACCGGGGCGCTGACCCCGCTCGGCACGGTGGCAGCCACCCCGTCCCCCTCCTTCCTGGTGCGGCACCCCAGCCAGCCGGTGCTCTACGCGGTCAACGAGCTGACGGACGGCGAGATCAGCGCCTGGCAGGTCGGGGCGGACGGCGCGCTGGACCCGCTCGGCAGTCGGTCGACCGGCGGCGCCGAGCCCTGCCACCTGGCGGTGCTGCCCGGCGGGGGTCACCTGCTGGCGGCCAACTACGGCAGCGGCAGCATCGCGGTCTTCCCACTCGATCCGCAGGGCGTGCCCGGCGAGCGCACCGACCTGGTGGTGCACGAGGGGCACGGCCCCGACCCGGAGCGCCAGGACCACGCCCACGCCCACATGGTCTCGCCCGGGGTGGGCCAGGGGCCGATCTTCGGCGTGGATCTCGGCACCGACTCGGTCTACCGGTACGACCTGGACGAGGCGACCGGACGACTGGTGCCGCGTGCGCCCCGGTTGCGTACGAAGCCCGGCACCGGCCCCCGGCACCTGGCCCGGCACCCCGATGGACGGCGCTGCTACCTCGTCGGGGAGCTGGACGCCTCGATCACCGCCTACGAGCTGACCGACGACGGCGCGTTGCACCAGCGCGGGCGGGTCGAGGCGAGCGAGCGCGCCGGTCACGTCCAGCCGTCGGAGGTCGCGGTCACCCCGGACGGCCGGTTCCTCTACGTCGCCAATCGTGGGGTGGGGACCGTGGCCGTCTTCACAGTGGCCGGGGAGCTGCCCGAGCTGGTGGCCGAAGTGGACACCGGCGGGGAGTGGCCTCGGCACTTCGCCCTCATCGGGGAGCACCTCTACGTCGCCGACGAGCGGGCGGACATGGTGCGGGTGTTCCGGCGCGACACCGGCACCGGCGTCCCGGAGGCGGTCGGCGAGCCGGTGCCGGTGCCGAGCCCGACGTGCGTACTGCCCTGAACGATGGTTTAGAGACGTGAGCGCTGCACTGATTTGGCAACGCCACGGGGCTGCCACGTCACTCTGTGTTGCAAAAAGGTGGTCAACTGTTTCTCCTCCGTAACTTTAGTCCGAACGGATGTGGCAGAGACGGCACCTAGTACGCAAGATGGTCACCGTGTCAGCAGGCCGCCATCGCATGCGTTCGAAACTCCACCTAGCCGCCGCCGCCGCAACGGCGGGGGTGCTCGTCGTGACGACGGGCGCGTGGTTCGGCTATCAGGAGTTGATTCAGCCCAGCTGCTCGGGAGAGATCCGACTCGCCGTGGCGGTCGCCTCCGAACTCGCGCCAGCGGTGGACGCCGCCGCGTCCCAGTGGGTCAAGGATGGCGCCGCGGTGGGCCCGACCTGCATCCGCGTCGACGTGTCCGCGTCCGACCCGGTCGACGTGGCGGCAGTGGTGGCGGCCAAGCACGGCGCTGTGCTGGCCGGTGTGGGGCAGGCCAGTGGCACCGCCGTCAGCCCGGACGTCTGGGTGCCCGACTCCTCCACCTGGCTGCTGCGGTTGAAGAAGGACGCGACAGCGTTCGCTCCGACCAACGGCGCCTCCATCGCGCGCAGCCCGATCGTCGTCGCGATGCCCGAGCCGATCGCCACCCGGCTGGGCTGGCCGGACAAGAAGTTCACCTGGACCGACCTGCTCAAGCAGGTCACCAACACCGGCGCGCCACTGCGGACCGGGATCGTCGAGCCGACCCGCGACGCCGCGGGCCTGTCCGGTCTGCTCTCGCTGACCGCCGCTGCCAACGGCGCCGGCGGCGACGCCCAGCGCAACACCGTCGGCGCGCTCCGCGCACTGGCCACCGGGCGCTCCTCGCTCCGCAACGACCTGCTGGCCCGCTTCCCGACGGCCAACGACGCGACGTCCATCGCCAGTGGTCTCGGCGCGGCGGCGCTGTCCGAAGAAGACGTGATGGCGTACAACAGCAAGAAGCCGCCGGTGCCGCTCGCCGCGCTCTACATGGAGCCGGCGCCGATGCCGCTGGACTACCCGTACGCGGTGCTGCCCGGCATCGAGCCGAGCAAGGCGTCGGCCGCCAAGGTGCTGTTCGAGCTGCTCACCAGCCCGACCTTCCGTGACCGGCTCGCTGCGCAGTCGCTGCGCGCGCCGGACGGCAACTGGGGCGAGGGTTTCAAGGCGCCGCAGGGTGCTCCGAGCCCGTCCGGCGGCGCGCCGACCGCACCGGCGAACGGCGGCACCGCGGCGGGTGGCCTCGACCCGGCCGCCATCCAGCGGGTCGTCTCCAGTTGGTCGATCGCCACCCAGTCCGGACGGATGCTCGCCGTCATCGACGTCTCCGGCTCGATGAAGGACCCGGTGCCCAGCGCCAACAACCGCAGCCGGGAGGAGGTCACAGTCGACGCGGCCCGCCGCGGCCTCGGCCTCTTCGACGACTCCTGGTCGATCGGTCTGTGGACCTTCTCCACCCAGCTCGTCGGCAACCGGGACTACCGGGAGCTGGTCCCGATCGGGCCGCTCTCCGGCCAGCGGGCCCAGTTGGAGGGGGCGCTCGCCACCGTCAAGCCTTCCAGCGGCGACACCGGCCTCTACGACACGATGCTGGCCGCGTACCAGGCGGTCCAGGAGAACTGGCAGCCCGGCCGGGTCAACTCGATCGTGCTGTTCACCGACGGCAAGAACGAGGACAACAACGGCCTCAACCAGCAGCAGCTGCTCGCCAAGCTCAAGCAGCTCGCCGACCCGGAGCGGCCGGTCCAGGTCATCATGATCGGTATCGGCGAGGGCGTCAGCAAGGCAGAGCTGGAGTCGATCACCAAGGTCACCGGTGGCGACGTCTTCGTCACCAAGGACCCGAGCGAGATCGGCAGCATCTTCCTCAGCGCCATCGCACGGCGTCCGCCAGCGCCGCGCTGAGCTGACACTCAGACGTCCAGGGGCCTGCCGTACCGTCGATTCGGTGTGGCAGGCCCCTTTTCGGCCATCAGGTTGTTGAAGAAAAGTGACGGCAATACGTCGGAAGCAATCGGCAGTCATAGTTGTCAAGGCAGGATGTCGACTGTTCCGGCATAGTCGGTCCGCCTTCGGTCCGACACGTCGGCCGGGGCCATCCTGTATAGAGTGGGAGGGCCGGTGAGCGTGGCGACACTGTTGACCCCCGCCACGTCGGCGGAGCCGGACGGTCGACGCGCCGGGTTGGTGGCGCGCGCCGACGAACGATCCTACGTCCGGGTCCTGGTGGTGCTGGACACCACAATCCTCATCATCGCGTTGCTGATCGGGTACGTCGCCCGTTTCGGTGACGACGAGCCGACCGGCTCGGAGATTCCGTACGTGCTGGTCGCCCCCGGGTTGGTGCTGGCCTGGCTGATCTCGCTCAAGGCGCTCGGCTGCTACGACGACCGGGTGATCGGCTACGGGGCGGACGAGTACCGGCGGGTCAGCTCAGCCAGCCTGCGCCTGGCCGGGGCGATCGCCATCATCGGCTACATCGCCGACGTCGGCGTCTCCCGGGGCTTCCTGGGCATCTCCTTCGCGGTGGGCACCGTCGGGCTGGAGGTGGCGCGGTTCGCCGCCCGCAAGCGACTGCACCGGGCCCGCTCGCTGGGCGCCGGCTGGTCCCGCAAGGTGCTGGTGGTCGGCGACACCGCCCACGTGTTGGAGCTGGTCCACACGCTGCGCCGTGAGCCGTACGCCGGTTACCAGGTGGTGGGTGCCTGCATCCCGGACGCGCTGCTCGCGCCGGTGGCGCAGCGGCTGGGTGACGTGCCGGTGGTGGGGTCGTTCCGGGGCATCCCGGAGGCCGCCACCGCGATCGGCGCGGACACGGTCGCGGTGACCGCATCCGGTGAGCTGACCGCGACCCGGCTGCGCCGCCTCGGCTGGCAGTTGGAGGGGACCGGCATCGACCTGGTCGTGGCACCCGCGCTGACCGACGTCGCCGGCCCGCGCATCCACACCCGCCCGGTCGCCGGCCTGCCGCTGATCCACGTCGAGGCGCCCGAGTTCCGCGGGGTCCGCAAGCTGGTGAAAGGTTTCGTCGACCGGTCCGTCTCGTCGCTGGCGCTGGCGGTGCTACTGCCGCTGATCGCGTTCATCGCCCTGGCCATCAAAGTGGACAGCCGGGGCCCGGTGCTGTTCCGGCAGGTCCGGGTCGGCCGGGGCGGGCAGGAGTTCGGCGTGTTCAAGTTCCGCACCATGGTGGTGAACGCGGATGCGCTGCTCGCCGAGTTGACCGCGCGCAACGAGACCGACGGCCTGATGTTCAAGATGCGCCACGACCCCCGGGTGACCCGTGTTGGCCGGCTGCTGCGCAAATGGTCACTGGACGAGCTGCCGCAACTGGTCAACGTGCTGCTGGGGCAGATGAGCCTCGTCGGGCCCCGCCCGCCGCTGCCCTCGGAGGTGGCCCGCTACGACGGCGACGTGGCCCGGCGGCTGCTGGTCAAGCCCGGCATGACCGGCCTGTGGCAGGTCAGTGGCCGCTCCGACCTGAGCTGGGAGGACGGCATCCGGCTCGACCTCTACTACGTGGAGAACTGGTCCCTCGCCGCCGACCTCACCATCCTCTGGAAGACCTTCGGCGCGGTGCTGAACGGCCGCGGCGCGTACTGACCACCGCTCACGGCTGCGGGCCGGTCCAGTCCAGGCAGACGACCACCGCGTCGTCGACCAGGTCACCGGCCACGAACGCGCGCAGATCACCGATCAGCGACCGGACGGCGTCCAGGGGGGCCATCGGCCCGGTCCGCCGCAGGAACCGGTCCAGCGCCGTCTCGCCGTAGCGCACGTCCTGACCGGTGGCCTCCACAACCCCGTCGCTGACCACGAACACCCGGTCGCCGCGCTCCAGCGGGAACTTCTGCTCGTGGTAGTCGGTCGCCTCGAACATGCCCAGCGGGAACTGAGCCTCCAGCGGCTGCTCGGTGACGTCCCCGTCGCGGAGCAGGACCAGTCGGGGTGACCCGGCGTCCACCACTGTCATCATCCCGGAGCGCAGGTCCAACTCCATCAGCAACGCGGAGAGGTGCTGCTCGCCCCGGTACAGGTCGTAGATGGCCTGATCGGCGAGGGCGGCCTGGTCGGCCAGGCTCAGCCCGGCCCGACGCGCGTTGCGCAGCGCGTGGGTGGCCAGCGAGGTGAGCAGGGAGGCGGCCACCCCCTCACCGGTGCCGTTGATGGTGGACAACCAGACCCGTTCGCCGTCGTCGGACCAGTCGAAGCTGTCGCCGCGCACCGCGTACGCCGGCTCCAACTGCCCGGCCAGGCTGAACGAGGGACGGATCCGGCTGCGGCCGGGGAGCAGGTCCCACTGCATCTCGGCGGCCAGGGTGAGGCGTTGGGTGCGCCGGGCCGCCAGATAGACGTCGGTGCCGGCGGAGACCGCCGCCACCTCGTGGGCGAGCGCGGTGGCGATGTCGGCCAGGTCGGCGACGACGTCCCGGTCGTCCGGAACGGGCGACAGGCACAGCACCCCTCGACGCTCGCCACGCATGGTGACCGGGAACCAGGCGGTGCCGTCGGTCAGTATCGGCGACTGGTGGTCGAAGGCGCGCCAGGCCGGGTGCCCGGGGTTCGTGATCGAGTGACCGTCGGTGAGAGGCAGTAGCTCCGCGAGTCGGTAGTCGACCTGATAGAGCTCGACGTCGGTGATCCCGTACGACTGGGCGAGCACGTCCCCGATCCCACCGACGAGCCGGTCAGCTGGTGTCTCGTTCAGGGCACGCCGTGCCCGATTGACCGGTTCGCTCATCGTCAGTCCTTCACTGAAAGCTCGACCACCAGGAGGTTCGGAGTACTCTCGGGCCACCATGGCCGAACTGAACCGTCCGACGGACCCTGAGACGAGTATGGCTGCCGCGCTGGATGCAGCAGCCGCTGCCCTGCTGGGCATCTGGGAGTCTGCCCGGGAGGGGACCGCCAACCGCGTGTCCGGTGCCCAGTTGCGGGCGGTGATGGTGGTGGAGCAGTACGACGGGATCAACCTGCGTCGGCTCGCCACCCGACTCGACATGCTGCTCAGCTCCGCCAGCCGCCTCTGCGATCGGCTGGTCGCCGCCGGCATGCTGGAGCGCGAGCCGGGCCGCTTCGACCGGCGGGAGATCTCGCTGCACCTCACCCCGGAGGCCCGCCGGCTCCTCGCCCAGCTGCGGACCGACCGCCAGGCCCAACTCGCCGCCGTGTTGGCCGGGATGAGCCGGGAGGGCCGCGACGCGCTGCTGAGCGGGATGCGGGAGTTCGACGAGACCGCCCGCCGTCAGCAGACGCAGAACGCGCCGACGTCGGATGAGTCGACGGGCCAGGGGGACTGGCCGAACGACCCGGACCGGCCCGGTGGGCGGTCGGCGGACTGGTCGGACGATGCGGGTCGGCAGACCCGAACGGGGTGGACGGGTTCGTCGGGCGGTCCGGAACGATCGGTCGGCACCACCCGGGAATGGCCGGCCGGCGACCCACCGGTGGCCCGTACCGCCTGATCAAGCCGGCGGGGCCGGCACCCGCCGGTCATGCCGACGCCGACGCGCCCACGGCCAGCATCGCGATGTCGTCGTGGGCCTGCCCGCCCAGCCAGTCGTCGACCGCGCGGAGCACCCGGTCGATCAGCGCCGCGGGCGGTTGCCCGGCCGCCGACGCGAGCGTGGCCCGCAGCCGGGCCTCGCCGAACATCGCCGCGTCGCGCGGGCCGCGAGCCTCGGTCACCCCATCGGTGTACGCGAGCAGCAGATCGCCCGGATCGAGGTGCACCCGGGTCTCGGCGAACCGTGCGGCCGTCAGCGCCCCCACCGGCATGCCCCCGACCGGGACCGGGGTGACAGTGCCGTCGGCGGTGACCAGCAGTGGCGCCGGGTGACCCCCGCCGGCGATGCGGACGTCCAGCCCGGCCGGCCCCCGGTCCAGGGAACCGAGCAACAGGGTGGTGAACTGGTTGCGCCGTGCCGCGTCCGGCGCGTCGAACAGCGCCTGGTTGAGCAGCTGGATCAGCTCCAGCGGGCGTTGCTCGACGAGCCTCAGCGTCTGCAACGACTGGCGGACCCGGCCGGTCAGCACCGCCGCGCCCACGCCCTTGCCGCACACGTCGCCGAGCGCGAACAGGGCGCCGCGCGGGTGCGGGAACACCTCGTAGAAGTCGCCGCCGATGCGCAGGCTGTCGCCCGCTGCCCGGTAACCGCCGGCCATGCTCACGCCGGGCACGACGGGCAGCTCGGGCGGGAGCAGACTGGTTTGCAGGACCCGGGCCAGGTGGGCCTGCTCACCGTGCAGGTCGGCCGTGGCCAGCGCCGCGCCCGCGCGGGCGGCGAACTCCCGGGCCAGCTCCACGTCGCGCGGGTCGAAGCCGGCCCGCCCGGACCGACGGATGAGCAGCAGCGCACCGGCCGACCCGCTGGCGCTGAGCAGCGGGCTGACCAGCACCATGCCCGTGGGGCCGAACTCGGGCGGCAGCAGGTCGGCCAGGTCGGCGAGCGGGGCGTCCGGCCAGGGGCCCGGCTCGGCCCGGTCGCCGGCCAGCGCTTCGGCCAGCCCGGGCACGGAGCTGGTCAGCGCGGGGCTGGCCAGACCGGTGATCGGGGCGGGTTCGCCGTCGGCGTACCGGATCCATCGGGGGTGCGGCTCGGCCGGCACGGTCGGCCGGGGCAGTGCCACGGCGACGTCGGCCAGGTAGGGAACGGCGAGCGTGGTGGTGGCCAGGAGGACCTGGTCCCGGTGCAGGGCCAGCGCCAGCCGACTGCCGGCCTGGGCGAGGAAGGCGGTGCGGGAGCGTTCGGCGAGCAGGGCGTCGGCGCGGGCGTGCTCCTCGGTGACGTCGCGGACATACCACGCCCACCGGGAGCCGGCGAGTTGCCGTCGGACGCCGCGCAGTCGCCGGCCGTGGTGGTCGGCGTCGAAGCGGTCAGCGCCGTTGGCGACCGCCCGGGCCAGGGCTGCCACCGAGCAACCGGCCAGCTCGGTGCCGGCGTCGATCTCCGGGATCAACTCGGCCGCCATGGCGTTGACCAGGGTGACCCGACCGGTCCCGTCCGTTGTCAGCACTGCCTCGGCGAGCCCGTCGAGCAGCTCCCGGGCCAACCGTTCGTCGGCCGGCAACGGGATGCCGCCGGGTTGCTGGGTCGTGGTCACCGCCGGACGCCGGCTCGCGTCTGACGACGTGTGCGCATGCTGCTTCTCGACTCCTCACCGGGGATCGTTGCCTGAGAGCAAGGATACCGATTCTCTCCGACAGTGGCGCACGGTGCGGGGTGGCGATCAGCCGGCGCGGGCCAGCCAGCCGGCGGGCTGGGCGACGATCCTGCGTACCACCGAGCCGGCGGCGCCTACCGCGGCGGCCTCCGCGCCGAGCGTCGACGGGCGGACCGTGACCGGTGACCAGGCCGCGGTGAGCACCCGGGCACCGATCTCGGCGAGGACCGGGGGGCACAGCCAGGGCGCGAGCGCCGCGTAACCGCCACCGAGCACCACGGTGTCCAGGTCGAGCAGGTTGACGACGCCGGCCACCGCGACGCCGAGCGCCGTCCCGGCGTCGTGCAGCGCCCGCAGCGCGTCGGCGTCGCCGGCCTCGGCCAACTCGGCCAACCGGGCCGTCGCGGTGTCCGCGGGAAGCTCCGCCCGGGCCAGCCCTGCGGCGGTCACGATCGCCTCCTGGCCGGCGTACTGCTCCAGGCAGCCCTGCCCGCCGCAGCGGCACGGACGGCCCTCGGGGTGCACCGGAAGGTGCCCGATCTCGCCGCTCCACCCGCGTACGCCGCGAAACAGCGCGCCGTCCAGCACGATGCCGGCGCCGATGCCCACCTCTCCGGAGATGTGCAGGAAGCTGGACGGGCCGGGTGGCTGCGAGTGCAGCTCGCCGAGCGCGGCGAGGTTGGCCTCGTTGTCCACGACCAGTGCGGGGACGCCGGGCACCTGCTCGATCAGCGGAGGGTGCTCGGCGAGCAGCGCGGGCACCGGCACGTCACGCCAGCCGAGGTTCGGCGCGAGCCGGACCAGCCCGGCGTCGTCCACCAGGCCGGGCACCGCGAGCGCGGCCCCGACCAGGGTGAGGCCGTGCCGGGCAGCGTCCTCGCGGGCTGCCCCGGCCATCTCGACCAGGCGGGCCAGGGCGTCGGCGGGGGCCACCGGGCGCAGGTCGGCCCGGTGCACCGTGCGGTGCCGGACCTGGCCGGCGAGGTCCACCACGCAGACCGCCAGGTAGTCCACGTTGACCTCCAGGCCGAGCCCGGCCGGCCCCTGATCGGCCAGGACCAGCCCGCGCGCCGGTCGGCCGGCGCCCGAGCGGGGCGCGGGGTCGGACTCGCTGACCAGCCGGCCGGCGAGCAGGTCCTCGACCACCGCGGACACGGTGGCTCTGGTCAGGCCGGTCGCGGTCGCCAGGTCGGCGCGGGAGGGAGGTCGGTCGGCCGTGGCGATCCGGCCGAGGACCAGGGCGAGGTTGAGCTCGCGCAGGCTGCCCTGACGGACTGCGCCGGCCGGGGCGTGGGTGAGGCTCACCCCTTGACAGTGCCATAGGGTGGGCAAATAATTCAATCGCTGAACAAATAGCGGACAACACCACCCCGGAGGTTGCTCATGGCACCCCGTCCCACCCCCGCCGACAAGTTCTCCTTCGGGCTCTGGACCGTGGGCTGGCAGGCCCGCGACCCGTTCGGTGACGCCACCCGTCCCGAGCTCGATGCGGTCGAGGCAGTGCACCGGCTCGCCGAGCTGGGCGCGTACGGCATCACCTTCCACGACGACGACCTGATCCCGTTCGGCGTCGACGCGGCCACCCGTGACCAGCACATCGCCCGGTTCCGCAAGGCCCTCGACGAGACCGGCCTGGTGGTGCCGATGGTCACCACCAACCTCTTCACCCACCCGATCTTCAAGGACGGCGGCTTCACCAGCAACGACCGCGACGTCCGCCGCTACGCGCTGCGCAAGGTGCTTCGTCAGGTCGACCTGGCCGCCGAGCTGGGTGCCAGCACCTTCGTCATGTGGGGTGGTCGCGAGGGCTCCGAGTACGACCTTGCCAAGGACGTCCGGGCCGCCCTGGACCGCTACCGCGAGGCCGTGGACCTGCTCACCCAGTACTCGATCGACAAGGGCTACAACCTGCGGTTCGCCCTGGAGCCCAAGCCCAACGAGCCGCGCGGCGACATCCTGCTGCCGACCATCGGGCACGCGCTCGGTTTCATCTCCCAGCTGGCCCACCCGGAGCTGGTCGGCCTCAACCCGGAGGTCGGCCACGAGCAGATGGCCGGGCTCAACTACGCCCACGGCATCGCCCAGGCGCTCTGGCAGGGCAAGCTGTTCCACCTGGACCTCAACGGCCAGCGCGGCATCAAGTACGACCAGGACCTGGTCTTCGGCCACGGTGACCTGATGAACGCGTTCGCCCTGGTGGACCTCCTGGAGAACGGCGGCCCCAACGGCGGGCCGGCCTACGACGGCCCCCGGCACTTCGACTACAAGCCGTCCCGCACCGAGGACATGGAGGGGGTGTGGGCCTCCGCGGCGGCCAACATGAGCACCTACCTGCTGCTCAAGGAGCGGGCAGCGGCGTTCCGTGCCGACCCCGAGGTGGTCGAGGCGCTCGCCGCCAGCAAGGTCGGCGAGCTGAGCACGCCGACGCTCGGCGACGGCGAGGGCTACGAGGAGCTCCTGGCCGACCGCTCCGCGTTCGAGGACGTCGACGTGGACGCGGTGGCCGCCCGGGGCTTCGCCTTCGTCCGGCTCAACCAGCTCGCCGTCGAGCACCTGCTCGGCGCCCGCTGAGGCCCCGCCATGCCGTTGGTCGCAGGCGTTGACTCGTCCACCCAGTCCTGCAAGGTGGTGATCCGGGACGCGGAGACCGGCGCCCTGCTCCGGCAGGGCCGGGCACCGCACCCGGACGGCACGGAGGTTGACCCGGAAGCCTGGTGGCAGGCGCTACGTAGCGCCGCCGACCAGGCCGGCGGGTTGGCCGACGTGGCGGCGATCTCCGTCGCCGGCCAGCAGCACGGCATGGTGTGTCTCGACGAGGACGGCCGGGTGGTCCGCCCGGCGCTGCTGTGGAACGACACCCGATCCGCCGACGCCGCCGCCGACCTCATCGAGGAGGCCGGCGGCGGCTCGGCCGGGAGTCGGTTCTGGGCCGAGGCCACCGGCAGCGTGCCGGTGGCCAGCTTCACCATCACCAAACTGCGATGGCTGGCCAGGCACGAACCGGAGCTGGCTGCCCGGGTGGCCGCTGTCTGCCTGCCACACGACTGGCTGACCTGGCGGCTGGCCGGCGCACCGGGGTTGGGCGCGCTGCGCACCGACCGGGGCGACGCCAGCGGCACCGGTTACTGGTCGCCGGCTACCGGCGACTACCGACTGGACCTGCTGGAGCGCGGCTTCGGTCGGCGGTTGGTGGTGCCCGAGGTGCTCGGTCCGGCCGAGTCGGCGGGCAAGCTCGCCGACGGCCTCGGCGGGCCGGGCGGAGCGCTGCTCGGCGCGGGCACCGGGGACAACGCCGCCGCCGCGCTGGGCGTCGGCGCCGGCCCGGGTGACGTGGTCGTCTCGATCGGCACCTCCGGCACCGTGTTCAGCGTCGCCGACGTGCCGGCCGCCGACGAGAGCGGCACCGTCGCGGGCTTCGCCGACGCGTCCGGCCGTTTCCTGCCCCTGGTCTGCACGCTCAACGCGGCCCGGGTGCTGGACGCCGCCGCCGCGATGCTCGGCGTCAACCTGGACGAGCTGGCCGAGCTGGCGCTCTCCGCGCCAGCCGGAGCGGACGGGCTGGTCATGGTGCCCTATCTGGAGGGTGAGCGGACGCCGAACCGACCGCTCGCCACCGGCGCGGTGCACGGCCTTACTCTGCGCACGTCGACCCCCGCGCACCTGGCGCGGGCCGCCGTGGAGGGCATGCTCTGCGCGCTCGCCGACGGGCTGGACGCGTTGACCGCGCAGGGTGCCACCGCCCGCCGGGTCATCCTGGTCGGCGGAGGGGCACGGTCGGCCGCGGTGCGTCAGATCGCGCCGCAGGTCTTCGGCTGCCCGGTCGTTGTCCCGCCAGCCGGGGAGTACGTCGCCGACGGCGCCGCCCGGCAGGCCGCCTGGGTAGCCCTGGGCGGCGCCGAGCCGCCGCTCTGGGCGGTCGAGGGCACCGAGGAGTACGCGACGGCGGCCGTCCCCGCCGTGCGCGACCAGTACGCCGCGGCGCGCGGGTTGGTGCTCGACCGGCGGTGACCGTCGGGATCGACGCGGGTGGGTGCCGGTCGACGGTGACCGGCACCCACCCGCGTGACGACCTCCTTCACGCGGTCTGGTTGGCTGCCGGTCATGACGGTGACCAGTGGCGGGCCCGGCCTGCGCCCGCACGGTCGGGGCGGTGGGCCGGCCCACCGGTTGTACAGCGTCGTGGTGTTCGTGCTGCTCGCCTCGCTGGACAACGTGGCGATCGGGCTGGTCCCCCCGCTGTACGGCCCGATCTCCGACGCCTTCGACGTGTCCGGGCGGCTGCTCGGCGTGGTCACCGCGGTCAGTTTCCTGGTCAGTGCGGTAGCGGCGGTCGGCTGGGCGTACGTCGGGGACCGCACCAACCGCAAACCGCTGCTCATGGTGGGCACACTGCTCTGGGCGGCGGGCACCGGCGGTAGCGCGCTCGCCGGCGGCTACCTGACGTTCCTGGCCGCGCAACTGGTCGCGGCGGTCGGCCTCGGCGCGGTCGGCTCGGTGGGCTTCTCCGTGGTCACCGACCTGATCTCACCGACCCGGCGCGGGCTGGTGATGAGTTTCTGGGGGCTCTCCCAGGGGGTCGGCACCCTCGCGGGCACGCTCGTCGGCGGGCTGCTCGGGGCGGCCGACTGGCGGCGGCCGTTCCTGCTGTTGACCGGCGTCGGCCTGGTCGCCACGCTGGCCTACCTGTTCACGTACGACATCCGGCGTGGCCAGAGCGAGCCGGAACTGGCCGGCAGGTTGGACGCCGGCGCCGAGTACGACTACCGGATCAGCCGCGCCGACCTGCCGCGCATCCTGGCCCGGCGGACCAACCGGTGGCTGATCCTGCAGGGTCTGACCGCGCAGGCCGCGTTCGGCTCGCTGGTCTGGCTGCCGGTGCTCTTCGCCGAACGGGCCGAGGCTCAGGGCTACTCCACGTCGACCGCTGTGGTGGTGGGCAGCGTCTTCGCCACCCTGTTCCAGCTCGGTGGGGTGCTGTCCATCGTGGGTGGGCTGATCGGTGACGCAGTACAACGCCGTACCCCGCGAGGGCGGGCACTCGTCGCCTCGATCGGCATCCTCGCCGCGCTGCCGTTCTACCTGGTGTTGTTCTTCGTTCCGGTGACCATCGACGTGCCGGACGGCGCGGGTGGCGGCGCGGTGGTGGGTGCGGTACTGGCCAGTGTGTTCACCGAGCCGTCGGTCGGGCTGAGCCTGCTCACCGCGATCGTGGCGCTCGCGTTGACCTCGGCAAACTCGCCGAACTGGTTCGCGTTGATCGCCGACGTCAACCCACCGGAGCATCGGGGCACTGTCTACAGCCTGGGCAACCTGGTCAACGGGGTCGGTCGCGCGGCCGGCAACGGGCTGGTCGGGGTGGCCTTCCAGGCGCTGCGAGCGGCATTCCCGCCACCGCTGAACTTCGCCGTCGGGCTGGCCGCGTTCCAGCTCTTCTTCATCCCGACCGGCGTCATGTACTGGCTCGCCTCGCGAACCTCACCGGCGGACATCGACAACGTGCACGACCTGCTGCACACCCGAGCCGACCGCCTCTGACGCGGCCGCGCCCTCGCGCCTCTCAAGATCGCGCTACTTCCTGGTTCTCGTTGCCTTCCGGTGGGCCGAGGCCACTACATCCTGGAAATAGCGCGATCTTGAGGGTGCGGGCGGTGCGGGCACCGCCTGCGGGCGCGGGGCGTGAATCGTTTACGACATCAGCTCCACAGCGGGCTGGTCCGCCCCAACCGGCCCGCCCGCGAGTACCGCTCGGCGGGACGGGCCGGTCGGCGCGAGATCAGCCTCGCAGCCAGACGGTCACGTCGGCCGGGACCGCGCCGTCGTCGTCCAGGGGCGCGCTGGCGGCGAGCACCTCGGCGCCGGCCGGCAGCGGCACCGGGGCGGCACCGAAGTTGGTCAGCACGGTCAGCTCACCATTGCGGAAGCTCAGCACCTCGTCGCCGGAGGACAACCACTCCAGGGTGCCGCGACCCAGCCCGTGGGCACGCCGCAACCGCAACGCCGCGCGGTACAGCTCGTACGTCGAACCGGGCACGTCGCGTTGGCGGTCCAGCGCGTACTCCGCCCAGAGCGCGGGCTGGGGCAACCAGCTCGCGTCGGTGGGCCCGAAGCCGTACGACGGGGCGTCGGCCTCCCACGGGATCGGCACCCGGCAGCCGTCCCGGCCGCGCTGGGTGTGCCCGCTGCGGACCCAGGTCGGGTCCTGCCGGGCCTCGTCGGGCAGGGTGGTGTGCTCGGGCAGCCCCAGCTCCTCACCCTGGTAGAGGTAGGCCGAGCCGGGCAGCGCCAGCATCAGCAGGGTCGCCGCCCGGGCCCGGCGCAGACCGAGTGCGGCGTCCGGCTGCGGGTCGCCGATGCCGATGCCGTTGGGGCGTACGGTGCCGACCGGCAGGCCGAGCCGGGAGGCGTGCCGCACCACGTCGTGGTTGGACAGCACCCAGGTGGTCGGCGCGCCGACCGAGTCGGTCGCCTCCAACGAACGGGTGATCACCGCGTACTGGGCCGGTGCGCTCCACGCGGCGAGCAGGTACTCGAAGTTGAACGCCTGGTGCATCTCGTCCGGGCGGACGTAGCGGGCCAGCCGCTCGGCCGGTTCCACCCAGGCCTCGGCGACCAGCACCCGCTCGCCGGGGTAGCTGTCCAGGACCTGCCGCCACTGCCGGTAGATCTCGTGCACGCCGTCCTGGTCCCACATCGGCGGGCGGGGCTTGTCGATCTCGTTGCCGGAGAGGATCTCCTGCGGCTCCTGCCAGTCGGCCAGGTCGGCCTGCTTGATGAGGCCGTGTGCCACGTCGACCCGGAAGCCGTCCACGCCGCGGTCCAGCCAGAAGCGCAGCACGTCCAGGAACTCCGCGTGCACCTCCGGGTTGTCCCAGTTGAGGTCGGGCTGCCCGGTGTCGAACAGGTGCAGGTACCACTGGCCGGGCTGCCCGTCGGCGTCGACCGTCCGGGTCCAGGCCGGACCACCGAAGACGCTCTGCCAGTCGTTCGGCGGCTGGTCGCCGGCCGGGCCGCGGCCGTCCCGGAAGATGTAGCGCGACCGTTCCGCGCTGCCCGGCGCGGCCGGCAGCGCGGCCCGGAACCAGCGATGCGCCGAGGAGGTGTGGTTCGGGACCAGGTCGACGATCACCCGCAGGTTGCGGGACCGGGCCTCGGCGATCAGCTTGTCCGCGTCGGCGAGGGTGCCGAACAGCGGGTCGATGTCGCGGTAGTCGGCCACGTCGTAGCCCGCGTCGGCCTGCGGCGAGGGGTAGAACGGGGAGAGCCACACCGCGTCCACGCCCAGCTCGACCAGGTGGTCGAGGCGGGCGGTGATGCCGGGCAGGTCACCGATTCCGTCTCCGTCCGAGTCGGCGAACGAGCGGGGGTAGATCTGGTAGATGGCGGCCTCGGTCCACCAGCCGGTGGCCGGTTGACCGGAGGGGGTCTGCTGCGTCGGGTCGGTGTTCAGGGTCGTCTCCCGTGTTGCGGTGTTTGGATTTCAGTGTGCCCGGGGCGGTGCGGTCGAATCCCGGACCACCAACCGAGTGGGCAGGACCACCGGAGTGTCGCAACCGGCACCCCGTTGACTGACGATGGGGGCCGGCGGTCGGGCCCCGAGCGGGTCGAGCAGCATCTGGGCGGCCAGCCGGCCCTGCTCGGCGGCGGGCTGGGCGACGGTGCTGAGCCCGAGCACACCGGCCAGGTCGTGGTCGTCGATGCCGACCACGCTGACGTCCTGCGGTACCCGCAGTCCGACGTCGCGCAGGGCGGTCATCGCGCCCATCGCCATCTCGTCGCAGGCGGCGACGATCGCGGTCGGTGGCTCGCCGCGGGCCAGCAGCTCGGCGGTGGCCCGGTTGCCGCCGTCGATGGTGAAGGTGGACTCGATGTCCAGGGTGGGGTCGGGTCGCAGGCCGGCGGAGCGTAACGCCGCCTGGTAGCCCCGGCGCCGGTCCAGGTGGGTGGTGAACGCCAACTCGTCGTCCGGGTCGCCGGAGATGTGGGCGATCCGGTGATGGCCGAGGTCGATCAGATGCTTGGTCGCGACCCGCGCGGCCGCCACGTCGTCGATCCGTACGCACGGCCAGTTGGGCACCCTGCTGCCCGAGCTGATGGTGACTCCGGGCAGTTCCAGGGTGGCCAGCGCGGTCAGGTCGGCCGGGCGCAGGGGCGTGGCGACCAGCATCATGGCGTCCACCCGCTTGTGCAGGTTGGCCGTACGCAGAACCCGCTGGCGGACCTGCTCCCGGCCGCCCAGGTTGTAGAGCAGCAGGTCGTAGCCGGACTGGTGGAGGTACTCCTCGACCGCCTCGACGACGGTGCTGAAGAACCAGCGGGTGATCCGGGGGACCACCACCGCAACCGTGCCGGTCCGGCCGCCGGCGAGTCGGGACGCGCTCGGCGAGACCTCGTAGTCGAGTTGCTCGGCGGCGGCGAGTACCCGGCGCCGGGTGGCGGCCGAGACCGTCGGCAGTCCGCGCAGCGCCCGCGAGACGGTGGCCGTGGACACCCCGGCCAGCCGGGCCACATCATCGATCCTCGTCACGGTTTCCCCCGCTCGGTGCCCGGAGCGTCCGCCGCCGCCCGAGGGGTCAGGCGGCGGCGGACGCGGGGGTCAGCCCTTGACGCTGCCGGCGAGCAGACCTCGCACGAAGAAGCGCTGCAGGGACAGGAACACGATGAGCGGTATGACGATGCTGACGAACGCACCGGCCGTCAGGCGCTGCCACTCGTTGCCCCGGGTGCCGGCCATCTCCGCGAGCCGGACGGTGAGCGGAGCGGTCTCGTCGCTGCCGCCCGCGAAGATCAGCGCGACCAGCAGGTCGTTCCAGACCCAGAGGAACTGGAAGATGCCGAACGCCGCCAGCGCCGGGGTGATCAGCGGCAGCACGATGGTGCGGAAGATCTTCGGGTGGGTGGCCCCGTCGACCCGGGCCGCCTCCATCAGGTCCCCCGGCAGTTGCGAGATGAAGTTGTGCAGCAGGAAGACGGCGAACGGAAGCGCGAAGCAGGTGTGGGCGAACCACACCTGGGCGAACTTCTGCTCGTCGACCAGGTCCCAGGCCGGCATCAGCGTGACGCCGCCGAGGGTGACCCCGGTGGAGAAGAACCTCAGCAGCGGCACCAGGGCCATCTGCAACGGCACGATCTGCAACGCGAAGATCGCGATGTAGACCCAGTCCCGGCCGCGGAAGTTGATCCACGCGAGCGCGTACGCGGCGAGGCACGCGAAGGCGAGCGGGAAGAGCACCGACGGGATGGTGATCGCCAGGGAGTTGATGAAGGAACCGGCGAGCTGCCCGGAGGAAGCCGACCGCCCGAACAGGACCTGCTCGTAGTTCTCGAAGGTGAACTGCGGGTTGGTGAACGAGGTCCACCAGCCGGTGGTCTTGATCTCGTCCTCCGGGCGGAGGGAGGAGACGAGCAGGCCGAAGGTCGGGATGGTCCAGACCACCGCGATGACGATCGAGACGAGCGTCGCGGTGCGGCTGTTCAACCGCTTGCGGACCCGGCCGGCCGTGGTGGTCGGGGTGCCGTCGGTCTTCTGGGTGCCGGCGGCGACGGTGGGCGTTGCGGTGGTCATCTCAGCCCTCCCGCTGTTGACGGAGGTTACGGATCTGGTAGATCACGACCGGGATGACCAGGATGAAGAGGAAGACCGCGAGCGCGGAACCCCGCCCGTTCTCGCTGTACCGGAACGCCTGGTTGTACATCTCGTTGGCGATCACGCTGGTGTCGTAGTTGCCGTTCGTCGAGGTCCGGACGATGTCGAAGACCTTGAGCGTGGCGATCGTGAGGGTCACCATCACGACGATCAACGCCGGTCGGATGCTCGGCATGGTGATCTGCCAGAACATCTGCCACGGGCTGACCCCGTCGAGCCGGGCGGCCTCGACGATGTCACCGGGGATCGCCTTGATCGCGGCGGAGAGCACCACCATGGCGAAGCCGGCCTGGATCCAGACCATGATGACGATCAGCAGCAGCGTGTTCAGTGGCGATTCGAGCAGCCACTGCTTGGGCTCACCGCCCAGGCTGACCACGATCTGGTTGAGCAGACCGATCTGGTCGCCCTCACCTCGGTAGGCGTAGACGAACTTCCAGATGATGCTGGCGCCGACGAAGGAGATGGCCATCGGCAGGAAGATCAGTGACTTGGCCACGGCCTCGAACCGGGCCTTGTCCACCAGTACGGCATAGATCAGGCCGAAGCCGGTCGCCACCAGCGGGACCAGGAGCACCCAGACCAGGGTGTTGACCAGAACCCGGACGATCGCGTCGTCAGAGAACATCCAGCCGAAGTTGTCCAACCCGACCCACTCCGTGCTGGTCCTGTTCATCAGGGAGAGCAGCACGGTGCGGATGGCCGGCACGACCAGACCGATGGTGAGCAGCAACAGCGTCGGCAGCAGGAAGAAGAGCGCGAAAATCCCCTCCCGCTGCTTGGGCCGACGGGGAAGTGGAGCACCGCCCACCGAGGCGGCGACGAGCTGCGCCTCCCGTCGCCGGGCGAACCAGGCCGGCACCACGTCGAGCAGCAGTAGGAGACCACCCACCACCAGCACGAAGGCGACCAGTCCGTACATCAGCATGAGGAGCTTCGGCTGCTGATCGGCGAAGTCGAACTCCATCAACCCTCCCTTCCGGGTCCACCTCGGCCGGTGGCCCGGCCCGCGTCAACGGACCGGGCCACCGCCGGGGATCACTTAGGCCAGCTGCTCTCGATGCCCTGGAGCACCGGGGCGGTCGCCTTGCCGTTCAGCCACTCGACCATGCCCTTCCAGAACGTTCCCGCGCCGACGCCGGCCGGCATCAGGTCGGATCCGTCGAAGCGGAAGGTGCCCGTCTTGTCCTGGAGGATCTGGACGGAGAGCTTGTCGATCGGGCTGGCGACGTTGGCGATGTCCAGCTTGTTGTTCGCCGTGACCCAGTTGCCGAGCTTCGCGCGGCTGTTCACGTACTCCGCCGAGACGAGGTAGGTCTGCACGGCCTGGACCTCGGGACGGTCGGCGTAGCCGACGACGAACTCGCCTGCGCCCAGCACCGGCTTGCCCTTGGACGGGTCGATGGTCGGGAAGTAGAAGGCGAACGCGTCGCCGTCCTCGGCCACCTTGGTGCCCTCGGGGAACTGGTTGGCGTAGAACGACGCCTGTCGGTGCATCGCGCACTTGCCGGTGGTCACCGGCAGGCCCGCCTCCTGGAAGGCGGTGGTGGTGATGCTCTTGACGCCGCCGAAGCCGCCGTTGACGTACTTCTCGTTCTTGAGGATGCTGCCGGCGCGGTCGACCGCGTCGACGATCTTCGGGTCGTTGAACGGGATGGTGTGGGTGGTCCACTGGTCGTAGACCTCGGGACCCTGCGTACGCAGGACCACGTCCTCGATCCAGTCGGTGGCCGGCCAGCCGGTGGCGTCACCGGACTCGACGCCCGCGCACCACGGCTTGATGCCGCTGGCGGCGATCTTGTCGCTCAGGGCGATGAGCTGGTCCCAGGTGGTCGGGACCTCCCAGCCCTTCTCCTTGAACGTCTTCGGCGAGTACCAGACGAAGGACTTCACGTTGGCGCCGAGGGGCACGCCGTAGAGCGTCCCGTTCACGGTGCCGTACTTCAGCCAGTCGGCCGGCATGTTCTGCTCGGCGAGGGCCTTGGTGTCGGCGCCGAGGGACTTCAGCTTGCCGGCGTCCGCGAAACGCTTCACCAGGCCCGGCTGCGGCACGAAGGCGATGTCGGGGGCGTTGCCACCGTCGACCCGAACGGGGAGCTGCGCCTCGAACTCGCCGCTGCCCTCGTAGTCGATCTCGATGCCGGTGCAGTCGGTGAACTGCGACCACGACCGCTCCAGCAGGTCGGCCTCGGCGTCACGGATGGACGCGTAGATGGAGACCTTCTTGCCGTCGTGACCCTGGTACTTCTCGTATGCGGCGCACTCCGCGGAGCCCGCTTTGCTGCTCTTCTTGTCGTCGCCGGTACCGCAGGCGGTGGCGCTGAGCGCCAGCCCGAGTACACCGGCGATCACGAAGGCCTGGCGTGGTCTGGTAAAGACCGCCATGCCGTCCTCCTTCCTAGCCGGCGCGGTCGTGCTGGTGACCTGTCGCCGGTCCGATTGGGCGTGCACACATGTAAGCGCTTGCATCCGGCCCGGTCCACCCCCTGTCAGACACGAGCGAGTAACAATCCGGAAACCTGCGGTCTGCCTGGTAGGCGCGCTCCCGGGACAAGCTGGGGACTCTTTCGAAGATTGACGATATCTGTCAGGCTAGGCCCCTCGGATCGAAGGTTTTCGACATAGGAGGAGCTGTATGCGAAAGCGGTGGATCAGCCTGCTGGTTACGGGTCTCTTCGTCGGGGGAGCGTTGGTGCCGGCGACCCCGGCCCTGGCCGCGCCGACCTTCAAGGTGCCGTTCCCGTGCGGCCAGTCCTGGTCCGGGCAGACCCGGTCGGACCACAGCCCGGCGTACGCGGTCGACTTCAACCGCACCGACGATCTCGGCGACCCGGTGGTCGCCAGCGCCCCCGGCACTGTCGACCGGGTTACCGACCTCGGTGGCACCAGCTACGGCAAGTACGTCCGGATCAACCACGGCGGCGGTTACAGCACCTACTACGCGCACCTCAACGGCTTCAACGTCTCGGTCGGGCAGACGGTCGGGTACGGCAAGGTGCTCGGTTGGGTCGGCAGCACCGGCGGCTCGACCGGCCCCCACCTGCACTACGAGCAGCGCCTCAACGGCGCCGACATCCAGGTGCGCTTCAACGGCACCCTCGCGCTGTACTGGGGCAGCAAGAGCTACACCAGTAACAACGGGTGCGCTTCGGGCAGCGGCAACGGCACTGTCGACACCAGTGGCACGCCGCTGATCGTCCGCTCCGGCCCCGGCACCGGGTACGCCTCGGTGGGCACCGTCGCCGACGGCACCCGGGTGACCATCGCCTGCCAGACCAGCGGCACCACGGTCACCGGCACGTACGGCACCAGCTCGATCTGGGACCGGATCGGCTCCGGCCGCTACATCGCGGACGCGTACGTGTACACCGGCTCCGACGGGTACATCCCCGGCGTGCCTCGCTGCTGACCTGGTGACGGCCACGGTCCCCGGCGGACGCCGCCGCCGGGGACCGTGCGGTCAGTTGTTCAGCTGCCAGATCGACAGGTTCAACGCGGCGGCGAAGGTGACCCAGGCCCAGTACGGCAGCATCAGTGCCGTCGCCACCCGGGACACCCGGGCGAACAGCATCACCGTCAGGCCGATCGCCAGCCACATCAGCACGATCTCGGCGAACGCCAGCCCGTACTGCCCGGCGCCGAAGAACAGCGGGGTCCAGATCGCGTTGAGCACCAGTTGGGCGGTCCACGCCCAGAGGGCGGGGGAGAAGCCGACCCGGCGCCAGACCAGCCAGCCGGCCACCGCGATCAGCGCGTAGAGCAGCGACCAGACCGGGCCGAACAGCCACGAGGGCGGGGCCCAGCTCGGCTGCCGCAGGCTCGCGTACTCCGCGGTGGTGCCCTGCACGCCCAGCCCGCCGATCGCGGCGGCGACGAAGACCGCGGCCGCGAAACCGGCGAGGGCCCACCACGCTCGCCGCCCGGAGGCCGCCGGCGCGTCCTGAGATATCTCCATCGTCGAGATATTTCCCCTCGGGGTCGGCTCAAACCGCCGAGCGGGAGGGCGGTTCACGAGGCCGGCCAGCCACGAAAAAGCGCCGGGGTCGCCACGGCCGATGCTTCTGTCGGGAGGACGAAGCTTCGGTCGCGGCGACCCCGGCGGGTCCCGGTTTTAAGGCGTATGAGCGCTAATTGAAGATGCTGACACCACCCGGGCCGACCAACAGCCCGACGACGATGAGGACGATGCCCCACAGGATCTGCCGGCGGAACAGCGCGAGGATGCCGGCGACCACGAGTACGACTGCGAGAATCCAGAGAATCAGCTCCATGACCTCTGACTACCCGACTGGCCGATCGGGGAAACCTGGTCGGTGTCGAGTTGATCGCCAACGTGAAAGACGCTGTACGCCTGCTTGATCACCGGGTGCGCGACGTTGCGGACGCGTACCCCGCCGGGGGTCGTGCCGCGCTCGGTGCCGGCGTGCGCGTGCCCGTGCACGGCGAGCGCCGTGGGCGCCGAGTCGATCGCCTGCCCCAACTGGTACGACCCCAGGAACGGGTAGATCTCCAACGGCTCGCCGGCCAGCGTGTCCGGCACCGGCGAGTAGTGGGTGAGCGCGACCAGCATGTCGCAGTCCAGTGAGCGCAGCGCCGCACCGAGACGGTCCGCGCTGTCGGTGGTGGTCCGCACGAAGGCCTTCATCTCCGGCTCGCCGAAGTCACTGGCGCACCGCCCGGCGAACCCGCCGCCGAAGCCCTTGACGCCGGCGATGCCGAGCCGGCCACCCGCGCAGTCCAGCACGACGCCGTTGCCCTCCAGCACTGTGATGCCTGCGTCCTCCAGCACCTTGACCACCTGTGGCACCTGGTCACACTGGTGGTCGTGGTTGCCCAGCACTGTCACCACCGGTACGGCCAACCCACCGAACTCCTCTGCCACGCAGCGCGCCTCGGCCTCGGTGCCGTGCCGGGTCAGGTCCCCGGCCAGCAGCAGCACATCGGCGCACTCCGGCAGTTCCTCCAGCGCCGGTCGGAACCGGCCGACCACGTCCTCGTCCAGATGCACGTCGCCCACAGCGGCAATCCGGATCACCATGGAACCTCCCTCAGGGCAGTTGCTCGATCTCCGTGGGCGCCTGGGCGCGGATCACCCCGATGTCGCTGGTGATCGGCACGTCCGGGAAGCGCTCGGACACCCGACGCAGGATCTCCTCCCGCCGGTGCGGACTCTCCACCTCGCCGTAGAGCACGAGGGCGCGTTCCCGTCGAACCACTGTGATCCCCTGTTCGGCGACGGCGGGGTCCTCGACGAGCAACCGTTGGATCTCCGCCTCGACGTATTCGTCCGGTGGCCCGGCGCCGATGTCGCGATGGTGGGTCACGATGTCCCCTCTCCTGGCTGGGTGCCGGCGGCCGGCACCACCTCCAGCCGGTCCAGCAGCACCAGGAACGCCTCGGCGTACGGCGAGTGCTGCGTCTCCTTGCGTACCCGTTCCCAGTCGATCTGCTCCCGCAGCGAGCGGGCCAGCGGCAGACCGCGGGCGAAGTCGCAGTAGTGCTGGGAGAAGCTGAGCAGTTTGTGCACCATCAGCTGGGTCGCGGACAGCACCGGCATGTGAATCGCGTCCACCGGTCGGATGACCGTGTCGGCGAACGTCTCCTCGGTCACCGGAGTCTCGATCGGCCGGTGGATGAGGTCCACCATCCGGCCGTCGTCGAAGACCTTCACCAACCAGTCCTCCGGCGGACGCTCGGCGATGAAGCCGGCGGCCACCAGGGCCTCCAGTGCCTCTTCCACGTCGGCCTCCCGGATCAGGAAGTCGACGTCGTGATCACTGGAGTGGCCCCCGTGGGCGTAGACCGCGAAGCTGCCGCCCAGGGCGAACGGAATCTCAGACTGCTTGAGCACGGCGGCGACCTTCTTGAGGGTGTGCACAAGACTCTCGTCTCCGCGCTCAGCCATCTGGTTCCTCCGTCGTCGTGTTGGTGGACCGGCGGTTGGATTTCAAACTCCGGTACCCGGCATTCCGGTCGTCCACACCTGGTGGTGTCTCGGTCGGGCGTCAACAGGGATGAACCACCACAAACCGCGCGGACCAGGTGCGTGGGTCGGATAACCTGTGGAGAGTGGCCAGATCATCGGGGATGCGACGACGCAAGGCCCGATTGCGCACCGTCGCCCTGATCGGGATCGACGGTTCGGGCAAGACCACGCAGGCACACCGGCTGGCCGACGCGCTGACCGCCGCCGGACGCCCCGCCACCTACCGCCGCAACGCCAGTGGCCGCCGCTGGCTCGGCCGGCTCGCCCAACGCCTCGGTCGGCCGGACGCCCAACGGCTCGTCGGTCGCGACGGCGTGCTGGCCGTGGAGTCGGTGCTGCGCTGGCTGGCCATCGCCATCGCCCTGCTCAGCTGTCTGCTCACCGGCCGGACGGCGGTGATGGACCGCTACTCGGCCTGCCAGTACGCGAGCATCCGGGCGCACGGCGGGCAGCGCTGGGAGCGGCTCGCCCGGGCCGGCTACCGGCTGTTCCCGACGCCGCAGGTGACCTTCCTGCTCGCCGTCGACCCGGCGGAGGCGTACCGGCGCATCGAGGAACGCGGCACCGACCACGAGACGATGGGGTGGCTGACGGCCGCCGACACCGCCTACCGGGCACTGCCCGAGTACCCCAGCTTCGTGCTGGTGGACGCGGGCCGCCCGGCCGAGGAGGTGACCGAGCAGATTCAGGCGCACCTGGAGACCTGGCTACCGTCGTCCGCCTCGGGCGGAGAGGACGTCGGCCCGGTGGTGGTTCAGGCCCGCCCGTAGACCGGCACTGTGGCGCCACTGGTCGGGGCGGAATCGGCCGACGCGAGGAACCGGATCACCGGCGCGATCTCGGCGGGAGTAACCCAGCGGGAATGGTCGGCGTCGGGCTGGGCCGCCCGGTTCGCCGGGGTGTCGATGACGCTGGGCAGCACGGTGTTGCAGCGCACGTTCTGCGACCGGTACTCCACCGCGACCGCGTTGGCGAAGGCCAGAACCGCCGCCTTGGCCGTCGAGTAGCCGGCCGCGCCGCGGAACGGGGTGACCGCCGCGCGGGCCGAGACGCAGACCACCGCGCCGCCGCCGGACGCCACCAGGTGCGGGAGCGCGGCCTGGGTGACCAGGTAGGTCGGCCGCAGGTTGACGGTGAGCATCCGCTCGAACTCATCGACCGGCGTCTCGTGCACCAACCCGCCGCTGGCGTACCCCCCGACGAGGTTTACCACCGCGCGCAGTGGCGCCGCCGGTTCGCCGGCCGCGGCCTCGACCGCCTGCGCCGCACCCGCCGGCTCGCCCAGGTCCGCGACCACCCGGACCAGTCCGGCCGCCGCCGGCTCCGACCCGGGCCGGGCTTTCCGCTCCGGTACGACCACCCGCCAGCCCGCCTCGACGAACGCGGTCACGACCGCCCCGCCGAGCCCGCCGGAACCCCCGGTAACCAACACGCTGCCCTGTCCCATACGCCCCACGCTAGTGCCCCGCCCCTTCGAGCCCCTCCGTCGATCATGAAGTTGTTGCCGTGACACGCCGAGCTGAGTGGCAACAACTTCATGATCGAGGTCTGCCGTCGGCAGATTGGTTGGGATGTTCGGACCTTGGGGGCGCAGGATCGGCGGATGCGGATCCTCATTCTCGGTGGCACCCGGTTCCTCGGTCGGGCGACGGCACGGCTCGCCGTCGAACAGGGGCACGAGGTGACCTGCGCGGCCCGGGGCGTGTCCGGGGCGGCGCCGGCCGGGGCGCGGTTCGTGGCGGCCGACCGCGATGATCCCGAGTCGCTCGTCCCGCTCGCCGCCGCGGGCTTCGATGCCGTGGTCGACGTGACCCGCCAGATCAGCCACGCCCGGCACGCCCTGTCCGCGCTCGCCGACCACGTCGGCCACTGGTCGTTCGTGTCGACGATCTCGGTGTACGCGGACTACACCACCCCGGGCCAGACCGCTGCGGACGCGCCGATCCTGGCGCCGGCCCCGCCGGACGTGGACGGTCCGGTCGGCCCGGACCACCGCTGGTACGGCGAGTGCAAGGTGAGCATCGAGGAGCTGGTCCGGGAGCGGATGGGCGTGGACCGTTCGTTCATCTGCCGGGCGGGGCTGATCGTCGGGGCGGAGGATCCGAGCGATCGTTTCCCGTACTGGGTGCGGCGGCTGTCGGCCGGTGGCGAGGTGCTGGCCCCCGGGCACCCGACCGATCGGGTGCAGTTCGTGGACGTCGCCGATCTGGCCGGTTGGCTGTTGCACGCCGCCGGCACCCGCCTCGGCGGCACGTACGACGGCAGCGGTCCGGCGATGTCCCGGGCCGAAATGTTGGCCGGGGTGGCCGCCGGGCTGGGCATCGCCGAGCCGGCCTTCACCTGGGTCGACCAGGAGTTCCTGCTGTCCAACGACGTACGCGAGTGGTCGGGGGAGCGGGCGCTGCCACTCTGGGTGCGGCTGCCGGAGACCGCCGGCCTGATGGACCGGGACGTCCGGCCGGCCCTGGACGCCGGTCTGACGGTCCGTCCGCTGGCCGATACCGTTCGGGCGACAGCGTCCTGGATGGCCGCGCACCCGGCGGCCGTCCGGCAGGGTGGACTGGACCCGGCGGATGAGGCGGCGATCCTGGGGAAGTGGCAGGCTGTGCGGGACCGGTGATCCCGGCGATCGAAGTTTCCCCCACCTCGGACAGTCATAGTTGACGCTCACGCCTGGTGAAAGTAAGTTTCATCCGTGGCGAAGAGTGCGAAGATTTCTGCGAGTCACGAGCCCGGTGGGCTGATCGTCCACATCAGTGGGCTGTTGCCATCGCTGTCGCCCGCCGAGCAGCGGGTCGCCCGGTTGGTGGTCTCCGACCCGGCGGCCGCCGCCCGTCGGACAATCACCGACCTCGCCACCGCAGCCGAGACATCCGAGGCGACCGTCATCCGGTTCTGCCGTTCGGTCGGCATGGACGGTTACCCCCAACTGCGCATCCGCCTCGCCGCCGAGGCCGCCCGCCGGATCGAGCCACCGGACGCCCGAGTGGTCGGCGGTGACATCCCGCCCGGCGCCGACCTCGCCCAGATCATCGCCACCATCGCGTTCAACGACGCCCGCGCCGTCGAGGAGACCGCCGAGCAACTCGACCCCGCCGTCTGCGAGCAGGTGGTCGAGGCGATCAGCGGTGCCGGTCGGATCGACATCTACGGTGCCGGCGCCAGTGGGTTCGTCGCCTCGGACTTCCAGCAGAAGCTGCACCGCATCGGCCGGATCGCCTTCTACTTCCCGGACGTGCACACCGCGCTGACCTCGGCCGCTCTCCTGGGCCGGGGAGACGTGGCGATCGGCATCTCGCACACCGGCACCACCTCGGACGTGATCGAGGTGCTGGAGCAGGCCCGTACCCGCGGTGCCGCGACAGTGGCGCTGACCAACTTCCCGCGCTCGCCGATCACCGACGTGGCGGACTTCGTGTTGACCACGGCGGCCCGGGAGACCACCTACCGCTCCGGCGCGACGGCCAGCCGGCTGGCCCAGCTCACCGTTGTCGACTGCCTTTTCGTCGGGGTGGCCGCCCGCAACCGGGCCCGGGCCCGCAAGGCCCTGGAGGCGACCGCCGAGGCGGTCCAGTCGCACCGGGTGGGTGCCAACCGGAGGCGGGCATGACGGCCGGTGCGGAGATGCCCGCACGACCCGCTCGCCCCACGGTCCGGGTGGGTGCCCCCACCGAACGGCGTAACCCGCTCAGCGTCGACCTGGACCTGATGTCGACCCGGGACGTCCTCACCGTGATCAACGAGGCGGACCGGCGGGTGCCCGCGGCGGTCGCCGCGGTGCTCGACGAGATCGCCACCACCGTCGACCTGGCGGTCGCGGCGCTTCGCGGCGGCCACCGGGTGCACTACTTCGGGGCCGGCACCTCCGGCCGACTGGGTGTGCTCGACGCGGCCGAACTGGCCCCCACCTTCAACTCGCCCCGACACTGGTTCTGCGCGCACCTCGCGGGAGGCCCGGACGCCATGTGGCGGGCCGTCGAGGACGCCGAGGACGACGACCGGGGCGGCGCGGTCGAAGCGGCCAGTTGTGTACGGGCCGGGGACCTGGTGGTTGGTCTGGCGGCCAGCGGACGCACCCCGTACGTCCTCGGGGCGCTTGCCTCGGCCCGCGCCAAGGGCGCCTCTACGGTGCTGCTCTGCGCCAATCCGGAGGCGGAGGCCGCCCGGTCGGTCGACGTGTTCATCGGGGTGGACACCGGACCCGAGGTGGTCACGGGGTCGACCCGGATGAAGGCGGGCACAGCGCAGAAGTTGGTGCTCAACACGTTCTCGACCGCCGTCATGGTGCGCCTGGGGCGGGTCTACTCGAACCTCATGATCGATATGGTGGCCACCAACGCGAAACTCCGCGGACGAATGATCTCGATTCTGGTCGAGGCCACCGGTTGCTCGGAGGAACTCTGCCGGCAGGCCCTCACCGAGGCCGACGGTGACCTGAAGACGGCGCTCGTCGCCCTCGTCTCGGGCGCCGAGATCGACGCCGCCCGGGCCGCGCTGGCCCGCTCGGCCGACCAGGTGCGCGGCGCCCTCGCCCTGCTCGCCTCCTAGCGCCACCCGGGCCGGGAAGCGAACGGGCCCTCGGATTGTTCATCTGGCCGGGGGGTAATAACACCCCCGTGAATGAACCAACCGGTCCACGGGTGCGTATCTGGCAGTGACCAGGATCGCATCGCGGTGGTGACCCGGGTCGCTGTGCCCCCACGGCGGGCGGTGTTGCCATGGTGCGGTAACCCGTACGTGGTGCCCAGTGGCGAGCCACCCGATGGGGTGCTGACAGCAAACATGGACCGTGCTCTCAGCTACTACTCAGGCATTCGTGACACTTTCGACTCACGACGAGGAATCCCCGACACGTCTCATCTGTTGTGTAGGTGTCAGCACCGATCGGCACAGCAGAAGTTACCAGGGGCTGACAGGTGTGGGGAATGGCAAGGAACCGGGCAACCGGCGCGAGCGAGGGGACCGTGGGCAACGTGGACAAGAACATCGGCATGCGAACCGACGAGGTTGCCGAGGAGCGCGACCTGGTCGGCGTCTACCTGCACGAGATCTCCCGGACGCCACTGCTGGACGCCGCCAAGGAGGTCGATCTCTCCAAGGCGATCGAGGCCGGCCTCTACGCCGAGCACCTGCTCGGTGAGGAAGCCGTTCCCGCCGGTGTCGACCGGGCCGACCTGGAGTGGCTGGTCGTCGAGGGGGAGCGGGCGAAGGACCTCTTCATCCGCGCCAACCTCCGACTGGTCGTGTCGATCGCCCGGCGCTACGTGCGCTCGGGGATGCCCATGCTGGACCTGATCCAGGAGGGCAACACCGGCCTCGTCCGGGCGGTCGAGAAGTTCGACTACGAGCGTGGCTACAAGTTCTCCACCTACGCCACCTGGTGGATTCGGCAGGCGATCAGCCGGGCGATCGCCCAGCAGGAGCGCACCGTCCGTCTACCGGTGCACCTGGTGGAGGACGTCAACCGGATGCGCAACGTGGCCCGGCAGTTGACCCGTGAGCTGGGCAGCGACCCGGAGCCGGAGCAGATCGCCAACGCCCTCGGCGTCACCGTCGAGCGGGTGAACGAGCTGCGCCGCTGGTCACAGGACACCGTTTCGCTGGACACCCCGGTGGGCGACGACGGCGACACGAACCTCGGTGACCTGGTCGCCGACAGTGACGCGCCGTCGCCGGAGGACATCGTCCTCAGCGGCCTGGAGCGGCAGCGCATCGAGGGGCTGCTCAACCACCTCGACGACCGGTCCGCCGGCATCATGCGGGCCCGCTACGGGCTGGAGGACGGCCGGGAGCACTCGCTCACCGAGGTCGCGTCCCGGTTCTCGCTGTCCCGCGAGCGGATCCGGCAGCTGGAGATCCAGGCCCTCGGCCGGCTCCGCGAGCTGGCTCGGGCGGAGGGGCTGCAAGCAGCCTGACCTGGTAGTAATGACGGCGAACGGCCGGCGTCCGATAGGGGGACGCCGGCCGTTCGCCGTTTCCGATCGTGGTTAGCGGACCCGGCCGTAACCCTGGATGGACATCATGTTCATGCCACGCTTGAGTACGTTGCGACCGGCGCTGGGCGCGTCGATCACCTGACCGTCGCCCACGTAGAGGGCGACGTGCCCGAGCCCGCTGTAGAAGACCAGGTCGCCCGGGCGTAGTTCGCCCCGCCCGATGTGGGCGACCGCGCTCCACTGCATCCGGGTGTTGTGCGGAAGGGACTTCCCGGCCGCCCGCCAGGCCGCCGAGGTCAGGCCGGAACAGTCGTAGCCGTTCGGCCCGTCGGCCGCCCAGACGTACGGCTTGCCGATCGCGCCGAAGGCGTAACGCACCGCGGTGCCGGCAGCGCCGGACACGGCGGGCACGTTCTTTGCCTCGGTCGTCGCCGCCTTGGGCTCGGGTCGCTCGGTGGCGGCCCCGTACGCCTGCCGGCGCAGCTCGTACAGCTTTGCCAGGTCCTGCTCGATCTGCTTCTTACCCGTGGCGAGCTGACGCGCCTGTGCGGCCTGCCGGGTCAAGGTCGCGCCCAGGCGGGCCTTCTCGTCGAGCAGCCGCTGCTGGTCGGCAGTGAAACCGGAGATGCGCTCCTGCCGCTGGCGGGTCAACTGCTCGATCGTGCCGAGCCGATCCAGCAGCGCGGCCGAGCCGCCCGGGCGCAGCAGGGCGTCCGCGGTGCGCAGGCCGCCACTCTTGTACGCGGTGGAGGCGAGCTCCGCCACGTCGGCCCGGCTCTGCTCGACCTGCTGTTCGAGCGGGCCGATGCGGGTCTGTAATCGGGCCACGGCGGCCTCGTTTGTCTTGATCTCCTCACGCAGTTTGTTGTACGACTCGACGACCCGCTCCAACTCGGCCGAGGACGTCTCGATCCGGCGGGTCAGGTCGGCGGGGGACGGCTCGGCCTGGGCCACCGCCGTCGGGGCGATCAGCGCGGCCGACATGCCGACCAGCGCCACGGTGCGCAGCAGATTTCTCAGGGATGACAAGAGCGGAAGGCCCCTCTCCCACGGCCGCCGGGGCTGCTGACGCCCTCGACGACACCGGCCGGGGCCATCCGGGCGGACGGCACTGGGCCGGACCGGCTCGCCCAACCTAACCCGGGACGGATGTCGCTCGCAGTTGAAGCAGGGGCGAAAGTTGGCAGAGTTACGGCTCGGGCCCCTGGGCTGGGTGGCGCCATCGTGGCTGATGACACCTGCGAACGAGGGAACATCGCCCTTTTAGCGGCCTACTGACTGATATACGACTTTCGTCGTTCCCGGCGTATGCCGCCGGATTCCTGGCGGCCATAACCGATAAAACCTGAAATGGATGCTGTTTCTCGGCGATGTCACCCGGTCGTGACGAGCTGTCGGGACCCGGTAAATGCCCAGGTCGACTGGCGGTGCCGCAACACAATGAAGTCCGGAGCCGGGAATCCCGTCGACAGGCAGCGATGACTGTCGCCAGCAGGTCCACTCGGCCAACCGTCCCCTTCGGGAGGAACCGTGAATCGTGAAGGCGCAAAGACGCGACCGCCGCGAACGGTGCCGGGCGCCCGGTCGACCCTGCTGTACGCGCGGCCCGGCATCATCGTGACCGTCGACCGGTTCACGGTCGGTCGGAACAGTTACCGGGTCGCCGACCTGACCCATCTGCGTACCACCCGGGGTCCGCACGACCGGATCGCCGTCCGGGCCGTGGTCATCACCGCCAGCATGCTCAGCGGTGTGGGGGTGCTCCTCGGCTTCACCGGCGGTCTGCAACGCCTCACCGCCGAGGCGTACCTGATCCTCGGCGCGGTGTTCCTGCTCCCGGCCGCTCTCGCCCTGGTCGGCGATCGCTGGCGCCCACCGCCGCACGAACTGTGGGGGTGGTACCAAGGCTCGGAGGTGCTGCTCTTCAGCGCCGACGACGAACGGCAGTTCGGCCAGGTCACCCGGTCGCTGCTGCGGGCCCGGGAGGTCAACCGCTACGGCAGTTGGGTCGACCCGCTCGCGGAAGCGGACCCGTGGCGGCCCAACCGTTGACCCGGCGCCGGTGGGCCGGAGCCGCGTCGGCCCACCGGCCGCTCAGCAAGCTCAGCGGGCGACCGGCTCCGGAGCCCGTTCCTGCTGCGGTGCGGCCACCCAGGCGCTGACCCGGCGCTCGGCGTAGAACGAGACGAACGGCACCGTGCCGGCCAGCATCACCAGCAGCATCCGCTTCAGCGGCCAGTCGGCTCGGCGGCTCAGGTCGAACGCGGCCACCAGGTAGATCATGTAGAGGAAGCCGTGCGCCGGCCCGATCGTCTCCACGACGACCGGGTTGTCGAACGCGTACTTCAGTGGCATGCCGATCACGACCAGCAGGATCAGCACCACGCCCACGATCCAGGCGATCACGCGGTACCGGGTAAGGGCAGCGCCCACCTTCGTCCGTCCTTCCGAGCCCGGCTCAGCCGGGATAGTCACCGGGCCGGGCGCCCGGATTGGCGTTCAACCATGACAGGTAGTGGTTGTAGGCGGCCAGGTCGGTGTCCTCGACGGCATCGCCGGTGGCCGGCGTCCGGGACACCCGTACCGGTCGGCGTACCGCCGGTCGGGACCCGGCGGTGACCGCCGGCGCCGGCTCGACGGCCGGATCCGCGGGCGGCGCGTCGGCCTCCGCCGCCTTGCGGCGGGCCAGCTTCACCTCACGCCACCAGACGTAGACCACGAAGCCGGCGAAGATCGGCCACTCGACCGCGTACCCCCAGCTCAGGCTGTTGCCGGCGGTGGCCCGGCTGATCTGCCACCAGCCCAGCCCGAGGAAGCCCACGACCAGCACGACCATGGCCACGTGGCGTGCGATCCACGCCGGGGTCCAGAGCCGCCTCATGACATTGAGGGTACCGGGGGCGCTACCGGTCTCCGACACCGTGTCGTAGTCCCCGCCTCGCCGGCTTGGTTTGGCATCACCACGCCTGGGCAATCGTCTAGACGCCAGCCCAAACGAGATCAAGGGGGGCGATCATGACCGGATCGGTACGTGAGGACGGCTTCGCGTCCAACGGCAGTGCGGATATGAGCCCGGAGCAGCGGGTGCCCGAGTGGGGCGGCGATCAGCTCGCCGACCCGGCCGGTGCTCCCGGCCTCGACGGCGACCTCGGCATCGACCCGACGGAGCTGACCGACGAGGACCTGATCCGCGAGATGCACAGCCTGCACCGGACCCGCCTGGACACCCTGCGGCACGCGGCAGACTCCGCACTCGCGAACCACCTGCGGCGCACCGCGGAGCTGGAGACCGAGTACCTGGCCCGGCACCCGGGTCGCGAGGTCGATCCCAGCCGTCTGCGGGACGCCTGATGCCGGCGCGCGCTGTGCGCGGCATGTCCGCGCCACCCGAGGTGGTCTTCAGCACGGCCACCGACCCCGACCGTGCCTCGGCCTGGCTGCCCGAGCCGCTGCGCGGCGACGGCAGCCCTGCCGCGGAGATCAGCGGCGAGGAGCTGCGCGCCCGCTGGGGCGACGGCGACACCGACGACTGGTCCGCCGAGATCCGGGTGGAGCCGGCCGATTCCGGTGGCGCCCGGATTCAGCTCGACCTGGCCGACGGGTCCGGCGGGCCCGGTCCGGACCAGCTGGCCGACGAAGCGCTCACCAACCTGGTACGCGAGGTCGCCGACAACCTCCAGGCCGGCTGAGCCGGCCGCGCGGGACGCCGTTCCCGCACCACCACGACACGTGAGGAGATCGGGTGAGCGACACTGGCCTGCGACAGAAGGCGGCCCGGCTGCGCCGGGCGTACGCGCCGCACGAGCACCGGCCGCTCGGTGGCTACCTGGTGGCGATGGGTGCCTACGCCGGGGTGACCGGAGCTCTCGCCGGCCTGGTCAAGGCGACCGGCCGACCGGTGCCGGAGCGTCCCGCGCCGTCCGACGTGGTGCTGCTCTCCATCGCCACGCACAAGCTGAGCCGGTTGCTGTCCAAGGACGCGGTGACCAGCCCGTTGCGGGCGCCGTTCACCCGCTACGACCATCCGATCGGCAGCGGCGAGGTGATGGAGCAGGTCCGCGACTCGGGCAGCCCCACCCGGCACGCCATCGGCGAGCTGCTGAGCTGCCCGTTCTGCCTGGCGGTCTGGGTGGCCACCGGGCTGACCGGTGGCCTGGTGCTCGCGCCCCGGCTCACCCGCCTGGTGGCCACCGCGCTGACGGCGGTCGCCGCGTCCGACTTCCTCCAGATGGCGTACGCGACGGCGCAGCAGGCCGCCGAGGGTGGGCACCAGGACGACGACTGACGAGCAGGACGCGAAAAGGGGGGCCGGTAGACACCGGCCCCCCTTTCGCGTACGCCTCAACGTTGCATGCCGGACCAACCGTGCGGCGACTCCGGCTCCCGTTCGTCCTCGTCCGCCCCGGTGATGATGTCCCGGTCCACCGCCGTGCGGTCGTGCTCGTTGGCGAAGTCCGGCTCGGGCGTGGTGTCCCTGCCCTTCGGGGGCTGACCCAGCGCCGGCACCTTCTCGTCGTGGTCCTCGTGGTGCGTCATGTCGGTGTCCCTCCTGCGGTCATTCACGCGATGGTGCCGCCCAGGTCGCTCAGCCGATGGAACCGCCCAGCAGGTCGCTGGCCTCGTCCACCGCGTACTCGCCCTCGGGAAGCGCGTCGATGCGGGCGAGCAGGTCCGGTGGAAGCTCGGCGGCCACCGCCCGGCGATAGATCTCCGCCTGGGTGACCCGCTCCTGCGCCCGGAAGATGTCGTCGAGCAGGTCGTCGAGGGCCTGGGTGTCCGGCTCGTCGGCCACGGATGCGTCGTCGGTCACGTCGATCAGCTACCCGGGGCGGAATCGGTCAAACGTCACCCCGGCGGCCTGCGCTCTCGGTCGGGTCCGTGGGGTTCGCCGAATACAAACAGCGCCGCCCCCGGCCTTGTGGGCCGGGGGCGGCGCTGGTGTCGGTGTGCAGGTCGCCTCTCGGCGAGTGGCACTACGCGGCTCCAGCCGGACGGTATTCCGCGAAGGCTATTTAGGTGAGGCCCGGGGACACTGGACACACCGACACTCCAGTCAACGAGCCGACCCCCGCTCGTGTTCCGCAGGTGGTGGTGTCGGCGGTCACACCGTCGTCGGCAGGGTGGCCCGACGGGCCCGCACGGCCGAGGCGAGGTGGTCGAGCACCTCGGCGGTGTCGTCCCAGCCCAGGCAGGCGTCGGTGACCGACCGGCCGTACTCCAGCTCCCGGGTCGGGTCGAGCTCCTGCCGACCGGGCAGCAGGAACGACTCCAGCATCACGCCGGTGATCCCCCGCTGGCCGGCGGCCAGTTGGGCGGCCACGTCCGCGGCGACCAGCGGCTGGTTGCGGTGGTCCTTGCCGCTGTTGGCGTGACTGGCGTCGATCACCAGCCGCTCCGGCAGGTCGGCGGCACGGAGCAGGTCGAGTGCCCCGGCGACCGACTCGGCGTCGTAGTTCGGTCGGCCGCCCCCACCGCGCAACACCAGGTGCCCGTCGGTGTTGCCCCGGGTGTGCATGATCGCCGGAGTGCCGGAGAAGTCGATGCCGGGGAAGACGTGCGGCACACCGGCGGCGCGGATCGCGTCCACGGCCGTGCCGATGCTGCCGTCCGGGCGGTTCTTCATGCCGATCGGCATGGACAGGCCGGAGGCGAGCTGGCGGTGCACCTGGCTCTCCACGGTGCGGGCACCGATCGCGCCCCAGGCCACCGTGTCCGCGATGTACTGCGGGGTGATCGGGTCGAGGAACTCGCAACCCACCGGCAGACCGAGGCGGAGCACGTCGAGCAGCAGCGCCCGGGCCAGCCGCAGACCGGTGTTGACGTCCCCGCTGCCGTCCAGGCCGGGGTCGTTGATCAGGCCCTTCCAACCGACGGTGGAGCGCGGCTTCTCGAAGTAGACCCGCATGACGATCAGCAGGTCGTCGGCGAGCCGGTCGGCTGCCGTCCGAAGACGCTGCGCGTAGTCCAGGGCGGCGGCCGGGTCATGCACCGAGCAGGGGCCGACCACCACCAGCAGGCGGTCGTCCTCGCGGTCCAGCACGCGACCGACCGCGCGGCGGCCGGTCAACACGGCCGACGCGAGCGGAGCGTCCAGGGGTAACTCGTGGTGCAGCAGGGCGGGCGTGGTCAGCGGCACGACACGGTCGATCCGCTGATCGCTGACCCGATCGGTCTCCGGGGTCGTCACGGTGGGCATCCTTCCGCCGACCGTGCCCGGGGCCGGTGCCCGGGACGAGCCGGCTGCTCGTACGCAAAAGGGCAGGAACGACAGCTCCTGCCCAGCCGGCTCGGTCCGTGGTGACGTCAGTTCATGGTGAAGTCACCGGCGTGCGAGCCGGCTGCCTAAACCATCGATAGGAACGCGTCACCGGGCCAGCGTACCCGACCGGACGCGGTCACCCGTCCTGTCGTCCCAAGATGCGGAGCGGGAGATCGCGTGCCGGGGGCGCGGTCGGGGTAACAGGGGTGCCATGACACACGAGCAGAGCGATCAGGAGCGGGTGGAGTCCCGCGCGCACCACCTCCTGCCCGAGGAGGAGGCGGTGGGCAGCGACGACCCGGAGGCGCAGGCGGAGGCCATCCTCGCCGATTCGGACATCCGCGAAGCGGACCAGAACGCCGCACCGGACACGGTGCTGGAGCGTCGTACCTCGGATCAGACCGTGGTGGCGGTCGAACCTCCGGACTGAGCGGTCGCCCCGCGGGCCCGGCGCGACCCCCGGTAGGTCTGGTCCCGCAGCCAGGCCAGCGGACCTGCCACCCGCAGTTCGGGTGGCAGGTTGCGCACCGGGTCGAACGCGAGCGCCGCGTCCTCCGCGGCGCTGAGCTGGGTGCCGAGGCTGACCTGCCCGACCAGCCGCCACGGCCCCACCGCCGACGCGACCGCGAGCACCAGGCGCGGGGTGTCCGTCCGGGTCGCGGCGGCCGCCGTGGCCAGGCTGCGACCGAGGTCGGCCGAGTCGGGGTCGGCCAGGGCGGCCAGCCAGAGGCGGCGCCGACCCGCGCGGTAGTACGTGATCGTGCTGTACGTGCCGGTGAAGCGACGTCGGGGCAGCGGCAGGTTCCGCAGCACCGGGGCCGCGCCACTGGAGCTGACCAGCAGGTCGAACGGCCGGCCGCCGTCGCGGTGCAGGCGCAGCGCGAGACCCAGGACATCGGGCCAACTGCCGGGCGTGGGCGTCCCCTTGGAGAGCCGGATGGTGGTCCGGTACCGGCCGGGGTGGTCCAGCAGAGCGACCCCGGTGGGCGGTCCGGGCGTACCCCAGATCACCGTCTCGCCGACGAACGAGCGACCGGCCGGATGCAGCAACCGGCCGCGGCGCAGCCGGCCGAGTGCGGTGCTGGCGCGTACGACGGCGGTGGCGGCCCGGCCGGCGGACCGGGACGGAGGCGGGGTGACGGTCATTGCTTTCCGGTACCCCACGCGGCGGCTCCGATGCCGCCCGGGTCGGCTCGCCGACCGACAGCACGTCACCTTTCCGCCTCCGAGATCGGATAGCGTCGGGGGCATGCCCGACAGCGGTTACCCCTGGCCCATTCAGACGTCCCGACTGGACAACGGCCTGCGCGTGGTGGTGAGTGAGGATCGCACCGCGCCCGCCGTGGCCGTCAACCTCTGGTACGACGTCGGCTCCCGGCACGAGCCGGCCGGGCAGACCGGTTTCGCCCACCTCTTCGAGCACCTGATGTTCGAGGGCTCGGTGAACGTGGCGAAGACCGAGCACATGAAGCTGATCCAGGGCTCCGGCGGCTCGCTCAACGCCACCACCAACCCGGACCGGACCAACTACTTCGAGACGGTCCCGGCCGAGCACCTGGAGCTGGCGCTCTGGTTGGAGGCCGACCGGATGGGCGGCCTGGTCCCCGCCCTCACCCAGGAGACGCTGGACAACCAGCGGGACGTGGTGAAGAACGAGCGCCGGCAGCGCTACGAGAACGTGCCGTACGGCGACGCCTGGCTGCGGTTGCTGCCGCTGCTCTACCCGCCGGGGCACCCCTACCACCACGCGACGATCGGCTCGATGGCCGACCTGAACGCCGCCGACCTGGCCACCTTCCAGGCGTTCCACCAGACCTACTACGCGCCGAACAACGCGGTGCTCACCGTGGTCGGCGACGCCACCGCCTCCGACGTGTTCGCGCTCGCCGACAAGTACTTCGGCGCGCTGCCCGCCCGCGACGACATCCCGCCGGCACCGGACGGCCGCAGCGTCCCCGCCACCGGGCAGACGGCCGTCGAGTCGGTGAGCGCCGACGTGCCCGCGCCACGGGTCTACATCGCCCACCGCAGCTACCCGTTCGGCAGCCCGGGATACAACGTGATCACCGTGCTCGCCACCATCCTGGGCAGCGGCCGGGGCAGCCGGCTCTACCAGCGCCTCGCCGACGGCGAGCGGATCGCGCAACCGGACCTGGTCGGGGCGTACGGGGTGGACCTCGCCCATGCCCCGGCACCGCTGATCGCCACCGCCACCGCCCGCCCCGGGGTGAGCGCCGAGCGGCTGGCCGAGGGGCTGGCCGAGGTCGTCGACGAGCTGGCCACCGTGCCGGTCACCGCCGCCGAGCTGGATCGGGCCAAGGCGTTGCTCAGCACCGGGTGGTGGCGTCAGCTGTCCACCGTCGACGGCCGCGCGGACCTGCTCGGCCGGTACGCCACGCAGTTCGGTGACCCGGCCCGCATCGCCGAGCAGTTGCCGGCCCTGCTCGCGGTCACCGCCGAGCAGATCGCCGAGGCAGCCGCCGACGTGCTCGCCACCGACCGGGTGACCCTGACCTACCTGCCCGAGGAGACCTCATGACGCTGATCGCCGACCGTCCCGGCCCGGGTGCCGCCCGCCCGTACCGGTTCCCGCCGGTGGTCCGCCGCGCCGCGGCCGGTGGTCAGGTCGTCGCCGCGCACCTGCCGGGGCAGAACCTCGCCGTGGCCCTGCTGCTGCTCGACGTGGGCGCGGGCCAGGAGCCGGTCGGCAAGGAGGGTCTGTCCGGCGTGCTGGCCAAGGCGTTGGAGGAGGGGACCGCGCAGCGGGACGCCGCCGCGTACGCGCTCGCCGTCGAAGGGCTCGGCACCGCTTTGTCGACCGGTCTGGACTGGGACTCGTTCCAGGCCAGCGTGGTGATCCCGGTGGACCGGCTGAGCGCGGCCGTGGAACTGCTCGCCGAGGCGGTCCGGACGCCCCGGCTCGACCCCGCCGACGTACGCCGGGTCCGCGACGACGAGGCGACCGCGCTCCGGATGGACTGGGCCAACCCCGGCCCGCGGGCCGACGCCGCGTTGCGCGCCGACCTGTTCGGCGCGCAGAACCGCTGGGGACGGCCGATGCACGGCGACCCGGAGTCGGTCGCCGGGTTGGACGTGGAGGACGTGACGGTCTTCCACTCGGAGTGGTTCCTGCGCCCCGGCACCCTGATCGTCGCCGGTGACCTGGACCGGATCGACCTGGACGCGCTGGCCGCCGCGGCGTTCGCCGGCACCGGTGGTGGCCCCGCCGAGCGGGGTGGCCCCATCGAGGTGCCGCTGCACAGCGGTCGCCGGATCATCCTGGTGGACCGGCCCGGCTCGGTGCAGTCCACGCTGCGGCTGGGCCACCCGTCGCCACACCGGGCGCACCCCGATTACGTGCCGATGACGCTCGCCGGCACGGTGCTCGGCGGGGCGTTCACCTCCCGACTCAACCACCTGCTGCGGGAGGTGCACGGCTACACCTACGGCATCCGGGGCGATTTCGCCGCGTCGCGGCGGTTCGGTCGGTTCGCTGTCAGCTCCGGCGTGCAGACGGCGGTCACCGCGCCGGCCCTGGTCGAGGCGGTGGGCGAGATCACCCGTACCCAGGCCACCGGGGTGACCGAGGAGGAGCTTGAGGTGGCCCGCTCCTGGCGGGCCGGGCAGCTCTCGGTCGAGTTGCAGAGCCCTCGGGCGATCGCCTCCGCGCTGACCACCCTGGTGGTGCACGACCTGCCGGACGACTACCACGCGCGGTTGCGCGAGTCGCTGCTCTCCGCCGACGTGGACCAGGTCTCCGCGGCGGCAGCCACCCACCTGCACCCGGAAGCCCTGACCCTGGTCATCGAGGGCGACGCCGCAGTGATCCGCGACGACCTGGAGGCCACCGCCCTGGGAGATCTCCTCCCCTGACCCTCCCCCCGACAAACGCCGTTGATCAAGAGGTTTGCGTCATCCGGAGCACGGTTTCTGACGCAGATCTCTTGATCGACAGCTGTAGGGCGGGGTGTGAGGTGGGACCCGGGGGGTGGGAAAGGGGTCCCGGTTTCGGGGGTGGGGTCGGTAGCCTCGCGGGCATGAGGATCGGCATTGTGGGGGCCACCGGCCAGGTCGGTGGCGTGATGCGGCAGGTGCTGGCGGAGCGGGAGTTCCCAGCGGAGCAGGTGCGGTTGTTCGCCTCGGCGCGGTCCGCCGGGCGTACGCTGCCGTGGCGCGACGGTGAGGTGACAGTCGAGGACGCCGCGACCGCGGACTACTCCGAGCTGGACATCGTGCTCTTCTCGGCCGGTAAGGGCACGGCCCGGGAGTTGGCGCCACGGGTCGCCGAGGCCGGCGCCGTGGTGATCGACAACTCGTCGGCGTTCCGGATGGACCCGCAGGTGCCGCTGGTGGTCGCCGAGGTCAACCCGCACGCCGCCCTGGACCGGCCCAAGGGCATCATCGCCAACCCCAACTGCACCACGATGGCCGCGATGCCGGTGCTGCGTCCGCTGCACGCCGAAGCTGGCCTGGTCGGCTTGGTCGTCTCCACCTACCAGGCGGTCTCCGGCGCCGGGCTGGCCGGCGTCGCCGAGCTGGACGAGCAGGTCCGCAAGGTGGCCGAGCACGCCGCCGGGCTTGCTTTCGACGGGTCGGCCGTGGAGTTCCCCGCGCCCCGCTCGTTCACTCAGCCGATCGCCTTCAACGTCCTCCCGCTGGCCGGTTCGATCGTCGACGACGGCTCGTTCGAGACCGACGAGGAGCAGAAGCTCCGCAACGAGAGCCGCAAGATCCTGGAGATCCCCGACCTGAAGGTGTCCGGCACCTGTGTCCGGGTGCCGGTCTTCACCGGCCACTCGCTCCAGATCAACGCCCGGTTCGCCCGGCCGCTCACCCCGCAGCGCGCCCACGAACTGCTGGCCGACGCGCCCGGGGTGGCACTGACCGACGTCCCGACGCCGTTGCAGGCCGCCGGCCAGGACCCGACCTACGTGGGCCGGATCCGCGCCGACGAGACCGTCGAGTACGGGCTGGCGCTGTTCTGCTCCAACGACAACCTGCGCAAGGGCGCCGCGCTGAACGCGGTGCAACTCGCCGAGCTGGTCGCCGCCGAGCGCCGCTGACCGGCACTCGAATTCTCACCGAGCCCTCGCCGTCCGTCGGCGAGGGCTCGGTGCCGTTCCGGGTGGTCGCCCGCCGTTCCGGGTGGTCGCCCGCGGCGGCCGGCAGGTCGTGCTTGGATGGGTCGGAGACGATCGTCCAACCTGGAGGACACCATGCCGGATGACCGCACCCAGCAGGCGTTGACCGATCTGGTGGCCGGCCGCTCGATGGGCGTGCTCGCCACCATCAAGCGGGACGGGCGTCCGCAGCTGTCCACGGTGCTCTACTCCTTCGACCGGGACGCGGGCCTGATCCGGGTCTCGGTCACCGACGGCCGGGCCAAGACCGCCAACCTGCGCCGCGACCCGCGTGCCAGCTTCCACGTCAGCAGCGAGGACGGCTGGGCGTACGCGGTGGTCGAGGGTCGCGCCGAACTGACCCCGCCGGCCACCCAACTCGGCGACGAGACTGTCGAGGAGTTGGTGGCGCTCTACCGGGGGCTGAGCGGCGAACACCCCGACTGGGACGAGTACCGCCAGGCCATGGTCGACGAGGGGCGGATCGTGCTACGCCTGCACGTCGAGCGGCTCTACGGGATGCCGCCCCGAGGCTGACCCGCCCACAGCCGATCAGCCCGGCTCGATCACTGTCACGCCGGGCCAACGCTGCGCCGGCCGGTGCCGTGCCAACCGCTGCCGCGACCGGGCCACGTCCACCCGGGCCGGGTTGTGTCGCCACACCCCGGCCAGCAGGTCCGTCAGGCCGTACGGGGCGCAGACCTTGAGCCGGCCGGTCGGGTCCAGGCGGACGGCCACCGCTGTCGCGTACTCCGGCCAGGTGGCGACCGCCTCGGCCACGCTTCGGTACGGCTCGATCGGGTCACCGCCGAACTTCGCCGCGTACCAGGTGTGCACCGCCGCCTGGTTGCGCGCCTGCCACGGCGGCTGCGGCCACATCCCCGCCAGCCGGGCGGTGGCCCGGTCGTCGTCGGCGCGGGTCAGCCTCGCCGGGTCGAAGAAGACCACGTCCACGTCGCGGACCCGCGCCGGGTCGAACCCGTCGCCGTACCGCTCGCCCCACACCAGGTCGCGCAGGGCGCCCGCGCCGATCCAGGCGTCCGGCAGCCCGGAATCACGCACCACTGTCAGCGCCCGGGTCAGCCAATCGCTGCCGGAAACCAGTTCCCGCAGCTCCTCCTCGCCCGTCATCATCCGCCCACGGTAGGCAGCGGAGCCGGTGCGCGCCGCCGGTAGGTGGGTGTGCCGCCCGTCGCCGGGTATACCGCCCTGCTTTGCCGTTGCGGGACGTCGGGGAGGGGGTGGGCGATGGGCGCCGGCACGAGCAGCGACGAGACCGGCCCCGCGGGCCCGACCCTGCGGCGGGAAACCTCCCGGCTGCTGTCGTTCAGCGACGGGGTCTTCGCCATCATCATCACGCTGCTGGTGCTCGACCTCCAGCCGCCTCGGGTCGGCCGCGGTCAGCTACTGCACGCGCTGGTCGAGCAGTGGCCGGCGTACCTCGCCTATGTCACGTCGTACGTGTACGTGGCGGTGGGCTGGCTGAACCACCGAGCCGCCTTCAACCGGGTGGAGAACAGCGGAAAGGCCCTCCAGTGGTACAACCTCGCAGTGCTGTTCAGCACCGCGCTGCTGCCGTTCGCCACCTCGGTCGTCTCGCAGGCCATGCGGGACGGCGACCAGGCGGACCAGCGGACCGGCGTCGTCGTCTACGGTCTGGTCGGCGTCCTGGTCTCGGTGAGCTGGCTGGGGCTGTACCACTACCTCGCCCGGCACCACGATCTGCTGGACCAGACGGTGCCGCTTCGGTTCTTCCCGGCCGAACGGGCCCGGGCCGCGATCGGCCTCCTGGGCTACGCGCTGGCGATCCTCGTCGGATTCTTCACCGGCCCGCTGTTCGCGCTGGTGATCTTCCTGCTGCTGCCGGCGTTCTACAGCCTGACCAGCAGCGGCCTCTACGAACTGCGGCGCCTGCGGCACCCGCGCCGATAGGCCGGGGCCGTATGCGTTACCCCCTCCCCGGCGGCGGGTAGACGGGCCGTGCCGACACCGAGAGGGGAGCACCATGACAACGGTCGGAGAGTTCATGACGACCCGGTTGGTGACGATGGACGGCAACGACACGCTCATCGCCGCCGCGCAGGAGATGCGTGACAGTGCGATCGGCGATGTGGTGGTGACCGACGGCGACAGTGTGGTCGGCATCGTCACGGACCGGGACATCACGGTCCGAGGTGTCGCGGAGAACATGGACCCGGGCTCGACCCGGTTGAGCCAGATCACCACTCGCGACGTGATCACGGTGAGTCAGTACGACGATGCCGTGGCCGCCGCGGACCTGATGCGGACGTACGCCGTACGCCGACTTCCGGTGATCGACGACGGGCGCCTGATCGGCCTGGTGTCGATGGGTGACCTCGCGGTCGAGCGCGAACCGCAGTCGGTCCTGGCCGACATCAGCGCCGACGACCCGAACAACTGACCCGTCCGCCGCGGCACGCGCCGGCTCTCCCATCCGGGAGGGCCGGCGCTGTGGCGTCTCCACCCCTTCGGTGATCAAGAGCTTCGCGTCACGACACGCCGGAAGCGATGACGCAAAGCTCTTGATCACCGGCGCAGGGCGGGGCGGGGGTGGGACAGGGCGGGTCACCCGAATTGGGCGAGGTTGACCGGGGGAGCGGCGGGGACCCGTGCGGGGACGTGCAACGCCGGCCGTCCGTGCGACGCGAGCGCGGTGGGTGGGATCCCCGGCCCGGCAACTGGGAGGAGTGGACCCGATGGTGGACGCGACCACGAGGTTCTTCGAGGACCTGGACCGGCGGGGGTACGAACCCCTGCTGGCCAAGACCTCCGGGACGCTGCGGATCGACCTGCACGAGGGGGCGCAGACCCGGCACTGGCTGCTGAGGATCGACCACGGCCGGCTGAATGTGAGTCAGGAGGACCAGGAGGCCGACACGGTGATCGGCGCCAGCCCGGTCCTCTTCGACGACATCGCCTCGGGGCGCGAGCACGGCCTGGCCGCGCTGTTGCGGGGGGACATGACGGTGTCGGGCGACGCGCGTCTCGTCGTACAGGTGGAACGGGTCTTCCCGGGTTCCCCGGACGCCCGTGGGCCGCGTCGGCGATTCGCCGGGGAGGTGCACTGATGGGGCAGAGCAACACGATCCGGATCCTGGACGGCAACACGTTCGTCGTCTGCGAGGACACCGGTGACATCGAGGCGACGCCGAGCGAGCCCACCGGGCTCTTCTCCATCGACACCCGGTTCCTGTCGACCTGGGTGCTGACCGTCAACGGCGAGCGACTCAACTCGCTCTCCTACGACGACCTGCAGTACTTCGAGTCGCGATTCTTCCTGGTCCCGGGGATGGCCACGCACTACGTGGACGCGAAGCTGTCGATCATTCGGGAGCGCACGGTGGGCGGCAGCTTCTGTGAGCAGCTGACCATCCTCAACCACGACGAGAAGCCGGTCGACCTGGAAGTACGGATGGACGCGGCGTCCGACTTCGCCGACCTGTTCCAGGTCAAGGACGAGATCCTGAACAAGAAGGGCGAGATCTACACCGAGGTGGAGTCGGACCGGCTGCGGCTGGGGTACCGGCGGGGGAACTTCCGTCGGGAGACGATCATCTCGTCGTCGATGTCGGCCCGCTACGACAGCAGAGGCTTCGCGTACACAGTGCACCTGGAGCCCAACGAGCAGTGGGATGCCTCGATCGACGTCCAGACCCACGCGGTCGGGCCCGGCGGCCGGGACCTGCGGTTCGGGCTGCGCCAGCACGGCACCGAGCGGCTCGCTCTCCAACACGACCTGGAGAAGTGGATCGCCGACGCACCCAAGGTCAACAGTGAGCACGGCCGGGTGGCCAGCACGTACCGGCGCAGTCTGATCGACCTGGCGGCGCTGCGCTTCTCGCCGCTGTCGCTGGGCGGCGCCACCCTGCCCGCCGCCGGTCTGCCCTGGTTCATGACCATGTTCGGCCGGGACAGCATCCTCACCTGCCTGCAGACACTGCCGTTCACCCCGCAGCTGTCGAAGACGACGCTGCGCATCCTGGCGTCCCTGCAGGGCAGCCGCTTCGACGACTTCCGGGACGAGGACCCGGGCCGCATCCTGCACGAGATGCGCTACGGCGAGACCGCGGCCTTCGAGGAGCAGCCACACTCGCCGTACTACGGCTCGGTCGACGCGACGCCGCTGTTCATCGTGCTGCTCGACGAGTACGAGCGGTGGAGCGGTGACGTCGCGCTGGTCAAGGAGTTGGAGCAGGAGTCCCGGGCCGCGCTGAGGTGGATCGACAACTACGCCGACCTCGTCGGCACCGGCTACATCTGGTACGAGCGACGCAACACCGACACCGGCCTGGAGAACCAGTGCTGGAAGGACTCCTGGGACTCGATCTCCTACTCCGACGGCACGCTGCCACCGTTCCCACGGGCCACCTGCGAGGTGCAGGGGTACGCGTACGACGCGAAGGTCCGCGCGGCCCGGTTGGCGCGGGAGTTCTGGGGTGACCCGGAGTTCGCCGACCAGTTGGAGCGGGAGGCGGCAGAGCTGAAGGAGCGGTTCAACCGGGACTGGTGGGTGGACGACGGCGAGTACTTCGCCCTGGCCCTGGACCCGGACGGCCGGCAGTGCGACATCCTCAGCTCCAACATCGGCCACCTGCTGTGGAGCGGGATCGTCGAACCCGAGCGGGCGGAGAAGCTCGCCGCGCACCTGGTCGGGCCGCGGCTCTTCTCCGGCTGGGGGGTGCGCACCCTCGCCGAGGGGGAGGCCCGCTACAACCCCATCGGCTACCACAACGGCACGATCTGGCCGTTCGACAACTCGTTCATCGCCTGGGGCCTGCGCCGTTACGGCTTCGCCGAGGAGGCCGCGACCATCGCCAACGGCATCCTGGACGCGGCCACGTACTTCGACGGCCGGTTGCCGGAGGCGTTCGGCGGCTATCCGCGGGAGCTGACCAAGTTCCCGGTGGAGTACCCGACGGCGTGCAGTCCGCAGGCCTGGTCGACCGGTACGCCGCTGTTGCTGCTGCGCACCATGCTCGGCCTGGAGCCGCACGAGGGTCACCTGGCGGTCGAGCCACGGCTGCCGGTGGGGATGGGTCGCATCGAGGTGCTGGACATCCCCGGTCGGTGGGGTCGGGTGGACGCGTTCGCCCGGGGCCGACTGGACCTGAACAAGCTCGCCGACTGACACGCTCGACCGCCGAACCGGCGGTGGCGCGCCACCCGCGTCGCCGCCGGTTCTCCACCCAGCCGATCCCCAGCCGGTCAGGGTAGATTCTGCGAATGCCGGAGCTCGTGTACCCGCCCGTTATCGCCGCCGCCAAGACGCTGTTCCGGGTCCTCGACCTGAAGATCACCATCGAGGGCGCCCACCACGTACCCCGCACGGGCGGGGCGGTGCTGGCCAGTAACCACGTCAGCTACCTCGACTTCATCTTCGCCGGTCTGGGCGCGAACGCGTCGGGCCGGCTGGTCCGCTTCATGGCAAAGGATTCGGTCTTCACGCACAAGATCTCCGGCCCGCTGATGCGCGGGATGCGGCACATTCCGGTGGACCGGCAGGCCGGCGCGGCCTCGTTCCGCGCCGCCGTGGGCGCTCTCAAGCAGGGCGAGGTCGTCGGCGTCTTCCCCGAGGCGACGATCAGCCGGTCGTTCACAGTGAAGGAGCTCAAGAGCGGCACGGTCCGGATGGCCCGCTCGGCGAAGGTGCCGGTGCTGCCGGTCGCGTTGTGGGGCACCCAGCGCCTATGGACCAAGGGCCGCCCGCGCACTCTGACCCGTCGGCACACGCCGATCACCATCCTGATCGGCGAGCCGATCGACCCGGCGGACTTCCCGGACCCGAACGTGCTGGCCGCTGAGCTGACCACCCGCCTCAGCGCCCTCGTCGACCGGGCGCAGCGGGATTATCCGGACACTCCCGCCGGCCCGGACGACACCTGGTGGCAGCCCGCGCACCTGGGCGGCAGCGCGCCCACACCGGAGGAGGCCGCCGCTCTGGACGCCGCCGCCGAGCACCGCGCCCCCAGCGCCTGACGCCAGTTGGCCGGATCGTTCCGCACCCGGACAGAATGGTGTCTGCCGGCGCGAACGCCGTCCGACCAGGATCGACGTCATGAGCAGAGCAGCACTCGTCGTGATCGACGTGCAAGAGTCCTTCCGTCAGCGCCCGATCTGGGCGTACGGCTCCAACCCCGACATGATCCGCCAGGTCGACCGGCTGGTGGCTGCCGCCCGGCAGCGCGGCGACCTGGTGGTCTGGGTCCTGCACTCGGAGCCCGGCACGGGCGGGTTGTTCGACCCCGCCCGCGGGTACGTCCGGCTGATCGACGGGTTGGTCCCCGCCGAGGGTGAGCCGACGCTGGTCAAGACCGCGCACAACGCGTTCACCACCACGAACCTCCAGCAACTGCTCACCCAGGCGGGCATCACCGACATCACCGTCTGCGGCATCCGCACCGAGCAGTGCGTGGAGACCACCACCCGGGTCGGCGCGGACCTCGGCTACCGGATGACCTTCGTCACCGACGCCACGCTGACCTTCCCCATCCCGCACCGGGACCTGCCGGAGACCGCCACGGTCGCGGAGATCCTCGCTGACCCGCGCACCCTGACGAACGAGGAGATCGTGACCCGCACCGAGTACGCGCTGGCCGGCCGCTTCGCGACCATCCGCACCGTGGACGAGGTCACCGGCGCGACATTCGCCGGCAGCCGGGGCTGACGTCGTGACCCGGGTCGTCTTCCTGCTGGTCCCGCAGCTGCACCTGCTGGACCTCGCCGGGCCGGCTCAGGTCTTCTCCAGCGCCGCCGACCTCGGGTACGACTATCAACTGCACTACGTCGCGGAGCGCGAGCAGGTGCCCACAGTGCAGGGCGTACCACTGGTCGCCGACACCCGGTGGCCCCAGCTGGCCCCGGACGACCTGGTGATCGTGCCCGGTTGGCGGCCGGCGGCGCACGGGCCGCAGGGGCCGGTGTCGCCCGGCGATCTGCGGCGGCTCGCCGAACACCACGCGGCCGGTGGCACGGTGGCCAGTGTCTGCGCCGGGGCGTACGCGCTCGGGCGGGCCGGGCTGCTCGACGGCCGACGCTGCACCACCCACCACGAGGTGCAGGACGACCTGGCCCGCCGGCACCCGGCGGCCCAGGTCGTCCGCGACGTGCTGTACGTGGTGGACGACCGGGTGGTCACCTCGGCGGGCATCGCCAGTGGCATTGACGTGGCGCTGCACCTGGTGGCGACCCGGCACGGTCCGGCGACCGCCGCGAAGATCGCCCGCACGCTGGTCGTCTACGCCCGCCGCAACGGGCACGAGCCGCAGGCCAGCGCGTTGATGCGGCACCGCTCACACCTGTCTGATTCGGTGCACCGGGTGCAGGATCTGATCGACAGCCGGTACGCCGAGCCCCTGCCGCTGGCCGAGCTGGCCGCCGCCGGCGGTGTGGCCGAACGAACCCTGACCCGGCTCTTCCGGGCGAGCACCGGCCTCACTCCGCTCGGCTACCAGCAGCTGCTCCGGGTGGAACGGGCCGAGCACCTGATCGGGCACGGCACAACAGTGGAAGCCGCCGCGCGGGCTGTCGGCTTCACCGATGCCCGGATGCTGCGCCGCCTGCGAGCCCGCCCCACGAGGTCGGATCCGGTCGCGAACGGTAGTAGTCGTCCCGGGAGTGGAACTCCACCGGCAACGAGCCGGGCAGCGTGACCCGGGTGTCGCCGGCGAGCAGACCGGGGCCGGCCCGCAGCAGCAGCACGTCGCGCTCCTGGGCCGAAAGGTCGACCAGTTGCGGACGGTTGAGCCGGAACATGGCCACCGCCCGGCGAACCTGCCGGGCCAGCGCCACGACCTCGGCGGTCGTTCCGCTGAGGGCCAACGCCGGCTGCTGAATGGTGCGCAGCGCGTCGCAGACGATAAGCAACTGCGCCGGGGCGTCCGGGGCGCTCGTCGGCAGCTCCAACCGGGACGGCCACTGCCAGCGGATCTGACCGCTCATCAGGCCGTTCAGTCGAGCCGGCGGTCGGGCCCGGTGCGTGCCGTCGGCGACCAGCGACAGCTGCGAGCCACTGCCCACCCAACAGATCCGCTGGTCGGTGACGGTCACCGCGACCGGCTCGGGCAACTGCCAACGGCGTCGCACCTCGCTCGGCCCGAGCAGGTAGCCAGCGACCAGCAGCCGGTGTCGCCCGAGCAACCGTTCGCCGGGCATCGGTCGCAGGTTGTAGCGGCGGTCCAGGGTCGGGCCCACGTCGTCGTCGGGGGCGTCGAACCGGTGGGGACCGATGAAGAAGGGGGACGCGTCGGCGTGCATCGTCACGACCTTCCGGTCAGCTGGCTGTGTACTGAAGCCTTCCGGACCGGAGTGCCCCTGTCATGACGCCTGTTAGGGGGTCGGCCGGTCGTGTGTCGCCTGTGACCGGTAGATGCCGATCTCCTCCGGGCGGACGAGACCGTCCTCGATCGCACGGGCGAGCAGTGCCGCCTTTGTGGCGGCTGGTCGCCCCGCCCGGGTGTACTTGATCCGTGCCCGGTCGACGTACTGCTTCACCGTGTGCTCGCTGATCTGCATCCGCCGAGCCACCGACGCCTTGGACATCGACTGGAACCAGAGCAGCAGCGCCTCACGCTCCTTGTCGGACAACATCGGCCGGTCCGGCCGCGGGTCGCCGACCATCGCACCGGCCAGCGCCGGCGGCACGTACGGGCGGTCGCTCGCGGCGGCCAGCACCGTTTCCACGCAGTGTTCCCGGCCCTCGTGCTTGGCCAGGAACGCCACCGCCCCGGCGTCCAGCGCGGCGAGCATCGTCTGCGGGTCGGTGTGCTCCGAATAGACCACCACCCGCCGCCCGGCGGCGCTCAGCTCGGCCAACTTGTCCAACGCCATCCGCCCGTGCAGCCGCAGGTCGAGCAGGATCACATCGGCGTGCGGCGCCGCCCGCAACACCGCGTCCGGGTCGTCGCCGGTGGCGAGCACCGTCAGACGAGGCTCGGTGGCGAGCCAGGCGCGGACCCCCTCGACCACCACCGGATGGTCATCGACGATCGCCACCCCGACCGGCCGATCGCCGGTCACCGCCGCCACCGGGTCTGCGCCCATCTGATGTTCCCGTCCCGTTCGTAGAGGTACTGCACCGGCCCGTCGTCGTGCTCCCCGGGGGGCGGGCCGGTCGACTCCGGTCCCTCCCGGTCCGGGGTGACGAGGCTGACCACCACCTCGTCCGGGCCGGAGACCACTGTCAGTCGCGCCCATCCCCGGGCGTCGGCGAGGGTGCCGGTGAGCGGGTCGGCCAGCCGGCGGCGGACCTCCACCGGCAGCGGCGGCGGGGTGCCGATGGTGACCAGGTCGATCGGTAGGCCGTTGCGTTCCGCCAGGTCGGCGGCGGCTCGCAACTCGTGCAACAGCGGGTCGGGCACATCGTCGGACTCGGCGATCAGCCGGCGCAGCCGGGCGGCGGCCAGCATGCACCGGCGCTGCACCTCCGGGTCGTCCGGGTCGGCCTGGCCGCCGGCCAGGTCCCCGAGGACCCGCCCGGCCGCCGAGCTGACCAGGGCGAGCCGGTCCCGGCGTTCGCGAAGGCCCCGCTCGGCGGCATCCCGCTCCGCGGCCATCGCGTGACCGGCGGCCGAGACGGCGGCCCGTTCCCGAGCCAGGCCGACGATGACCGTGCTGCCCACGAAGACCGCCACCGGCAGGGAGAACGTGCCGTAGACGTACATCACGTAGCGGGCCACGTCGGCCGGATCGGGGCCGTGCACGAGCACGGCGACCAGGGCGATCAACGCGTGCGTGCTGAGGAGCGCGATCAGGCCCACGACGCGCCGACCCCACACCGCCAGCACGAAGAACCACCCGAGCGTGCCCCACACCCAGTTGGCGGCGGTGAACAACTGCCGCTCACCGGCCGCGGCGAAGACGGCCGCGTCGACGACCAGCAGCAGCCCGGCCAGCGGCCACGGCGGCAGTGGCGAGCCTTGCAGCAGCCGTACCCCGGCCACCGCGCCGGTCACGGCGACCAGGATCCAGGCGCCGAGCACCACCGCTGGCGCGGCGAACTCCGCGCGGGCGGACAGCACCGCCGGCAGCGCGATCGCGACGTGCCAGGCCAACGCGATGGCGACGGCGGCGATCCGGGCACCCCGGTCGGACGCGTGCGCCACGGCGGCCGGCGCGGCGAGCGCTGCGGGGGAGTCCGGCTCCCTGGGCGTCGGGACGCTGGCGCGGTTCGGTGCCTCCGGCGCGTCGGTGGGGTGCGCCGGGGCGTTCAGGTCAGCCGACACCGGGCCACTCCAGTCGAATCCGGGTGCCCGTGCCGACGGCAGAGTGCACGACGGCCCGCCCACCGACCGTCGCCATCCGGCCCCGGATCGACTCGCGCAAGCCGTACCGGTGCGGTGGGACGGTGGCCAGGTCGAAGCCGGGGCCGTCGTCGGCGACCTCGACCACGACGCCGATCGCGTCGCGGCTCAACCGCAGCGTGGCCCCGGCGCCCGGCGCGTGGCGGACCACGTTGGACAGTGCCGCGTAAGCGCTCTCGCTGATCGCGTCGGCCACCCCGACCGGGACGGCGCAGGACGCCAGGTCGAGCCGTACCGCAAGCTCGGGCAGCCGGCCGACCACCAACCGCAACCGCCCGTCGAGCGGCACCGGGCCGTCGCCGGCCACCGGGCCGGCGTCGGTGAGCGAGACGAGGGTACGCAGGTCCGCCGCGCACCGGTCCCGGAAGGCGACCGAGGGCCCCGCCACCGCGCCCAGCCCCACCATGGTCAGCGTCCCGAGCACGGTGTCGTGCAGGTCGCGGTTCTGCTGGCGTTCGGCCTCGCGGGCGGCGCGCGCGACCAACGCCTCCCGGGTCATCCGCTGGTGTTCGACGAAGGCGCGGTCCGCCCGGCCGATGCGTCGGCGCATGACCGCCGCCATCATCGCCGTGCAGGCGGTCTGCGCCAGTAGCGTGGCCGCGTGCGCCCGAGCTTCGGTGGGGTTGCCGGCGGCCTGCGCCCCGGTCACGTAGGTGGCTATCACGAGTAGCCCGGCCGGGATCGACCAGCGCGCGGAGGTCGTGGCCTGTGTGTTGATCACCGTGGTGCTGGCCAGCACGGCGATCCAACTGCCCTCGCCGGGCAGCACCTCGGGCGCCACCAACACCGGGATGAGCAGGCAGGTCAGCGCGGTGACCGCCACGTCACCGGCGACGAGGCCGGGGCCGATGCCGTGGCGCAACGCGCGGTGCGCGTACCAGAGGGACCAGCCGGTCAGCACTGCCACAGCGGGCAGCAACACCGCCTGCTCCACCGGTGGGGTCTGCACCGACACGGCCACCGCCGCGCCGAACAGCCCGCAGCTCAGCCGCAGCAGCGCTGGCAGGGTGGTGAAGATGAGGCCCAGGGCCCCGCCGGCCGGGTTGTCCAGCGTGGGCGGCGGCACGGTTGGGGTGGCAACGGCCGGCATCGGGAAGTGTCCTTCCGACAACGACCCGGTCCGGGTCCACGCGGCGTAGATCGACATCGGACAATAGCATGGTGGACCGTGACGGGGTGATCCTTTGCGTGCGGAGTGTCGCTAATGTGTCACTCTGTGCTGCGGGGCTGGAGGAGGTCCCAGCGGTTGCCGTAGATATCGACGAACACCGCTACCGAACCGTACGCCTCGTGCCGCGGTTCCTCCAGAAAACGCACCCCGGCCACCACCATCCGGGCATGGTCCCGGGCGAAATCCTCGGTGTAGAGGAACAGCCCGACCCGGCCGCCGGTCTGGTCGCCGATCCGAGCCTGCTGCTCGGCGCTGCTCGGCCGGGCCAGCAGCACTGCCGTCTCCCGGGCCCCCGCCGGGCGGACCACCACCCAGCGTGAACCGTCCGGTCGGGCGGTGTCCTCCACCAGCTCGAAACCGAGGTCGCCGACATAGAAGTCGATCGCCTCGTCGTACTCCCTGACCAGCAGCGCGACAAGTCCCAGATGTGCCATTCGGCCATTCTGCCGGCGGATGCCCCGGGCCCAGCCGGCGACGTCCCCACCGGTCACCCGCGTCACGCCGCGGCCCGGTCGGCCGGAACCAGACGCGTCTGGTGTCCGTCCCATCCCCGGGTGGAAGGTGGTGAGCCGGATGCGTTCGTCCCGGACCGTACTGGTGGTGGCACTGCTCGGCATGGCGTTGGGTGGCTGCGGTGGCACTGACATCGGGCCGGGCCGGGCCGACGAGCCCGCTCCGGCCCAGATCGTCGACGGGTGGACCTCCTGTGCCAAGGCGGCACCCCGGGCGGGCGAGGTGATCACGGGGCCGACTACGGAGACGTCACCGCCGGCCGTGAAGGAGCCGACGATCGGTCGCATCGACCCGGCGTTCACAGCGGTCGCGGCCGTGATCTGCGGGCGCGAGATTCGGCCGGGCCCCAACGGCGGTCAGGAACAGATCGCCACCGAGCGACGCGCCGAGCAGATCGCACCGCTGCTCACCGCGCTGCGCCTGCCCAGCGAGCAGACCGGCGGGGAGGTCGCCTGCACCCTCGAGATGGTCATCCCGCCGTGGTTGGCCCTGGTGGACGACCGGGGACGCTGGCTGCGGCCCCAGATCCCGACGGACTCCTGCGGCAAGCCTCGCGCCGAGGTGATCGCCGCGCTGGCCGGGCCGCAGTGGACCACTGTGGGCACCCGTACCATCCGGCAGATCGAATCCGCGGCCGCCGAGGCCGCCGGATGCGCGCAGCAGTGGACGGACATGGTGTGGGTGGAGACCCGGAACGGTAACCCCGGGCCGGCAGGGCCCGGGCTACCGCCGGCAGCCGGGCCGCTGCGCCTCTGCGTCTACCAGGTGCCCGCGTCGCTTCAGGAAGGCGAGAAACCTGCGGGCGACTTCGTGTACGGCGGTCCGCTGCCAATCGAGCGCCAGGCGGGCGTGCTCCGGGCTCTGTCCAACCGCCGGGCGGTGGTCGACTGTGCCACCCCGGCGACCCGCTTCGCGGTGCTACGCCCGCTCGAAGGTGCAGGCCCCGACCGGTACGTGGAACTCGACGGCTGCCGCCGGTTCCTGGTCGCGCCAGCGAGCGGCGGTGCGCAGCTCGGCCAGGGCGACGACGCGCTGGCCGCCCTGCTGGGGCCCGTCTGAGCTGGCTCGGCGAGTCCACGACACCCGACCGGCCGCTACTTCGACAGGGCCCGCTCCAGCTCGCTCTTCGACATCGACGAGCGGCCCTTGATGCCGCGTTGCTTCGCCTCGTTGTACAGCTGCTCCTTGGTGCGACCCTGGGCGCCGCTGTGGGAGCGCTTACCGCCACGGTGCCCGGACGACACGTCGTTCCGGGAGGACCGGCTCGCCGTTCGGGACTCACCCGAGCGGGCCCGTTCCTTGTTGACAGTGCGGGCCGCGATCTCCTTGGCCCGCCCGGCGGAGGCGCCCCGCTCTTGCGCGCTCTCCTTGATGTGCTCGTACTGCCGTTCTCTCTTCGGGCTCGATCCTGCTGGCATCGGTGCCTCCCACCTCCGCTGTCGGTGCGGTCGAGGCCCGGCTCGCACGCTTCTGATCTGACATCGGCACGTTCCGAGCCGGGGCGTGGTGTTCACGCTGTCTGAGCACGATGCCCCGCCGTCCGCAGGGTCAAACAAGAGCGCCCGAGCCGATCCGGCTGCCTCGGGGACGTTCCACTCCGCGTCGTATAGTTGTCGCCGCAGCCGACGCCTGGGCGTCGGTCAGTCAGCGTCCAGCAGCGGGCGCCCGGGCTCGGTTGGCGAGTCCGTGCGGCGCCCCGTGCTCGCGGGTGCGCCATCACCACGCGCGCTGCCGTCGCCTTCCTGCAACCGGTACGCGCCCCGGGCACGAGGACCTTGAAGTCATGGCACAGCAGCCCATTGATCCCAATGCGGCGATCTCCGAACTCGGCCAGATCAAGCTCGGCGAAACCGACCTGTCTGGAGTGTTGACCCAGGTCTCCGAGTTGGCACGGCGAACGATCCCGGGCGCCGAGGAGGTGTCGGTGACGTTGCTGAAGCAGGAGGGTGCGCACACCGCCGCGTTCAGCGGTGAGATGGCGCTGCGACTCGACGAGCTGCAGTACGAGCATGGTGAGGGTCCGTGTCTGGAGGCGGCCAGAGACTCCGCCGTCGTGTCAGTCCCCGACATGTCCGAGGAGGTCCGCTGGCCGCAGTGGGCGGCCGAAGCCGTGCAGGGTGGAGCTCACAGCTCACTGTCGATCGGGTTCCCGATCCAGGAGTCGGTGCTCGGTGCGCTGAACATCTACGGGGCCGAGGCGGGTGCCTTCGACGACGACGCGGTCGCCCTCGCAGAGACGTTCGCGGGGTACGCCGCTGTCGCCCTCGCCAACGCCCACCTCTACGACACCACCGCCACCATGGCCGCGCAGATGCAGTTGGCCATGCAGAGCCGGGCCGTGATCGAGCAGGCCAAGGGCATCATCATGGGCGAACGCCGCTGCACCCCCGACGAGGCGTTCGCCGTCCTCGCGAAGGTTTCCCAGGACTCCAATCGCAAAGTGCGGGAGGTCGCTGCCGCCCTGGTGGAGAGGACCACCCGGGCACCGGGTCTCAAGCGTGATCGCGGCGCGTCCGGCAACCTTCCGTAGGCGTTCGGCGACCGGCTGCTGTCGCCGGAAGGTGGCGAGCCGCCAGCGCAGCGCCGACTGAGGTCGGCCGGAAGCTGACGCGCCGAGTGGCGGCCGACTGTCCAGGCGGTTATCGTCGAGGTTGGTCAAGCCATGCGCCAATCCTGTTACGGATTTCAACAGGAGGCGTGTGCTCCTATGACTGAGCGTTCCTGGTTCTTCCAGAGCCACTTCGACAGATTCCCGACGGCAGTCACCCTCGGTCAGGTCACGTCAGCGGCGCTCGCCGGCAGCCGGCGAGATGGCCGATTCGACCTCGATTCCTCCGGGCCGTCGTTCCAGGTGACCCGCTACACCGAGCCCACGAACCTGTCCGCGACCATCTCGGCCGACCGGATGGTCGTCGCCCCGGTGGGGTACGTCGACATGGACACGGCCCCACGCCTGGCCACGGCCCTGATGAACGCGATCGACAGTCATCCCGAAGTCTGTTGCGACCTGACCGGCGTCGGCTTCTTCAGCGCCGCCGGTGTGCGTGTACTCCTACTGGCGCGGCACCGGGCGGACCAGGTCGGCTCCCGCTTCTCGATCCGGGGCGCCGGGGGGATCACCCAGCGGGTGCTGCGGATCACCGGGGTGGAGCGCCTGCTCCTGGGCCCCGAACAAGACACCGGCCCAACCGCGCGGCTCGGCTGATCCGCAGCTCATGAACCACACCCTCGCCATGCGGTGGCGTCACCAGGTGTCCGGGCGGTCGAGGTCGCGGGCCGGCTGGTACCCGCCGAGGATCGCCAAGCCCTCCGCCTCGGTGTAGCCGTTCCCCCAACCCTTACGGAACGCCTCGACGTGGCAGGGCTTGACCACCATCTCCAGCACGTCACTGCCTTGCCGGCGGGCCCGGTAGGGCCCGGCGACAAGATCTCCGCGCCGGGCGTCGTCGCCGGCCGGGGCGGGTTGCGCCCGAACGGTCAGCCAACGGCCGGATGCGTCACCGACCACCAGAGAGCCCTCGACGAAGGAGTCCCGCGCCGACCGGCCGAGCGTGACCGAGCACTCCAGCAGCCGTCCGTCGGGCGGCAGCGACTCCAGGCGGAACGGCACGACGCAGCGGTGGGCACCGTCGAACCGGACCCGGCTCGCGGTGCCGGCCGCCTCGTCCCGGGTGGTCGCGTACACGTCCACCTGGGCCCAGAGCCCGTCGGTGGGTTGCCAGCGGACAAACCACAGCTTCCGGTCGCCGGACGGATCGAACCAGGCGACCCCCGAGCGGTCGCCGACCCGCACCTCGGTCCGTCCCTGCGGTCGCCCCTGCGAGGACAACGTCTGCTGGAGCCCGTCCAGCAACCCTTCGGTGCGCGCCAACACGAAACGGGCCTGACCGGTCGGGCCCCGGAACTCGACGCTCTCGATGCCGCGCCCGGTGCGCCACGACGCGAAACTGGCATCGCTGACCAGCGTGTCGGTCGAGAAGTGCACAGTCGCGGGATCGGCACCGACCTCCTCGGGGCGTACGGTCCCATCGCTCTGTGCCTCCGGCAGCATCAGCGCCGCGGCCGGCATGATCGGGTCATCGGTGCCCCGAACGCCCGGGGTCACCAGAACCACCGAGGTGAGAGCGGCACACGCCGCTGCCACGCCGCCGGCGATCAGTCCTCGTCGCCGCAGTCGCAACCGCCGGCCGCGATGGCGGGCCCGTTGCACGATCGGCGTCGGATCGATGTCGCCGCCCGCCCGATGCTTGAGCGTGGTGGCGAGCTGCTCATCGAGGTCACTGAACATCAGAGCTCTCCTGCCCATGCGTGGGTTGCTGCAACCTGACGCTGACGCAGCGCCGCCAGGGCCCGCCTCGCGTGTGTGCGTACCGTCCCGGTCGAACAGGCCAGGATCTCGGCGATCGACGTGTCGTCCAGATCCTCGTAGTAGCGCAGGACGATCACGGTGCGCTGACGCGCCGGCAGAGCACAGACCAACCGCCACAGTGCGTCGCGCTCGGCGACCCCGGCGGCCTCGTCCACGTCGCCGGCCCGATCGAGGACCGCGGCAACCGAGATCTCCCGGCTGCTGAGCCGACGCCACCACGAGTTGTGGGTGTTGACGAGCATGCGCCGGACATAGGCATCGGGACGGTCCGTCCGCGAGATGCGGCCCCACCGGGCGTACGCCCGCGCGAGGACATCCTGAACCAGATCCTCGGCTCGGTGCTCGTCACCGGTCAGCAGCCGGGCGAGCCGCACCAGCGCCGAAGTGCGAGCGAACGCGTACTCCTCGAACGTCACGCCCTATTAACGCCGTCGGCCGGCCCGTCCGTAGACACCTGCCGGGCACTTTCTGCCGAGCAGGGCGTCGTGGCGGGCCTACTCGCTGACGTAGGCGCCCCGCTGCGGCACTGTCATCACCAGTCCACGCTCTAGAGCTGTTGGACGATCTGGATCGGGTTGCCGTCCGGGTCGTCGGTCCAGAGGATCACCGCAGCGGTCTTGTGCCGCACGGATGGCTGCACCGGCAGGACTGTCTCCGTCCTCGGAGAAAATCTATGAGCGAAGCGCTAGACATTGGCACCGTCGCCAACTAACGTTCCTGTGGTCGAGAACAGAGCAAACAAAGACGCTGACGGTGCCGCCCCGCACGAGGGCGAAGGAGTGGGGCCCAGGGAACCTGTAGGGCCTGCTCAGCTCGGCGGCAGACATCTGCCGCAGTTGGCTAGTACGCAGGAATGCGTGTGACAGCGGGTGGGGCCGACGCTTGTTCAGGGCTTCACCCGAGGTGAGAAGAGTTCGTCGTACGTGTTGGGGCCATGAAGTCGCGTGGGGCTCGGACACCGACGGACAGCACGGAGTACGGCAGAGGAAATCAGAGGCAAGGGAGGGCATTACACCGTTGGATCGCCCGCTACCAGTCGCATTCACGGGCTGGGCGCGGACACCGCAGTTTCCCTCGAACGAGAGGTGGTCTCCGGTCACGCTTACGCGATCCTCGCACCCGAAGCCGTCCCTGACGGCTGGTGCGGACAAGACAAGCCGACGTTCTGTCGGTAGATGGTGTTCCTGACCCACAACCCTTGGGCCCCGGTGCTTCCGAGCACCGGGGCCCTCGTGATGGAGGTTCCATGGCTCAACCCGACGACATGCTCGACGATGAGGACTACCCCGCCTACACGATGGGCCGTGCCGCCGAGATCCTCGGCTGCTCGCAGGACTTCCTACGCCGACTCGGCGCTGCGAAACTGATCGACCCGCAGCGGTCCAGTGGGGGGCACCGCCGCTACTCCCGCTACCAACTGCGACTTGCCGCGCGAGCTCGGGAGATGTGCGACCAGGGCACCGACCTGGCCTCGGCCTGCCGGATCATCATTCTTGAGGACCAACTCGAAGAGGCCCTTCGGCGCAATGAGCGTCACCAGCAGGGCTGAGCACACGTCCGGGCGGGCCTGCCAGACGAGACCGTCAGAGCTGTTGGACGATCTGGATCGGGTTGCCGTCCGGGTCGGCGGTCCAGGCGATCAGCAGGCGATCAAGCCACCGGTGTGGTGCGGCCAGTGCGGGGGCGCCGTCCGCCGTGAGTTCGGCGTACGCGGCGGCGGTGTCGTCGGTCCAGAGGATCACGGCGGCCCGCTGGCCCTGGGACACGGGGTCGAGCCCGTGGTCGTCGCGGGTGGAGGCCACCGAGGCGACGCCGATCTTGTAGCCGTCGAGCACGAGATCGATGTGGATCGGCTCACCCTCGGCCGGCACCCGGAAAGTCTCGGTGAAGCCGAGACCGGTGTAGAACTCGGCGGCGCGGGAGACGTCCTCGCTGAAGAGGATCACCTGGGGAGTGCGGAACATCGACACCGTCCGACGCTATCAACGCAGTGACTTCTCGCTACGCGGGCAGGTCCGACGAAATGGCGCAAGCGGGCGTTCGCCCAGTACGACCGCCCCCGCTGCATCCGCGACGGCCACGAACGGCGTTGACACGCCCGGCTCGACGACGCATCGAGCCGGGCGCGTCAGTTGAGCTACGCCACGAAGCGGGAACGGCGTCGGCGTCCGATCAGGTAGCCCGCGCCGCCGAGGAGCAGGAGCACACTGCCAATGCCGGCCACGGTCGCGGTGTCAGCACCGGTCACGGGCAGCCCACCGCCCTCGCCACCGTCGCCGCCGGGTGCACCCGGGCTGCCGGAGACGGTAGGAGTCGGTACAGCGGTCGTCGTGGCGCTGGGCGTAGCGCTCGGTGTGGGCTGAGCCGTCGGCGTCGGGGTGGGCTGAGACGCGCAGTCAAGCTCACGGGCGGCGTACAGGCCGTCGTTCAGGTAAGCCAGGTAGGCATCGACGGTCGCCTCGCCGAGCACCTTCTGTGCGGCCGCCTCCACGTTGGCACCGGCGTCCGTCAACGTTCGGACCACAGTGATTCGCAGAGCCGTTGACCAGGCATTCTGCACGCCCGTCTTGAGGAATGCGCGGAGCTCGTCCTCAGTGCCCTTCAGCGCATCCTGGATGGCGCCGGGCAGAACGGGCAACGAGTCGGCGTTCGCCGCGGCCAGGATCTGGGCGGCCAACACCCGTACCTCCTGATCGGTGGCGGTATCCAGGTCGATGGTGACAAGTTCGCGGATGTCCTTGTACACCTTGCGCTCGACCGTCTGGCAGGCCTCGTTCAGCCCGGGCGATTCGATGTGAGCCACCGCCGGTGCCGCCGGAATCAAAAAGGCCAGCGCCAATAGGGCGCCGGCCGGGAACTTCCATCGCATGTGGTCTTCCTCCCCGTTGCAAGCAAAAACACGGAGATATTACCGTCAGTGGGTGAAAAAGCAAGGCCGGATGCACGTCCAAGACTTCGCAATGAGCAAGACGCGGCAGGATTCGCTGCTCAACCCCTCCACAAGGGATGAAAAATGGTCCAGTGGTCCGCCGCAGGGGACAGGCTGTAGGCGTTGTGATGGTGGCCTTTATGCCGCCCGGCGTCAAGGCCTTACGCATTGGCGCACCGATGAGCTACGACCACCCTTGACCCCGAACGGGCTTCGCAGTCCGTGGCCCCTATCCAGGGATGGAGACAGACTGGCGGCACCTTCCGCAGAGGAGGCCCGGACGTCACCCCTACTACTCCCGCAGGTACTCGGTAGCGGGGTCATGTCACGGAGAAGTTGCGAATCTCCTCTCCGAGCTTGGGCAAGCAGCCGGGACTACCGGAAGGCGGCTGGTTAACCACGCTCGGCGAGGAGATTCGCTTGCCACCTTAGGACGAGGTGAACCAACGACAGGTGTCCTCGCCTGCGTCATCTTCGCAGATCTTCACGTCGTAAACTCCCACGCTCCAGACGCGCGTCCCGCAGCCAGCACTGCTTCCGTTGCCGTCACCGACCTTGATCGAGGCCGTGTGGTAGATGCCGCTGTAGAACCATGCATACACACCGTTGCCGTCGGCCTCGTTGTCACACACCTCAAGTTGGGCCTGCCCATTAGAGAGGTTGATGAAGCACGCTCGGTCGGAGCCCTCGTAAACGCATCCAGAGTTTGCTGCATTGGCTACCCCAGGAACGGTCATCATGATGCCGATCCCGAGGGCAGAACCAATCGCCGCCAGTCGCTTAATTCCCACTAGTTCCCCCGTTGATGGTTTGTAAGCGACAGCCCTTGAGCTGCCGTCAGTGCCGGGAAGACTATATGGACGGTCATAATGCTGCAACCCCGCACGACACGTGCAGCTTGTCGTCAAGCCATCCCGATGCCATTGACGAGGTGACGGATTTGCCAGCAGGTCGAGCGTGGCGCGGGTGCGCGGGTTGCGCCGCTCATCCACTTGGACCAGCAGTCGGTTACGGGCCTTCTCGGCTTCCTCGGCCGCGGTGCGGCCGGCAGGGGTGGCTTCGGTCAGGTAGTGCCGCTTCCCGTTGATCGGGTCCGACCCGGCGTAGACCTTCACCCGCAGTGACCGACTGGGCAGGGTATCGATCTCGCCGCACAGGCGCTGCTGCGTCCGCTCGAGGCTGCCACGGGCCACCGGAGCGCGCTCGCAGCACGAGTTGCCCCATGGAGCTGGTCAGAGGGAGGGCTTGCCTGTGCGCCCGGCAGGATTCGAACCTGCGGCCTTGGGATTAGAAGAAGATCGCGGATGGCTGGTTAGACTATGGCGCTCCTGGTCAGCCCGTCTGTCGTTGTCGGCTGGTGTCAGCCTCTGGCCGCAGTCTTGGCTGTACGGAAGGCTGTACCGCCCAGATCGGCCCTTCAGGTGTACCTTGCGGCAATGCCCTTCGCCATGCCGATCTTTGACGGCAGGGATGCCTGGATAACGCCGAGCCTGGCGACGGCGGTCCTGGCTCTCCTCTTCACCGTTGCCTCCTTCTGGTGGATCCAGGTCCGGCGGGGACGTCTGCGCTGCTACACCTCCCACGTCTATAGCGGCGCCTTCTCTCCCAGGAAGCTCGTCTTCGTGGTGCCTCTGGTCTTACACAACCCGGCTCCCGCCCCGTTGGTGGTGACCGACCTGCGGCTCCTGATTGACGCATCGAAGGGCGGGCCTAGCAGTGACCTGGCAGGGTTTCCGATGAAGCTTCGCTGGATCGCCTCTCACACCGCGGTCTACCCCAAGGACGAAACCCGCACGTTCGCGGCGCCCTTTGCAGTAGACGGCCGTAAGGCAGTTGAGTGTTTCATCGAGTTTCAGCGCGCCGACCCGCCTCGCCTTCTTGAGGACGGACCGTACAAGGCGACGATCGAGGCACTTGTGGAGCCGCGGTCTTGGCGGACCCGTCGCAGGTGGAGCCCGCTCTTGTCCTACACGTTCAACTCACAGCTGGCCGGCGCCAGCCGCGCCAGCCTTATCCCTCGCTCCAACGACCCGGATCTTGATGGTGAGGGCGACGAGGTCTGGCAGTGACGCGGACGACCGTCCGGCTTTGTTCCGCCCGGTGCCTCCCATCATGGCTTCCAGGCCGCACCCGCTGATTCGTGCCTCGGCCGGACTGTCTGGTTCAGTGCGGAAGGGTCCGAACAACGGTCCCAGCGCTCTACCCGTTCGCCGCTACGTCGGTCCGTCCAGGGCCGGTGCTGTCACTCGCTGCTGTCACCCACCTGTGGGCGGTTGCCCTTACGATGCGGGACCTAGAGGGGGTGGCGGAGATGATCCTGGATGGGCTTACCGAGGCGGCCGCGGTCCGCAAAGCAGCTGAGGAATACCGCGCGCTTGGCCGCACGATTTTTCGCGACCGCTACGGCTATGGCGGTGTGCAGCGCTACTGGGTTGTCGTGGATGGCCAGCTACACGACGCGAAGGCCATCGCGGGGGTGGCGTACGGGCACCAACGCCCCGACATGGGTCCCCTTCGGCACGATCAGTTCAGTGGCGGGGAAGCGGGTGCTAACCGGGCTCTGTCGCGGCTGGGGTTCACGGTCGTCAACAGCAAGCCGGCGACGGCAGACGGAGAGAGGACCTGGCGTCTATCCGTCAATCAGCATCTCGCACACGCGAAAAACACCAGCGGCTACGTGACGGCGGACGTCGTACGCGTGTGGGGTGCGTACGGCGGCGGGCAAGGAGTGTGGGTCGACTCCGAGCGAACCAAGGAAATCGATCCGGCGGGCGTTGCGGTGGGCGTCCTGCACACGGGCATCCACTACGCCGACGACCTGAGCGACGACGGGATCCTCTACCACTACCCAATGACCAACCGAGCGGGTAAGCGGGACGATAGCGAAATCGACGCCATCAAGAAGGCAGCCGAGCTGCGCGTTCCGCTCTTCGTCATCTCGAAGCCAACACCGTCATCACGCTGGCGGGAGGTGCGTCTCGCCTGGGTTGAAGGGTGGGATGATCGGGCGAGGGTGTTCTCCCTGACCTTCGACGGCCAGGCGCCGACGAAGGTCCTAAGCCATGACGATTCCGACAATCAGCCCTTCAGCTTGTTCGGCAACAACAGCCGCCGTGCTAACGGGTCGCGGAAGCAACGTCCAGGGCAGCGTCTGTTCAAGCTCAGGGTTATCCAGAGGTACGGGTCGCGCTGTCCGCTCACGGGCGTAACGGTCCCGGAAATGCTTGATGCTGCTCACCTAGTTCCTGATGCCGCGGGTGGATCCAGTGACCCACGGAACGGTCTGCCAATGAACGCTGCCCTCCATCGTGCGTTCGATTCCGGCCTCTTCGCTATCCATCCAGAGACGTTCGAGGTGCAGACGCAGCCGGGCCTTACTGCAGCCAACCTGGGGATTTACGTCGCCACGATCGCGGACCTACCGAAGAAGCCTCATTCGGACGCAATGAACTGGCGCTACGAGTGGTGGGCGGCGCAGCCCAAGAATGCTCCCGACGGAGGTCCGAGGCCAGCCGGCTCGGCCCGGACATGATCGGACTATTGCGAAACTAGGTTGTCCATCCCGGATCACCCTGCACCAGGGTCTAGCAGCGATACGCCATGTCATCTCATACCACCTTCCCCTAGCGATCGGCCTAACATGCGGGACAGTTCACAGCCCAGGATCGGCAGCGACGCTCACTCCTCCGTGGAATGGAGTGAGAGACGCGACCATCGGCGGCCTGGTCTGCACGTGCCGTGGTCGTGGCTCACCCTGGCGCTCCTTGCGGTTGCCATAACGTCACTGGGGACACTGAGTGTAATAGTAGGAATTAAGGACGTAGACGTGTTGTCTACGATCGCCTTGGCATTGGCCGTGCTTGCCTTTGCAGCGCAGCTGATTGTGTCGCTAGCGCAAGCACAGGGATCGGCGCAGCAGTTGACCCAAACCGAGCGGGTCAACTCGGAAACGCAGTCTGCCCTTGCCGAGGTACGGTCTACCGCAAACGCTCTACTGACGAACCAGTCTGATCAGTTCAATAAGGTTCTTTCTGCTCTTCTCCGGTCTGCTACAGAGGATGCAGTGAGAGAGGTCGCCGAGGCGGCTTCTTCCGGACCTACGGGGCAAGCTGCACCCCAGGCTGAGTCAATAGACCCCGAAGCGGTAGCAGAGCGTGTCGAGATAAGGGTTAGGCAACTGCTGGCCAACCACCAGCAAGGCGACGGGGTGGGGCGGTCCAAGGTTTTCGATCGTGATAGAGCCCCACTGCCGGAAGGCTTGGGCCGTACCGCGGTCAGACTGTTCCGTGAACTCGACCCAAATGCCGTTCTTCTTTTCACGAGCATCGTTTACGGCATGCGTCGACGCAATGCCCGCCACTTCATGGCCGGGACGAGCATTCGGTCGAGCGAGATTTTTAACACGCTCATGAGCTTAGACCTCTTTGTTTTCACGGGAACGACAATGAAGAGCGACCCGCAGATCGCACTTAGCCCTACTGGCTCAATGGTTGCCGACCTAATCTTTGGAAGTCACCACGTGGCAGCATGGTTCCGTGAGGAAATTGGGCTGGCAAGACAGGGGCCTACCCCGTAAATTCAATGCCGTTCGACACCAAGCTGGATTCGATGCACAACTCTGTTGGCTGTTGCTAATCGGGACAGCGCCGGGCGCCGATCCAGTCAGAAGGTCCTACAAGGGATGGGTTTGATGGCTGGAAACAAAGAATCGCCCCGCATGTCGCTCATCTGCGCTGGATGCGAGAAGCCTTCTAGCTGCGTGATCGCTGGGGAACTCATGTACCAGGAAAACCCGAGTAGCGATGGCTGGTCGCCGCCAACGCGGATTGCCTTGGTGCAGTGCGAGCATTGCCGGGGTCCACTGTTAGTCGGTCGTGAACACTTGGGCCCCGGGGTCGAGTGGGACGACCCGTTCGTCATGTGGCCACCGCAGCACCGCCTTCTCAGTACAGCGATCCCCGCGGGCCTCCGCAGTATCCACGAAGAGGCACGCACGTGTTTCAAGGCGAAGGCCTATAGAGCGTCCGTCGTGATGGTACGGCGCACGATCGAAGGAGTTTGCGCCGAAAACGGGGTAGAGGAGTCGGTTCTCAGGCGATCGCTCGAAGCCCTCAATAAGGCCGGGGTGATCGATGGACGGTTACTGGAGTGGGCCCAAGAGTTGCGCGTATTGGGCAACGCAGGCGCCCACTACACGGAGGAGTCCATTACAAGGCAAGACGCGGAGGACGCCCTGGCGCTGGCTGAAGCGCTACTCGACTATGTCTTCGTTCTCACCGCAAAGTTTCAGGAGTTCCAGCAGCGAAGAGCCGGGGGAAAGGGTTAGAGCGGATCTCCTCGTCGGGCAGTCGCAGACCGTCCAGCCTTCCCGGACAGGGACCAGGTGGAGCGCCCCACCGGACGAACGACCTGGTCCCTGTCCGGGAAGGCTGGTAGCCCTCGTGGTGGCCGGCGAGGGGATCCGCGGCCCATCTCTGAGGAGGGCCGGGGTTCGGGGCGGAGCCCCGAGGTCTTCAGAACCTGATCGATCCTCAACGTGGCCGGCCGGCCCGGCCGATGCCGGCCGGAGGTCGCCAGCAGGCCGGGGCCGGGCCGGCGCGCCCGCTTGCGGGCCGCCTTGATCCCATAGAGGCCAATTCGGCAACACTATTCGGTCACTGGCTTCGGTCCGTCGTAGCTCGTCCCGCCGAGGGTGGCCCCGTCGAACCTGGCGTCGCCGCTGAACGTCGCCCCGTCGAATCCGGCGTCGCCGCTGAACGTCACCCCGTCGAACCCGGCGTCGCCGCTGAACGTCGCCTCGCCGAACCAATTGGTGCCGCTGAACGTCACCCCGCCGAACCAGGCGGTGCCGTTGAACGTCGCCCCGTCGAACCTGGCGATGCTGCTGAACGTCGCCCGGCCGAACCCGGCGATGCCGCTGAACGTCGCTCCGTCGAACCAGGCGGTGCAGCTGAACGTCGCCCCAGCGAACCCGGCGTCGCCGCTGAAAGTGACCCCGCCGAACCTGGCGGCGCCGTTGAACGTCACCCCGCCGAACCCGGCGTCGCCGCTGAACGTCACCCCGCCGAACCAGGCGGCGCCGCTGAACGTCGCCCCGTCGAACCTGGCGGTGCTGCTGAACGTCACTCCGTCGAACCTGGGGCTGCCGGTGAAGTGGGTTCTCGTGAAGGTGGCGTCGTGAAGGTGGCAGCCGGTGAGGTCGAGGTCGATGAGGACGGCTTCGGTGAGGTCAATTGTCATCTTCGGGCCCCAGTACAGGGAGTGGGGTTCTCCGTCTGGGGCTGTTGGTTGCAGGTGGCGGGCGAGGATGCGTTGGGCGGCGAGGCGGACCTGGCGTTCTTCCCTGGGGTCCACGGCTGGTTTGTCGCTGTCACCGGTGGCGACCGTTGGGGCGGCGGGAGCGGGGGCGTTTGCAGGTGGTTGGGCGGCGTGCGTAGGGGTCGGCTGGTCGTCGGGTGGGGTGTAGGGCATGCGCAGGTAAGCGCAAATCACTTCTACGATGTTCTGCCGTTGGATCGGGTTGTCTTGGGCGAGGCGTTCCAGGGCGTATAGGCCGGCGAGGCGGACCGGAGCCTTGTCTGCGCCGAGCTGGTCGGCGGCCTTGACGTACAGCTCGGTGACCCGTTTCTCCCCGGCGTCGTACTCGGTGGCCTGCTGGGTGCGCTCGGCCAACTGCTGCCGGCGGAACGCCAGCAGGAGCGCGAACGCGGCGGTTACCGCCGCGCCGATGGTCAAGCCCGTGCGGATGGATTCCACCCGCAACCGCGCCCGCTGCACCCCGTCACCCACCGCCGGCACTGAGCCCTGCAACCAGGCGACCGCCGCCCAGGTGACCATCCCCACCAGGACCACCCCAACCGGGATCACCCACGATCGCAAGGGCTGCACCTGCCGATCCGGCTGTGTAGGCGCGGCAGACAGCTCAGCCTTTACGCCGTTCCGCTGCCAGAGCAGCACCCCCGCGACCAGGACCGCCACGCCTACCGCCGCCGGGGCCAGCACCGGCCATCCGGAAGCCAGGACACCCCACCAGGACCGGGGGACCGACACCAGCGCGACCGACAGCAGAACCAACCCGCCGACCGCCATCAGAGCGACACTCAACCGTCTCGTCACACTCTGGAATCATGCCCGTACGCGGCAAACCACGTCGTACCCATGAACGGGGCCTGAGCGCGGCGGAGCGCTACCTCAGTCTCCTAGACCACCCGTCGCACCTCACCGGACGGATCACATTCACGTTCCCGCAGCAGCGGTACGATGGCACACATAGAGTGCGGGTCTACTTCTCGGGAGGTTGCAATGTTTGCGCTGGTGGTTCGGTTTGACCTCAAAGACGGGGACGCTGCGGCGGGCTTCGACCGACTCATGGCGGAGACGCTGCCAGGCATTGAATCTCTAGAATCCGGGACGCTGGTTTACGCCACCCACCGGGTCGAGGGTGAGCCGCTGGCGCGGGTCTTCTACGAGGCGTACCGGGATCGTGCGGCCTTTGAGGAACATGAGCGGCAGCCGCACACTCTTCGGGCTCTCGCAGAGCGTGAGCAGTACCTGTCGGGAGTTCGTGTGGAGTTCTTGGAGCCGATGGGCATGAAGGGTGTGGCCTCGTGAGCGAGGACCCGAGCGCCGAGCGCGCGCTGGGGCGGCGGATTGCATTGCACCGTCAGCGGCGAGGGCTGTCGCAGCGGGAGTTTGCCCGTCTGATCGATCGGTCCGAGACGTGGCTGTCCCAGGTTGAGCGGGGGGCTCGAAAGATCGACCGGATGACGGTCCTTGAGCGTCTCGCCCAGGTCCTCGATGTGCCGCTGTCGGAACTGGCCCCTGAGGCTCCGGTGATCGCTGCCGTACACGAAGAGCCACAAGCGGCAACGGAGCTGAGCCTGGCGTTGAGTTCAAGTCACGCCTTGGCTGCCGTCCTCAGGACAGAGTCGCCTCCCGTCGATATCGGCGAGCTGTCGGATCGGGTCGAGCGAGCGTGGAGCCATACGCACGCGTCGGAGGTCACTCAGGTCGGCGAGCTGCTTGTGCAGTTGCTGCCGGATTTAGAGAGCGCGGCTCGTTCCACCGAAGGGGAAGGGCAACGGGCCGTCTATGCGGCGCTTGCTCGGGCGTACCACGCCTGTGCGGCAGTGCTTTCCACGATTGGCGACTCGGGGGCTGCTTGGGTTGCAGCGGACCGCGCGATCGCTGCCGCCGAGCGTGCGGAGGACGTGCTCCTCATGGGCGAGGGCGCGTTTCGGCTTACGCTGGTCTTTCAGGCCGCGCGACGGCTGGACCGGGCGCACCAGACCGCCAGTACAGCCGCGGTGGCCCTAGAGGACCGCGCGGACGATGGCGAACCAGGAGCCCTGTCGGTGTCGGGCGCGCTGCATCTCCAACTGGCCATCGTGGCGGCCCGGCAGAACGACGCCGAGCGGGCGTATCAGGAGATTGAGGTAGCGCGACGAGCTGCGGAACGCCTCGGCGAGGACCGCAACGACTACAACACGGAGTTTGGTCCCACCAATGTCGCGCTTCATGAGGTGGCTGTCGCGGTCGAGTTGGGCGATGCCGGACTTGCTCTGCGAACTGCCGCCACCCTCGACCCATCAGGGCTATCGCCTGAACGGCGGAGCCGGTACCTCATCGACATCGCTCGCGCCCATGGCCAGCGCCGCAACCTGGCCGCCGCAGTGGAGGCGCTGACACAGGCCGCCGACTTGACGCCCGAGCGGGTGGCGGCACACCCGCTGGCGCGTGGGCTTGTTGCAGACCTACTGCGGATGGACCAGTCAGAAGATCCGGACCTGCGCGCGCTCGCCGAGAGGTTCGGCATGCGCTGAGATCGAGGCCTGCCTCTGCTCATAGTCACCATCACAAGTCGCCCGCTGCTGGCCCTGCGCCAACGGCGGGCGACTTGTCTGTTTTCCCGCTCACCGTATCGACCCGCACTCTAAGTATTGAGCCACACTAAAAGTGCGGGTACCGTCCCTTGTGTGCGGCAAGGCCGCACGAAACGCCAAGTGCCGGCGACGAGCCGGCGGCGACTGAGAGGACGTGGAACCGATGGCGATTCCCAACACGATCAAGGTCCCCGTGCCGTTCGATTACGTGTTCCCGCAGGGTGCGCTGTGCCTGGGTGCGGAGCCGGTGACGGACTTTGACAAGCGCGGCCAGGGTGACGACCAGGCGCGCGACAAGGACACGGGCGAGCGGCTGTGGGTGGTCAAGGTCTTGGACCTGGACCCGGAGGCCGGGAAGTTCGGCGGGACCAAGGAAGTCAAGGTGAAGATCGCTGCCCCGGTGCAGCCGGTGCCGCCGGCGTCGAAGATCCCCGGCTACCCGCCGGCCGTGACCTTCACCGACGTGACCCTGACGCCGTATGTGGACTCGCAGCGGTGCAAGGGCTCGGGGAAGTGCCGGGCGCGTCAGGCGTGGTCGGTCCGCGCCGGGGCCATGACCGAACCGGCCGCGATCAAGCAGGCGGCCTGACCAGACAGGAACGCGCGGGGTGGGACTCGCCCGCCAAGACAACTCCCGCCCCGCGCCTGACCCTCATCTCCCTGAAAGGAGCTGGGCTGATGCCCACGCTAGCTGACGCTGCCCGCATCGTCGGGAACCCGCGCCCCGCCCCCCACCGCCGCACTCACCGCCGCACGGTGATGCGCCTCGCCGGTCCTGGTATCCGGGCCGCCCGCGAGGTCTACACCACCGTCCCGGCCGACGCGGTCCGCGTGGCGGCGCTGGTGGAGATCGCCGCCGCCGCCGCTGCTGCTCTTGCCCGCACGGTGGTCAAGCTGCGCCACCTCGACCCGGACCTGATCGCCCCGCACGTCTCCGATCGCGTCGACCTGCGCGCGGTGCTCGGTCGGGGCCGGTGGCTGCCGACCATGACCCGCCACGTCCCCGCCCCGGAATCCGGACCGATCGACCTGGCCGCGCTGCTGCCGACCCGGACGCCGGTCCGCCGCCGGGTGGTGCGTCGCGGTCCCGGTACTCCCGGGCAGGCCGCCCTGTTCGCCGCTGCCGCTGGGGAGGGCTGAGCAATGCCGCTGGTCAACGTGATCCGGGGTGACCGGATCGACTCCGCTCCGATCAACGTCCGGACCCCGTTTATCCGCATCCCGATGTGGGTGGCCCTGACCTGGTGGACGCTCAAGGCCCTGGGCCGGCTGGTCTTCGTGGTGGTGCGGTTCTGGTACGTCACCGTCCCGGCGGTGTTCTTTGCCTGGCTCTACGGACGGTTCGGCTGGGCCGGTCCGGTCGGGTTCGTCGCCCTGGTCGCCGCCGTCGCCGCCGGCTGGGCGTTTGGGCACCGGCCGTCGTTCCTGCGGTTCGGGTGGTGGCCGGTGCTGTCCTGCTACCGCCGGATGCTCTACCGCCGTAAGTGGATGGCGGCGATGGTGACCGCCAAGCTCGCCGTGTCCTTCGACTCCCACACCGTCCTGCCGGTGCTGCGTCGGGTGCGCTGCGGCGGCGGTGTCGACGTGGTGGTCGTGCGGATGGTGACCGGGCAGATCCCCGACGACTTCGCCAAGGTGGCGGAACGCCTCGCCCACACGTTCGGGGTCCGGCAGGTCAAGGCCGCGCCCGGTCCGCGCCCGGATGTGGTGCTGCTGCACCTGTTCCGCGGTGACCCCCTCGCCAAGCTCGTCCGCCCGCTGCCGGTGCCTGCCGTACCTGAGTTCACCGCACTGCCGGTGGGCAAGCGCGAGGACGGCGACGGCTACGAGCTGCCCCTGTTCGGCACGCAGGTCCTCGTGGTCGGCGCGACCGGGTCGGGGAAGGGCTCGGTCATCTGGTCGGTGGTCCGCTCGCTTGCCGCCGGGGTCACCTCCGGGCTCGTGCAGATCTGGGGCCTCGACCCGAAAGGCGGCATGGAACTCGGCATGGGTGCGCCGATGTTCACCCGGTTCGCCCGCAAGGACTACGCCGCGATGTGTGAGCTGATCGAGGAAGCCGCGACCGTCGCCAAGGACCGGGCCGGGAAGCTCTACGGCCGCACCCGCCAGCACACCCCGACCCCGGACGAGCCGCTGATCGTCCTGGTGATCGATGAGCTGGCGAACCTGACCGCCTACCTCACCGACCGGCAACTCAAGGACCGCATCAAGGCCGCGCTCTCGATCCTGCTGTCCCAGGGCCGCGCGGTCGGCGTGCACGTGGTCGCCGCGATCCAGGACCCCCGCAAGGAAGTCCTGCCGTTCCGGGACCTGTTCCCCACCCGCATCGGCCTACGACTCGCCGAAGCCGCTCAGGTCGACCTCGTGCTCGGCGAGGGGATGCGCGATCGCGGGGCGCTGTGTGACCGCATTCCGCAGTCCCTGCCCGGTGTCGGGTTCGTGGTCATCGACGGTGACCCGACCCCGATGCGGGTCCGCTTCTCCTACCTCAGCGATGACGAGATCCGCGCCATGGCCCAGACCTACGGCCGGCTGCGCGTGATCGACGGCGAGATCCTGGAAGGTGCCGCATGAAGCCCCACCCCACGGCCACCCGCGCCGACCGCATCGACGCCCTGATCCTCGTCGTCATCCTGCTCATCGTCGCCGGCTTCGCGGGCGCCGCGTCGTTCACCCACGTCAAAGACTGGACCCTCGACAACTCCCCGGCGGGCACCGGCGAGTGGTTCGGCTGGGCCAACGCCGTCATCAGCGAACTGATCCCGGCCGCTGCGCTGCTGACCATCCGCCGCCGACGCCGCACGGGCGGGCCGATCGGCTACCCGATGTTCCTACTCGTCGCCGCCGTCTCCCTGTCCCTCGCCGCGCAGCTCGCCGTGGCCAAGCCGGGCCTGTCCGGATGGCTGCTGTCCGCTGTACCCGCGCTGGCGTTCATCGGCCTGTCCAAGCTCGTCCTGTCCACCGCCCCGGCCCCCACCGACAACGCGCCGGCCAAGCCGGTCGCGCAGTCCGCCCCGCCGGCCCCGACCCCTGTCGTCGCGCCGGACGTGGCTGAGCCCGTCGCTCTGGCCCCGGTCGAGCCGGCACTCCCGGCCCCGGTCGCCCCGCTGGCTCCGGTGCCGCCGGCTGCCTTCGTTCGCCGCAACGGCGTTCCGCTGATCGGAGAGGTGACCCGATGACCGACGCACTCCTGTCCGGCCTGCTCCTCGTCGCCTTTCTTGCCCTGCTCGCCTGGGATCAGTACCGGCTCTACGTCGCCCGCTACGAACTGGCCGCCCTACACCGCGCCACCCTGCGCGACCCGCTGACCGGCCTAGCGAACCGTGCCGGTCTCGCCGCCGGCTGGGAACAGCTCGCGCCGCTGCGCCCGTGGGTGGTGGTGGTCGACCTGGACGGCTTCAAGCCGGTCAACGACACCCACGGCCACGCCGCTGGAGACCTGGTCCTCACCGCCGTCGCCTCCCGCCTCCGCACCATCCACGGCGTGCCCGCCCGCCTCGGTGGGGACGAGTTCGCCGCGCTGCTCCTCGACCCGAACCCGGCCGCTGCCGCCCGGCAGATGGCCGCCGCGATCGCCGCCCCCGTCCGGCTGCCCTCCGGGATCACGGTGTCAGTGACCGCGAGCATCGGCCTCGCACCCGCCAGCCCGGCCGGGCTCGCCGCCGCCCTGGCCGACGCTGACGCGGCCATGTACCGGGCCAAGACCACCCGGGCCGGCGTGGTGGCGTTCGACCCTTTGCGCGATGACCACGCCACCGCCGACCCCCGTCCGGTCGTGCGGGTCCGCGACCTCTCCCCGACGCTGGGGGTGGGCCGATGACGCTCACTCCGACGCTGCCCGGCCTCGAACCCGCGCCCGTGGTGGAGCCGAGGCCGGGCTCCCGCGCCGCCCGCATGCTGATGCCCCGCTCCGTCGACGTAGTCAAAGACCTCGCCACCGACTACGGCGTCTGCACCCGACCCGTCTCCCTGCGCCGCACCGACCTCGACTCCGGACAGACCGAAGTCATAGACATGCCCTGCGGCGCCACCCAAGAGGCCAAATGCCCCGCCTGCGCCACCAAGGCTCGCCGGCTGCGACAGCAGCAGATCCGCGAAGGCTGGCACCGCGACGACGAACCCGACCCCGGCCCGCAACCCGCCACCGACGCGCAACGCGGCCTCATCGTCGCCCGCGCGCACCTCGAATTCGCCCGCGACGAAGCGACCCGGATCTCGCAGTGGGATCAGGTCGCGGACCTGGACGACGCGATCGAGGAACTGGAAAGCCAGATCACCACCGAAGGCATGCGCGGCCGCCCCGCCCCACCCCACGGCGGCGACGACCAGGACGACGGCGACGGCAAACGGCGGGTCCGATCCACCAAGCGTAGGCAGGACGCCCCGGACCTACCCCGCCTCCCGGTCGAGAACCGGACCGTTGGGCGGACCTTCGACGGGCGAGGCGGGCAGGTGTTCCGGCCGTCGATGTTCCTCACCCTCACCCTCGGCTCCTACGGCCGTGTCCACTCCGACGGGACACCGGTCGACCCGGACAGCTACGACTACCGGCGGGCCGCCTGGGATGCGGTGCACTTCCCCCGGCTGCTCGACCGGTTCTGGCAGAACCTGCGCCGGGCGGTCGGCTGGAACGTCCAATACGCCGGTGCCGTCGAGCCACAGCGCCGGTTGGCCCCGCACGCGCACTTCGCCATCCGGGGCACCATCCCTCGGGCGCTGGTGCGTCAAGTCGCCGCCGCCACGTATCACCAGGTGTGGTGGCCCTCGGTCGACATGCGGGTCTACGAACTGCGGCAGGCGCCGCAGTGGGACGCCGATACTGCCGGCTACACCGACCCGACCACCGGACGGCTACTGCCGTCATGGGATGACGCCCTGGACCAGGTCGACGCCGACCCCGACGCGCAACCCGTCCACGTCGCCCGCTTCGGTGTTCAGGTCGACGCCAAGGGCGTGCTCGCCGGCACCAAGGATGCTGATCGGTGCGTCGGCTACATCACCAAGTACCTGACCAAGCAGGCCGCCGACTGCCACGACGTGACCACCGGCCGGCAACGGGCGCACCTGGAACGGCTCTGGCAAGAGCTGCGGCACACGCCGTGCTCGGAGCGGTGCGCCAACTGGCTGCTCTACGGCGTCCAACCCAAGAAGGCAAAGCAAGGACTGCGACCCGGCAACTGCAAGAACAAGGTCCACAAGCGGGAAACCCTCGGCATCGGCGGGCGCCGCGTCCTCATCTCTCGGCAATGGTCTGGCAAGACCCTGACCGACCACCGGGCCGATCGGCGCGAGTGGGTCAAGGCGCTCCTGGGCGTCACCACCGACGCCGACACCGCCTCGCCCGGCGGCGAGCAACGCCACGCGTGGGAACTCGCCCGACCGACCGACCCTGACGTTGCGCCGCTAGGGCATCGGGTCCTGCGCGCCATCTCCGAGCGCATCCAATGGCGCGTCCAACTCGACGCCGCAAGGCGTGTGGCCGACCCACCCGACGTTTCGGCAACCACCTCGCATCAGTCGGCAGAGCAGGAAGGGACCGGAGCATGAGCGAGAAGAAGAGTGTCCGCCCGGCTGAGGCTGCGGCCCTGCTCGGCGTCTGTCGGGACACCGTCTACGTCCTGATGAGATCGGGCCGCCTGCGGTCCGTGAAGCTCGGCAGGGCTCGCCTGATTCCGGTTGCCGCGATCGAGGAACTTCTTTCAGCAACCGAGGAGTACGCGGCATGAGCGGCAAGCGGCGTCGGTCTCACGGTGAGGGATCGGTCTTCAAGTACCGGGATGGCTTCGCAGCGGTGCTCGATGTGGGCTGGGGTGAGGGCAAGCGGTCGCGGAAGTGGGTCTACGGCAAGACGGAACGGGAAGTGCTCGGAAAGCTGGCCGACCTTCGCCGCCGCCAGGAGCAGGGGCAGAACCTCGCCGCCGCTCCTAGGACGGTCGGGGAGTGGCTGGACGAGTGGTTGCGGATGAAGGAGCGTGACGGGACACGGCCGTCGACGATGCAGGGCTACCGGAAGCTCATTGAGAATCACGTCCGCCCGGCGCTTGGCCGGCTGGCACTCGACAAGCTGACGCCGACCGTCATCCGCCGGCTGCTGGCCGAGAAGACAGACACGGGTCTGTCGGCAACGACGGTTCGGCACATCCACGGGCTGATCCGGAACTCACTCGGTGACGCGGAGCGGGAGGAGTTGGTGCACCGCAACGCCGCCAAGTCAGTCCGTCCGCCGGCCATGAGGCAGACCGAGCGTCGCGCCCTGGGCGTGGATGAGGCCAAGCGGCTGCTCGACGTGCTGCGGGGGCACCGCTTGGAAGCCTTGTACGTCTGCGCCTTGACGGTCGGGCTCCGTCGCGGGGAACTGCTCGGGCTCGCTTGGTCGGACATCGACTTTGACGCCGGCACCCTGACCGTTCGGCAAACCGTCCAGCGGGCCGAGGGTCGCCTCCAGCTCGTGGCGCCCAAGACGGAGCGGTCCCGGCGGACGGTTCCGGTGCCGGCGCAGACCCTCGCCCTGTTCCGTGCGCACCGTCGACAGCAAGCCGCGGATCGGTTGGCGGCGGGGGAGCGATGGCAGGATCACGGCTTGGTCTTCCCGTCCAAGGTCGGTACGCCGACGGACCCGGACCACATCGACCGGACGTGGCACAAGATCCGGGCGGCGGCCGGCCTCGACTGGCTGCGGCTGCACGACCTGCGGCACGCCTGCGCGACGTTCCTGCTCATCTCCGGTGCCTCGCCCCGGACCGTGATGAAGGTGCTCGGGCACAGCCAGATCGGGCTCACGATGAACACCTACGCCCACGTCCTGCCGGAGATCGAGCGGGCCGCCGTGGACGAGGCCGCGAAGCACCTCTTCGGGTGACTTGGCTGTACGAATGGCTGTATGCGGGTCGTGATGATCGACCGGACCGGGCAAGGCAAGCCGCTGACCTGCGGTGCGGTGGGTGCGCCCGGCAGGATTCGAACCTGCGGCCTTGGGATTAGAAGTCCCCTGCTCTATCCGCTGAGCTACGGGCGCGTGTGGCGTGGATGTCGCGCCCAGAGGGTACCGCCGTCCCGCTGCCCGACGGCGAAAAGGGTGCCCGCGTCCACGTTGCCGAGCAGAGTCTCACGTCCGCCTCGTAACGGGCATCCGGGTTACCGCGAAGCGGCCTGGCCGCGGACCGTACCTTTGGCTGGTGTTGCTGGATTCCGACGCCGAGAGCGACGTCGCCTACGAGCTGTGCCAGGTCGTCGGTCGCGCCATCCTGCCGTACCGGTCCTCGGACGACGTCGGTACCGCGTTCTTCTTCCAGGGCGGCGACGATCCGGTGGGGGAGTCGCTGCTGACGGCGGCCGACCTGGTGAGCGGTTCGGGCGGTGAGTTGAGCCTGCGGGCGAGCGTCACCGAGCCGGCGGGGGTGGCCCCGGCCGTTATTTCCGAGACCGAGATCGTGCCCGGTTGGGCTCGCTTCGCGGGCGACGGGGTCGCGGTGTTGCCGACCGCCGGCCTGCACCGGTACGCCGGCGACGGCGGCTGGCGGTGGCGCGTCCAGCCGGTGCCGGCGGGGATCGCCGCCGGGCCCGAGGTGGTCGCCCGCCTCGGCGCCGACGCCAGTTCCGCTTTCGTGCTGGCCCATGGGGTACGCGAAGACGGGTCGCGGCCGCTGGAGGTCGCGATCGAGCGGGTGGTCCGCGACGGGGACGCCGTGCTGATCACCACCGAGCTGCCGCCGGGGTACGTCGGCGCGCCGGTCTTCATCGTTCAGGCTGAACCCACCGGTGAGGTTTCCCCGTACTGCCTGGGCCTGGTCCTGCCCGGTGTCGACGCGCACCCGGTGGCGACCTTCGACCGGATCCGTGCCGTCCTCCCGGCGACGCCCGGCGACGTCTGAGCCGCGTTCCGTCCGGCCTGGTCAGCCGCCGAGCGTCGTCGCCCCCGCCGCATCGGCCGGGGCGGTGGGGCCGGCGGCGAGGAACGCCTCGGCCCAGCGGCCCACCTCGTCGAAGACCTTTGTCCGTACGGCGGGGCCGGAGAGCGTGAGATCGTGCAACCCGCCGTCGAAGCGGGCCAGTGTGACGTGGCGACCGAGGCGGGGTGCGTAGCGGACCATGTGCTCGACGTCCAGTACGGCGTCGGCCAGTGTCGCGTTGTCGTGCCACTTGGTGCCTCGGAAGGACCGGGTCGAGCAGGCCAGCAGCACCGGCACCTGGATGTCCAGCCCGGCGCGCAGCCGGCGTTGCCCGGTGCGGATCGCGTTCAGCCAGCCGGCCCGGACCGGGAACCCGGCCAGCGGCTTCCACGCCAGGTCATAGGTCCACTCGCCGCGGTGGTCGGAGTGGATGCTCTCGCCGTACACGGTGCCCAGCCCGAACGGCAGGATGCGGTGCGGCGCCCTGCGGCCCAGCCGGGACGCGGCGGCCGCGAGGGGTCGGCGGACCGCCCAGGGAGCGTTCAGGTCGAAGAAGGGGCTGTTGAGCACCAGGCCGTCGATGGTGCCGGTGTCGCGGCGGGCGTCCGCCCAGAGCGAGATGATCAGGCCGCCGGTGGAGTGACCCATCGCCAACAGGGTGTCGTGCCCGTCGTCCTTGCGGATGATCTCGGCGGCGGCGTCCAGCTCGGGGAAGTAGTCGCTGATGTCGCGGCAGAAGTTGGGGGTCTGGGCGGGGAGCAGACTGCGGCCGTATTTGCGCAGGTCGAGCGCGTAGAAATCCCAGCCTCGCTCGGCGAAGAAGTCAGCCAGATGCGTCTGGAAGAAGTAGTCGACGAAGCCGTGCACGTAGAGCACGGCCCGCCCGGTGGGGCGCTCGGCCCGCCGCCGGACCAGTGTCGCGACAACGGGGCCTTCGTCGTCGGTGCCCAGGTCGATCGTCTGCCGCTCGTAGGGCGGCCCCAACACGTCCGGTTCCACGAACGCGACGCTACGCCGCCAACCTACTGAGCGGTAGCCCGCGCCCGCCCGCCCCACTCACGTCCGCTCACCCCACTCACCCCCGCGGTCTTGCAGTTTCTGTCCCGACATCAGGGGCAACAGCCGCTGTTCGGGAGCCGAAAGCGCAAGATCGCGGGGGTGGGGCGTGGGTCAGACCGTTTCCGCGTCGGCGCGCGGGGCCGGGTTCTCGGACTCGTCAGCCTCCATCTGCGGCTGCGGGAGGTCGCGCAGGTGCTTGTTGTGACGGGGCTCCTGGCGGGTCTTGGCGTCGTTGAGCCGACGGCGCAGGTCGTCACGGACGTCGTTCAGGGCCGCGTGCAGGTCCTCCTCGGCGGAGGTGGTGACGATCTTCTGCCGGCCGGCGATCCAGCACTCCAGGGTGACCTTCTGACCACGCGCCTCCCGGTCCTTCACCGACACCTCCAGCTCGGTGGCGTCAGCGTGGAAGCTGGCGAGCCGGGCGTCGAGGGTGGCGAACTGCTCGGCGATCCAGTTGCGGTCGCCCTGGGAGAACCCGGCGCCCACCCGCAGGCACTCAGCCACGGTGGCCGGGTTCGCCACGGCGCTCACCGCTGCGCCTCGGAAGCGTTCGCGGAGCCGATGGTAGTGATCATCATGGCGCTGACCTCTCGTCGACGTGGAGCTGTCGGTGGTGCGTTGATCAAGTCCTTACCCAGTTCCGGTGGCCTGGGAAACCGTGGCCGGCGGGTCGGGCGGGTCGGGCGTACCACATCCGGGCGTGATCAGGGCGTTGTCCACAGGTGGGTTCGTCATCCACAGGTCGGGGGTGGGCGCTTACGAAGGGCGTCCTCAGTGTCGATGCTCGGTGTCGAGTCGACTCGCGCTGGCAGCCCCGATCCCCCTGGAGGGACGATGTTCGACACTTACGTGACAATCGTCGGCAATGTGCTGACTACGCCCGAGTGGCGGCGTACGACCCAGAGCAACACCCTGGTGGCCAACTTCAAGGTCGCCTCGACCGCCCGCCGACTCGATCGGGACAGCGGCCGGTGGGTTGACGGCAATTCGCTCCGCGTCCGCGTCAACTGCTGGCGCAAGCTCGCCGAGGGGGTGGCGGCCTCCGTCATGGTCGGCGATCCGGTGGTGGTCTGCGGGCGGCTCTACACCCGCGACTGGACCGACGACGGCGGTAACCACCGCACGCTCTACGAGCTGGAGGCGGTGGCCGTCGGCCACGACCTGTCCCGGGGGCGCGCCCGCTTCCTGCGCAACCGGCCGAGCATGGCGACCAGCACCCTGGAGGACGCGGAGGCCGAGAGCCGGGTGCACGGCGAGCCCACCGAGCCGGTGCCGGCCGGGCAGGCGCCCGTGCTGCCCGACGACCGTCCGCTGGACGACGACTTCGAGCTGCCCGACTACGCGGAGCTGCGAACCAGCCCGTTCGGCAACGTCCCGGCGGGCGACGACAGCTCCCCGAGCGGCGGGGTCTTCGGCGACGGCGGGGCGCTTGCGAGCGGCGGGCAGGTCGGGCAGGTCGGGCAGGTCGACGTTCCGCCGGACCTCGACGACGAGTTGGCCCCTCCGCCCGAGGCGGACGACGACAACGCCGACGGTGACCTGGACATCGAGTTGGGGCCGGTGCCCGACGAGGGGCAGCCGGAGCCGGCGCAGCCCGGTCGAGGGCGGCGTGGTCGGGGCCGGGTCCCGCAGCCAGCCTGACCGATCGGCTCGGCCGTCGCGGGTTGGGCGGCGATCGAGCTGGCCAAGGCACCGTCTCGGTCACGGGTGCTGCGGCAAAACGGCACCACCCGGCACGGCACGGTGCGGCACGACGGGGGCGGGGTGGCGGCGCGACAAGCGTCGTCACCCCGCGTGACGGGCGTCGGCGGGCTGGCCTGCCTGTTCACTCCACGGGTTCTCGTTGCCGGTACGGGACCGTGGGTTGGGCTGGCTCACGGAGTGCTCGTCTAGGCTGGCCGGCCGGAGGTGGTGCGGGTGCGACGGACAGCGCCAATGGCGAACGCGGTGGGGCTGCTGGCCGGGTACGCGCTGGACAGGGTGCTCGGCGACCCCCGCCGGTGGCACCCGGTGGCCGGCTTCGGGCAGGCCGCTGGCGCGCTGGAGCGCCGCCTCTACCGCCCGGACCGAACGGCGGGTGCGGCATTCACCGCGCTGGCCGTCGGCGGGCCGGTGTTGCTCGGGGCCGTCGCCGCGGCGGCTACCCGGCACCGGCCGGTGACCCGGGCGGTGCTGGTGGCGGCCGGCACGTGGACAGTGCTGGGCGGTCGCACTCTGCGGCACGAGGCGACCGCCATGGGTCGTACGCTGCGTGACGGTGATCTGCCCGCCGCCCGGCGACGCCTCGGTCACCTCTGCGGGCGGGACCCGTCGACGCTGGGCGAGTCGGAGCTGGCCCGTGCCACAGTCGAGTCGGTCGCGGAGAACACCTCCGACGCGGTGGTCGCTCCGCTGCTCTGGGGCGCGGTCGCCGGTCTGCCCGGGCTGCTGGGCTACCGCGCGGCGAACACCCTCGACGCGATGGTCGGGCACCGGTCGACGCGCTACGCGCGGTTCGGCACACCGGCCGCTCGGCTGGACGACGCACTCAACCTCGTGCCGTCCCGACTGACCGGGCTGCTCACCATCGCCGTCGCGCCGGTCGCGCACGGGGACCGGCAGCGCGCCTGGCAGGTGTGGCGGCGGGACCGCAACGACCACCCGAGCCCCAACGCCGGTCAGTGCGAGGCGGCGATGGCCGGTGCGCTCGGGGTCCGCCTCGGTGGTCGCAACGTCTACTTCGGGCGCTCCGAGGTGCGGCCGTTCCTCGGCGACGGTCCCCGCCCGGAGGCGCGGCACCTGAAGCGGGCCGCCCGGATCTCCGGCGCGGTGGGGCTCGCCGCCGTCGGGTTGGCCGCCGCGTACCCGGTGACGCTCGGCCGGCTGGTCGGCGCGGTGAGCAGGCGTGCACTGATCGGCGCGGTGGGTCGGCGAGGGCCCGCAGAGGCGGCCGGAGGGCGCGGAATGGCTGGCGTGGCCGGGGGCGTCGGGGTGCGGCGGGGGAGTGGGCGGTGACCGGCGGGCTGCTGGTGGCCGGCACGACGTCCGACGCCGGCAAGAGCGTGCTCACCGCCGGCATCTGTCGTTGGCTGCACCGGCAGGGTGTGAAGGTGGCGCCGTACAAGGCGCAGAACATGTCGAACAACTCGGCGGTGGTCGTCGGGCCGGACGGGCGCGGCGGCGAGATCGGGCGGGCCCAGGCCATGCAGGCAGCGGCGTGCGGGCTCGCACCCGACCTGCGGTTCAACCCGGTGCTGCTCAAGCCGGGCAGCGACCTGGCCAGTCAGGTGGTGCTGCTGGGCGAGGCGGTCGACACGATCACCGCGGGCACCTTCCGGCAGCTACGTCCCCGGCTCGCCGAGACCGCGTACGCCGCACTGGCCGAGCTGCGCGAGACGTACGACGTGGTGATCTGCGAGGGCGCCGGCAGCCCCGCGGAGATCAACCTGCGGGCCGGTGACTACGTCAACATGGGGCTGGCCCGGCACGCCAACCTGCCCACCATCGTCGTCGGCGACATCGACCGGGGCGGTGTCTTCGCCTCGATGTTCGGCACAGTGGCCCTGCTCGACCCGGCCGACCAGGCGCTGATCGCCGGATTCGTGATCAACAAGTTCCGGGGCGACCTCGGGCTGCTCCAGCCGGGCCTGGACATGCTGCGTCAGGTCACCGGCCGTCCCGCGTACGGGGTGCTGCCCTGGGCACTGGACCTGTGGCTCGACGCGGAGGACTCACTCGCCTACGGCCGGGTGCTCGGCCGACCCGCCGCCCCACACGGCAGCGAATGGCTGGACGTGGCCGTCGTCCGCCTGCCCCGGATCAGCAACGCCACCGACGTGGAGGCGCTCGCCACCGAGCCGGGCGTCCGCGTACGCCTCACCATCGAACCGGCCGAACTGGCCGCCGCCGACCTGGTCGTCCTGCCCGGCTCCAAGTCCACCGTCGCCGACCTCGGGTGGCTGCGCGAAACCGGTCTCGCCGACGCGGTGGCCACCCATGTGGCGGCCGGCAAGCCCCTGCTCGGCCTCTGCGGCGGCTTCCAGATGCTCGGCCGCGCCATCCACGACCCGGTGGAGAGCCGGCAGGGCAGCGTCCCGGGTCTCGGTCTGCTGCCAATCGACATCACCTTCGACCCGCGCAAGACCGTCCGGCAGTCGGTGGGCACCGGCCACGGTGGCCTCCCGGTGCGGGGCTACGAGATCCACCACGGGTACGTCTCACACGCCGACCCGGGCCTGCCCCCGCTGCTGACCAGCGACGACGGTGTCGGGGAGGGTGCGGTGCTCGGCGTGGTGCACGGCACGCACTGGCACGGGGCGTTCGAGTCCGACGAGTTCCGCCGGTGGTTCCTCACCGAGGCGGCTCGCCTGGCCGGCCGCAGCGGGTTCCGGGTCGCGCCGGCCACCAGCTTCGCCGCCGCCCGCGAGCGCTCACTCGACCTGCTCGGCGACCTGGTCGAGGAACACCTGGACACCGATGCCCTCTGGCGTCTCATCGAATCCGGTCCACCCGCCGACCTGCCCTTCATCCCACCCGGCGCCCCGTCCTGACCGGCGCCCCGTCCTGACCGGCGCCCCGTCCTGACCGGCGCCCCGTCCCCTGGGGCGGGTGCAGGCGGGACCGCGCATGGCAAGGCTGGGGATATCAGGGGCGGATGTCGGCGGGACGGTCGGTGGTGGGCAGGCCGGCGGCGAGCCAGGCGTCCACGCCGCCGATCATGTCGGTGGCCCGGCGCAGGCCGAGGGTCTGCAGGCTGGCCGCTGCCAGGCTGGAGCTGTAACCCTGTCGGCACACCAGGATGATCTCCCGGTCGTACCCGGTGGCTTCCGGGATCCGCCAGGCGCTGGCCGGATCGAGACGCCACTCCAGTACGGTCCGGTCGATGACGACAGCGCCCGGCAGGTCGCCCTGCTCGCGGCGTTGTAGTTCGGTACGGGTGTCGACCAGCAACGCGCCGCCGCGGACCGCCTCGACGGTCTGCTGCGGAGTCAGTCGGTGCAGCCCGGCGCGGGCCTGTTCGAGTAGGGCGTCTATACCGGGGCTCATCACGTCTCGGAGCACCACCCGATCATGCCGATTCGCTGGCACCCCGGGCGGCGAACGGGCCGCCCGTCACCCGTCGCCGCACCAATTCCCCCGGACGTGACGGTGACCGGCCAGGGCGGTCAGCCGGACGTGTCAGAGTGGCCCACGCCGACCCCGCAACCGGCACGATCGACACGGGCCAACAGGGATACCGCGACGTCGATGAACCCGAGTCGATCACCCTGCCCAGCAGCGGTGGCGGCATACTTCGGTCATGCACCACGGGAGGCTGCGCTGAACCCGGGAACTGGCGGACCGACCGTTGCGGTTGTCGAGGCGTACGCCGAATTGGCTCGTCGGGTGCTCGCGGGCCCGGCGCGGTTGGGGCGGACCCGGCTGGTCGCTGTCGACGGGCCGAGCGGCGCGGGCAAGAGCCGGTTCGCCGCGCGGCTCGCGGATGCCCTGGCGGGGCCGCTCGGCGGCCGACCGCCGGTGGTGCACACCGACGACCTGCTCGACGGGTGGGACGACCAGGTCACCTTCTGGCCCCGGCTCGACGAGGGGGTGCTCGCCCCGCTGCGTAACGGGGAGCCGGGCGCCTACCGGCGGTACAGCTGGGTCCGGCAGTGTTTTCTGCCCCGGCCGGTTCCGGTGCCGGTGGCTCCGGTGCTGGTGGTCGAGGGGGTCAGTGCCGCCCGGGCGGTCGTCCGGCCGGAGCTGACGCTGGCCGTGTTCGTCACCGCGCCCACGTCGCTGCGGCTGGCTCGCGCTGTCGCCCGGGACGGGCCGGAGATCCTGCCCGAGCTGCGCCGCTGGCATGACGGGGAGCGGGCGCACTTCGCCGTCGACGAGACCGCGACCCACGCCGACCTGTTGGTGGACGGCGCGCCGACACTGCCGTACGACGCGGACCGGTACTACGTGCGGCTTCGCTGAGCGGGGCATGGACGTGGGCCACCGACTGCGGCACGATGCGGGAGAGCTACGGCGAACGGGGAGCCACCATGACGGCAGCGGACGCGCCAGCGCGGCGTCGGATCACCCTCAGCGGCATCAGCTCGCGGGCCTGGGAGCATCCGGCCGACCGAGGTGCCCTGGTCGCGCTGCGGGAGCTGCGCGGTTTCGACGACGTGGTGCGGGCGTTCTTCGGGATGTGGAACGAGCGGGGTTTCCGGCTGTCCGTGCTGGCCTCCGGCATCCGGGTCGACCACAGGCAGTACCCGGCGGTGTGGCAGCGCTACACCGAGGCCGCGGCGGCGCTCGACGTGGCCGAACTACCCGAGCTGTACGTGACCCAGTCGCCCTGGTTGGGCGCCGAGGCGGTCGGGCTGGAGCGGCCGTTCATCGTTCTGAACTCCGCCTGCGTGCAGCAACTCGACGAGGACGAGCTGCGCTGCCTGCTCGGCCACGAGTTGGGGCACGTGGGCAGCGGGCACGCGGTCTACAAGACCATGCTCATGATCCTCACCCGGTGGGCGGCCAACCTGAGCTGGTTGCCGGTCGGCGCGATCGCGCTGCGCGCCATCATCGCGGCGATGCTGGAGTGGTGGCGTAAGGCGGAACTCTCCGCCGACCGGGCCGGCCTGCTCGCCGGGCAGGACCCGGCCGCCGCGCTGCGGCTGCTGATGAAGCTCGCCGGCGGTGGTGACCTGTCCCAGGTCGACACCACCGCCTTCCTGGAGCAGGCCGCCGAGTACTCCGGTGGCGGCGACCTGCGCGACAGCCTGCACAAGATCCGGATGACCGCGTGGAGCACCCACCCGGTGCCGGTGGCGCGGGCGGCGTCGCTGCGCCAGTGGATCGACTCCGGGGCGTACGGGCAGGTGCTGGCCGGGGACTATCCCCGCCGCGAGGACGACAGCTCGACAAGCGTGTCGGAGGAGATCAAGGCGGCTGCCGCGTCGTACCGGGAGGAGTTCAGCCGTTCCACAGACCCGCTGGTCGGGTTGCTGCGCCGGCTCGGCGACGGCGCGAGCGACGTCGGCGAGTGGGTGGGCGGCACCGCCGGTCGGGCCCGTTCCTGGATGGACGCCGCCACCGAGGCGGCGGGCCGCGCACACCGCGCCGGGCGGGCCGCCCCGGGCGCGCGGGCCGGCGCCGGCCCCGCGGACAGCGGTGACGGTACGGGCTCCGCCGGCACGCCCCGGTAAGGCCGGCATACGATGCCGGTCATGACCTCACCGATCATGTCCGAGTCCGAGGTGCGGGCCGCCGTCGAGCGGGAGATGCCCGGCGTCCGGGCCGACCTGGAGCGCCTCGTCCGCATCCCCGGCATCGCCTTCGAGGGCTTCGACCACTCGCACGTGGAACGCTCCGCCGAGGCGGTCGCCGAGCTGCTGCGTGGCTGTGGCCTGGACGTCGACATCGTACGAGCCGGCGGCCAGCCGGCGGTGATCGGCCGTCGGGCCGCCCCGCCCGGCGCGCCCACCGTGCTGCTCTACGCCCACCACGACGTCCAGCCGGTCGGCGACCGGTCGCTGTGGGAGTCCGACCCGTTCGAGCCGGTGGAACGGGACGGCCGGCTCTACGCCCGGGGTGCGGCCGACGACAAGGCCGGCATCATGGCGCACGTGGCGGCGCTGCGCGCGTACGGTGACGCGTTGCCGGTCGGCGTGGTCCTCTTCATCGAGGGCGAGGAGGAGTACGGCTCCGACTCGCTGGAGCAACTCCTGGCCGAGCACCGCGACGAGATCACCTCGGACGTCATCGTGATCGCCGACTCCGGCAACTGGGACATCGGCGTACCGGCGTTGACCACCTCGCTGCGGGGCATCGTCAATTGCTTCGTCGAGGTGCGCACGCTGGACCACGCGGTGCACAGCGGCATGTTCGGCGGCGCCGTGCCGGACGCGCTCACCGCGCTGGTCCGGCTGTTGGCGACGCTGCACGACGACGCCGGTGACGTGGCAGTGGACGGCCTCGTCGGCCGGGAGGGCGCCACCGTCGACTACCCGGAGGACCGGGTCCGAGCCGAGGCGGGGCTCGCGGACGGCGTGCAGTTCATCGGCACCGGCCGGATCACCGACCGGCTCTGGACCAAGCCGGCGCTGGCCATCCTCGGTGTCGACGCGCCGTCCACCGGCGAGGCGCCGAACGCCCTGGTCCCGGCCGCGAAGGCGAAGCTCAACGTCCGCCTCGCCCCGGGCGACGACCCCAAGCGGGCGTACGCGGCGCTGCGCGCGCACCTGGAGCAGCACGCGCCGTGGGGTGCGCAGGTGACGGTCACCTTCGAACACGACGGCGACCCGTGCGTGATCGACGCGTCCGGGCCGATGTTCGATGCCGCCCGTTCGGCCTTCCGGACCGCCTGGGACGGCACCGCCCCGGTAGACATCGGCGTCGGCGGCTCGATTCCGTTCATCGCCACCTTCCAGGAGATGTTTCCGAAGGCGGCGATCCTGGTGACGGGCGTGGAGGACCCGCACGCCCGCGCGCACGGCCCGAACGAGAGTCTGCACCTGGGGGAGTTCGCCCGGGTCTGCCTCGCCGAGGCGCTGCTCCTGCGCAACGTGGCGGCGGTCGGCGGTTAGGTGTCAGAACGGCAACTTTGGGCCTGATCTGGGAGTTTACGGCGTGTCGGATGGTCGGCTGTTATAGCCTTTCGTACATGAGTACGAACGAGGTGATGGCCCGGTTGGGGGCCGCTGTCAGCGCGCTGGGAGATGTCGATGTCTCCGCGTGGTCCGAGGACACGCTCAACGAACAGCTCGGTGAGCTCTCCGCCGCACTGGTCGCCCTCGACTCGGTGCTCTCCCGGGTCGCCGGCGAGGTCCGCGCCCGAGGGTTGCGCATCGAGGAACCCGTCTCCGCCTGAACCGTCGCCCGCGTGAGTGGGTGGCACCCTGCCGACACCGCCCGGGCACGGCAATGCCCGGGCGGTGTCGGAGGTGACTGGCAGGATGAGCTGCGTGCGGTTCCTCGATCTGGCAGCCACCTCGGCCGCCGTCGGCGCCACCAGTGGCCGACGGGCCAAGGTGGAGCTGCTCGCTGACGCGCTGCGTCGGCTCGACCCCGGCGAGGTCGAGCCCGGCGCCGGCTATCTCGCCGGTGAGCTGCGCCAACGGCAGACCGGCGTCGGCTACGCGAGCCTGCGCGACCTGCCACCGCCGGCCGCCGAGCCGACGTTGACGGTGGCCGCCGTGGACGCGGCCATCGCGCAGATCGCCGCGGTGCACGGCTCGGGCTCACAGGCTCGGCGTCGGGCGCTGCTCGGTGCCCTCTACGCGGCGGCGACAGCCGACGAGCAGCGGCTGCTCACCGGCCTGTTCAGTGGCGAGCTACGGCAGGGCGCCCAGGCCGGGCTCCTCGCGGACGCGGTGGCCCGGGCCGCCGAGGTGCCGGTGGCGGCGGTCCGCCGGGCGTTGCTGCTCGCCGGTGATCTCCGGGCCGTGGCGGTGGCCGCGCTGGCCGGAGGTGCCGCCGAGTTGGCCGGGTTCGGTCTGCAGGTTGGCCGCCCGCTGGCGCCGATGCTCGCGCAGAGCGCCCCCTCGGTCGACGAGGCGCTCGCCGCGACCGGCACGCCGGCGGTGGTCGACGTGAAGCTCGACGGCATCCGCATCCAGGTGCACCGCTCCGGCGCCGACATCGCCGTGTTCACCCGCAGCCTCGACGAGATCACCACCCGGGTGCCCGAGGTGGTCGCCGCGGTCCGTGCCCTGCCGGGCCGGGAGTTGGTCCTCGACGGCGAGGCGATCGGCCTGGACGAGACCGGCCGCCCACTGCCGTTCCAGCAGACGTCGAGCCGGGCCGCCCGACGCACGACCCCCAGCACCACCGGGCGCACACCGGTCGCCCCGGCGGTGCTCGCGGCGGCCGCCAGCACGGGCGCGACGGTGCTCACCCCGTACTTCTTCGACCTGCTGCACCTCGACGGTGAGGATCTGATCGACCTTCCCGGCCGGGAGCGGTGGGCCGCCCTCGCCGGTTCGGTGGATTCGTCGCTGCTGGTCGGCCGGATGGAGGTCGACGGCCCGGAGCAGGCCGCCGCCGCGTTCGCCGCCGCGCTCGACGCCGGGCAGGAGGGCGTGGTGGTCAAGGCGCCGGACGCCCCCTACGACGCCGGCCGGCGCGGTGCCGCCTGGGTCAAGGTGAAACCGCGGCACACCCTCGACCTGGTGGTGCTCGCCGTCGAGTGGGGCAGCGGCCGACGCAAGGGCTGGCTGTCCAACCTGCATCTGGGTGCGCGTGACGCGCGCACCGGTGACTTCGTCATGCTCGGCAAGACGTTCAAGGGGCTCACCGACGAGTTGCTGCGGTGGCAGACCGAGCGGTTCCTCGACCTCGCCGTGGAACGCGGCGACTGGGTGGTCCGGGTCCGGCCCGAGCAGGTGGTGGAGATCGCCTTCGACGGGGTGCAGACGAGTTCGCGCTATCCCGGTGGGATGGCGCTGCGGTTCGCCCGGGTGGTGCGCTATCGCGACGACAAGTCCGCCGCGGAGGCGGACACCATCGACGCGGTCCGTGCCATCCACGCCGGCCGCCTGACTGGCTGACCGGGCGAGGTCAGGCGGAAGCGGTCGGCGTCGGTTCGGCGGCCCGGTCCAGCGGAGCCGAGGTGGCGCCGATGCCGGCGGCCCGGCGGGCCTCCCGACGGGCCACCCAGCCATAGCCGAAGAGGGCCATAACCGCGAACAGCCACCACTGCACGACGTAGCCGAAGTTCTGCCAGTTGTTGGCGTGCCCCACCGGCACCGCCTTGAACACCGGATCGGCTGCCGGGGTCTGCTCGTCGAGCAGCAGATACGCACCGTAGACCGGGTAGGGAAGCTCGCCGGCCAGCCGCGACACCCCGATCCGCCGGATCTCCAGCAGCCCGTCGCGTCGGGCCACCGCGCCGGCGCCGCTCTCGGTCTCGTGCACCCGGCCGACCACCGTCACGTCGCCGGTCGGCGCGGCCGGCACCGACGGCTGGGCGGTCGCCCCACCGGGCGCCGGCGGGATCCAGCCCCGGTCCACCAGCAGCGCCGTGCCGTCGGCGAGCACCAGCGGGGTGAGCACCTCGAAACCGACCCGGCTGTCCACCGTCCGGCCGCGGACCAGCACGGTGTTCGTGGGGTCGTACCGGCCGGTGACGGTGACCCGGGTCCAGACCTTGTCCTCGGCGGGGGCCGGACCGGCTGTTCCCGCACCGCCGGCGGGAGCGCGCAGCGCGTCGGCGAGCGGCACGGGAGCCATCCGCTGGCCCGCGTCGATCCGCTCGTTGACCTCGGTGCGCCCCCGGTAGCGGTCCAGCTGCCAGTTGCCGAGGAACACCATGACGGCGGCCGCGACCAGGGTCAGCGCGAGAGCGCCCAGCCAGCGTGGGCTCAGCAGGAACCGGTACACGGCACCGAGGCTACTCGTATGACCGGCGCCACTGACCTGGACCGGGCCGGACCGCGCCGGGGTCGACGCCTCGGGCACTGCCAGGGCCGGGCCGCCCACCCCGGTTGGCGGTGCTCGCGCCTCCAGCCGGGCGGGTATCGTCACGCCGACGGATCGGCCTTGGTCGTCCCGTCGCGTACCCGCCGCCGCTCGCGAGGAGTCGATGATGACCGTCGTGCCGCGCCTGGTGCTCAGCGCGCCGTCCTCCGGGCACGGTAAGAACGCGCTGGCGATCGGGCTGCTCGCCGCCCTGGCCGAGCGAGGGGTCGACGTCGCCGGGTTCAAGCTCGGGCCGGACCATGTCGACGCCGCCTACCTCGGCCTCGCCTCCGGTCGGCCGGGTCGGGTGATCGACCCCCGACTGGTCGGCCTCGATCGGCTCGCCCCGCTGGTGGCGCACGGTGCCGCCGGTGCCGGGCTGGCCGTGGTGCAGGGCAGCATGGGGCTGTACGACTCGGTCGGTGGCCGTCCCGAGCAGGAGTCCACCGCCGCCGCGGCCGCCGCGCTGCGCAGCCCGGTGGTGCTCGTTGTCGACGTGGCCGCGATGGGCCAGTCGGTGGCGGCCCTGGTGCACGGTTTCCGCTCGTACGACGAGCAGTTGTGGCTCGGCGGGGTGATCCTCAACCGGGTGGCGTCGTCGCGACACGAGGGGATGCTGCGCGAGGCGTTGGACGACGTGGGGGTGCCGGTCTACGGCGCGCTGCGTCGACAGGACCTGCCGGCGGTGCTGCCGTCGCGGCGGCACGGGGTGGCACCGGTGGTCGACGACTCGGCCGACGCCGTCCGTGCGGTCCGCCGGCTGGGCGAGGCCGTCGCCGCCACTGTCGACCTGGAACGGCTGCTCGGGCTGGCCCGCTCCGCCCCGGCGCTGCCGGCACCGGCCTGGTCTCCCGAGGAGGCCCTCGGCACGTTCACACCCCCGGCGAACCGCCCACTGGTGGCGGTGGCCGGTGGGCCGGGCGGCAGCTTCAGCCACCCGGAGACCACCGAGTTGCTCCGGGCCGCCGGCGCCGAGGTCGTCGTCGTCGACCCGCTGCGCGACGAGGCGCTGCCAGTCGGCACCCGCGCGCTGGTCGTCGGCGGCGCGCTGCCCGAGGCGTACGCCGAGCAGTTGTCGGCCAACCGGCGGCTCTGCATCGCGGTGGCCGAGTTGGCGCGGACCGGGCGTCCGGTGATCGCCGAGGGCGCCGGGCTGCTCTGGCTGGCGCGGGAACTGGACGGGTTGCCGATGTGCGGTGTCCTGGACGCGGTCGGTGTCAGCCGCGACGGGGTGGTGGCCGGCTACCGGGAGGCGACTGCCCAGACCGACAGCGTGGTCGCCGCCACCGGCACGGTGCTGGTCGGGCACAAGGCACACCGTGCGGTGCTCACCCCGCGCGCTGGTCAGCGCCCGGCCTGGAGCTGGGACGGCGGCGCGCCGGAGGGCTTCGTCTGGCGCAACGTGCACGCCTCGCAGCTCGCTCTGCACTGGGCGAGCCATCCGGCGACGGCGGCCCGGTTGGTCGCCGCGGCGGCGGCCGACCCGACGAGCGAGGTGGTACCCGCGCAGCCGGGCGAGGTGTCGGTGTGATCGGTCAGGTGGCGGTGCGCCGTTTCCCGGCGTTGACGGTCTCCACCCCGCGTACCGAGGTGCGTCAGCTCACGGCGGCCGACGCGGCGGCGGCCGGGGAGATCTTCGCCGACAAGCTGACCCGGCGTTGGCTGCCGCTGCCCGACGACTCCGGCCCGATCGACGGGCTGGCCTGGTGCACCGATCTGGCCCGGCAGCGGCGCGACAGCGGGGAGGGCGACCACTACGCGGTGCTCCGGCGGGAGGACGACCAGGTGGTGGGCTCGCTGTGGACCCGGCGCACCGACTGGGGCGCCCGCCTCACCGAGATCTCCTACGCGATGGCTGCGCACGCGCGGGGTTTCGGCTTCGCCGCCGAGGCGGTCGACGCGGTGGCCATCGCGCTGATCCTGGAGCACGGCTTCCAGCGGGTCGAACTGCGGGTGGCTCCCGGCAACCTGGCCTCGCGCCGGGTCGCCGAGAAGGCCGGGTTCAGCTACGAGGGTCTGCTGCGGAACGCCGGGTTCGTCAGCGGCGGCCGGGTGGATCTGGAGCTGTGGTCGTTCGTCGCCGCCGACCTGCGCTGAGTCGCGCCGAGCCCCGCCGACCTGCGCTGACTCTCGCGCCGGTCAGCCGACGATGGCGTCCGACGGTGGGGTGAACTGGCGGGTCGGGGTGCCCTTCAGGCCGTCGCGCAGGGTCTCCGAAACCGCCTTGATCGGGATCTGGGACTGCCCGTCACCGACCGCGTTGAACGGGTTGTCCGGGTCGGATATGAAGCTCGCCGCGGCCAACTCCGGGGTGTAGCCCACGAACCAGGCCGATCGGGTGCTGTCGGTCGTACCGGTCTTGCCGGCCACCGGGCGTCCGACGGTGCCCCGCACGCTGTCGGCGGTGGACCATCCGCCGCAGCTGCCGCGCGCCGGGGTGTCTCCGGTCGGGCAGCGGGCCGCGTCGGTGGCCGCCCGCGCGGCGTCCGCGCTCACCACCTGCCGGCAGCGCGGCTTGGCCACCTCGCGGTGCAGACCGCCCGGGGTGGCGTACGTGGCGGGTGTGCCGTCCCTGTTCATGATCGCTTGCACCGGGATGGCCTCGCAGTAGCGGCCGTCGGCCGCGATGGCGGCGTACGCGTTCGCCATCTCCAGCGGGGTGGCGTCGGAGACGCCCAGGGTGAAGGCACCCCACTTCTTCGCCTTGGCCGGAGACGCCTGTTCCCGGTCGACGTCGGTGCGCCACCGAAGCCCGAGCTGTTCGGCCAACCGGACCGCCCGGTCCGCGCCGACCTTCTCCTCCAGCCACACGAAGTACGTGTTCACCGATTTGCCGAAGCCGGACCACATGGTCTGCTGGCCGGTCATGGCGCCGCTGGCGTTGGAGGGCGCCCAGCCGTCGTACACTGCCGACTTGTAGCGGTACGGCGCGTTGAACGAGGTGGAGAGGGTCATCCCCGAGTCCAGCGCGGCCAACATCGGGAACATCTTGAACGTCGACCCGGCCTGGTAGCCGGCCAGGTCACCGCCGCCGAGCAGCGGTGCCACAGTGTTCGGGTAGTTGGCTTTCACCTTCGGCCCGGCCTCGGGGTTGGAGCTCTGCGGGTTCTCGGCCAGGTCCAGCGAGTACGTCCGGTTCACCGCCATGGCCTTCACCCGCCCGGTGCCGGGCTCGGAGACCACGATGCCGTTGGCGAACGGGCTGCCGGTGGCCTCCTTGGTGCCCACGCTCTTCTCCGCGGCCTCCTGGATCTTCGGGTCGAGGCTGAGCACGATGCGGTAGCCGCCCCGGCGAAGGTTGTCCATCCGTTCCAGCCGGTTCGCCCCGAACGCGGGCTGCGCGCTCCACCAGTTCTTCAGGTAGTCGCAGGCGAAGCCCCAGCTGTTGTACTTCTCCGCCACCGCGGCGCAGTCGTGCGGTGGGGTGGTCAGCCTGAGCCGGATCGGCTCGGACTTGGCGGCGGCGGCCGAGTCGGGGGAGAGGTAGCCGAGTTGGCTCATCCGGTCCAGCACGTAGTTGCGCCGCCCGGTGGCCTCCTTCTGGTCGGAGTCGGCCGGGTCGTACTCGGACGGGGACTTGACCAGTCCGGCGAGGGTGGCGGCCTCGACCGGCGTGAGGTCCTTCGGGGTCTTGGAGAAGAAGATCTCGCTGGCCGCGTAGATGCCGTACGCCCGGTGCCCGAAGTACGCCGAGTTCAGGTAGCGCTCCATGATCTGTTCCTTGCTCAACTCCTTCTCCAGGTCCAGCGCCATCCGCATCTCCTTGACCTTGCGAATGCTGGTCTGCTGGGTGGCTTCCTGGACCTCCTTGGGCGTGGTCGCGCTGTCCCGCAGGGCCATCCGGACGTACTGCATGGTCAGGGTCGAGGCGCCCTGGGAGCCGCCGGAGCGGGCGTTGGAGACGAAGGCCCGGGCCACGCCCTTCGGGTCGACGCCGTGGTGCTGGTAGAAGCGGGAGTCCTCGGCGGCCACGATCGCCTGTTGGATGTTCGGCGACATGTCCGACAGCTTGGTGTACTGCCGGTACTCCTCGTAGAACATGGTCAGCACGGTCTTGCCGTCCGGGCCGTAGACGTACGAGGTCTCGGCGGGCAGGGCGGTCTTCAGCACCCGGGTCTTCTGGTCCACGGCGTGCGCGGTGGCCTTCGCGCCGAGCCCGGTGAGGGCGACCAGTGGATAGGCGACGGCGGCGATCACGATTCCGGCGATCAGTCCGGCGCGGAGGAGAGGGACAAGACGACCAGCGGCAGCAAGGGGTCGGTTGCTCACCTGGCCAAGTTATGACATTTCCGATTCGTACATGAGAAGAACTCTTAAACCGGCGAGTGGTGACGCGGCTTACGCTGAGATCGACTGTCCCACCGGCCACCTTCCCGGCAGGATCGCGGACATGTCTGATCAGCCGAGCGCGGTCGCCCCACCCACCGGGGTCGAGCCGGACCTCGCCCACCACGGCGACGCGGAGGCGACCGCCGGCCTGATCGACCTCGCCGTCAACGTCCGTCGGGCGCGTCCTCCCGCCTGGCTGGCCGACCCGATCGCCGCGACCCTGACCGACCTGGCCCGGTATCCGGACCCGGCGCCGGCCCGGGCGGCGGTCGCCGCCCGACACCGCCGTCACCCGAACGAGGTGCTGCTCACCGCCGGCGCCGCCGAGGGCTTCGTGTTGATCGCCCAGGCGCTGCGTGGCGTGCACCGCCCCGTGGTGGTGCACCCTCAGTTCACCGAGCCGGAGGCGGCGCTGCGGGCCGCCGGACACCCGGTCGAGCGGGTGTTGCTCGACGCCGCCGACGGCTTCCGGCTCGACCCGTCCCGGGTGCCCGCCGACGCCGACCTCGTGATGATCGGCAACCCGACGAACCCGACCTCGGTGCTGCACCCCGCCCAGACCGTGGCCGCGCTGGCCCGCCCCGGCCGGGTGCTGGTTGTCGACGAGGCGTTCGCCGACACCACCATCGTCCCCGGGCACCCCGGCGAACCGGAGTCGCTGGCCGAACGCCGCGACCTGCCCGGCCTGCTCGTGGTGCGCAGCCTCACCAAGACGTGGGGCCTGGCCGGCCTGCGGATCGGCTACCTGATCGGCGCCACGGAGCTGCTGTCCCGGCTGGCCGCCGTCCAGCCGCTCTGGGCCGTCTCCACGCCCGCGCTGGCGGCCGCGTCGGCCTGCGCCAGCGCCGTCGCGGTCCAGGCCGAACGCGCGATCGCCGCCGAGCTCGCCGCCGACCGCGAGCACCTGGTCGCGCGCCTCGCCGAACTGCCCGGTGTACGCGTCGTCGGCCGTCCCGCCAGCGCGTTCGTCCTGCTGCACCTACCGGGCGCGACACCGATCCGGGCCGCCCTGCGCGAGCGCGGCTGGGCGGTGCGCCGAGGCGACACGTTCCCCGGCCTCGGCCCGGACTGGCTGCGGGTGGCGGTACGCGACCGAAACACCACCGACGCGTTCATCGACGTGCTGCGCGAGACCATGGAGGCATGATGCTGGAGACCACGATTGCGGCGATCCGCGCGGCGGACGAAGGGGCCATGGCCGCCGCCCGGGAGCTGCACGGCCGGCTGACCAAGCCGGCGGGATCGCTGGGCGCGCTGGAGGAGCTTTCGGTACGCCTCGCCGGCCTGGCCGGAGTCTGCCCGCCACCGCTGCCCGAGCCGGCCGCGGTGGCGATCTTCGCCGGCGACCACGGGGTGCACGCCCAGGGGGTCAGCCCCTGGCCGCAGGAGGTCACCGCGCAGATGATCGGCAACTTCCTGGCCGGTGGAGCGGTGGTCAACGCGTTCGCCCGGCAGGCCGGCGCCTCGGTCACAGTGGTCGACGTCGGCGTGGCCACCCCGCTGCCCACCGACCCGGCCGTGCTCGATCCGGCAGTGCTCGACCCGGCAGTGCCCCGGCTCGTTGTCGCGTCCGTCCGCCAGGGCACCCGCGACCTCACGGTGACCGCCGCGCTGACCCGGGACGAGGCGCTGGCGGCGGTGCAGACCGGCATCCGGATCGCCGACGAACTGATCGACGCCGGTGCCGGCATCCTGCTCACCGGGGACATGGGCATCGGCAACACCACACCGGCCGCCGTGCTGATCGCCGCGTTCACCGGCGCCGACCCGCTCGACACCACAGGTCGGGGCACCGGGGTCGACGACCCGACGTACGCGCACAAGGTCGCGGTCGTGCGGGCCGCCCTGGCCCGGCACACCCCCGACCCGGCCGACCCGCTGGGGGTGCTGGCCGCCGTCGGTGGTCTGGAGCACGCCGCATTGGCCGGGCTGATCCTGGGGGCCGCAGCACGCCGCACGCCGGTGCTGCTGGACGGCGTGATCGCGGTCTCGGCCGCGCTCGCCGCCGCCGCGTTCGCCCCGGCGGCGGTCGACGCCATGGTCGCCGGCCACCGCTCGGCCGAGCCCGGTGCCACTGTCGCACTGCGCCACCTCGGCCTCGACCCGCTGATCGACCTGGGGCTGCGCCTCGGTGAGGGCACCGGCGCGCTGCTGGCGTTGCCCGTGGTCACCGGCGCGGTCCGGGTGCTGCACGAGGTGGCCACCTTCGACTCCGCAGGGGTGGCCGAAAAGTGAGCACGCGCAGCGAACGAGCCGTCCGCCTCGGTGGTGCGGCGTGACCTCCAATCCGTACCCCCTGGGTTTGCGGCTGCACGGGCGGCGGGTGGTCGTGGTGGGTGGTGGCGCGGTCGCCACCCGGCGCGTACCCGCGCTGCTGGACGCCGGTGCGGACGTCCTGCTGGTGGCGCCGGAGCTGACTCCGGCGCTGCGTGCCCGGGCCGACGCGGGTCGGCTGCACTGGGTGCCGCGCCGGTTCGTGCCCGAGGACCTGGACGGCGCCTGGCTGGTCCAGGTCGCGGTCGACGACCCGATAGCGGCGGCCTCGGTGAGCGCCGTCGCCGCCGAGCGGCGGATCTTCTGTGTCCGGGCCGACGACCGGACGGCCGCCACCGCCTGGACCCCGGCCGTGACCCGGCACGGCCCGGTCACCGTGGCGGTGCTCGGCGGCGGCGACCCGCGCCGGGCGATGACGGTTCGCGACGCGATCCGCGACCTCCTCGCCGTCCGCCTGGCACCGGACGGGATCGCTGGCCGGCCCGACGCTTCCACCGGGACGACCGGTGGGCAGCAGGCCGGGCGGGTGGCGCTGGTCGGGGCGGGGCCGGGTGACCCTGAGCTGATCACCGTGAAGGGCTGGCGGCTGCTCACCGAGGCCGACGTGGTGGTCGCCGACCGACTGGTGCCCGGGCTGCTCCTCGACGAGCTGCGCCCGGACGTCGAGCTGGTGGACGCCTCGAAGATTCCCTACGGTCCGTCCCGGGCCCAGGAGGAGATCAACCAGATCCTGGTCGACCGGGCCCTGGCCGGCGCCTTCGTGGTGCGGCTCAAGGGCGGTGACCCGTACGTCTTCGGCCGCGGCGGCGAGGAGCTGCTGGCCTGCGCGGCCGCCGGCGTGCCGGTGACAGTGGTGCCCGGGGTGACCAGCTCCATCGCCGCGCCGGCCGCGGCCGGCATCCCGGTCACCCACCGGGGGGTGGCGCACGAGTTCACCGTGGTCTCCGGGCACCTGGCACCCGACGCGCCGGCTTCGCTGGTGCGCTGGGACGCCCTCGCCGGTCTGCACGGCACCCTGGTGATCCTGATGGGGTTGAAGAACCTCGCGGCCATCACGGCCACCCTGATCGCCCACGGTCGGTCGCCCCAGACGCCGGCCGCAGTCGTCCAGGAAGCCACCACCGGCACCCAACGGGTCCTGCGGTCCACGCTGGGCGCTGTCGCGGCCGACCTGAGTGCGGCCGACCTACGCCCGCCCGCCGTCGTCGTGGTGGGCGATGTGGTGGGCGCGCTCGACGGCTGACACGTGACCGGACGCGGCGGTGACCCGTCCGGCGGCGGACCCGGGCTTCGGAGGGCACTGACCCGGTAGATCTTGGACGGTTTCCGTTGGCGCGTAGCGGAAACCGTCCAAGATTGCCAGCTGCGGCGGTTGTCGGTCGCTGTGGACACAATGTCGCTCATGCTCACCCTGAAGGACCCTCACGAGACGTGGCGAACGGAACTGCTCACCCCGGTCGCGCTGCGATGTGGGCGTCCCGGCCTGACCACCAGCTTCGAGGACCTCCCCTCGCGATGGCGCGATGCTCCGGTCCGGACTCTGAGGTGCGCGGACGCGGACGGCTCCTGGGCCGTCCTGGTCACCGTGGTCCGTGGCTATCGCCAACAGCCGGGCGACTCGCTCGTCGGCAACGAGTTCGGCCGTGACCCGCACACCGCCTACAACCTGGACTCGCCCGGCGACCTGGTGTACGAGCTGCAGGTGACCGAGGACGACGGGTCCGACGAGCACGAGCTGCTGGCGTTCCGGCTCTTCGGCGACCCGCAGGCGGCCGGGGCGGAGGCGCTGCGGTGGGCCGGGAAGAAGGCGGCGTACTCGGTCAGCCCGTCGGTCGAGCGGGCCGAGATGCGTCAGCGCCGGGACCGTCGACAGTTCGACAATCGCCAGGCCAGTGCGGCATCGCCACTGGTCCGGGTCGGCGTGGTGTCGGACGAGGCCGCGTCCGACCTCGACGCCCTCGATGCGTCCTCGTTGTGCTGGCACTTCCCGCGCGGGAACACCGGCGCCTACCTGCGGTCCGCGGTGGTCGCACTGGCCGGCTACGGCGAGCAGCGGTCGCACCTGCGGGGCCGGTGGCTCACCGCACGGGTCGAGGGTGAGGAGTTGGTCTTCGGCATCGACGACCTGATCCCGGCCAACCAGCGGCACCGCTGGGACAACGCCCGCTGGCTGTGGGACCGCCGAGCGGCGAACACCCCGGCAGGGCTTCGCTGGCAGGTCGATCGGGTCGAGCAGGCCGCCCCTGCGGTAGCGGCCGTCCGCCGTGGCGCGTTGCCCGAGGCGCTGACCAACGCCGGGGTGGAGACGGATCCGGAGCTCGACGCGTTGCTGACCGGGGTGCCGTACCGGCTCTCCGACGCCGAACTCACCCCGACCTGGGTGGCGAACCTGTACCGCGGTCTCGCCGACCTCGCGCCCTGGCGGCTGGACGCGGCGTACCGGGGTTGGCGTGACGCCCGACAGGCACAGGGGCTTCCGGTCCAGGACTCCGTTGTCCTGTTCGGCCTCGGCGGCGTCGGCGCGGCCCGTAAACCGAAGCTCGCGCTCGACCACACCGGCGACGCCCCACTACTGCGCCTGATCCACACCGGCAGCAGCGCGGTGCTGCCGTACGCGCACTGGACGGTGCCCACCGACCTCGACGCCCACCTGTACGGGTGGCAACCGAGCCTGCCGTACCCGCAGTGACCAACGGGGCCGGAGCATGCGCTCCGGCCCCGTCACACGAGCTGTCGACTACTGCTTGAGCATGTTGTCCAGCAGCAGGGCGCAGCGGATCAGACCGAGGTGGCTGTACGCCTGCGGGTGGTTGCCCAGGCCGCGCTCGGCGAGCGGGTCGTACTGCTCGGGGAGCAGCCCGGTCGGGCCGGCGGTCAGCACCATCTGCGCGAACAGCTCCTCGGCGTCGGTGCGGCGGCCGGTGCGCAGGTACGCCTCGATCAGCCACGCCGTGCAGATGTGGAAACCGCCCTCACGGCCGGGCAGGCCGTCGTCCCAGTGGTAGCGGTAGACGACCGGGCCGCTGCGCAGGTCCGCCTCGATCCGCAGGACGGTGGACAGGAAGCGCGGGTCGTCGCCCGGGAGCAGGCCGGAGAGGCCGATCCAGAGCGACGAGGCGTCCATGTCCTCGTCCCCGTACGCGACGCTGTACGCCTCGACGTCGGAGTGCCAGCCGTGCTCCAGCACGTTGGCGCCGATCCGGTCGCGCAGGTCCTTCCACTCGGGCCGGTCCTCGCCGCCGTGCTCGCGCATCACGTGCAGCGCGCGGTCGACTGTCATCCAGCACATCACCTTGGAGAAGACGTGGTGCCGGGGTGGCAGCCGGGCCTCCCAGATGCCGTGGTCGGGCTCGTGCCAGCGGCGGCGGACCGCCTCGACCATGTTCTCCAGGACCCGCCACTCGTCGTCGCGGACCGAACCGCGAGCGTCGGCGACGGCCGCGATCAGGTCGGCGATCGGGCCGAAGACGTCCAGCTGCAACTGGTGGTTGGCGAGGTTGCCGACCCGGACCGGCCGGGAGCCGGCGTACCCGGGCAGCGTGTCGATGACCGCCTCGGCGCCCAGCTCGTAGCCGTCGATGGTGTAGAGCGGGTGCAGGCGTTCCGGGTGCCCGCCGGTGCGCTCGATGCAGCCGTCCACCCAGCGCAGCAGCGCCTCGGCCTCCTCGACGGAGCCCAGGTCGACAAGTGCGCGGGCGGTCAGCGCGGCGTCGCGCAGCCAGCAGTAGCGGTAGTCCCAGTTACGGACGCCGCCCAGCTCCTCGGGGAGCGAGGTGGTCGCCGCGGCCAGGATCGAGCCGGTGGCCTCGTGGCAGAGCCCGCGCAGGGTGAGGGCGCTACGCGCGACCAGGTCCCGAGCGGTGGACGGCAGCCGCAGCGAGGCCACCCAGTCCTTCCACGGCTGCTCGGCGGCGGCCTGCCGTTCGTGGATCGGCACCCGGTGGTGCTCCAGGCTGTGCGTGCCGAAGCGCAGCTCCAGCACGACCTGCCCACCGGCGGCGGAGAGGTCGACGATGGCCTTGGCGGTCTCGTACCCTCCGTCGTTGCCGACCTCCCACTCCACGCCGGGGGCGTAGAGCGCGACCGGTTCGTTGGAGCCGAGCACCAGCAGACCGTCGCCGAGCGGCTGCAACTGGACGGCCACCTGACCGAACTCCGGCCTCGGCGCGAACTCCACCTTGGCCTTGCCACTGCCGGTCAGCACCCGGACCAGTGTCGAGTCGCCGGTGATGACCGCCGGGCTGTCGTCCGGGGTGGTCTCCCGGGCCGGCTTGTCCAGCCAGTCGGTGACGGTGAGCCCGGACCAGCGGGTCTCCACTGTCATCGTGCCGGAGCGGTAGCGCTGACCCAGCGGGATGCCGCCACGTTCCGGGGCGACGCTGAAGTGGCCGGCCGGGCTGCCACCGACCAGGTCGGCGAAGATCGCCGCCGAATCGGGCTTGGGGTGGCAGAGCCAGCTCACCTTGGCCTCGGGGGTGAGCAGAGCGACGGTACGACCGTTGGCCAGCATGGAGTGCCGTTCGATCGGCACCGCCCGCTCACCGAACAGCCAGTGCCGCCGGGTCTCCAGCAGCAGCGCCAGCGCCCGGGCGGCCTCCAGCGGGTCGGCCACCCGGTAGCTGGCCTGGGTGTCGCCGGGGCCGATCTTGATGCCGAGGTCGGGGCCGTGCAGGTGGGCGAACCCGTTCTCGTCGGTGATGTCGTCACCGATGAACAGCACCGCGCTGGAGGCCAGCTGGGTCCGCAACTGGTCGAGTGCGGTGCCCTTGTGGGTGGCCACCACGGAGAGTTCGATGACCTCCTTGCCCTGGGTCACCGTGACGCCGTCGAAGGTGGCCGGACCGTTGCGGACCGCCTCGATGGCGGCGGCGGCGATCTGCGGGTCGACCCCACGGGTGTGCATCGCGACGCTCGCTGGCTTACGTTCCAGCCGGATACCCGGGTGCTGGGCGGCGATCTCACGCAGCGCGTTGCGGACCTGGGTCCGCACGGCGACCAGCTCGGGGGAGAGCCGCTCGACGAAGCCGATGTCGAACTCGGAGCCGTGGCTGCCGACGAGGTGCACCTCGCTGGGCAGCCGCGAGAGCGCGGCCAGGTCGCGCAGCGCCCGACCGGAAACCACCGCCACTGTGGTCTGCGGCAGCGCGGCGAGCGCGCGGACCGCGGCCACCGACTCGGGCAGCGGGACGGCCGTGCTCGGGTCCTCCACGATCGGCGCCAGCGTGCCGTCATAGTCGCAGGCGACCAGGAGCTGGGGGACCCGGGCGATCCGGCCGATGGCGGAACGCAACTCAGGGTCCATGACCCCGGTGGCGATTGCCGCCCCATCGTTGACGGGCGTGTTCACTCGGCCTCCGCCTCGGGAACTCCGAGCTCCGAGAGGAAAGACTTGGCCCAGTGGCCCACGTCGTGGGTACGCAGGTGACGTTGCATTGTCCGCATCCGGCGGCGTGCCTCGGTTTTCTCCACGTGCACTGCCCGGAGGAGGGCGTCCTTGACCGCGTCCGGGTCGTGCGGGTTACACAAAAATGCCTGGCGAAGCTCGGTGGCGGCGCCGGCGAACTCGCTGAGTACGAGCGCGCCACCCTGGTCGGCACGTGATGCTACGTATTCCTTCGCCACGAGGTTCATTCCGTCTCGCAGCGGGGTCACCATCATCACGTCGGCAGCAACGTACATCGCCGCCAGCTCACTGCGACTGTACGACTGATGGAGGTAATGGACCGCCGGCACGCCGACCCTGCCGAACTCGCCGTTGATCCGGCCGACCTCGCGCTCGACCTTCACCCGTAGTGCCTGGTAGTGCTCCACGCGCTCGCGGCTGGGTGTGGCGACCTGAACCATGACCGCGTCGGGAACTGTCAACTTTCCGTCAGCCAGCAGCTCCCGGAAGGCCTTGAGTCGCAACTCGATGCCCTTGGTGTAATCCAGCCGGTCCACGCCCAGGATTATCGTCTTCGGGTCGCCCAACTCGGCGCGGATCTGCTTGGCCCGCGCCTGGATCGCCGGATCGGCGGCCATCCGCTCCATCTCCTGGGTGTCGATCGAGATGGGGAAGGCGCCCGCCTTCACCTGCCGACCGTCGACCTGGATCATCTGCCCCTCGTAGCGCAGCCCGAGCAGGTGCCGGGCCAGCCGGACGAAGTTCTGCGCGGCCAGCCGCTGCTGGAAACCGACCAGGTCGGCGCCGAGCAGACCGCGAAGGATCTCGGTACGGAACGGCATCTGCATGAACAGCTCGATCGGCGGGAACGGGATGTGCAGGAAGAACCCGATCCGCAGGTCCGGGCGAAGCTCACGGAGCATCGCCGGCACCAACTGGAGCTGGTAGTCCTGCACCCAGACCGTCGCGCCCTCGGCCGCCACGTCGGCTGCGGCCTCCGCGAACCGGGCGTTGACCAGGCGGTACGCCTCGCGCCACCGGCGCTTGTAGGCCGGCGTCTCCACCGCGTCGTGGTAGAGCGGCCAGATCGTCGCGTTGGACTGGCCCTCGTAGTAGCGCTCCAACTCCTCGGCGCTGAGCGGGACCGGGTGCAGCCGGATCCCCTCGAGGTCGAACGGCTCCGGGGCGGCGCCGGTGCCACCGGCCCAGCCGACCCAGGTGCCCTTGTGTTCGGCGAGTACGGGATGCAGCGCGGTGACCAGCCCGCCAGGGCTACGTCGCCACTGCCGGCCCTCGGGTGTGCTCACCTCGTCGACCGGCAGACGGTTCGCCACTACGACAAAGGAGCTACGGACGGTCACGATCGGCCACCTCCGGGTACTGACGGGTCCACCGCGATGAGCGTACTGAGCGTAGCTGCGGCGTCTTGTGCCCCGTGCCGGAGTCTCCTACCCGCCTCGGTGCGACCGAATCCTAGAGGTGATCTTGTCGACAGCCCGCGGGTCAGAGGTCGATGATCGGCCATTCCTTCGGCAGCACCTCGCCGAGCAGCTCCCGTCGGTCCGTCATGATCGGTGTGATCGCCCGAGCCGCCTCCATCGCAGCCTGGGCCAGGTCCATGGCCGGCACACTCCGCGACCACAGGCCCAGCGCAGCCGAGCAGTCCGCAGTCACGGCCGTGACCTGCGTCGGGCGTAGAGCGGCAAGGAGGCCCAGCACCCACCATCCCTCTTGAGGAACTTGTCGGTAGGCGCTGGCCAGGCATCCCGCCGGGACGACCACCGTCAGTCGGCGATCAGAGGCCACCGCGATTCTGGCGGCGACATCCTCATCGCCACCCGCGAAGGCCAGCACCGCCGGAGTGTCCAACACGAATGCTGATCTGCCAGGAGTCAACGCCGGTTTGTCCGGCATGCCCGCCCTGGGTCCTGCGACGAGAGCACCCAGTTCCGGTGTGATCAGCTGCAGCGCCGCGTTCAACACCCGCCCGGCCCGCTTCAGGTGAGCCGGAGAGAGTGCGAAGCCCGCCTGCCGGAGTGTGCGCAGGATGCGCTCGTCGGTCATGTCATTTCGTACACACTCCGTCACAAAGGCTGATATGTCGGGTTCCTCGGCCAGCCGGTCGGCCAGTTCGTCCGGCAGCTCGATGACGAACTCGGTAGGCATCGAGTCACGATAAAAGCGGACTGCCGAGCGGCAAGGAGGCGCGCCCGCGTACTCCTGGGGCGGGGTGATGTGGGCGAAGCGCGCCGTACCTGTCAGGATTGACGATGGCGTGCGCGCGGCCGGCTCCCGGCCGGCGGCGGCGGGCGGTCCTCGCAGCCCGCGCCGCGCCGCCGATCAGCGACAGCAACCGACGGAGGTAGCCCGCACCGTGGCCCAGTACATCTACGTTCTGGAAAAGGCGCGCAAGGCGCACGGCGACAAGGTCGTGCTCGACAACGTCACGTTGAGCTTCCTGCCGGGAGCCAAGATCGGTGTGCTCGGTCCGAACGGCGCCGGTAAGTCCAGCCTCCTCAAGATCATGGCAGGGCTGGACAAGCCGAGCAATGGCGAAGCCCGACTCATGCCCGGCTACACCGTCGGCATGCTCGCCCAGGAGCCCCCGCTCAACGAGGCCAAGACCGTGCTCGGCAACGTCGAGGAGGCGGTCGCCGAGACCAAGGCCAAGCTGGAGCGGTTCAACAAGATCGCCGAGCAGATGGCCACCGACTACTCCGACGAGCTGATGGAGGAGATGGGCAAGCTCCAGGAGGAGCTTGATCACCTCGACGCCTGGGACGTCGACTCCAAGCTCGAACTGGCCATGGACGCGCTGCGCTGCCCGCCGCCGGACGCCGACGTGACCCAGCTCTCCGGTGGTGAGCGTCGCCGGGTCGCGCTCTGCAAGCTGCTGCTGGAGGCGCCCGACCTGCTGCTGCTCGACGAGCCCACCAACCACCTGGACGCGGAGAGCGTCTCCTGGCTGGAGCAGCACCTGGCGAAGTACGCCGGCACCGTCATGGCGATCACCCACGACCGGTACTTCCTCGACAACGTGGCCGGCTGGATCCTGGAGCTGGACCGCGGCCGGGCGATCGGGTACGAGGGCAACTACTCCACCTACCTGGAGAAGAAGGCCGCCCGGCTGGCCGTCGAGGGTCGCCGCGACGCCAAGATGAAGAAGCGCCTCACCGAGGAGCTGGAGTGGGTCCGCTCCAACGCCAAGGCCCGGCAGACCAAGTCCAAGGCCCGCCTGGACCGGTACGACGAGATGGCCAACGAGGCGGAGAAGACCCGCAAGCTCGACTTCGAGGAGATCCAGATCCCGCCGGGCCCGCGCCTGGGCAGCACGGTGATCGAGGCGGTCGACCTCAGCAAGGGCTTCGGCGACCGGCTGCTGATCGAAAACCTGTCGTTCTCGCTGCCGCGCAACGGCATCGTCGGCATCATCGGCCCCAACGGTGTCGGTAAGACCACCCTGTTCAAGACCATCGTCGGGCTGGAGGAGCCGACCGGCGGTCAGGTCCGGGTCGGCCCCACCGTCTCGCTGTCGTACGTCGACCAGAACCGTGAGGGCCTCAACGGCGACAAAACCGTCTGGGAGGTCGTCTCCGACGGGCTGGACTACCTGATGGTGGGCAAGGTCGAGATGCCGTCGCGGGCGTACATCGCCGCGTTCGGTTTCAAGGGCCCGGACCAGCAGAAGCCGACAAAGGTGCTCTCCGGCGGTGAGCGCAACCGGCTCAACCTGGCGCTGACCCTGAAGATCGGCGGCAACGTCATCCTGCTCGACGAGCCGACGAACGACCTGGACGTGGAGACGCTGTCCAGCCTGGAGAACGCGCTGCTGGAGTTCCCCGGCTGCGCCGTGGTCATCTCGCACGACCGGATGTTCCTGGACCGCGTCGCCACGCACATCCTGGCCTGGGAGGGCGACGACCAGGACCCGTCAAAGTGGTTCTGGTTCGAGGGCAACTTCGAGGCGTACGAGAAGAACAAGATCGACCGCCTCGGTGCGGAGGCCGCCCGGCCGCACCGGGTGACCTACCGCAAGCTGACCCGCGACTGACCGGCCGAGAAGGTGTCTGACCGCTTCGTCTACCACTGCACCCTGCGCTGGTCCGACCTGGACGCGTACGGCCACGTCAACAACTCGCGCTTCCTCACCCTGTACGAGGAGGCGCGGGTGGCGTTGATGTTCGCCGGGGGTCGGGCCTGGGGCGTCGGCTCGTTCGCCGACGGGGTGGTGATCCGCCGGCACGAGGTCGACTACCTGCGCCCGGTCGACTACGCGCTCGGCCGGGCCACCGCGGAGGCGGCACCCACAGTGCGGATCGAGCTGTGGGTGGAGGAGATCCGGGCCTCCCGGTTCACCGTCGCCTACGAGCTGTACGACGGTGAGGTGCTGGCCAGCCGGGCCCGCTCGGTGCTGGTGCCGTTCGACCTGACCCGCCAGGTGCCGCGGCGGATCACCACCGAGGAACGGGACTTCCTGCTCACGTACGCGCCGCAGGGCGGTGTGGCGTGACCCGGCCGGGCACCGCCGAGCCGGGCCGGACGGCGGCGTCCACCCACGGTGTCGCCGGGGTGGCGGACGCGGGCGCCTTCCTGGCCCGGCTGGTCCGGTTGGATCCGGTCGCGCCGGTCCGGCTGCGGCCGGCCGGCGCACCGGGCCGGGTCGCCCTGTGGGCCCGGCTGCCGTGGCAGGTCCTGGTGGTCCGCACGGTTGCCGGTGGGCCGGACGACGGCGTCGCGGAGGACGTCACCGTGGCAGCCGCGGAGCTGCTCGCTGAGCTGGAGCGGGGCGGCACGAGCCTGCCGACCCGCCGGGACGCCCAGTGGCGGTGGCCGCTGCCGCCGACGCGGAGCCGCCAGGTGGAGGCGCTGCCCGTTGCCGAGTTGCGACGGATCGCCGACGCGGCGGCGGGCACCCTGCGGACGGCGAGCGAGCAGGGTGTGGCCGGCCGTGCCGTGGGCCAGCGGGCCCTGCGTGACGCGTTGCTCGACCACGTGGCGGTGCTGATCACCCCGGACGGGACGCCCGCCGCGCCGGTCGAGGTGCCGCAGCGGCTGGTGCAGGGGGTGGTCCGGATGGGCTTCCTCGGCGCCGCCCACGGCTCGACGGCTGACGAGGGCCGGAACGCCGTTCAGGTGCGGGTGGCCGGTCGTTGGGTCGGCCTGGTGGGACCGCACGGAGCGGCTTGGTTGCAGAAGGCCACGGATCTTGCCGTGACACCCCTGAGCGCTCGTCCGAACGGATGACCCCGGATCATTCTTCTGGTCAGGGGCGGTCGTTGGGGGGGTGCTTCAACCCGGCTGTCCGGGTACCGTCCATCCTCGGATCCAACGCACCGTAGGCGACTGGATCCGCTGGGGAGTGAGGTGCGCGAGCGATGCCGTGGTGGTCATGGCGCCCCGGTCCCGCCGACGGCGGCGATCCGGAAACCCGAAGCGGGATCACAGTCGATAGCGCGGTCCGGATCGGGCCGCCCAGTCCTCGCCAGCCCGGGGACGACTGCCCGTCCAACGAGCGGCCCGTGCTGACCGAGATGCCCGCCACCGTCGAGCCGGTGAGTCTGCGCCGGGTCTGTGACGCGCTCGATCTGCTCGACGTGCGTTACCTGGCCGACGGCGACGGCAACCTGCTGGCGATGTGGGAGCGGCACGCGGTGCTGGTCACCCTCGAAGGGCCGGAGGACGAGATCCTGGTCATGCGGGCACGTCCGCACGCCACGGTCCCGCCGGACTGGGCCGACCGGGCGTACCGGGTGGTCAACGAGTGGAACCACACCCGCCGGTTCTGCAAGGCGTACATCGGTGACCCGACCGAGCGCGGTCAGCTACCGATCTACGCCGAGCTTCAGGTGCCCCTGGGTGCCGGCACCCACGACGCGCTCCTGGTCGAGATGCTCGACTGCGGCGCGGCGGTCGCCACCAGCTTCGTGGACTGGCTGCACGACGAGGGCGCGCTGCTCTGACGCCGCTCCGGGTGGGGTGGGTCAGCCGGCGTTGGCCGGGTCGTCCTCGACGTTGACCATGAAGTACGCGGCCCGCTCCAGGTAGTCCCAGAGGGTGCTGGCGATCTCCGGCTCAAGGTCGAGCCGGTCCACGGCGCGGCGCATGTTCCGCAGCCAGGCGTCCCGTTCGGCCGCGCCGATCCGGAACGGCGCGTGGCGCATCCGCAGCCGCGGGTGCCCGCGCTGAGCGGAGTACGTGTTCGGCCCGCCCCAGTACTGCATCAGGAACAGGGTCATCCGGTCCGCGGCCGGGCCCAGGTCCTCCTCCGGGTACATGGGTCGCAGCAGGGGGTCGGTGGCGACGCCGGCGTAGAACTCGTCGACCAGCTTGCGGAAGGTGGGTTCGCCGCCGACCGCTTCGAAGAGGGTCATCGACGCACCGGGACGGTCGGATTCACCTGCGGAAGTCACCGTTCCATCCTGCCAGGTGCGTCCGGTGCCGACCCGACCCGCACGGCGTGCGTCGGATCACGCCGGGTCGACAACCCCGAATATGGGGCACCCGGCCTGCTCGGGTGGGGGCCGGTTCGACTGTCAGGTGACCGCGTGCCGGCGGTGGCCGTCACCGGCATGCGGGTCGGACGTGCCTTCCACCGGGCGGTCGCTGGTCGGGTCGCCGAGCCCGGAGGGTGGCGGATCGGCGTTGGCCAACGAGGCGGCGGTGATCGCGTCGTCCACCGTCTGCCGGTCTGGCCAACGCAGCGTGGCCACCGCCATCAGCGCCACCCCGGCTGCGCTCCAGACCCCGACCACGACCGGAATGGGGAACCGTTCGGCGAGCATGCCGGTGACCAGCACCGCGAGGCCCTGGATGACCTGTATGCCGGTGGCCATCACCCCGAAGGCACGGGCTCGGAAGCCGTTGGGCAGCGCCTGGACGAACAACCCGTTGGCCATCGGCATCATGCCGGCGACTGCGAACCCGCAGAGCGCGGCGAGCAGCGCTACCACCAGCGGCGGGGGGTCGAGTAGCACCGGTACGAGCATCAACGGGGCGATCACCGCGAGCGGCCGCATCAGCTTCAGTCGGCGAGCCGGCCCGAACAGGCGACTCACCAGCAACCCACCGAGGATGAAGCCGACCGGGTTTGCCACCATGATCGCTGCTTGTGCGGTGCCCGCGCTCACCGCGCCACGGCTCTCGTCGTTGGCCCAGGCTGCGGCCAGACCCTCGGGAACGATCGAGAAGAGCATCGAACTGAACACCAGCACCGCGATGGCCCGCAGCACCGGTGTGCGGAACACGATGCCGAACCCCTGCCGGGTCTCCTGCAACAGGTGGCTGCGGTGCTCCGGGTTCATCACCGCCGGGCGGTGACGCACACCGAGGCGAACCAGCAGCGCCGAGAGACCGAACGTGACCGCGTTGAACAGCAGCGCCGCCTCCGGGTCGACCGCGGCGACAGCGGCGCCGAAGACGTACCCCACGACCTGGGCGGCCTGCCCGACGCTGCTGTTCAGCGACAGCCCCAGCACTAGTCGGTCCCCGGTGAGCAACTGCGGGATCAGCGCGGACTTCGCCGCCTGGCTCGGTGGGTTGGCCAGCGTGGCGGCGAAAATGAGCACCAGCACCGCCTGGTACGGCAGGCCCGGAATGGCGATGAGCAGCATCAGCGCCATTCGGATGATGTCGCATGCCACCATCACCCGTCGGAACGGGTATCGCTCCGCGAGTGCGGCGAGCACGGGACCGCCGAGCAGCCAGGGCAGGAAGCTGACCGCGAAGGCAGCCGCGGAGAGCGCGACGGACCGGGTCTGCTGATAGACGAGCAGAGTTACGGCGGCCTTCGCGACATAGTCGCCGACCCAGGAGAGCGCGCCAGCCACGAACACAGCCCGGAACTCGCGCTGGGCGAAGACTTCGCGAAATGTGGCGGGGCCTTCCGCGGAAGGTCGCTCGTCAGGCACCGTCGCCTCCATCGGCCCCGGCTCGGCCGCTCGTGGCAGCCCGGCCGGAAGCGCTCGTCAGATCTACGGATCAGCGAGGATGTGATCACGCTTTGGTGGGAACGCGTGCTCCGGATTCTGCCCGATCGTCTGACAACTAGCTAGGTCGAACGGGTCGTTCGTCGCCTCCCCGACTGAACGAACGGACGATACCCGAGGGGCCGGCCGGCTCGCGACCCCTGAATTGCCGGACAGTGTCGGCGGTGTCAGGTGGCGCCGCCCTGACCGGTCTCACCCTCGGGCAACGGCCGGGTCGACAGACCGGGATAGATGCGGGCCGCAGCGATCTGCGCGGTGATCCCCGAATTTTCCAGCGCCTCGGCGAGACGCCGACGCAGTTCCCGGCCCACCGCGAACTGCCCGTCCGCTGTGGTCTTCACCACGGTGCGGATGACCGCGCCGTCCACCGTCACCTGCTCGACACCCAGCACCTCGGGCGCCTCCACGATCTCCGGTGACAGCTCCGGGTCCATGGCGATCGAGGCGGCAGCGGTCCGGAGCACCGCCGTGGCCTCCTCGGTGCTGTTGAAACCGATGGGCAGGTCCACCACCACGAGTGCCCAACCCTGGCTCTTGTTGCCCACCCGGATGATCTCGCCGTTGCGGATGTACCAGAGCACACCGCGGCCGTCGCGCACCGTGGTGACCCGCAGCCCGACCGACTCGACCACGCCCATCGCCTCGCCCAGGTCGACGTTGTCACCCACGCCGTACTGGTCCTCGATCAGCATGAAGAGGCCGGCGATCAGGTCCTTCACCAGGCTCTGCGCGCCGAAGCCCAGCGCGACGCCGGCGATCCCCGCGCTGGCCAGCAACGGAGCCAGGTCGAAGCTGAACTCGCGCAGGATCATCAGCAGCGCGATGCCGAAGACGAACGCGGTGGTCAGGCTGCGCAGCACCGACCCGATCGCCTCGGCCCGCTGCCTCCGTCGCTCGGGCACGAACTCGGCCGGGTCGACCGCGGCGGTGGGCACCCGCTCGCGCAGCGGCCGCAGCATCGTCGGCACCGCACCGTCGGTGGTCGTCCGGACCAACCGGTTGATCGTCCGGTGCAGCGCCCAGCGGGCCACCATCGCCAGTGCCAGGATCAGCAGCACGCGAAGCGGTTTGAGCAGGATCCAGTAGCTTCCCTCGGCGAACCAGGCCGACCCGGTGATCCGGTAGATCCACTCGCAGGAGGTGCTGCCCTGGCAGCTCACCGAGACGGCGTCGGGCAGGGCTAGGGGCGTCACACTGGCGGCACTCACTCTGTCTTCGTACCGCAAGGGGCCCGAGCGCCCGCCGCCGACCCACCGGCGGGACGCCACAGCTCGCGCTCGCGGCCGCCGATTCGATCAGGCGGCCGGCGCAGGTCCGGTACCGGTGAGACCGGCGGCGGGGGTGTCACACGTCAGCGTCCGCCCAGGCTGGAGCAGTTGCCCGTCCCGGCGTGGGTGATCCGCTTACCAGAAGAGAGATTAGTACGTGCAATCCGGGGTCCGATCAGGGACTATTGGCGCAACGGACGTCGGTGATCGGCCCGGCGTCGACCGTGTGGGCCCCTGTGCCCGGCCCCGGTCGGCGGCGGTCCCCAGCAGCCGCTGAACCGGGAGGGTGAGCGCGATGCCTGACATACGACCCACGGTGGGCTCCGGCGCGCTGGTCCTCAACGCCACCTACGAGCCGCTGTGTGTCGTGTCGGTGCGTCGCGCCGCGATCCTCGTCCTCTCCGCCAAGGCGGTCTGCGTCGCCGACGGTGACGGCATCCTGCACAGCGCCCGGGACGCGCTGCCGGTGCCATCAGTGGTCCGGCTGACGCGCTTCGTCCGGGTGCCGTACCGAACGCATGTCGGGCTGTCCCGCCGGGCGATCTTCGCCCGGGACGGGTGGCGGTGCGCCTACTGCCGGGGCCCGGCCGAGACCATCGATCACGTTTTTCCGCGCAGCCGCGGTGGCCGGCACGCCTGGGAGAACGTGGTCGCCGCGTGTGCCAGGTGCAACCACACCAAGGGCGACAAGACCCCGGCCGAGATGGGTTGGCGGTTGCACGCGTTGCCGGCGCCGCCGAAGGGCACCGCCTGGCGGGTGCTGGGCCACCGCGCCCCGGACCCCCGCTGGGCCGACTGGCTGGACCTGCGGGAGCCCGAGGCAGCCGCCTGACCCCTCAGGGCGTGGTCAGGCTCCGGGTTGCGGGCGGATTGCCCGGCGCGCTGCGCGTTCGTGGCGGTCGACCGCTCGGCGGTACGCGATCGCGAGTAGCCGGTCGATCTCGGGCAGCAGTTGCGGACCGGGCATGACGATGCTGGCGAAGCCGTACTGTGCGTAGCCCGGGTGCGGTACGAGGGTGTCCAGTCGGGCGAAGTCGAACTCGTGCCGGTGCTCCTCGAACGCCTTGGGCGGGAAGCCGAACAGCCGCTCGAACTCGGCCCGGCCCAGGTCCAGGTTGAGGCGGAAGACGCCAGGGCGGTCAAGCTGTGCGGCCTCGTCGAAGCCGGGCACGTCGTGCTCGACGATGGTGGCGAACGGCTGGCGGCGGTCCGGGCCGACGAAGAAGAACCGGTCGCCCCAGGCCGCCTCGGGTGATCCGTTCTCCTCGGTCGCCACGACCTGCTCGACGCCGGGCAGTGCGGCGATCCGATCGGCGAGCACGGCCGTGTCGACACCGGTCGAGACGTGCAGGACCGCGTCGGCGTGTTCGATGGTGGCCTGGTCCAGCGGGAAGTAGCGGTAGTCGTGCGTTCGCTGCTCGGCCGCTGCGATGTCGGACGTTGGCAGGTACCGGGGAAGGCCGGTCTCCTGCTGGAGTCGGCCCTCGTAGGTCGAGGCGGCGGGCGGCCCGATGCCGAGTGCCGGGCTCGCGCCGAGGCTGCCGGCGATCACCGCGTACCGGTCGCCCAGCAGCGACGCGATGATGGCGCCGGCGCCGGCCCATGTCACCTTCGTGTCGGCCAGCGTCATCGTGCTCAGGTGACGCTGGAGGTGCGTGTTGTGCGCGAAGACCAGTGTGGGCCCGCGGTGTGCCTCGGCCGATCGGATCGCGAGCAGGTTCTCGGCCATCAGCGCGTCCCGGACCGCGGCCAGGCGGGCGAAGCGTTCCTCCTGGGCCAGTGGTGCAGCGGCTGCGGCGTGGTAACGCAGCAACGCGACAGCGGCCGTGGCGTGCACGAACGCGGCCCGCCAGCCCGCTGACTTCCACGGTGCCCGCAGGTACAGCTCGGTCAGCAGGTCGTCGGCGAGCACCCGCAGTCGCTGGGCGTTGATCGAGCGCCCGACCGATCTGCCGGGTTCCCAGATCGCGGCCGTGTCACTCCACAGCACCTCGTCCCCGATCAGGTCGTCGATCTCGGCAGCCCGGTCCAGGTCGAGGAACTGGCAGACCTGGGTGAGGTGGTGGCGCGGGCTCGGGGCGTTCTCCAACTCCACCGGGGCGTCGAAGCCGTGGAACGTCAGGCGCTCGGCGACCGGCCGTCCGGCGTTCCACTCCCGCATCCGCAGCAGGAGGTCGCGGTTGGCCGGGGCCGCTCCGAATCCGTGGCTGAACCCTTCGGCGAGGGCCCGGTCGAGCGTCACAGCGGCGACGCCCTGCACGAAGTCGTCGGCGATCAGCCCGGCCGTCCGGTCGCTCTCCAGGGCGATCGAGCGGTAGCCGTGCTCCGCCAGCGACAGAAGGGCCTCGTTGCGGAGCTGGAGGAAGGCGGACTCACCGTGCGTCGGCTCGCCGAGCGCGAGCAGGTCCGGGGATACCGCCAGCAGGTCGAGAAAAGGTGGCATTCCATGAACCGTATCGTTGAACCAGCGGTTGAGACTTACGAGCGGTGGAGCGCGGTGACAGGCACAAAAGCTTCAAACTCAGGGGTACGCCGACCGGTCGACCTCGCGCGCGCCCACGGCCTCTCCGCGCAGGCCGTGCGCAACTACGAACGAGACGGCGTCCTGCCGCCGGCCCAGCGCACGCCGAACGGCTACCGTCGCTTCACCGAGCTGCACGTCAAGGCGCTGCGTGCCTACCTCGCGTTGATCCCGGGCCACGGCTATGCGGCCAGTGGCGAGATCATGAGGGCCGTCAACCGGGGTGAGATCGACACGGCGTTGCGCACCATCGACCAGGGCCATGCCCTGCTCCAGCGCGATCGGGAAACTCTGGACGCTGTCGAGGCGGCGGTGGCGACGCTCACCGGAACGAGACTGCAACCGCAGAGCCAGAAAGCCGTGCCGATCAGCGTGCTGGCTCACCGGCTCGGTCTACAGCCGGCCACGCTGCGCAAATGGGAGCGGGCCGGGGTGCTGCGACCGGTACGTGACCCGGTGACCCACTACCGGCTCTACCTGCCCGACGACGTCCGGGACGCCGAGCTGGCCCACCTGTTGCGCCGTGGCGGGTACCGGCTCGACCACATCGCCGGCGTGCTGCGTCGAGTGCGTGACGCTGGCGGTGCCGAACCGCTCGCCGCCTCGCTGCGCCAGTGGCGGCAACGGCTCACCGAGCGAGGCCGGGCCATGCTCACCGGGGCCGCCCGGCTCGCCGAGTACGTCGACGCCGTCAGCCGCCTGAACGCGCCTTGACCAGCGAGGCGAAGACCACCACGTTGTCCGCGTAGCCGGTCTCGCCGCCGACCCACTGGCCGCCGCAGGTGATCAGTCGGAGACTCGGGCGGCTGAAGTCCCCGTACACCTCGTCCACCGGCAGTCGGCCCTTGTCGAACTTCTCCACCGAGTTGACCTCGAAGACGGCCACGCGCTGGTCGGTGCGGGTGACCTCGATCTCGTCACCGGAGCGCAGCTCGCGGAGTTTGTGGAAGACCGCCGGCCCGCTGGTGGTGTCGACGTGCCCGACGATCACGGCTGGGCCGTACTGGCCGGGGGTGGGCCCCTGGTCGTACCAGCCGGCCTCCTGGGCGCGGCCCGCGTCCGGCACGGCGATCGTGCCGTCCGGGGCGATGCCGACGTCGTGTACGGGCGCCCGCACGTCGATTTTGTCGATGGCGAGGCTGGTCGGCTGGCTGGCCGGCAGCACCGGGAACTTCTTCGGCGGCGGTCGCAGTCCGGCGCTGAGCCGGTCCGGCAGCAGGCTCATTCCGGTCGCCTGCTCGACGCCGAGCATCGCCACGATCAGCACCATCAGCGCGGCGATGGCCAGCACCGGCAACCCGGGACTCGTAGCGAACCGGTGCCGAGTCGACCCCGGCCCGGCCGGACGCCGCGGCGGCAGCGGCCGGGCGGCCGGGTCGGTGGTGGTGACGCTGGCCGAGACGGCCTGCCCGGCGACCCGACGCAGCCGTCCGGAGACGCGGGCCACCAGCCGGCCGGACGCGCGCAGCGCCGGCCCGGCCCGGAGGCGGGCGCGGCGATCCGGCCGCGCACGCGCGGATCTGCGGGTCATGGGTGATCCGGCTCAGGAGCCGGCTCCCGGCCGACGTCGGCCGCCGGCCATTCCGAGCACGATCGCGGTGGCCACCAACGCCACGCCGCCGAGGACCAGCAGCGAGCCGGTGCCGCGACCGCCGGCCATCCCACCGCCACCGGTCGCCGGGCCCTTGCTCGGTGAGGCCATGTTCAGCACGGTCAGCGTGGTCGACGCCGTCTGGCCGTTCTCGCAGCGCAGGTCGACCGGGTAGTCACCGGCCGGCTTGTCCCTCGCGATGGTGGCCTGCGCGGTCAGGAAGCCCCTGTCCGGTTTGAGCTGCACGTTCCCGAACGCGTCGGAATGGACGCTGGACTGCCGGTTGTTGTTGTCGTTGTCGCAACTCGCCTTGATGTTGACCCGGCTGCCGGCCTGGGCGCTGTTCGGTGTCACCTCGACGAAGACGTTCTCGCCGGCTCGCGCCGGCGCGACCGACAACAGGACGAACGCTCCGACCAGCCCCACCAGTGTCAGTACGGACGAGAGCGCGCGGTTGATCGTGCGGATTGCCTGCATGATTTCCCCCCAACCGGCGACGACCGCCGGAACCCTCCCCTGGGCACGCGGGCTGCTTTCCCGCTGGCGCGGGGGCAAACCCGCACTGTGGGCGGGGTCAGCGCGGGCGGGGGATGGGCCCGGTGGCGGGGAGGGGGGTGACGGGGTGCCAGTTCAGCGGGGAGGACAGGACCATCGTGCTTGATGGTTGGCCGTACGGGGCGAGACGGTCGATGACCCCCTCGAACGCGCCGATCGAGCCGGCCGCCACCTTCAGCACGCTGCACGCGTCCCCGGTGATCCGGTGGATCTCCAGGATCTCCGGCCAGTCGGCCACGGCCGGGTCGTGCAGGATGCACCGCGCGCCGTAGCAGGACATCCGGATCAGCGCGACCACGCTACGGCCGGCGCGGCTCAGGTCGACGTGGGCGTGGTAGCCGGTGATGATTCCGGCCTCCTCCAGCCGCCGGACCCGCTCCGCGACCGACGGTGGCGACAGGTGTACGCGCCGGGACAACTCGCTGAAGGAGAGCCGCGCGTCGGCCTGCAACTCGCGCAGCAGCGCCCAGTCCATGTCGTCCACGCTCAGACCTTACTTTCGTGAACCGACTTCGCCTAGTTGCCTTTGGTTTGCCAGGTGAAGGGGCCGAGAGCCGTTGATTCGGCATTCCGCAGGCCGATCCGACCGCGAGATCATGACGTCGGCCAGTCCGGGGGAGGGAGACGAGATGGTGGATCAGACGGAGCGGCGGGCGCCGAACCGCCGTGCCACGGTGCAACCGGTGACCCCCGGGCAGCGCGTCGCGCAGGCGGAGCGCACCGGTGGTGAGCCGACCCTGGAGTTCGCCGACATGGTGCCGTACGACGCGTACGTGCAGGCCAGCGCCCTGCACAAGATGCAGCACCCGCTCAGCAGCGACCCTGGCGAGATGTCCTTCTTGATGGTCAGCCAGATCATGGAGCTGTACTTCGGGCTGACCTGCCACGAGCTGCGGGAGACCCAGCGGCTGATCCGCGCCGACCAGATCTGGGAGGCGTTGGCACCGCTGGGCCGAGCCAAGCTGCACCTGGAGGGGCTCAACGCCGCCTGGCAGGGCCTGCGCTGGATGAGCCCTGCCGACTTCAACCGGTTCCGCAATCTGCTCGGTGAGGCCTCCGGCTTCCAGTCGGCGATGTACCGGCAGTTGGAGTTCCTGCTCGGGTTGCGCGACCCGACGCTGATCCGCCCGTTCCGCCGGCAGGCCGAGGTGCACGCCGAGCTGAGCGCCGCACTGGCCACCCCGAGCCTCTGGGACGATGTGCTCGCGCTGCTCGCCCGGCGCGGTTTCGACCTTCCCGCCGACCTGCTCGACCGGGACGTGGCCGTCGAACACGACCCGCACCCGTTGGTCGAGGCGGCCTGGGTACGGATCTACGACGACGCCAGCCCGGACAATCACCTGCGGCTGCTCGGCGAGGCGCTGAGCGCTGTCGCCGAAGAGTTCGGCGACTGGCGCTGGAACCACGTCAAGGCGGTGCAGCGGACGATGGGCGCCAAGGTCGGCAGCGGAGGCTCCGCCGGCCTGGCGTGGTTGCAGCGCAGCATGGCCCGGGTGGTCTTCCCGGAGCTGTGGTCGGCCCGCACCGCGATGTGACCGGAGAGCGAGAAAGCAATGACGACCCCTCAAGCCGAGCCGCTGGGCCTCGCCGCTGGCGAAGCGGAAGCGCATCGCCGTGACGAGGCCGACCCCGGTCACCGGCACCTGTTCCACGTGCCGCCGGCCGACGGTGGCGACCACCCCGAGTCGGCGTACCTGGCCGGCAACTCGCTCGGCCTGCAACCTCGGGCCACCCGCGACGAACTCCTGGCCGACCTGGACGCGTGGGGGCGGCTCGGCGTGGAGGGGCACCTGGAGGCGGAGCGCCCCTGGCTGCCGTACCACGAGTTGTTGACCGGGCCGGCCGCGCGACTGGTCGGCGCCCGGCCCACGGAGGCCGTGGTGATGAACTCGCTCACTGTCAACCTGCACCTGCTGATGGTGAGTTTCTACCGACCGGCTGGCGCGCGCACCCGCATCGTCATCGAGGACGCCGCGTTCCCCTCGGACAGCTACGCCGTGCGTAGCCAGGCCCGGTTCCACGGCCTGGACCCGGACGACACAGTGGTCCGGTTGCGTCCGCGCGCGGGTGAGGACGCCCTGCGCACCGAGGACGTGACCGACTACCTGGCCGCCGAGGGCGACCGGGTGGCGCTGCTGCTGCTCGGCGGGGTCAACTACCTCACCGGTGAGCTGCTGGACATCCCGGCGATCACGGCTGCCGGCCGGGCCGCCGGCGCGGTGGTCGGTTGGGACCTCGCCCACGCGGTCGGCAACGTGCCGCTGGCCCTGCACGACTGGGACGTCGACTTCGCCGCGTGGTGCTCCTACAAGTACCTGAACTCCGGCCCGGGTGCCCTCGCCGGCGTCTTCGTGCACGAGCGGCACCTCGGCGACGAGAACCTGCCCCGGTTCGAGGGATGGTGGAGCACCGCGGCGGCCACCCGGTTCGAGATGACGCCGGTGTCCCGGCCACCGGCCACTGTGGAGGCCTGGCAGATCTCCAACCCGCCGATCTTCGCGATGGGTCCGGTGCGTACCTCGCTGGAGCTGTTCGACGCGGTGGGGATGACCGCGCTGCGCGCGCGCAGCCAGCGCCTCACCGGCTGGCTGGAGTCACTGCTCGACGAGGTGACCGTCGGCCGGCCGCTGCGGGTGGTCACCCCGCGCGACCCGGCCCGCCGAGGCTGCCAGCTCTCCGTGCGCATCGGTTCCGGCAGCGCCAACGAGCTGACCAAACGCCTACGGTACGAGCACGGGGTCATCGCCGACGCCCGCGAACCCGACGTCGTGCGGTTCGCCCCGGTGCCGCTGTACTCCACGTACCTCGACTGCTGGCGTGCCGCCGCGGCGCTCGCCTCGACGGTGGGAGCGACCTCATGACCGCGCGGCGCGACGAGATCGCGATCGTCGGTGCCGGGCTGGCCGGCTGTCTGGCGGCCTGCTTCCTGGCCCGGCGTGGCTACCCGGTGGCCCTCTACGAGCGCCGCTCCGACCCGCGCGCCGGCACCGCCGAACGCGGTCGTTCGATCAACCTGGCGCTCTCCGAGCGCGGCCTGGACGCGTTGCGCCGCATCGGGCTGGCCGGGCAGGTGATGGCCGACGCGCTGCCGATGCGCGGCCGGATGATCCACCCGGTCGAGGGCGAGCAGCAGTTCCAGTCGTACAGCGCGGCCGGCGACCGGGCGATCAACTCGATCAGCCGGGGTGCGCTGAACAACGCCCTGCTGGACGAGGCCGCCGCCCTGCCGGGCGTGCGGGTCGTCTTCGACCACCGGCTGGTCGGGCTCGACCCGACCGACGGCGCCCTGAGCTTCGAGACCCCGCAGGGCCCGGTCGCGGCGAAGGCGTCGGTCGTGCTGGGTGCCGACGGCGCCGGCTCCGCGGTGCGCGGGCAACTGCTGGCGTACGGGCTGCTGGACGAGAGCGTGGACTTCCTCGACTACGGCTACAAGGAGCTGACGATTCCGCCGCTGGGCGGGGACTTCGCCCTGGACCCGGACGCGCTGCACATCTGGCCGCGCGGCACCTCGATGATGATCGCGCTGCCGAACCCGGACCGCTCCTTCACCTGCACGCTGTTCTGGCCCAACGACGGCGCCGGCAGCTTCGCCTCGCTGACCAGCCCGGCGGAGATCGAACGGCACTTCACCGAGCACTACCCGGACGTGGTCCCACTGGCCCCGAACCTGGTCGACGACTACCAGCACAACCCGGTGGGCGTGCTCGGCACCGTGCGCTGCACCCCGTGGCAGGTCTTCGGCAAGGTCGGGCTGCTCGGCGACGCGGCGCACGCCATCGTGCCGTTCTACGGCCAGGGCGCCAACTGCGCCTTCGAGGACGTGGTGGAACTGGACCGCTGCCTGGACGAGTGCGCCGACGACTGGTTGGCGGCGCTGCCGCTGTTCCAGCGGCGCCGACAGGAGAACGCCGAGGCCATCGCGACGATGGCGCTGACCAACTTCGTGGAGATGCGGGACAAGGTCGCCTCCCCGGTCTTCCAGACCCGGCGGCGGGTGGAGCACGCACTGGAACGGGCACTGCCCGGCCGGTACGTTTCCCAGTACGAGCTGGTGTCGTTCTCCACCACCCCGTACGCGGAGGTGCGCCGCCGGGTGCGCCGACAGCACCGGGTGCTCGGGGCGATAGTCGGCGGGGCGGCGCTGCTGCTGGTCGGCGCGATCGGTGCGGCACTGGGCCGAGGGAGGCGGGCATGACCGGCAACTGGGATCCGCGGCTGATGGCCGGCCACGCGCCGAGTGGCCCGCAGCGGTTGCGTAACTTCGTCGCCGGCGAGTTCGTCGACGGCGGGTCTACGTTCGCCAAGGCCAGCCCGGTCACCGGGGAGCAGGTCTTCGAGGTGGACGAGGCGTCGCAGTCCACTGTGGACGACGCGGTGGCCGCCGCGCGGGCGGCACTGCGGGGGCCGTGGGGCCGGATGGGGGAGCGCGAGCGCGCCGAGGTGCTGCGCCGCGTCGCCGACGAGCTGGAGCGCCGCTTCGACGACCTGGTCACCGCCGAGGTCGCCGACACCGGCAAGTCCATCGCCCAGGCCCGCACCCTGGACATTCCGCGCGGCGCGGCGAACTTCCGGGCGTTCGCGGAGATCGTGGCGACCGCCCCCACCGAGTCGTTCACGACTGTCACCCCGACCGGCGGCCGGGCACTCAACTACGCGCTGCGCAAGCCGGTCGGCGTGGTCGCGGTCATCGTGCCGTGGAACCTGCCGCTGCTGCTGCTCACCTGGAAGGTGGCTCCGGCGCTGGCCTGCGGCAATGCCGTCGTGGTCAAGCCCAGCGAGGAGACTCCCGCCTCGGCGACGGTGCTCGCCGAGGTGATGGCCGCCGCTGGCGTACCGGCCGGGGTGTTCAACCTGGTGCACGGTTTCGGGCCGGACTCGGCGGGCGAGTTCCTCACCCGCCACCCGGGCGTCGACGCGATCACCTTCACCGGCGAGTCGGCCACCGGCGGCGCGATCATGCGGGCCGCCGCCGACGGGGTGAAGGCGGTGAGCTTCGAACTCGGCGGCAAGAACGCCGGCCTGGTCTTCGCCGACGCCGACCTGGACGCCGCGGTGGCCGGCTCGGTGCGGTCCAGCTTCACCAACGGCGGGCAGGTGTGCCTCTGCACCGAACGCATCTACGTGCAGCGCCCGGTCTTCGAGGAGTTCACCGCCCGGCTGGCGAAGCGGGCCGGCGAGCTGGCGTACGGCTGGCCGACCGACGAGGCCACCGCCACCATGCCGCTGATCTCCCACCAGCACCGGGCGAAGGTGCTCGGCGCCTACGAGCTGGCCCGCTCGGAGGGCGCCGAGGTGCTCACCGGTGGCGGCACGCCCACCTTCGGCGACACCCGCGACGGCGGGTCGTACGTGCAGCCGACGGTGCTCACCGGGCTCGGCCCGGACGCCCGCACGAACCGGGAGGAGATCTTCGGCCCGGTGGTGCACGTCGCGCCGTTCGACACCGAGGACGAGGCGTACGCCCTCGCCAACGGCACCGAGTACGGCCTGGCGGCGACCGTGTGGACCCGGGACGTGGGCGTAGCGCATCGGGCCGGAGCCCGGCTCGACGCCGGCATCGTGTGGGTCAACACGTGGTTCCTGCGTGACCTGCGTACCCCGTTCGGCGGGGTGAAGGCGTCCGGGATCGGTCGCGAGGGCGGCGTGCACTCGCTGAACTTCTACTCCGAACTCACGAACGTCTGTGTGGACCTGTCGTGAGCCGTAGCGAGGGAGCGGGCATGGAAGCTGACATCGAGGCCGCCAACCGGGAGTTGGCCGACGCCCGCAGCACCGGCAAGCCGTGCGCGCCGCTCCGGGGCCGGCTGCTGCCCGAGGGCGACGTCGAGGCCGCGTACCGGGTGCAGCAACTCCAGGCGCGGGCCTGGCAGGGCCGCGGCGAACGCCGGGTCGGCGCAAAGATCGGGTTGACCTCCCGGGCCGTGCAGGAGACCTTCGGGGTGTTCCAGCCGGACTTCGGCATGCTGACCGACGCCATGGCGGTCGGCGACGGGGTCGAGGTGCCCATCGACCGGCTGCTCCAGCCCCGCGTGGAGGCGGAGATCGCCTTCGTGCTCGACAAGGATCTCCCGAACCCGCAGCTAACCACTGTCGACCTGATCCGCGCGGTCGACCACGTGCTGCCGGCGATCGAGATCGTCGACTCCCGGATCGCCGCCTGGGACATCTCCATCGTGGACACCGTCGCCGACAACGCCTCCAGCGGGCTCTTCGTGCTCGGCACCACGCCGCGCCGGCTCGCCGACGTGGACCTGCGACTGTGCGGAATGGTGCTGGAGCACGCCGGCGAACCGGTCTCGGTGGGCGCGGGCGCCGCCTGCCTGGGCAACCCGCTGCACGCCCTGCAGTGGTTGGCCGGCACCCTGGCCCGCGCCGGCGACCCGCTGCGCGCCGGGGACGTGGTGCTCTCCGGGGCGCTCGGTCCGATGGTGCCGGTCACCCCCGGTGCCGCGTACGAGGCCCGGATCTCCGGACTCGGCTCGGTGCGCACATCCTTCAGCGACAGGGGCGGCCAGTGACCACCAACGTGGCGGTGCTGGGATCGGGAAACATCGGCACCGATCTGATGATCAAGGTGTTGCGGCTCAGTGAGAGCCTGCGCATGGTGGCGATGGCCGGCATCGACCCGGCCTCCGACGGTTTGGCGCGCGCTCGCCGGCTCGGCGTCGCCACCACCGCCGACGGGGTGGACGGGCTCGTGGCGATGCCCGAGTTCGCCGACGTCGAGCTGGTGTTCGACGCCACCTCGGCCGGCGCGCACCGACGCCACGACGAGGTGTTGCGCGCCTACGGCCGGACTGTGGTCGACCTGACCCCGGCCGCGCTCGGCCCGTACGTGGTGCCGCCGGTCAACCTCGACGAGCACCTGCACCAGCCCAACGTCAACATGGTGACCTGCGGCGGGCAGGCGACTGTGCCGATCGTCGCCGCGGTAAGCCGCGTCACCCCGGTGGCGTACGGCGAGATCGTCGCGTCGATCGCGTCGAAGTCCGCCGGGCCGGGCACCCGGGCCAACATCGACGAGTTCACCGAGACCACGGCCCGGGCCATCGAGGTGGTGGGCGGTGCGGAGCGGGGCAAGGCGATCATCGTGCTGAACCCGGCGGACCCGCCGCTGCTGATGCGCGACACCGTCTACTGCCTCTGCCCGGACGCCGACGCCGACACCGGCGCCATCGCCGCCTCGGTCGCCGAGATGGTGGCGGCCGTGCAGGAGTACGTCCCCGGCTACCGGCTCAAGCAGGACGTGCAGTTCGACCGGGTCGAGGCGTACCTGCCGACGCTCGGGCGGCGGCTCACCGCTCTTCAGGTGTCGGTCTTCCTGGAGGTCTCCGGCGCCGGGCACTACCTGCCCGCGTACGCGGGGAACCTGGACATCATGACCTCCGCCGCGCTGCGCACCGCGGAGCGGCTGGTCGCCCTGCGTTCCTCGGAGGTGGCCGCGCCATGACCGACCTGTACATCCAGGACGTGACGCTGCGCGACGGCATGCACGCCATCGCCCACCAGTACACAGTCGACCACGTACGCACCATCGCCGCCGCGTTGGACGCCGCCGGGGTGGCCGCCATCGAGGTGGCGCACGGTGACGGTCTCGCCGGCTCCAGCGTCAACTACGGCCACGGCGCCGCCAGCGACGCGGAGTGGATCTCGGCGGCGGCCGAGGTGCTGACCACTGCGAAACTGACCACCCTGCTGCTGCCGGGCATCGGCACGATCGCCGACCTGAAGGCCGCGAAGGCGCTCGGGGTGACCAGCGTCCGGATCGCCACCCACTGCACGGAGGCGGACATCTCCGCCCAGCACATCTCCTGGGCTCGGGAGAACGGCATGGACGTGGCCGGGTTCCTGATGATGTCGCACATGTTCGATCCGGCCGGGCTCGCCGGGCAGGCCAAGCTCATGGAGTCGTACGGGGCGCACTGCGTCTACGTCACCGACTCCGGCGGCCGGCTGCTGATGTCCGACGTGGCGCAGCGGGTCGACGCGTACCGGCAGGTCCTCGCCCCGGAGACGCAGATCGGCATCCACGCCCACCACAACCTGTCGCTCGGGGTCGCCAACAGCGTGCTCGCCGTCGAGCACGGCCGGGTCACCGGGCCCGCGCCGGTCGGCCCCGACGCGGTGCACGGCCGGACCGTCCGCGTCGACGCCTCCCTCGCGGGCATGGGCGCGGGTGCCGGCAACGCCCCGCTGGAGGTCTTCGTCGCGGTCGCCGAGCTGCACGGCTGGAAGCACGGCTGCGACGTTTTCGCGTTGATGGACGCCGCCGACGACATCGTCCGCCCGCTTCAGGACCGGCCGGTCCAGGTGGACCGGGAGACGCTCTCCCTCGGGTACGCCGGGGTCTACTCCAGCTTCCTGCGGCACGCCGAGCGGGCCTCCACGAAGTACGGCGTGGACGTCCGGTCGATCCTGGTCGAGCTGGGCCGCCGCCGGATGGTGGGCGGCCAGGAGGACATGATCGTGGACGTGGCACTCGACCTGGCCGACAAGGAGCAGCATTCATGATCGGCGTAGACATCGTCGGGATCGCCGAGAAGCTGGGTGCGGCGGCCGACACGGCCACCGCGATCCCGCAGCTCGCCGCCGAGACCGGCCTCGACGTGGACACCGCGTACGCCGTGCAGGCCGCGCTGCTGCAACGCCGGCTGAACGCCGGTGAGCGGCTCGTCGGGTTGAAGATGGGGCTGACCAGCAGGGCGAAGATGGCCCAGGTCGGCGTGGACGAGGTGATCTGGGGGCGGCTCACCAACGCGATGCGGGTTCCCGACGGCGGCGCCGTGGACCCGACCGCGTACATCCACCCCCGGGTCGAGCCGGAGGTGGCGTTCCTGCTGGACCGGCTGCCCGAGCCGGGCGAGCCGATCGGCGACTTCGCCACGGCGGTCCGCGCGGTCGCCCCGGCCATCGAGTTGATCGACTCCCGGTACGCGGACTTCCGTTTCTCGCTGCCGGACGTGGTAGCGGACAACACCTCGGCCGCCGCCTTCGTGATCGGGCCGTGGTCGCCGGTGCCGGCGGGGCTGGACAACCTGGGCGTGCTGCTGGAGGTCGACGGGCGGGTGGCGCAGGTCGGCTCGACGGCGGCGATCCTCGGTGATCCGCGCCGGGCGCTCGACGAGGGCATCCGGCTGGCGGGCCGGCACGGGGTGCGGCTGGAGTCCGGATGGGTCTTCCTGGCCGGTGCCGCCACCGCGGCGGTGCCGCTGCGTCCCGGCGCCCACGTGCGTGCCGTCGTCGAGAAGCTCGGCACGGCCTCGCTGCGGGCGTCGTCGTGACCGCTCGGGTGGTGGCCGGGAAGGCCGTCCCGCGGGGAGCCTTTCCGCACGTCAAGGTTGCCGGCGGGTTCGTCTTCGTCTCCGGTACGTCGTCGCGGCGCCCGGACAACACCTTCGCCGGTGTCGAGGTGGACGGGTTCGGCACCACCAACCTCGACATCCGTGTGCAGACACGGGCCGTCATCGAGAACGTGCGGGATCTGCTGCGTTCGGTCGGCGCGGATCTCACCGACCTGGTCCAGGTGACGACGTACCTGGTCAACATGAACGACTTCGGTGGTTACAACGAGGTGTGGGCCGAGTTCTTCGACGCCTCCGGCCCGACCCGTACGACGGTGGCGGTGCACCAGCTGCCGCACCCGCACCTGCTGATCGAAATCCAGGCCGTGGCCCTTCTTCCCTCGGGAGGTCAGTCGTGAGTGAGATCGCCGAGCCGTTCAGCTTTCCGGGCTGGATCGCCGACAACCAGCACCTGTTGAAGCCCCCGGTGGGCAACAAGGAGATGTTCCCCGGCGGGGACGACTTCATCGTGATGGTGGTGGGCGGGCCCAACCAGCGCACCGACTTCCACGTGGACCCGTACGAGGAGTTCTTCTACCAGGTCAAGGGCAACATGCACATCAACCTGGTCACCCCGGAGGGGCCGCGTACGGTGCACGTGCGCGAGGGTCAGATGTGGATGCTGCCGCGCAACACCCCGCACTCGCCGCAGCGGCCGGAGGCCGGCTCGATCGGTGTGGTCGTCGAGCGCGTCCGCGAGGAGGGCACGCTGGAGACGTTCCAGTGGTACTGCCCGCAGTGCGGCAGCAAGGTGCACGAGGTCGAGTTGCAGGTTCGCGACATCGCCGCCGATCTGCCCCCGGTGTTCCAGGCGTTCTACGCCGACGAGCAGGCGCGCACCTGCGCCAACTGCGGCACCCTGCACCCGGGCAAGGGCTGATGCCCGCAGGCGTGGTCGACGTGCACACGCACGTCGTACCGAAGGGTTGGCCGGACCTCGGCGCGGCGTGCGGCGGGTCCGGCTGGCCGTGGTTGCGGGTCGACTCCGAGCGCGCCGCCATGATCATGGTGGGGGAGACGGAGTTCCGCCCGGTCGGCGCCGAGTGCTGGGACGCGTCGCGCCGACTGGCCGACATGGACGCCGACGGCGTGGCCGTGCAGGTGGTCTCGCCCACCCCGGTCTTCTTCAGCTACGACCGCCCGGCCGACCAGGCGGTGAAGGTCGCCCGGATCTTCAACGACCTGACCCTGGAGGTCACCGCGGCCGGAGGTGACCGGCTGGTGCCGTTCTGCCAGGTGCCGCTCCAGGACCCGGACGCCGCCTGTGCCGAGCTGGACCGCAGCCTCGCCGCCGGGCACGTGGGCGTGGAGATCGGCAACCACGTCGGCGACCGGGACCTGGACGACGCCGGCGTGGTCACCTTCCTCCAGCACTGTGCCGAGGTGGGCGCACCCGTCTTCGTCCACCCGTGGGACATGCCCGGCGGGCCGCGACTGGACCGCTGGATGGCCCGTTGGCTCACCGGGATGCCCGCCGAGACGCACCTGTCGGTGCTGGCGATGATCCTCGGTGGTGTCTTCGACCGGGTGCCCGAGACGCTGCGGATCTGTTTCGCGCACGGCGGTGGCAGTTTCCCGTTCTGGCTCGGCCGCGCCGACAACGCCTGGCACCGCCGTGGCGACCTGGTCCGGGGCGCGTCCGCCGGCCCGCCCAGCAGCTACCTCGACCGGTTCAGCGTCGACTCGGTGGTCTTCGCGCCGCCCGCCCTGCGGCTGTTGGTCGACACGCTGGGGGAGGACCGGGTGCTGGTCGGCAGCGACTACCCGTACCCGCTCGGCGAACGACCGGCCGGCGCGGTGGTTCACGCGGCCGACTTCCTCAGTGACGACCAGCGCGACAAGCTCCTGTCGACCAACGCCCTCCGTTTCCTGCACGGCTGATCGTCCGCCTAGCTCTCGACGTGAGCAGATCTTGGACAGTTTCCGTCCGGCGCTGACGGAAACTGTCCAAGATCTACAGACCGGGCAGGCCGGGCGGACGGGCGGGCGCCCGGTTGGTCCGTTTCCGGTCGTCGGCGCGTGTCGGCTGCGCGAACGACCGACTGCCGGCAGGATGACGGCATGGCCGAGCCGCACGACCTGACCGCGTTGGAGCAGGCCGCCGCGATGACCCGCGGCGAGCTGTCCAGCGTCGACCTGGTCGAGCATTCCCTGCGCCGGGTGGCGGCGCTCGGCGACACAGTGGGCGCGTTCGTCACCGTCACACCGGACCTCGCCCGGCAGGCCGCGCGCGCCGCCGACGCGGTGCCGACCGAGGAGCGCGGCCCGCTGCACGGCGTGCCAACCGCGATCAAGGACCTGACGCTCACCGCCGGGGTCCGCACCACCTTCGGTTCGGCCGCCTTTTTCGACTTCGTCCCGCCGGTCGACGCCGACGTGGTCCGCTTCATCAAGGCCGCCGGTCTGGTCAGCCTGGGCAAGACGACCACCTCCGAGCTGGGCTGTTCGCTCTACTCGGAGGGCCGGGTCGCGCCGCCGGCCCGCAACCCGTGGCAGCTGGCGTACACCGCGGGCGGGTCCAGCGGTGGCGCGGCGGCGGCGGTCGCGGCCGGGCTGGTCCCGGTCGCCCAGGGGTCCGACGGCGGTGGATCGCTGCGCATCCCGGCGTCGCTCTGCGGCCTGGTCGGCTACAAGCCCAGTCGGGGCCTCGTCTCCGGCGGGCCGATCGGCTCCGGCGCGTTCGGCCTGCCCACCAGTGGCCCGCTCGGGCGGACGGTCACCGACGTCGCGGCACTGCTCGACGTCATGGCCGTCCCGGTCCCCGGCGAGCCCTACCTGCCGCCGCCCGCGCCGTCCGGCGGCTACCTGGCCGTCGCGCGCCGGGCCGAGCCCGGCCCGCTACGGATCGGCCGGTTCACCACGCCGATGCTCGCCGACGAACCGGTGCATCCCGACTGCGTCGCCGCCGTGGACCGGGCCGCCGCGCTGCTCACGGCGGCCGGCCACGAGGTGGTCGAGGTGCCGCCGCCGCTCGGGCCGGCGGCGTGGCCGCTGTTCGAGATCCTCTGGTACGTCCTGGCGCTCGCCCCGGTGCCACCGCAGCGGGAGGCGGAGCTGCTGCCGTTGACCCGGCTGCTCCGGGCCCGGGGCGCCGAACTGTCCGCCGGCACCCTGTCCGCCACCCTCGGGGAGTTGCAGGCCCAGGTCCGCCTCGGTGCCCGCCGCACAGCCGGCTGCGACCTGCTCCTCTGTCCCACCCTGGCCACACCGCAGGCACCCGTCGGCTGGTTCACCGCCGACGCGGACCCGGCCGCCGACTTCGACAGGCAACGCCGGTTCTCGCCCTACTGCGCCATCTTCAACGTCACCGGCGATCCCTCCGTCTCCCTGCCACTGGGTACCACGACCGACGGCCTGCCCGTCGGGGTGCTGCTCACCGGTCGGTACGGCGACGACGCGCGGCTTATCGCTACCGCTGCGCAACTGGAGAACTCCAGTGACGGATGGGATCGGCACCCCGCAATCTGGCGGGCCGTCGACTCCGCTAACGTGAATGGCGACGGAGTCGGGCGGTCGGCAGCGTGATCGTCCACCCGACCCGGTTGTTCAAGGTCGTCCTTCTTCCGCCTGGGGGCGTTGGGATTGTCTGTTACCGAGACGTTGCTGGTCTTCGTCGGCATCCCGTTGGCCGCGGTGCTGGTCATCGCCGGCCTGTCGTACGCCGGTAGCCGTGGGGGTGCCACCGGCGGTGGCGGTGGCGCCAAGCGCTACCGCCCGGGCCGGCCCTTCGACTTCACTCCGGTCTGGTTCCTGGGCCGTCCGGAGCAGCTGGCCGACTCGGCCGGCACCGCGCTGACGGCGGGGGCGCAGGCGCCCGCGCTGACCAGCCACAAGCTTGAGCAGGCCAGCGTCGAGGCGCCGGCCGGTGGAACCGGAGGCGCAAGTGACCGTTGGTGAGAAGCAGACCGGGTCGGAAAATCCGCCCGAGGTGCTCGACGGGCCGTTCTCGACCCGCCAGCTGCTGCGCATCGACGAGGCCCTGCGCCTGGCCGACAAGGGCACCGGCCTGGTCTTCTCGGTCTTCGTCGGCGGTCTCGACGAGCCGATCCGCGAACACGCCCAGCGGCTGCACCGTCAGCTCGCCGAGCCCGACAAGTCGGTGCTGATCGCCGTGTCGCCCAACCAGCGGCAGCTGGAGATCATCACCGGCCGGTACGCCCGCAAGCGCATCCCCGACACGTACGCCAAGTTGGCCGCGCTCTCCATGGTCGGCGCGTTCAGCGGCGGTGACCTGGCCGGCGGCATCATCAACGGCCTCGACCAGCTCGCCAGCCACGCCGGCAAGGGCTGACCCACACACGACGCGCGGGCACGCAAGATCGTGCCCGATCCAGGAAATAGGGGCCTCGGCTGCGGCTGAGGCCCCTATTTCCATGTTCGAGCACGATCTTCGCAACCGACGGCCCGGGGCCGGCGCGGGCTCACACCCACGCCGGCCCCGGGCCGGACAAGCTGCTCAGGCGCTCTGGGCGTCCTTCGCGCGGGCCTTCAGCGCCCGCACCACACCGTCGCGGCCCTCGGCCACCAGTCGACGCAGCGGGGCGGGGTGCCCGTCACCGGCCAGCCACGCGTCGGTGGCCGCGACCGTGTCGTCCTCCACCAGGTAGGTCGGGTACGCCAACTGGGCGAACTCCTGCGCCGGCTCGCTGTCCCGGGTGGCCCACACCTGCCCGACCGCCGCGAAGTACCGCTCCCGGTACGGGGCGACCAGCTCCACCTGCGCCGGGTGGGCGAAGCCCTGCAACAGCGCCCGGTGCCGCCAGTTGGGCAGCGCGTCCGGGCCGGTGAGCAGGGCCCACACGGCGGCCTTGTTCTCGGCCGTCGGCATCAACGCGTGCGCGTACGCCGCTTCCCGCTCGCCGCTGGCCGTGCGGTCGCTGCTCAGCTCGGCCTCGATCTCGGCGGTGCCGGCGGCACCGTTGGCCACCAGCGCGGCGAGGACCGACCAGCGCAGCTCGGTGTCGACTGTCAGCCCGGCCGGCATGCCGGTGCCGTCCAGCCAACCGCGCAGCGTGGCCAGGTCTTCCTCGGAGCGGACCGCCGAGGTGAACGCACGGGCCCAGGCCAACTGGAACCCGCTGCCGGGCTCGGCGGCGGCGAGCGCGTCGCGGGCGGTACGGGCCAGGTCGGCCCAGCCGGTCGGCGCCCAGGCCGCGTCGGCGTACAGGGTGAGCGCGGTGGTCGCCTGCCGCAGGGTGGCGGTAACCAGGTTGATGTCGGTCTCTGCGGGCAGCCCGCTCAGCGTCAGCGCCACGTAGTCGCGGGCGGACAGCTCGGCGTCGCGGATCATGTCCCATGCGGCGGTCCAGCAGAGAGCGCGGGCCAGCGACGAGTCGAAGCCACCGATGTGCTGCACCACTGTCGCCATCGAGCGCTCGTCGAGGCGCAGCTTGGTGTAGCTGAGGTCGTCGTCGTTGAGCAGCAACACGTCGGCCGCCCGGACGCCACGCAGCGGGGCGAGATCCGTGTGCTCGCCGGTCACGTCCACCTCGTACCGCTCCCGACGGACCAGCCGCCCGTCGGTCAGGTCGTACAGGCCCACGCCGATCCGGTGGGTCCGCAGCGTCGGGTACGCCGCCGGGGCCTCCTGCCGCACCAGCACCTGCTCGTACGTGCCGTCGGCGCCGATGGTCACCTCCGGCCGCAGCGTGTTGACCTGCGCGGTCTCCAACCACTGCGCGGCGAACTTGCGCAGCTCCCGCCCGGATGCGGCCTCCAGCTCGGTGAGCAGGTCGTCGAAGGTGGCGTTGCCCCAGGCGTGCTTGCCGAAGTACGCCCGCAGCCCGGCCACGAACGGCTCCTCACCCACGTACGCGACGAGCTGCTTGAGCACGCTCGCGCCCTTGGCGTAGGTGATGCCGTCGAAGTTGACCTCCACGGCCTCCATGTCCGGCATCTCGGTGTAGACCGGGTGGGTGGAGGAGAGCTGGTCCTGCCGGTAGCCCCAGTTCTTCCGGATGGACAGGAAGGTCGTCCACGCCTGGGTGAACCGGGTCGCGTTGGTGTTGCACCAGTGGCTGGCCCACTCGGCGAACGACTCGTTCAGCCACAGGTCGTTCCACCAGCGCATGGTGACCAGGTCACCGAACCACATGTGGGCCAGTTCGTGCAGGATCGTGTTGGCCCGCTGCTCGTACTCGAAGTCGGTGACCTGCGAGCGGAACAGGTAGTGCGACTCGGCGTGCGTCACGCAGCCGAAGTTCTCCATCGCGCCGGCGTTGAAGTCGGGCACCCAGAGCTGGTCGTACTTCGGCAGGGGGTAGCGCACGTCGAACTTCTCGTGGAAGAAGTCGAAGCCCTGCTTGGTGATCAGGAACAGGTCGTCGGAGTCCAGGTACTGTGCCATCGACGCCCGGCAGAACACCCCCAGGTCGATGCCGTCGTGCGTGTCGCGCACCTCGTGGTACGGCCCGGCGCACATCGCCGTGATGTAGGTGCTCATCCGGGGCGACTCGGTGAAGTGCAGCGTCTTGAGCGCCTCACCCGCCGACTCCTCCCGCTGCACCGGCATGTTGGAGACCGCCCGCCAGTGCGCCGGCACTGTGACGTGCCAGGTGTAGACGCTCTTCAGGTCGGGCTGGTCGAAGCAGGCGTACACCCGCTGCGCGTCGGCCGTCTCGAACTGGCTGTAGAGGTACGTCTCGCCGTCCACCGGGTCGACCGTCCGGTGTAGACCCTGGCCGCTGTTTGAGTAATTGAAGTCGGCGTCGACCACCAGGACGTTGTCGCTGTCCAACCCGGACAGGGTCAGGCCCTTCTCGGCGGACCAGTCGGAGAGGTCGACGGGCGTGCCGTTCAGCGTCGCGGACCGCACCGAATCGGCGGCCAGCTCGATGAAGGTGCTCGCGCCCGGTTCGGAGCAGCGGAACCGGACCTCGGTCGTCGACCTGAACGTGCGGCCGTCGGCCGCCAGCACGGCGCTGGACAGGTCCAGACTGATGTCATACCCCGTCACGTTGAGCAGGCGTGCCCGCTCGGTCGCCTCGACCTGCGTCAGGTTGCGCACTCCCGGCACTGTTCGTCTCCATCCCACATGTCGCCGTACGCCCGGCGGCGCCCGTTCGCCTACCGCTCGTGACGGCTGGCCCGATTCGAGTCTTCCATGTACGGGCAGCCCGCGGTGGCCGAGGTCACGCTCTCATTCGGGTGCCGGCCGACGCGCTGCGGGGTGAAGATTCTCCTGAGACGCCGACCGCTGCCGGCGCCACCCGTCGCGAAAGGATCTCACCGTGACCGAGCGTGTCACCGCCGACATGTGGTTCGACCCGGCCTGCCCGTGGGCCTGGATCACCTCCCGTTGGCTGCTCGAGGTCGAGCAGATCCGGGACGTGGACATCCGCTTCCACGTGATGAGCCTGGCAGTGCTCAACGACGGCCGGGACGAGCTGCCCGAGGAGTACAAGGAGTTCCTGAAGACCGCCTGGGGCCCGGTGCGCATCTGCATCGCCGCCGAGCAACTGCACGGCAATGACGTGCTGCGCCCGCTCTACACCGCGCTCGGCACCCGGATCCACCTGCAGAAGCAGGAGCGGGGTCCGGAGCTGTACGTGGCCGCGCTCACCGAGGCCGGCCTCGACCCGGCACTGGCGGCGGCCGCCGACAGCACCGACTACGACGAGGCGCTGCGGGCCAGCCACGAGGCGGGCATGCGCCCGGTCGGGCAGGACGTGGGCACGCCGGTCGTGCACGCGCCCGGCCCGGACGGCACCCCTGTCGCGTTCTTCGGCCCGGTGATCACTCCGGCTCCGAAGGGGGAGGCCGCCGGCCGGCTCTGGGACGGCGTGCTGCTGGTCGCCGGCACCCCGGGCTTCTACGAGCTCAAGCGCACCCGGGAGCAGAGCCCGATCTTCGACTGAGCGATGATCACCGCGCCCCCGTCCGTGCTTCGTCAGTCGCGCGGACGGGGGCGTTTCTCGTCGGGTGCCGAGGTCGGCGGAGGGTCGTGGCGTCACCGGGAGGCGGGCGGCGTCGTTTCCCTCGGTGTCCGCCGCAGCGACCCGCAGGGCCGCGCGCCGCAGTTCGTGGAGGCAAATCTCGATGGCCAAGCACCGTGCGTCCGGTGACGATCAGTTGACCCGGCAGGGGGTGATCGAGACTCCCGGCGCGGACTACTGGTCCGTCGACGACTCCCGTTGGCCGACTGTCCGCCCGGACCTGCCCGCCCACCTGGTGGATCTACTCGCGCCGCCCATCGTGGTGGGCGTGGCCCGGGTCCCGGTGACCTCCCGGCTCACCCCGCCCATGGCGGCCGACTCACTGCCGTCGTCCGTCGACGCGGTGCCGAGCGACACGCCTGCGCTGGTGCCATCGGGGGCGGCACCGGCCGAACCGGCGCCTCCGCCGCCGGCGCCGGCTCCTCCGCGCCCGGTGCCGACGCCGCCGCTGAGCCCGCGGCCCGTTCCCACGCCTCCGCCCGACCGTCCGGTGCCGGGGCCGCCCGCGTCGCCCCGCCGCGCCCTGAACACCGGGCCGCTCGGGACCGGTCGGCGTGGCAACGGTGGGCCGGTGAGCGCGGGTAAGCACCGCCGGGGCACCTCCGACCGCGCGGGCTGACCAGCCGGGCCCCACCGGGCGCTTTCATCTGGTGGACGCCCCGCGGGTCCCCGTCGGCGGCGACACCGTCGCCGGTAGCGTCAGTGGGCATGACGGTCGTGCATCCGATCACCCGGGCCTGGGTCACCACTGGCGGCACCGGCGCGCAAAACTACGATGAGTTCGCCGACGACGCGGAAATCACCGCGATCATCGAGTCGAACCCGCACAGCGCTCTCGGCATCGAGATGCCGCACCGCGCCCCGCAGAGCCTGGGCAAGTCGTTCCTCGACGCGCTGCCGGACGCGGTGGCCCGCCTCGCCGAGGCCAAGGCCGACGGCAGTTACACCCCCGCCGAGCAGGTGGTGGTGCTCTACCGGATCAGCGCGCCCGGTGAGGAGCCGGCGTACGGGCTGTTCGCAATGGTGGACACCGACCAGATCTCCACCCGGGCAGACGAACCGGGCCTGGTCATCCGCAACGAGGACGTCTTCATCGCCAAGGTGCGCGAGCGGGTGGCGTTGGCCGACGCGCTGGGTCACCTGCTCTCACCCGTACTCCTGCTCCAGACCGGGCGTGGCGACGAGCTGCACGCCGCGCTCGCAGCGGCGACCGACACGGCCGGCGCGCCCGCCGCGACGGACACCGACCAGGCGGGGCGCACGCACGCCATCTGGCTGCTCGGCCCCGGCCCGGAGCAGGCAACGCTGACCGCTCTCGCCGGTGGCGGGGACCTGGTCGTCGCGGACGGCAACCACCGCAGCCTGGCCGCCCAGACCGGCGGGCTGCCGCGCTTCCTGGCCGTGGTCACCACCCCCGCGTCAGTGGCCATCCAGCCGTACAACCGGCTGGTCAGCGAGCTGACCACCACCCCGGCCGAGCTGCTCGACCGGCTGCGCGCCGCGGGCGCCGAGGTCGAGCCGATCGACGGCCCGGTCGAGGTCCCAGCGGCCGGCGGCACCGTGCACCTCCGCCTCGACGGCCAGGGGTACGCGGTGCGCCTGCCCGCCACCGCCTCCGCCCGCCTGGAAAACCTGGACCACGCCCTGGTCGAGCGGCTGGTGCTGCGCGACGCGCTCGGTCTAGACCCGGGTGACAAGCGGATCACCTACGTCGGCGGTGACTACCCGGCGAGCTGGCTCACCGGTGAGGTCGACGCCGGCCGGGCCGAGTTGGCCATCCTGATCGCGCCGGTGACCGTGGCGGATTTCGTCGCGGTCAACCTGGCCAGGGAGAAGATGCCCCGCAAGAGCACCTGGTTCACCCCGAAGGCGCGCGGTGGTCTGGTCGTCGCCGAGCTGCCGCGTTGAGTGCCATCCCCACGACCGTGTGACGAACCCGGCTCGGGGACGCCGCCCCTGTGACGTCCCCGAGCGCGGCCTGACAGACTGCCCGGTATGCGCGTCTACCTGGGATCCGATCACGCCGGTTTCGAGTTGAAGGTGCACCTGGCCAACCACCTGGCCATGCAGGGCTACGACGTGGTCGACGTCGGCCCGCACAGCTACGACCCGGACGACGACTACCCCACGTTCTGCCTGCACACAGGCGACCAGGTGGTGGCCGACGAGACGGGCCTCGGAGTGGTCATCGGTGGCTCCGGCAACGGTGAGCAGATCGCCGCGAACAAGGTTGCCGGCGTCCGCGCCGCGCTGGCCTGGAGCGTCGAGACCGCTCAACTGGCCCGCCAGCACAACGACGCGAACGTCGTCGCCATCGGTGCCCGCCAGCACACGCTGGACGAGGCGACCGGCATCGTCGAGGCGTTCCTGAACACGCCGTTCTCCGGCAACGAGCGGCACGCTCGCCGGATCGCCCAGGTGGCCGAGTACGAGCGGACCCGGAAGCTGCCCGACCTGCCCTGACCGTGCGGCGCTCAGCGCGGCGAGCGGGGCAACTCCTCGCGGGGCACCCAGTTTCGCCGGACGACCACCACCCGGGCTTCCGCCTCGGCCAGGTCGTCGTCGGTGGGGCGGGCCGCATCCCGGGCCCGTAGCGCCGCGCTCAGCCCCACCTGGGACGAGCCGGAACCGACCAACCCGCGCAGCCCTCGCTCGCCGTCGCGCTCGTCGCCGCCCGTGCTTCTGCGTCTTGGCGGCGGCTCGTCACCGTCGTGCACGCCCGGCGTGCTGACCGTCGGGCCGTCCGCACCCGGTCTGGCCGTCTCGGTGTCGGCGTGGTGGCGCAGCCGTCGCCGTCGTCGGTCGGGGTCACCCATCAGCCGACCGTACCCTGGCCGGGTTCGATCCGGCACCGTCGCGGGGCCGCGCGTCCCGGCCGGGGTCGGCGACCGATTTGCCGGCTGGCTACCCTCGAATCAGGCGGTGCTGTTGCCGTCGGTCAGGGGGAGGACGAGATGGCAGACCAGACGCAGCCGTGGGCGGAGCGGACCGTGGAGGTGCCACCGCAGGCCGGCGTCGGGGTGCCGCCGCAGCGTGACGGGTTCCGCCGGGGGGTCGCTCCGGTGGGTGAGCCGCGCACCCCGCGGACGGAGCCGTTCCCGGTGGTAGAGCAGGAGCCGACCGGCACCGGTTGGCCCGGAGAGCCGGTGCCCCGCCGCTCACTGAGCTCCCGGGTGGCGCAGCTGCGGCGTGGCGGTGAGTGGAGCGCGGCGGCAGGCCTTTTCGCGTTCGTGTGTTGGGGGATCTGGGCGCTGTCCGGTCAGGGTGACCTGAGCGGCCCCCTGCTGGTGCTGGTGCTCAGCCTGCTGGTGGCGGTCGGCCTGTTCGCCCTGTTCCGGCTGGTCGGTCGGGTGGTGTTGGAGCGGCAGTTGGGCCGGGTCCGGCGCAGCGCCCGAGGTGCCCACCTGGCGACGGCGGTGTTCCTGGTCGGCCTCGGCGTGGCGTGGCTCCAGCAGACCGACTGGGTCGTCTCGGCCTGGAACTGGATCTCCTCGAACTGACCGGGTGTGCACGGGCGGGCCGGTCCGCGACCGCCCACCCGTGCACCCGGTCGTCTCCCCACCAGGCAAGGTCGCCGCTTACCCGGCCGGCCGCGGTTCATCCGTGGCCGGCCGCTCCGACCGGTATCTCCTTCGTGGGCTTGCGTGATCCCGATGGTGCGGCGGTCAGTGGGTGCCGCCGTGCCCCTCGGCGTCGGCTCGGGGCGATGCGACCCGGGCGGCTGGATCCTCGACGCCGGGCTCGCCGCCGTCCGGGGCGACCGCCCCGTCGTAGTTGTAGAGCGGTCGACCATCGTCGTGTTGCTTGGTGGTCTTGATGTAGCGGTGCATCAGGCCGTCGATCTCCACCTCGACGAGTGCCTCGTTGCCGGTCTCGTGGGTGCTGCCGTCTCGGGGGCCGCCCACCAGGTGGGCCGTGGTGTTCGTGTCCATGAAGGGGCCCTACCCACCAGACACCCGGCGGAAACGGGCGAAACCCGGCCAACAGCGCGGGCGCTGTCGCGTCAGTGCTCGGGCTTGTGCGCCCGGACCAGGATGCGCTGGGCGTGGGCCACGAACGGACCGTGGCGACGGATGTGGTCGTGCAGATCGGCGAGGCGGGCCCGGTAGCGGTCGACGTTGAAGTCCGGCACCGTCCAGATGACTTTGCGGAGGAAGTGCACCACCGCTGCCACGTCGTTGAAGGTGGTCGGCAGCGCCTCGTGCCGCAGCTCGTCGATGACCAGGCCGGCGGCTCGTGCGTCGGCGGCGGCGCGGGCCGGGCTGCGTTCGTCGCCGATCTCGCGGGGACCGGTGAGGAACTGGGCCAGCTCCCGGTTCGAGCCGGGGCCGATCTGCTGGGCGAGGTACCGCCCGCCGGGAGTGAGCACCCGTGCGATCTCGTCCCAGAGCACGACGTTGGGATGCCGGCTCACCACCAGGTCGAACGTCTCGTCGGGAAACGGGAACGGAGCGTCCTCGGCGACGTCGACCACCCGCACGCCGCGCGGTTCGAGCGCGCGTCGGGCCAGCTGGAGGTTGGGCGGCCAGTGTTCGGTGGCCACGGTCACCGGTGGGAATGCCGGCACCTCGGAGAGCACCTCGCCGCCGCCGGTCTGGATGTCCAGTGCGGCGTGGGCCACTCTCATCTGGGCTGCCATGAGTTTCAGATATCCCCAGGACGGCCGCTGTTCTGTCGCGCGGCCGTCGAACCAGGAGAAGTCCCAACCGTCCACTGATGCGTCGGCGCCTTCGCGGAGCAGATCCTGGAAGGTCGCCGTGTCCTGCATTGCGCCAGGCTGACAGGCCGCAGTGGTGATGGCAAGCAGATGTGTCCCGTGTCGGCGCACTGTGCATGCAATGACTCCTGTCAGTGATCTGACACCTATTCCGAACGATCTTTCGGCGAGAATTTGTCACGTGGCGGATCTCCTTCGTTTCGAGACTGATCAGGGCGTCCTCCTCGTCGAGGAACACGCTGGCACCGATCTGGAACGGGTCGGTCTGCTCGACCGGATCCGCCCCGCCCGGCAGACGCTGGAAATGGCACTGGCCCACATCAAGCCCGCGCTCGACGCGGCGCTGGGCGTGGTCCGGGGGGTGGCGGTGCGCCCCGATCAGGTGGAGGTCGAGATCGGCGTCACCCTCACCGCGGAGGCTGGCGCCGTCGTCGCCCGCACCAGCGCTCAGGGCCACCTCAAGGTCAAGTTGATCTGGACCTCGCCCGTCCCCGCACTGCCGTCACCTGCTGAGGACGGGGCCGGCGCGCAGGAGAACGCCGCGCATGACTGACCGCAGTGCCTGCCGCCGGCCGCCGGCCGTCCTGGTCGAGTGGTTGGCGGAGAACGGATGACCGGCACCCGGTCGCTCGCCGGCCGGGTGCGGATACTCGGTGGCCACTCCTCGTCGGTCGTCGGCGCGGGCATCCAGTTGACCAGTGACCTGGTGCTGACCTGCTGGCATGTCGTCGATGACGGCACCGGAGCGGACCAGCCCCGGGTGCTCGTCGACACACCGAGCCACCCCGGAACCCGGGTCGCCGCCGAGGTGACCTGGTCCCGGGCTGTCGGCCCGGCGGGCGACGGCGACCTGGCGGTCCTGCGCTGCGCCACACCGCTGCCGTCCGCCCCCGCCACCCTGGCCGATCGTGGCGACGACGAGTTCGACGTGCGGATCGTGGGTTTTCCGGCCAGCACTCCCGCGTCCGTCATGGTGCTGGCGCGGGCCGTCGGTCCGGTCGACGCGGGCACGGGATGGCGTCAACTCGACCGGATCTCCCCTGCCACGGCCGGAATCGACAGGGGGTTCAGTGGTTCCGGGGTGTACGCGCCGGATGGCGCCGTGGTGGGCATGGTGCTGGCCCGCGCGAGCGTCGGCCAGCAGTTGGTCGGCTGGATGTTGCCCGTCGGACAGTGGCGTGCCCTGCTGCCGCCCGGCCTGTTGCCGCCTGCCCTGCTGCCGTCCGGCCCGCTGGCGGCTGTCGCCCGGGCGACGCACCGGCCGGCACCCGCGCCGCTCTCATTCGCGCAAAAGATGGCGCTGGCCCGACTGCTGGAGGAAATCCCGGTACTCCGGCACCCCGACAGCCGTCAATTGGTCATTCAGTCGCTGCCATCGCACATCAGTCGGATGGTGAACCCATTCGGGCCACTGGGTCTCGACATGTTCGGCCTGATTCGAACGGGCTTAGAATACGACGATGGGATCGCGGCTCTCTATCGCGTCCTGCTGTTGACGGAAGGGCCGGCGAGCAGGCCACTGCGGGCCTTCCGTGACCTTGCCGAGAGCCTCGGTCTGCTGACGGGTACGGAGGACAATCGGTGACGACGCCCCGGATGCCGAGCGCCCAGGTGCAAGCCATCTGCGACGCGCTGCTGTCGATGAGCTCGATCAACGACGGAAACACCCGGGCCCTCTACCTCGACGAGGTCGAGGGGGAGCTGCGCAAGCCACTGTCGGTGCCCCGGCACTCCGAGGTCCGGTACGACGTCTACCGCATCGTGCGCGCCTGCGCGCAGGAGCCCCGGGGCATGTCGACGCTGTTGCAGGTGATCGGTAACTTCCACCCCGGTGCCAGCGCGGTCACGTCCGCCCAGCAGATCTACCTCTCCTGGCTTCTCGCGCAGTTGCTCACGGACGTCCCGCCCGAGGTGGTGACCGGAGCCGTCGCGGCGGTCACGGATCATCCGCTGTCACCGGAGGACCTGCCCGGCCTGGTGGAGGCCGTCGGCTGGCAACCGGTGGGTGACTGGCAGGTCCCGGCGGCCGTGGCGCTGGCGGGCCTGGTCCACGCCGGCCTCGAGTCGGACGGCAAGCCGCTTGAGCAGTGGTTGCGGGATGCGGCGGCGGCCCTGCGGCTCACCACCGCCGACCTCGACGATATGCGCGTGGCTGCGAAGGCGCACTGGACGTCGCTACGATCCCCGCACCAGGCGGCACCGGCCGAGGCCGGTGGAGAGGAACCTGAATCCGACATGCGCAGGACGATCATCATCGAGGAGACGACGCCCCAGCGGTCCCGAACTCTCATCCGGGGCGGCGTCCCACCGCGCAACCTGTACTTCACCGGCCGGGAGAAACAGCTCGTCGCGCTCGACGAGCTTCTGTCGTCACAGCACCGGGCCTCGGTGCTGCCGGAAGCGGCGCTGCGCGGTGTCGGTGGGGTCGGCAAGACCCAGCTCGCGGTCGAGTTCGCCTACCGGTACGCGGACCGTTACCAGCTGATCTGGTGGATGGCCGCCGAGGATCTCACTGCGCTGCGTACCTCGATCGCCGCTCTCGGTGAGCGGCTCGGCCTGGCCGCCAGCGCCAGCCTGGAGCAGACCGTGCGGACGGTCCTCGACTCGCTGTCGACGAGTTCGCTCAGTTGGCTGCTGGTCTACGACAACGCCGACGACCCGCACGAGCTGGCTCCGCTCATGCCTTCCTCGAACCTCGTCGGCGAACGCGGCCACGTCCTCGTCACGTCGCGGAACATGGCCTGGTCGGCGAGCGCCCTGACCCTGGACGTCGACGTTTTCACCCGGGCCGAGAGCGTGGAACTGCTGCTCAAGCGGCGTCCCGCCACCAGCCCTGACGACGCCCGCCGGCTCGCCGCCGAGCTTGGCGACCTGCCACTCGCCCTGGAACAAGCCGTCAGTTGGCTGCTCACCATGCTGTCGTCGGTCGACGAGTACCTCGTCGACCTCAAGGAACACGCCCGGGAGCTGCTGGGTGAGGGGCAGCCCAGGCAGTACCGGGGCACCGTGTTGACTGTGGTGTCGATGGCCCTCGCCGCGGTACGCGAGCAGAATCCCGCCGCCGCGCAGCTGATCCAGCTACTCGCCTTCCTCAGCCCCGACCCGGTCCCGATGCGCCTGCTCTGGGAGGGGCGCCGCGCCGGGTTGGACGAACCGCTGCGCACCAGCCTCCAGGAGCGCAACGACATAGCCCGGGCCATCCGGCAACTGGCGTCGCTGGGGCTCGCGAAGGCGGACAACGCCAGCCGGCACGTACAGGTGCACCGACTGGTGCAGGCGGTCATCCGGGAGGGGCTCGCCGAGCAGGGCGACGACAGTCCGCTGACGAACGCCCGCCGGCTGCTGGCCGCCGCCAACCCGGGCTTTCCCGACGACCGGAGCACCTGGCCCCGCCATGCCGACATCGCGCCACACGTCCGCGTCGCCGGTCTGATCCACGGTGACCTCGACGCCCGCCGGACGGCGATGGACCAGCTGCGCTACATCTACAACCTGGGTGACTTCGAAGGCTGTCGGGACTTCGCGGAGGAGATCCTGGCCGCCTGGGACCAGCCCGGTCCAGACGGCGGGCGCAGCGGCGATCCGCTGACCCTGCTGGCGATGCGACGGTACGCGGACGCCCTGCGGCTGCTCGCCGACCCGCGCGCGGCCGCGTTCGGCCTCGAAGCGCTGGAGCGGATGCGGACGAGCCTCGGTGAGGAGCACGAGTACACCCTGGGTGCGGCGAACAGCGTCGGCGCGGACCTGCGGCGGATCGGCGACTTCGGGGCCGCGGCCGACCTGGACCGGCGCAACCTCGACGTGCACCGCCGGGTGCTCGGCGACGGGCATCCGAGCACGCTGCGGGTGATGAACTCGATGGCGATCAACCTTCGCCTGATCGGTGACTTCGAAGGGGCGTACGAGCTCAACCTCGAAGTGGCGCGGCATGCCGGTGCCGCTGCGGAGGACGGCACCTATGCACTGGTGCTGGCCCAGGAGGCCCAGGCGCGCGACCTCTACCTCCTGGGCCGGTACGCCGACGCGCTGGAACTGCTGGACAGCTCCCTGCCGGTGCAGCGGTCGCTGCTGGGAGCGGAGCACCTCACCGTGCTGCGCGCCACCTGCATCCACATCGCCTGCCTACGCAAGACGGGGCGGCTCGACGCCGCCGTGAGCGAGGGCGCGGCCAACTACCGGCTGGTGACCCGCCGCTTCGGGACCGATCATGTGCTGGCCGCGGAGGCGGGCATGACCTGCGCGAACGCCATGCGAGCGGCGGGCGACGCGACCCAGGCGTACGCCCTGGCCGCCCAGGGGCACACCACCTTCCGAGCCGTCTTCGGAGATCGGCATCCGGTCACGCTCTGCGCTGCGGTCAACCTCGGGGTGATCCTGCGGGCTCGCAACTTCGACCGTGAGGCGCGGGAGTTGGGTGCGGCCACCCTGCAGGCGATGGGCGAGGCGTTGCCGCCCACCCATCCGTACCTGCTGAGCGCGCGCACCGCGCAGGCGATCAACCTGGTCCGGTCGCACCGGCTGGAGCAGGCGCAGGTGCTCTCCGAGGCGATCCTTGAGGACTCGCGTCGCCTGCGTGGGCCGGGGCACCCGTACACGCTCTACTGTGCGGTCAACGCGTCGGTCGATCTGATCGAGGTCGGCGAGGAGGATCGGGGCCGCGAGCTGCTCGACGAGGCTGCCGCGGCGCTGGAGGCGTTGTTCGGGCCGGACCACCCGGAGGTGGACGCCGCGCGGGGTCAGCGGCGCATCGAGTGCGACATCGAAACCGTCGGGCTGACCTGACGCCTCGCCCACCGGCGGCGCTCGTGCCGAGCCATGGGTTCATCCGGTGGTGATCGCCGGTCGGCGCGCGCGCTCGGCCTCCGCCACCTCCCGCCGCCCGGCGGCGTCGGCGGACGCCGGAACCGGCACGGCGGCCAGCTGGCCGATCCGTTCGGCCAGGCGATCTGCCCAGAGCCGCCCGGCCGAGGTGAGGCTTCCGGCCCGGGCGAGCTCGACCAGGGCGCGCTCCAACTGCGCCCGTACCACAGCGAACCGCGCGGTGGCCTGGGCCGCCAGTTTCGGATGGGCGCGCAGCGCGGCCCACACCTCGGCGACGGCCGTGAACGCGTAGGTGCCGTGCAGCAGCCCGCCGATCGGACGCGGGTCAGGACGCCAGGGCGCGAAGTACCGCGCCGGGTCGGCGGGTTCGTGCAGCTGGACCAGGCCGAGGACAGCGTTGAGTTTGCTGTGTTGCAGCTCGTGCACCATCGTCACGGCCAGATCCACCGGGTCGAGGTTGGCGTCGGCGGCCAACGCCCCGAAGGCGTCGGCGTGCGTGACGCTGTGCCCGCGCTCGGTGCCGTCGGCCAACGGCACGAAGGTGCTGATCCCGGAGGCCACCTCGGCGGCGTGCGTCGGGGCGTACCCGACGAGCAGGTGCCAGGCGTGCCCGACGGACCGTTCCAGCTCCGCGGCCTGCGGTGCGGAGAGCCGGGCGGCGACCGGTAGCCCGAAGCAGTCGCGGTAGGGGTCCAGGTCGTCGACGCGGAGGTCGAGGGTGACCGACTGGTCGGTGAAGCGCCACCAGCGGGTGGGCGTCCACTGGCGCCCGGTCAGGTCGGCCGGCGTGACAGTTGTGCTGCGGCCGCGTCGGCGCAGCACCCCGAGGCCCGGCACGGGCACCAGGCCCGCGCGCGGCGTGACCGGCACCGTCGCGTCCGACCGACCGCTGAGGGCGGCCGCCGCGAGCGCCGCGAACGGAAGGTAGTCGGGTCGGCCGGTGGCACCGTGCCGGACCCGATCGATCGCCCAGACCGCCAGCCACGGGTGATCGAGCAGCACGTCCGCGGCGGCCGGGTCGACGCGGTGGGCCTGGCCGAGCAGGTGCGCCGACGCCGCCAGGGCGTCGTCGGTGTCGGCGAGGCTCTTGAGGACGAGCATCGTGCGGTTGCGTTGCGCGCGCCGCAGAGCGCGGATGGCAGCCGGGCCAGCCCGGCCGTCGGCCAGGCGGGTGAACTCCGAGCGGGTCAGCTGGAGTCGGCGCCGGGGTCGAGGAAGCTGTTCCAGCCGGCCAGCGTCGTCTGCCGGGGACTCTTCAGTGTCGCGACCAGTTCCTCGATCCATCGGGCCAGTTCCGGATCCTCGTCGCGTAGCAGGTGGCTCAGACCCTGCGTCAACACGTCGACCACAACGAGGTGATCAGGTGCGGGTTGCTCAGTCATCGATGTCCCGGGTTGGCGCAGGCGTGCTGACATGAAAACACGTCAACGTCTGTGATCACCATCGGCTTACCGTCCGTCACCGGGGGTCGCGCGTCCTGGGCCGTACCGCCGCCGGCAGCAGCTGGCGGCGGTACGGGACCCGCGGGTCAGTCGGCGGCCGCCTCGGCGGCGTAGTCGCGGGCCACCCGGACCATTTCCACCAGCCCGCCGGCGTACTCCTGGGATTCGCCGTGCGCCTCGTCGAACGGCGGCTGGAAGCCGACGCCCTCCCACTGGTTGGTCGCCGGGTTCCACCGGTCGTTGCCGACCTCGAAGTCCCAGGCGAAGATTCCCAGCTCGTAGTAGAGCTGGTCGGCCGAGTTGCCGGCGGCGGAGTAGAGCACGTCGGCGACCGGTCCGGTCTGCGACGGCCAGGTGACGGTGCCGCGCTCCTGGGCGATGGCGCCGACGATCCGCCGGGCGCTGTTGAGGAACAGCGTCGACTCGTCGATCGACGGTCGCGGCAGGGTGACCCTGCCGTCGGCCCGGTACGCCCCCGGCGGCCACATGAAGTACCCGCCGTAGGAGTGCACGTTCATCGCGAACTTGATGTTCGGGTGGTCCTGAGCGAGCGCGATCACGTTGCCGCTCTCCGCCTCGGACAGCTCGGCGGTGCCCGCGTAGTTACCGGACAGGCAGTTGGCGCTGGCGCCCACGTACCCGTCGAAGTATGACCCGACTGTGTAGTTGCGGTTGATGTCGACGCCCCACGAGGTGCGGTTCTTCGGGTCGCGGGCCGCGCCGGTGCAGTGGTTGACGAGGTTCTTGCGCTGGAAGTTGAAGTCGTTGAACGAGTAGTTCGCGCCGTCCGGGTTGACCGTCGGGATGACGAAGATGTCGACCTGCTCCAGCAGCTCACGGGTGGCCGGGTCGGTCCGGGCGTTGGCCAGCATCCGCTCGGCGAACTCCAGCGTCACCAGCGGGGTGGCCCACTCCCGGGCGTGTTCCTGGGAGTACGCGAGCACCCCGACCCGGGAACCGTCCCGGTGTACGCCGAGGCGCAGCGCCTGCACCGTCCACGGCCGTGCCGGCACCTCGGTGCCCTGGAGGCCGTCGTCGAGTCGGGTGGGGCCGGCGACGGGCATCGGCAGCCCGGCCGAGCCGTCCTCGACGATGGCCCGGAACCGGTCCGGCTGACGGGCGTTGATCGCCGCTGCGACCTCGTCGGTGGTGCTCACCGTCTTGCCCGCGGTGTCGGTGGCCAGTGACACGGTGAGGACGCGGTCGCGGTAGCCGACGGTCAGTGGCCTGTTCGCCCGGCCCGGGTCGACAGTCCGCACCTGTACGCCGTTCATGTTCTGGTCGCCGAAGCGGACCGACTCGACCACCAGGGCGGCCACCGCCGGGTCGCCCAGGTAGCCGACGGCGTTGCGTCGGTATCCCTGGGTCTTGTTCGGCAGGTCGATCACGTCCACCAGGTCCCGGTGCTGGCGGGCCAGCCGCTTGATCCGCGCCTGGATGTCCACCGGCGTCAGGTACGCGTCGATGAAGTCCTTCTGGTAGCCGGCCGGCAGCGGCGGCGGGGAGGCGTTCGGCCAGAGCGTCGGGGTGACCGCCCGGCTGACCCCGCCGAGGCTGGAGGTGGCGGTCAGCTGAACCGGTCGGCTCGGCACCGGCTGGGGGAGCGCGTAGTGGTACTGGTACTCGCCGGAGTCCTCGAACCGGTACAGCGGGAACGAGCCGGTGGCGCCGTCCGCCGTGCGCCAACTGACGGTGATCTCCACGTCCGGGTCGTCGGTGGCGGTGGTCGCCACCTGGGCCTGCAGGAAGGTCTGTCCGGTCGTGGTCCACCAGTACGCCTGCTGCACCTGGAGGGTGTCCACGGCAGTGGCGGCGGCGGTGGACCGTTGGCCTGCGGCCGGCGCGCGCAGCCCGGCGGCGGTGCGGGCCTGAGCCGCGCGGACGCTGTCGGCGTAGTGCCGGTTGCCGTCTCCGGCGCGCTGCACGATCTGCACGGCCGTCGCGCCCTGCGCGGTCAGTTCGTCGAGCTGCGTGCCGCTGAGCACCAGGTCGGCGAGGATCCGGCCGTCCCGCGCCCGGGGTCGGTTGGCCAGGTCCGCGCCGGTGGCGACGAGCCGGTCCAGTTGGGCCTGATCGCGGAGTTGGACTCGGACCAGTGCGGTTTCGGTGGCGCTCAGAGAGATCGGGGCGGCCGGGTCGGCAGGTGCGGCCGCTCCGGAAGCCGGATGGGACAACACTGCGCTGAACAGGATCACTGTGGTGGCGGCAGCTGTCCACCGTCGTCGGACGATCATGTGCCCTCCTGTGACGGACGTCGATGTGCTTGGTCCTTACACCAGTGCACAGATCGACACCTGTCAAGGCGTCCTTCGCGCCTTCGCGGCGTTGATCCCGTGACATGTCCGCGAGATTCGGAGCAACCCCCTGGGCCAGACCCCGCGTGACTAACTCGAAACAGGGATCGGAGGCCTGAATGAGCGATCGCGACGAGGCGTTCGCCGAGTACTTCGCGGCACGGTCCGGTGCCATGCGCGGCACGGCGTACCTGCTGTGCGGCGACTGGCACCGTGCCGAAGACCTGGTCCAGACCACGTTCGTCAAGCTCTACCGGGTCTGGAACCGGATCTCCCGGCACGAGGTGCTCGACAGCTACGTGCGCCAGATCCTGATCCGGACCTTCCTCGACGAGCGCCGCCGCGGTTGGTGGCGGCGTGAACGGGTGGGTGGCGAGGACGCCGAGCAGGCGGCCCCGCCCGACTCGCCGGAGAGCCGACTGGTGCTGCTGCAGGCGCTGGCCCGGGTGGCACCGCGTCAGCGGGCCGTGCTGGTTCTGCGGTACTGGGAGGACCTGTCGATCGAGGACGTCGCGGCGCTGCTGGAGTGTTCTCCAGGGACGGTGAAGAGCCAGGCGGCACGCGGGCTCGACACCTTGCGCGGCCTCCTGACACCCACCAACAGCGGGATCGGGATGGGGGAGCGATGAACGAACAGGAGTTGCGCGAGGGGCTGCGCAGCGAGATGGCGGAAACAACCCCGCCACCACCATTGAGTACGACAGCCGCGCTCGACGCGGCACGGCGGAGGCACTTCCGTCGACGCGCGCTGTGGGCGTCCCTCGGATCGGCGGCTGTCGTGCTGGCGGTCACCGGCTTCGCGGCCGTCGCCACCCCGGACGGCCACGTCTACCAACCGGCGGGCCAGGGGCCACTGGCTTCTCCGGACACCAAGGAGCCGTGGCCGACCGGGCCGGACGGGCAACCTCAGGAGGACCGGACCGCGCGGGCCGGGTCCAGGTACGAGCAGGGGGCTCACCTGCTCACCGAGGCCGTCTCGGTCATACCTTCCGGCTACACCACGCCCGAGGACCCGTCGGGCCGGTCCGCCGAGGAGCGGACGCTGCGGACCCACCAGGCGCAGTTCGAGGCCAAGGTGGACGGCGTCGACGTGTGGAGCTACTCGTCCTCGGTGGCCGTGGCGCAGGGCAAGGGCACCGGACGCGTGATCGTCGAGGTGCACGACGCCGGCAACCAACTGCCGACCGAGCCGTGCGACCTGGCCCAGAAATTCTGGGGCATGCGGGGCGAGTGTCAGGTCGAGACCGTCGGAGCCGTGCGGGTCGGCGTGGTGGTCCGACCGAGCGGCGACGATCGGCTCGACCAGTGGTCGGCGTACCGGCACCCGGACGGCGTGGTGGTCTTCGTGGCGCAGGGCGTGCGACTGGACGAGAGTCGGCCGGCGTTGACGAAGCTGCCGTTCTCCGTGCCGCAGTTGGCGGCTCTCGCTGTCGACGAACGGTTCCACCTGAAGTGACACGGCGACTCGGCCTCGCCGAGTGGGTCCAGGTGCCGCCACCGGCGGTTCACCTGGGCCTTGCCGTGTGGCGAAACCGCCGTGACCCGTACGAGCTGCGGCGCGTCTCTCTCAGCGGCGCGCCGTAAGGGGCACGAGGACGAGGACGGCAATTCCGAGCGTGGTGGCGCCGACCGCCCACCACCAGAAGAACCCGGCGAACACCGAGGCGACCAGGAGCCCCACGCCGAGGCCAGCCAGCAGGCCGAGTGCGAACAGGGCCCGCGGGGGGAGGGCGAGGTACGGCAGGCGTCGTACCACCAGCACCTCCAGCCAGGTGCCGCCCAGTGCCAGCAGCCCTGCGCCGATCCCGTCGACGGCGGACAGCCCGTGACCCTCGCTGATGGGCACGAGAACCCTGCCCTCGTCGCCCGCCGGGACGAAGAGGACGAGCACGCCGGCGACGATGAGCAGAGCGGCAGTGTGGACCTGCCTGCGCGGGGCGCCCTCACCATCGGATGACATCGCTTCAGTCTCGGCCGCCCGTCATCGTTTGCACAGGAGCCGTATCGGTGAACTCCGAACTTCTGGCGCCCCGGCTGGTCGGCTGTCAGGCCGCTCAGCGGATTGGGAGGCGCGCCAGTCAGCTCTCGAGGATCCGGCGATGCCCTTCCCGGCTGGTCACCTTGAGCGTGGCAGGCTGCGCTGCGGGGGACGGCCAGATCTGCAACAGGTACTCGTCAACAACCGCGCGATAGTCCCAACTGCTGTTTCCAGCGTCGTCCATCCCCCGGCAGTGGTAGCGCATCCGGTACGAGCCGGGCCCGGCCGAAAGTCGCGGCAGCGCATGGGACTTTTCTCCGGCCCATTCAATGAGCCTCAACTCCGACCGGGACGCCTCGAACGGCACCTCCACCACGTCTTCGAACCCCTCGAGGTCAGGCCCTGGGTCGCCGTCGTCGACCCTGACCGTGAACCCCACGGTGCCGGTATGGCGACCCGTGATGAGGAAAACTTCGCCTGGAGAGGTGGCGATGAGGCCGGTCGGGCGCCTGCCGAAGAAGACGTTGGGCCAATCGGTCCGACCCCAGGACTGATCATCGGCGATCTCGAGGAAGCCGTAGTGCACTCCGATATGCGCTCGAAACTCAGCCACGCGGCGACAGTAATGCACGCCCCTCGATGCGTTGACCGCACGCCCTGCCATGACCAGCGGATCTCCTCGTCGGGCAGTCGCGGGCCGTCCGGCCTCCCCGCACAGGGGCGTAGGCGACGCTCACGTGGGGCCGGTACCGGCTGGTGTCCTCCGGGACCTGGTCCTCACCGACAATGCAGCCGATGGCGGCCCGGGTAGCGGCGCGCAGGATCCGGGATGGGAGAGACGGGAAAGGCCCAGGTGCCGCGATCATGCGGTCTACCTGGGCCTTCGTGCATGGAGCGGGCGACGAGAATCGAACTCGCGTAGTCAGTTTGGAAGACTGAAGCTCTACCATTGAGCTACGCCCGCGTGCATCCCGCCGGAACAGGACGCGCCCCTAGCGTACCCAATGTCGACGCCCGACGCGTAACCGCGTCGCCGCCCCCGCGATGCCGCGTCCTCCGCGACCCGGCGGCACGGCGACCCAAGATCCGCACAACATCCGGGATGTAGTGGCCTCGCCGTGCCAGGAGCCCACTACATCCGTGAAGTTGTGCGGATCTTGCAGCCGCCCTGCGGATCTTGGCGACACGCGGACGGAGCGGAATGGTAATTTTCGGGTGATGTGTCCGGGTGGGGGATGCCCCGGCACCGACTGAGGCGTGGCGACGGCATAGACTGCACGTCGCCACGGGGTGTGGCGCAGCTTGGTAGCGCACTCGCTTTGGGAGCGAGGGGCCGTGGGTTCAAATCCCGCCACCCCGACTGTCGTCCGCGGCCGGGCCGCCCCGGGTGCCGCCCAGTGCGGCCCCCGGGCGATGCCGGAGCGTCAGGCCGGCTCGCCTACACTCGATGGGCTGAATCACGCCCAGACTCAACTGAGATCCGTCAAGGAGTACGCCTGTGAAGAGCACCGTCGAGACTCTGAGCCCGACGCGCGTGCGGCTCGCCATCGAGGTGCCGTTCGTCGAGCTCGAGCCGAGCCTCAAGAAGGCGTACCGGGAGATCGGTTCGCAGGTCCAGGTTCCGGGCTTCCGCCGGGGCAAGGTGCCGACCGCGGTGATCGACCAGCGGGTGGGCCGGGGCACCGTCCTCAACGAGGCGGTCCAGGAGGCCATCCCGGAGAACATCCTCGCCGCGGTGCGCGAGCACGACCTGAAGACGCTGGGGCGCCCGGAGGTCGAGATCACCGAGTTCAACGACGGTGACTCGCTGAACTTCACGGCCGAGGTCGACGTTCGCCCGGAGATCACCATCCCGGACGCGAGCACCATCGAGGTGACCGTCGACGAGCTGCAGATCGACGAGAGCGAGATCGACGAGCAGGTGAAGAACCTGCGGGAGCGGTTCGCGACCCTCAAGACCGTCGAGCGGGCCGCCGCCGAGGGCGACTACGTCCAGATCGACCTGAACGCCACCGTCGACGGCGAGGACGTGCCGGGCGGCCAGGCGAGCAACATCTCCCACGAGGTGGGCAGCAAGCAGCTCCTGCCGGGCCTGGACGAGGCAGTGGTCGGCCTCGCCGCCGGCGACGACACCACCTTCACCACCCAGCTGGTCGGCGGCGACTTCGCCGGTCGCGACGCCGAGGTGGCGGTGACCGTGCGCACGGTCAAGGAGAAGGAGCTGCCGGAGCTGAACGACGAGTTCGCCCAGATGGCGAGCGAGTTCGACACGATCGAGGAGCTGCGCGGCGACCTGCGGAACCGGGTCACCCAGGGCAAGCAGGTCGAGCAGATCTACGCCGCCCGGGACAAGGCCCTGGCCCAGCTCGTCGAGGCCGCCGAGATCCCGGCCCCGGAGGGTGTCGTCCGCGAGGAGGTCGAGAGCCGCAAGCAGGCGATGGTCGACCAGCTGGAGCGGATCGGCGCCTCGATGGAGGAGTACCTCGCGGCCGAGGACAAGACCGAGGAGCAGATCGACGCCGAGCTGACCGAGGCGGCGACCGAGGGCGTCAAGGTCCAGCTCCTGCTGGACACGCTCGCCGACGCGGAGGACGTGCAGGTCTCCGACGACGAGTTCGGGCACGAGATCGTGCACCGGGCGCAGCGCGCCGGGATGGCCCCGCAGCAGTACTACGACCAGCTGGTGCGCTCCGGCGCGGCCGCTGCGGTCTTCGGCGACGTGCGGCGGGGCAAGGCGCTCGCGGCCGTCATGGAGAAGATCACGATCAAGGACTCGGCCGGCAACGGGATCACCCTCGACGCCCTGCGCGCCGCCAACGAGGCGGAGCACAACCACGACCACTGATCGTCGGGTGCGGCCGCCGTCCGCCGCTGAGCGGCGGACGGCGGCCGTTTCCCTTTCCGGGTACGCCCGGGCAGCCAGCACTGCCGGGTACGCCCGGGCAGCAAGCACTGCCGGGTACGCCCGGAAGCCCGCGCCGCGGGTACGCCCGACACAGCTGCGCTGAGAGCGAACAGTGCCCCGACCGGGACTCTGCCGCCCCGCACAGCGGTTAGTGTCGGGAAAGACGGTACGGAGAGCGAAGGGCTGCCATGACCGACATGCACATCCCCAAGAAGTCGCTCCGGGCGATTGACGCGCGCGGTGGCGACTCCATTGGCAACCTCGACGACTCGGTCTACAACCGGTTGCTCAAGGAACGCATCATCTTCCTGGGCAGTGAGGTGACCGACCAGGTCGCCAACCGCATCTGCGCGCAGCTGCTGCTGCTCGCCGCGGAGGACCCGGACCGCGACATCAACCTGTGGATCAACTCGCCGGGTGGCTCGGTCTACTCCGGCATGGCGATCTACGACACCATGCAGTTCATCGACAACGACGTGTCGACCGTGGCGATGGGCATGGCTGCCTCGATGGGTCAGCTGCTGCTCTGCGCGGGCACCAAGGGCAAGCGGTACGCCCTGCCCCACGCACGGATCATGATGCACCAGCCGTCCGGTGGTCTGGGCGGCACGGCGTCCGACATCGCCATCCAGGCGGAGCAGATGCTCTACACGAAGCGGATGTTCCAGGAGCGGGTCGCGCACCACACCGGCCAGAGCCAGTCGCAGATTGAGGCCGACTCGGACCGGGACCGTTGGTTCACCGCCCAGGAGGCCATGGACTACGGCTTCATCGACAAGGTGATCATCGGAGCCGCACAGGTTCCGGATGGCGCCGGGACCCTGAGCTGAGGAGCTGACGATGACCGATCTGAGCCTGCCGCCCCAGTTCGCGGCCGTGCACAACCGCTACGTGCTGCCGTCGTTCGTCGAGCGCACGTCGTACGGGGTCAAGGAGTCGAACCCGTACAACAAGCTCTTCGAGGACCGGATCATCTTCCTCGGCGTCCAGGTGGACGACGCGTCGGCCAACGACGTGATGGCCCAGCTGCTGACGCTCGAGGGCACCGACCCGGACCGCGACATCATCATGTACATCAACTCGCCGGGTGGTTCGTTCACCGCCATGACGGCGATCTACGACACCATGCAGTACGTCCGCCCGGACATCTCGACGGTCTGCCTCGGGCAGGCGGCGAGCGCGGCGGCCGTGCTGCTCTCGGCGGGCACGCCGGGTAAGCGGATGGCCCTGCCGAACTCGCGGATCATCATCCACCAGCCGGCCACCGAGGGCGGCTACGGGCAGGGCTCGGACATCGAGATCCAGGCCCGGGAGATCCTGCGGATGCGTACGCAGCTGGAGGACATGCTGTCCCGCCACTGCAACCGCCCGATCGAGCAGGTCCGCAAGGACATCGACCGTGACAAGATCATGACGGCCGAGGAGTCCAAGGAGTACGGGCTGGTCGACACGATCCTGACCAGTCGCAAGAAGGGTCTGCTGGCGGCCAACGCCGCCCGCTGAGCTGTACCGGGTCAGAGGTTGGCCGGGGCTCCGTTCCCGGCCGACCTCTGACACACCCGTTTTGGGGGTCGGAGAATGCCCCGCCAGCGGGTAACGTCGGGTCCGTACCGCTTCGCCGGTTGGGCCGGCGGCGCGAACTAAGCCGGGCGGCGCGCAACGTCCGCAGGTCAGGGCCGGGTCTCCGGCCGATGAGTGCAGGGAGAACGTAGGTGGCACGGATCGGTGACGGCGGCGACCTACTGAAATGCTCCTTCTGCGGCAAGTCGCAGAAGCAGGTCAAGAAGCTCATCGCGGGCCCAGGGGTCTACATCTGCGACGAGTGCATCGATCTCTGCAACGAGATCATCGAAGAGGAGCTGGCCGAGTCCGGCGAGGTGAAGTGGGAAGAGCTTCCCAAGCCGATGGAGATTTGCCAGTTCCTCGACACCTACGTCGTGGGTCAGGATCAGGCCAAGAAGGCGCTCGCCGTAGCGGTCTACAACCACTACAAGCGGATCCAGGCCGAGGCGGCCGGCGCGCCGGGCTCCGGCAGTGACGCCGTCGAGCTGGCCAAGTCCAACATCCTGCTGCTCGGCCCGACGGGGTGCGGCAAGACCCACCTGGCGCAGACACTGGCCCGGATGTTGAACGTCCCGTTCGCCATCGCCGACGCCACCGCGCTGACCGAGGCGGGCTACGTCGGCGAGGACGTCGAGAACATCCTCCTCAAGCTGATCCAGGCCGCCGACTACGACATCAAGCGCGCCGAGACCGGCATCATCTACATCGACGAGGTCGACAAGATCGCCCGCAAGTCGGAGAATCCGTCGATCACCCGGGACGTCTCCGGTGAGGGCGTGCAGCAGGCCCTGCTCAAGATGCTCGAGGGCACGGTGGCCAACGTGCCGCCGCAGGGTGGCCGTAAGCACCCACACCAGGAGTTCATCCAGATCGACACCACGAACGTGCTGTTCATCTGTGGTGGCGCGTTCGCCGGCCTCGACCAGATCATCGAGTCCCGCATCGGGCAGGGCGGCACCGGCTTCGGCGCCCGACTCCGGTCGGTCTCCGAGCGGTCGACCGACGACATCTTCAGCCAGGTCATGCCGGAAGACATGCTCAAGTTCGGGCTGATCCCCGAGTTCGTCGGCCGGCTGCCGGTGATCACCAACGTTCGCAGCCTGGACCGCAGCGCCCTCGTTCGGATCCTCACCGAGCCGCGCAACGCCCTGGTCCGGCAGTACCAGCGCCTGTTCGAGCTGGACGGTGTCGAGCTTGAGTTCGACGAGCCGGCGCTGGAAGCCATCGCCGATCAGGCGATGCTGCGGGGCACCGGTGCCCGTGGTCTGCGGGCCATCATCGAGGAGGTTCTGCTCTCCGCGATGTACGAGGTGCCGAGCAACCCCGACGCCGCCCGCGTGCTGATCACCCGCGAGGTTGTCCTGGAGAACGTCAACCCGACGATCGTGCCGCGTGAGTTCACCGGGCGCCGGGCTCGGCGCGACCGCGAAGAGAAGTCCGCCTGATCCTTCCCGCGTCACGCCGGCCGTTCGATCCTGAGCGGCCGGCGTGATCGTGTTCGGTGGCCGTTCGCCAGTGATCACGAGCCGTGCCGGCCAGACTGTGACGCTGTCCGTCAGAGCCCTCCAGCCGTACCCTTTGCTCATGCGTGTCGCCGTCTGCCAGCTGAACGCCCGGGACGACCGTAAGGCCAATCTGGCGGCCGCGGAGGCCCTACTGGAGCGCGCTGCCGCCGGCGGCGCGGATCTCGCCGTCCTTCCGGAGTACGTCGACTACCTGGGTCCTGCCGCTGGGCTGCCCGAACCGGAGTCGGTCGACGGTGAGGTGGGCAGCTTCTTCGCCGGGGTCGCCCGGCGGCTCGGGATCTGGTTGGTGGCCGGCTCGTTCCACGAGGCCGGCCCGGACCCGGACCACACCTGGAACACCTCCCTGGTCTTCGACCGTTCCGGCAGTCTGGCCGCGAGCTATCGCAAGATCCACCTGTACGACGTGGAGATCCCCGGTCGGGTCTCCTACCGGGAGTCGGCGAGTGTCGCGCCCGGGGCCCAACCGGTGGTGGTCGACGTCGAGGGGCTGCGGGTCGGCCTGTCGATCTGCTACGACCTGCGCTTCCCGGAGCTGTACCGGCTGCTCGCCTCCGATGGAGGCGCGCAGCTGCTTGTGGTTCCGGCCGCGTTCATGATGCACACCGGCCGGGACCACTGGGAGGTCCTGCTGCGGGCCAGGGCTATCGAGAACCAGTGTTTCGTGGCGGCGGCCGGTCAGACCGGCGACCACGAGCCAGGTCGCACCTGCTTCGGCCGCAGCATGGTGGTCGACCCGTGGGGGACGGTCATCGGCCAGGTGCCGGACGGCCCGGGGGTCTCCGTCGTCGACCTGGACCTGGACCGGCTCGACACGATCCGCGCCGAGCTGCCCAGCCTGGCCAACCGCCGGCTCTGAACCTCAGCCCTCCAGCAGGACGCCGATCACCGCGAACCCGGCGATGGCCGCTGCGGTGACCAGCAGCGCCGTGGTCATCCGGGACCTGCCCCGCCGGGCCAGTCGTCCCACCGAGAGCACAAGTACGACCAGCACGACAGCGCCGATCACCACCTGCCAGAACGGCCCGATGAGGCCGAGCAGCGCCTCCTCGGCGAACACCCTGGCGCCGTGCCCGGACTCATCCATGACTGACACTCTGGCACGTCCAGGTGGCCCGCGTCCTCGGGCTGTGGCGGGGAGTCGAGGTGCTCGGTCCTCGGCTGCGCCGGGGACGGTATGGCGCTCTTCGTTCGAACCAGTGATGAACCCTGATTTGCCTTCTCCGGGCCGTCCGCGTAACTTTCTCTCTGCACGGGGGAGGCCGGACAAACCGGCCGAGAACGGGCGCCAGGCTCGTGGCGGGAACGCCGAGCGAGACTGAGGATCGGGCGGTGCGGAACACTCCGGAAACGGGGTTGCGAACGCGGAGCCGACCGGGTAGAGTTTCGAAGCCGGCAGGAGCCGGGCGGAGAGCCGCGAAGCGGTGATCGGCCGGTCTGCGGCTTCCCACGACAGAAACGAACGTCGGCAACGACGTGCGTCATCGTGGACTCGAGCAAGCAAGACTATCCGCGTTATCGGGTTGAAGCACGACGAACCGCGAAATATCGGTTTGACACGGCGGAAACGAGCGGGTAACGTAGTAAAAGTGCCTGGCGCTGAAAGCGCCGGTCGCGGAGCAGGAAAAGCCCCGAGATGGGTTTCACTGAGGTGGAGCTTTGATCGGTGTGTGGTTGTTCTTTG